>NZ_CP081496.1:1895169-2526893 GCF_019774615.1 Streptomyces sp. BHT-5-2 | reverse complement strand
GGACGGCGTCCTGGAGGACCCGGGCGGAGATGTCCTGGATCCCGGCGAGGTCCACGACCGAGCGGCGGAACTGGACGTCCAGATAGGAGCCGATGTCGCCGGACTGGAGGTCGAGGTCGACCAGCGCGACCCGGGCGCCCGCGGCCCGCGCGGCGAGCGCGAGGTGGACGGCGGTGACGGTGGTGCCGACGCCGCCCTTGGCGCCGGTGACGGTGACGAGGGTGCCGGTCGGCGCGGGAAGCGCGTCCGGGTTGCCCCCCAGGTGGACGCGCACCCCCGTCGCCCACTGGGCCGCGGCCTGCACCCGGGCGGCCAGTTCGTCGTAGCCCAGGGGCAGTCCGACGATGCCGCGGGCGCCGGCGTCCATCGCGGCGGAGTACAGCGCCGGGCCGGCGTCGGCGGTGATCAGGACGACGCCGACGGCGGGGAAGCGGAGCGCCACCTCGCGGATCAGCTCCAGCGCGGGGAGCGGGCCGATCCGCTCGTGGACGAGGACGACCTCGGGGAGCGCCTGGACGGCGGCGGCCGGTCCGCCGGGCGGGGCCCCGGCGGGGGCCGGCGACGGCTGGGCGGCCGGTCCGGCGGCCCCGGCCAGGGCGCTGAGCAGCGCGGTGCTGTCGGCGGCGGCGGGCGCCGGCTCGGCGTCCGGGAGTCGGTCGAGGAGTGCGGCGACGGCCCGGGCGGCGTCCGGGTCGCCGACTGCCGGGAGGATGCGGATGGTCACCTGGGCCTCCGGGTCACTTGTCGCCGTCGAGGGTGTAGGTGCGCTCGCCGGGCGGGATGGTGGCCTCGGTGCCGGGGGCGAGCAGGGCGAGCCGCACATGGGAGGCGAACGACTCGGCGTAGGCGACGCGTTGGGCGTCCTCGGTGTCCAGCGCGAAGGTGATCGGGACGGCCTGGCCGGGCTGGCGGCTGGTGGCGGCGGGGCTGCCGGGGTCCTTGGCCTCCAGGGGCGTCAGCTTGCCGACGTCGATGACCTGGGCGCCGGCGACGATGACCTTGGAGACCGGCTTGTCCTCGGGGCGGCGGCCGTCGAAGGTGGCGAAGATGTTGACCCGGGAGCCGGGGTTGATCTTGCCGGCCACGCCGGTGGCGGCGTCGATCATGATCGCGATCTCCTGTTGGCCGGGCTTGAGCGCCGGCCGGTCGACGACCATGTCGTCCTGGAGGAGCGACCCCTTCTTGAGCGGGGTCACCGCGATCTTGCCGCTGACCTTGTCCAGGTCGGTCACGGCGGTGGGCGGCAGCCACCGCTGCGGAATCCTCACCTCTTCGAACTGCCCCGGATCCAGCGGTTTATAGGCCGCGACATCCGTCCTGAGCCGGTAGGCGGTCCGCTCCTGCCCGATCTTGGACTCGACGTTCCTGATCACCGACAGCACGCCGACGAAGGCGCCGACCGCACACAGGACGGACAGGAGCAGCAGGATCACTCCGCGGCGCTGGCGTGAGTTCATGGGCGGGGGACCTCGATCGGGACGGGGGGGGCGGGGCGGTCGGGGCAGGCGGCGGCCGGACGCGGGGGAAACCGCGGCCGGGCACGGGGCGCGGCACGGGCTCGGGGGTCAGCGCACGTGGGCCACCGTCCGCGCGCCGCCGGGGAGGGTGCGCAGGTCGGGGTGGACCGGTTGGTCCGGGTGGCCGGGCGGGCAGACCTGCGGTCCGGCCGGCTGCGGGGCCGCGCCGGCCAGGGCGCCCGGTCCGCGGACGTCGAGCGGACCGGGCCCGCCGCGGACACCGGGGAAACCAGGGGCACCCAGGACGCCGCCACGGAGACCGGTGATGCCCGGGACGCCCGCGGTGCCGGGAACACCGGTGCCGTACGGGGCACCGTCACCGCGCTGAACGCCCGCGCCGCACGGCGCTCCAGGGACGGAGGGCGTCCCCGGGACGGAGGGTGCGCCGGTGACGAGGGGTTCCCCGGCGGCCTCGGGCGGGCCGGTGACCGGCGGGGGCCCCGGCGGCCCCGGCGTTCCCGCCATGCCGACCACCCCGGGCACGCCGGTGGGCGCCACGGGTGACAGACCGCGCCGCCGCAGCGGCGAGCCGCCGGACGGGTCGGGCGCGGGGGCCGCGGACGGGCCCGCGGCGGGGGCGGGCGCCGGCGCCGCGACCGCGGCCGGCGCCCCGGCTATGGCGGCGGGGGCCCGCCCCCCGGAGCCGCCGCCCGCCCGGTCCCGGGCCAGCGGCGCCGCGCAGAACGCGCAGCGGTCGCCGATGACCTCCTGGCCGCACCAGCCGCACTCCTCCCGCCGGACGGACGCCACCAGACGGCTGAGCAGCGCCGGATCGGGGATGGCGGCGGCGAACTCGATCAGCTTCTGGGTGCCCCACCAGCGGGCGGACTCGGTGGGCAGCCGCGCCTCGTGGACACCCTGCACCTGCCAGGCCGGGGCGAGCGCGGAGGTCACCCAGTCCGCGGTCAACTGCCCGCGGGCCACGTCGAGTCGGGTGACGAAGCCGGGCGGGCGGAGTCCGGCGTGGGTGCTGTTGCGGTCGAGGTGGAGCAGTTGCGGCTGCGGGGTCGCCAGGACCGCGAAGTGCGCGCCGGGGAGCCAGGACTTCATGTGGGAGCGCAGGTCCACCTCGACCCGGTCCAGCCCGCTGACGCTGCCGAGCAGTGCCCCGGCGTGGACGTAGTGCGCCAGCAGCCGGGCCGCGCACGCCAGCACTCCGGGGCTGAAGCCGCACACCGACAACTGCCGCAGCTGGCGGGCGAGTACGGCGACGCCGAGCGGCGGCAGGGCGCTGGGCAGGATGGCGATCCGGTCGCTCTCCAGGACGGCGCGCAGGGTGTGCAGCCGGCGGACGTGCTCCGGCGGGCAGGCGGCGGAGTACAGGACGACGAGGTGGCCGTGGTGTTCGAGGACCGCGCTGGTCTCCGTCAGCGCGTCGTCCAGCGGCTGGTGCCGCGGGGCCCGGAGGACGACCGCGGCGGGGGTCCGCCGGTCGGCGGGTGCACCGCCCCGCTCGCCCCAGGTCGACAACTCGGGGGCGGGCAGCGCGAGGTCCGGGCTGGTGACTGCAATCGCGGTCGGCACGTCGCTCCCCCACTCCTTCCGGCCTCCGGGGCACCCGGGACCGCGGATCGGCACAGCTCTGCGCCATCGGCGCCATACGTTCTGCACTTTATCTATCGGGATTCCCCTGCGGATACCCCCGGCTTGAGCCCGGGAAGAAGCGGACGCCTGCGGTGCAGGGCAAGGGAGCGCGAGCCGCCGTCGAGCACGCTCAACATCCCCTGGATCCTTACAAGTTGGCGTGCTAATTTGTGAGCGTGACCACGCGTGTGAAGCGGGCGTTCAAGTACCGCTTCTACCGCTTCTGCCCGACTGAAGCACAGGCAGCGGAGCTGTCGCGCACATTCGGATGCGTGCGGAAGGTCTACAACATGGCACTCGCCGCCCGCACGGAGGCGTGGGCGCTGCGGCATGAGCGGGTCAACTACAACGCCACCTCGGCGATGTTGACGGCGTGGAAGAAGAGCGAGGAGCTTGCATTCCTCAACGATGTGTCATCGGTTCCGCTCCAGCAGTCATTGCGGCACCTACAGACGGCGTTTACGAACTTCTTCGCCAAGCGGGCCAAGTACCCGCGCTTCAAGTCCAGGAAGAAGTCGCGGAGATCGGCGGAGTACACCACATCAGGGTTCCGCTTCCGAGACGGCAAGCTCACGCCGGCGAAGATGGCCGATCCGTTGAACATCGTGTGGTCCCGGCCGCTCCCGAAGGAGGCAAAGCCGTCCACGGTCACCGTCTCGCAGGACAGCGCGGGACGGTGGTTCGTTTCCCTGCTGTGCGAAGACCCGTCCGTCAAGCCGCTCCCGGCCATGGATGCGAAGGTCGGGATCGACGCGGGATTGAACCATCTGGTGACCCTCTCGACAGGCGAGAAGGTCACCAATCCGCGGCGTGAACGGCGTGATCGCGCCCGACTCGCCAAGGCTCAGAGGGACCTGTCCAGCAAGGCCAAGGGTGACGGCGCCAACCGGGCCAAGGCCCGACAGAGGGTCGCCCGCATTCATGCGCGGATCGCCGATCGCAGGCGGGACATGCTGCACAAGCTGACCACTCGGCTCGTTCGTGAGAACCAAACGATCGTGATCGAGAATCTGGCCGTTCGAAACATGATGAAGAACAGCAGGCTCGCCCGGGCCATCTCGGAGCGAGCTGGAGCACGCTGCGCTCCATGCTGGAATACAAGGCCGCCTGGTACGGGCGCGAGGTGGTCACCGTGGACCGGTGGTTCCCGTCATCCAAACTGTGCTCCCACTGCGGCGCCCTCGCAGCGGGGATGCCTCCGCACGTCCGCACCTGGGCGTGCGACAACTGCGGCACGACCCACGACCGGGACGTGAACGCGGCGAGGATTCTTCTGGCCGCCGGGCTGGCGGTGTCTGTCTGTGGAGCCGGTGTAAGACCCCGACGGAGATCTCCGGGCGGGCAGTCGGCGACGAAGCAGAAGACCTCACAGCGTGAGCCGTGAGGATCCCCTCAGCCACGAGGGGAGAGGCCGACCAGAGAGATACGTCCCGGGCCAGTCCGGTCCCGCGCACACGGTGCGCGGGACCGTTCATCCCGTCCGTGCGGGCTGAGTCACCTGCGGGTGGCCGCCGGCTTGGGCAGGGTGCAGCCCCCGGCGTTCAGGTCGAGCTTGTTGCCGGTGCCGAAGCACTTGGGGATGGTGTAGGTCTCCTCGGCGTAGTTGGTGCCCTTGTGGACGGTGACGTTGCCGTTCGCGTCCACCTCGCACGGGTTGTTGACGGTGCAGCGCTCACCGTTCTCGTTGCCCGTGTTGTTTATCGCCGTGACCTTGCCGGTGCCGTTGTCGATCACCGGCGATCCGGAGGTGCCGCCGATCGTCTTGCACTCGGGGGTGTAGCGGACCGAGTCCTTCCAGGTCCAGTCGCCCTCCTTGAGGGTGGGCACGAACCCGTCGATGTTGCAGGTGTAGGTCTTCTTCCAGTAGCCGGAGACGACGGTGATACCGGCACCCTTGGTGGGGTGGTCCGTGGACAGCTCCAGCGGCTTGATCCCGTACTTCTGCTGGATCTGGGCGTAGGTGGAGCCGGTCTCGTAGAACGTCACGTCGGTGTCGGTCATCGTCGAGTAGGCGACCTTGGTGGCCGTCAGCGTGCCCAGGTCGCCGGCCGACTTGTCCAGGACGGTGAAGCTGCGGCTGGAGGGCTGGTCGACTATGACCTCGCCCGGGGAGGGCATCCCGCTCTCCAGACAGTGGCCGTTGGTCAACACCAGCGCCGGGTCGTCGGGCTGCGAGGTGGGCATCTTGACGATGGAACCGGAGCAGTCGTCCAGCGCCACCGTGCCCGCGAAGTCGACGGCCTGCGTCCGCGGGGGCTTCGGCTTGTGGTGCGCGGCGGCACCGGCCGGGGCGGCGCCCGCGGGGGCGGCGGCCGTCACCAGCGCCGCGGCGCCCAGTACGGCGGTGGCCAGGGTGCCGACGAGAGGTCGATACATGTGGGGGATCCTCTCAGCTCTGTGTGCGAAGTGGCGCGGTGTCAGTTCCGCGCCACTTCGGTTTTGTCATGCGCATTGTTCGCCGGTCCCGGCCCCGCGGCAATGAATTTCCGGAAATCGGTGACGAGTTGACACCTTCACCGGTCGACGCACCGCGATGCCCTCGGACAGGGCCTAAGGCGCTTCTGACGGATCTCCGCCAGAAGCGCCCTAGACGATCAGGCTCAGCAGCGCCGCCACCGCGAAGCCGGCGAGCGAGAGGACCGACTCCAGGACCGTCCAGGTCTTCAGCGTGTCGCGTTCGGAGATCCCGAAGTACTTGCCGACCATCCAGAACCCCCCGTCGTTGACGTGCGAGGCGAAGATCGAGCCGGCCGAGATCGCCATGATGACCAGCGCCAGCTGCGCCTGGGAGAGGCCCTGCGCCTCGACCAGCGGAAGCACGATCCCGGCGGTGGTCACGATCGCCACCGTCGCCGAGCCCTGGGCCACCCGCAGCACCAGCGACAGCAGGTAGGCCAGCACGATCACCGGCAGGCCGACGTGGTGGAAGGTGTCCGACAGCGCGGTGGCCACCCCGCTGCCCTTGAGGACCGCGCCGAAGATCCCGCCCGCGCCGACGACCAGCAGGATGTTGCCGACCGGCTTCAGGGACGCGGTGGAGACCGCCTCCAGGGACCTGCGGGACCAGCCGCGCCGCACCCCCAGCAGGTAGTACGCCAGCAGCAGCGCGATCGTCAGGGCGACGAAGGGGTGGCCGAGGAACTCGACGACCGAGCGGCCGGATGGGGGTCCCCCCTGCTCGGAGCCTGTCGGAGAGCTCGGGGGAGGTGCCAGGGCTATGGAGGAGAAGGTCGCCAGCAGGATCAGCACCAGCGGGGTGCCGATGATGGCGAGCACGGTGCCCGGCGCGACCGGCTTCTCCCGCGGGCCGCCCCCGCCCGCGGCGCGCTCGGCGGCGACCGCGGCCCGGGCCTCCTCGGCGGCCTCGGCCATGTCCTGCGGGACCGGCACGAACACCCGCCCGCCGATCCAGGCCGCGTACCCCCAGGCCGCCAGCACCGCGGGCACCCCGCACAGCACGCCCATGAGGATGACCCAGCCCAGGTCGACCTTGAACAGGCCGGCCGCGGCCACCGGCCCGGGGTGCGGCGGCAGGAAGGCGTGCGTCATGGACAGCCCGGCCAGCAGCGGCATGGCGTACCGCACGATCGACCTGCCGCTCTTCCTGGCCGCGGCGTAGACGAGCGGCGCCAGCACGAAGATGCCGACGTCGAAGAAGACCGGGATGCCGAAGAGCAGGCCGGTCAGGCCCATCGCCAGCGGGGCGCGCCGCTCGCCGAAGAGGGCCAGCAGACGGGCGCTCAACACCTCGGCGCCGCCGGAGACTTCGAGGATCGCGCCGAGCATGGTGCCCAGGCCGATGATGATCGCGACATGGCCGAGGACGCCGCCCATCCCGCTCTCGATCAGGGAGACCGCGTCGGCCCGCGCGGAGTGCGCCGAAGGATGCAGCTGGACCGTGCCGAAGAGTTCGGTGACGGAGAGGCCGGCGGCCAGGCCGACCGCGATGGAGACGCCGAGCAGGGCGACGAAGGGCTGCAGCCGGACCTTGATGATCAGGAAGAGCAGCAGGGCGATGCCGAGGGCGGCGACGGTCAACAGGCCGGGCGTGCCCGGTATCAGGGCCGGCAGTCCACCCGTGTGCGGTGACGGGGGTCCCCCCTGCTCCCTGAGAGCTTGGGTGAGGGGCACGGCGGCGAGGACCATGGGTGACTCCGTTGTCGGGGTGTGTCCGGGCAGGGGGGACCGCGGCACGGCGCCCCGGTCGTACGGGGCGCCGTGCCGTGCGGCGGACGGTGCACGCGGTGGTGCGTCGACGGCGGGCGGTGCAAGGGGGTTGGTGCCTCAGCTCAGGACGGCGAGCGCGTCGATCTCGATGAGCAGGCCCTTGGGCAGGCCGACGTAGACGGTGGTCCGGGCGGCCGGGGCCTGCTTGAGTCCCTGCTCCTCGAAGTAGGCGTTGTAGATCTCGTTCATCTCGGCGAAGTGGTCCACGTCCGTGAGGTAGATGCGGATCATCATGGCGTCGTCCCAGGTGGCGCCGCCCTCTTCGAGGACCGCCCGGACGTTGTCGAGGGTCTGCAGGGTCTGCTCGCGCAGCGTCGGGCCGGCCGGCGTCGGGGGCTGGCCCTCGACGGCGGGCAGGAAGCCGACCTGGCCGGCGACCTGGAGGATGTTGCCCTTCCGGACGCCGTGCGAGAACTTCGCGGGCGGGGTGGTGTGGGTGGCCGGGGTGAGGGCGGTCTTCTCGCTCATGTGTGTCCTTCGAACGTGCTTCACGGGGCCGGCTCGTTGCCGGGGCTGGTGGTGCCGGAGTACTCCCGGCTGACGGCGTCCGCGGTGCGGCGCACCAGCGGGAGCAGGGTGAGGAGTTCCTCGGCGCTGACCACGACGTTGGGGGCGGAGATCGACATGGCGGCCGCGACCCGTCCGTCCGCACCCCGGACGGGGGCGCCGATGCAGTTGATGGACTCCTCGTGGCCACCGAGGTCGGTGGCCCAGCCCTGTTCGCGCACCTTGGCCAGCTCGGCCAGGAAGGCCGCGGCGTCGGGCGTCGAACGGGGCGTGTAGCGGGGGTAGTCGAGGCGGGCGGCGAGGGCCCGGCGCTCGGCCTCGGGCAGGTCGGCCAGGAGGAGTTTGGCGACCGCGGCGACGGTGATCGCGACCGGTTTGCCGATCCGGGAGTACATCCGGACCGGATAGCGGCTGTCGACCTTGTCGATGTAGAGGACCTCGTTCTCCTCGTGGACGGCGAGGTGGACGGTGTGGCCGCACTTCTCGTTGAGTTCGACGAGGTGGGGGTGGGCGATCTCGCGGACGTCGAGATGCTCGGCGGCCTGCTGGGCGAGGGCGAAGAGCCGGGCGCCGAGGCGGTAGCGCTGGTCGGGCTGGCGGTGGACGAGACCGTGGGCGTGCAGGGTGCGCAGCAGGCGCAGCGCGGTGGACTTGTGCACGCCGAGCCGGTCGGCGACCTGTCCCAGGTCGGCGGGGCCCTCGGCGAGCAGCGGCAGGATGCTCAGCGCGCGGTCGACGGTCTGGCTCATGCGCGGGCCTCGCTTCCGCCGGCCGGGGCCTCGCCCGGGGTGCGTCTCCGGGCGGTTCGCTCGCTGCGCTCGTTCACTGTGTGTGCACCTCCTGGTCCGTGGCCTCCATGGCGTCCGTCCAGCCCGGGCCGAGGTGCAGTGTCCCCCAGGCGTCGTCGTCGAGCGCGGCCAGGCGGTCGGCCAGCGGCCGGGCGGGGGGCGGGGCGAGGTCGCCGGGGACGGTGAGGGCGGCGGCGGCCCACAGGTGGCCGTGCCGGACCCGGGTGCGCAGCGGCAGTCCGCGCAGGGCGGCAGAGAGGAAGCCGGCGGCGAAGGCGTCACCGGCGCCGACCGCGGCGACCACGTCGACCGTGGGGGCGGGGACGAGGGTGCCGGCGGGGGCGTCGTCGCGGCCGGGGGTGCCCGGGGCGTGCCGGAAGACGCGCGCGCCGGCCCGGCCGAGCTTGACGACCAGGGTCTCCGGCTCGGGCAGCGCGGCGCGGACGGCCCGGGGATCGGGCAGGCCCCAGGCGGCCTGGGCCTCGTCGGCGCCGACGAAGACCACGTCGGCGGCACGGGCGAGGTCGAGGAGGACCCGCGGCCCCTGGGGGCCGGACCACAGACGCGGCCGGTAGTTGACGTCGAAGGAGATCAACGGGCGCCGCGGACCGCCCGGGGCGGCGGCGGGCGACGGGCGGGGACCGGCGGCGCCGCGCACGGGCGAGGAGGGGATCGGGGCCTCCCCCGTGTACGCGGATCCCCCCTGCCCGAACGAAGTCGACTGCGCGGGAGGGGAGTTGGGAGCCTGGGGAACGGCGGCCGCCGGGCCGGCCATCAGGGCGCGCAGCAGGTCGAGGCAGTCGGCGGAGAGCGCGGCGGTGATCCCGGAGAGGTGGAGCACCCGGCCGGAGCGGAGGGCGGCGAGGTCCATGGTGGCCGGGGCCATCGCGGAGGCGGCCGATCCGCCGCGGTAGTAGACGACTTCGTGGGCGTCGGTGGCCCGGTCGCCCGCGGTGCGGAAGTAGATGCCGGTGGGGCGGGCGGGGTCGCGGCGGACCGCGCGGGTGTCGACGCCGTGGCCGGCGATCTCCCGGACGAGGTGGTCGCCGAAGCCGTCGGCGCCGACCCGGGAGATCCAGCGGGTGGGGTGGCCGGCGCGGGCGAGGGCGCAGGCGACGTTGGACTCGGCGCCGCCGATGGCCCGTTCGAAGGCGGGGACGTCGGCGAGCGGGCCGGGGGCGGTGGGCAGGAAGGTGACCATGGACTCGCCGAGGCAGACGACATCGACGTCCGGGGCGGCGCCGGTCGCCGGGACGGGGGTGTCGCCGACGTTCGAGGACCTGGTCACGATCGCTTGCGCTCCTTCGCTGTGCCGTCCTGGGCCCTGCTCGTGGCCCGTCGGGGAACGTGCGGGAGGTGGCCGTACCGCGCGGTGGGGCCGTACCGCGGCCGGTGCGGCACCGGCCGCGCCGTCCGCCCGCGTTGCGTGTTTCCCACGGCCCGTCCCGGGGTTTTCTCACCATTGACCGGGCGATGGCCCGGATGTTAGACAGCGGTTAGCGATATGCGCAATGGGCGTTGCAGAGAGTGCAACACGGTCTTTGAGGAGGCTGCATGGCCGGCGAGCGGCTCGCGCGGGAACTCGGGAATCTCGCGGACGACAGGGTCGATCACCGCTTCAAGGCGCTCCCGCCGGACGCCGCCGGGCGCACCGTCGGGGAGCTGGCCGCCGAGCGCCGCAATCTCTTCACGGACGGCTTCACCACACCCGTCCTGGCCCTCTCCGCCGAGTCGGTCGAGCACAACCTCGCCCTGCTGGAGACCTACACCTCCCGGCACGGCCTGGCCTTCGCCCCGCACGGCAAGACCTGCATGGCCCCGCAGCTCTTCGCCCGCCAACTGGCGCACGGCGCCTGGGGAATCACCGCGGCCGTCCCCCACCAGGCGCGCGTCTACCGCGACTTCGGCATCCAGCGGATCTTCCTGGCCAACGAGGTCGTGGACGCCGCCGCGCTGCGCTGGCTCGCCGGCGAACTGGCCGCCGACCCGGACTTCCGCTTCGTCTGCTACGTCGACTCCCTCCGCGGCATCGCGCTGATGGACCAGGCGCTGCGCGCCGCCGAGGCCGTCCGCCCGGTGGACGTCGTCATCGAACTCGGCGCCGGCGAGGGCGCCCGGACCGGCGCCCGGAGCGAGGCCGAGTGCCGCGAACTCGCCGATGCCATCGCGGGTGTGGACACCCTCCGCCTCGTCGGCGTCGCCGGCTACGAGGGCGAGGTGCCGGACGCCGACCACGAGCGCGTCACCGCCTGGCTGCACCGGCTGGTCGCGCTCGCCGCCGACCTCGACGCCTCCGGGCGCTTCACCGACCTCGACGAGATCGTGGTCAGCGCCGGCGGCAGCGCGTGGTTCGACGCGGTCGCCGAGGTCTTCGCGGGGCTTCCCGAGCTCTCCGCGCCGGTCCTGAAACTGCTGCGCTCGGGCGCGTACGTCTCGCACGACGACGGGCACTACCGCCACCTCACTCCCTTCAACCGCGTCCCCGAGGAGGGGGCGCTGCAGCCCGCCTTCCGGCTCTGGGCACAGGTCGTCTCCCGGCCCACCCCCGAGCAGGCGTTCCTCAACGCCGGCAAGCGGGACGCGGCGTACGACCTCCACCTGCCGCAGGCGCAGGTCGTGCGCTCCGGCCGGGACGGCACCGAGCGCCCGGCGGCCGGCCTCACCGTCACCGGCCTGTCCGACCAGCACGCCTGGGTCCGCACCGAGCACGCCGGAGACCTGGAGGTCGGCGACTGGGTCGGTCTGGGTCTGTCGCACCCGTGCACCTCCTTCGACAAGTGGCAGCTGATTCCGCTGGTCGAGGAGGACGGGACGGTCGTCGATTTCATCCGCACGTTCTTCTGATACCCGCGGGGGTGCACCCCCCTCGCCGGATCACCCCGACACATCCCTGATCGCACCCTGATCCGGCCCCCGAGCCACGCCCCCGGCCCGCCCCGAGAAAGGCAGCCCCGCGCATGGACACCGTGCTCCGCGACGCCAGCGTCCTCGACGGGTCCGGCGGGGCCGCCTACCGCGCGGACGTCGCCCTGGCCGGCGGCCGGATCGCCGCGATCCACCGGGAGGCGGACGGCGGCCCCCGCCCGTCCGCCGCCCGCACCCTGGACGCCGCCGGCCTCGCCCTCGCCCCCGGCTTCATCGACATGCACGCGCACAGCGACCTGGCGCTGCTGCGCGACCCCGAGCACACCGCGAAGGCCGCCCAGGGGGTCACCCTCGAAGTCCTCGGCCAGGACGGCCTGTCCTACGCCCCGGTCGACGACCGCACGCTCGCCCAGGTGCGCCGGACCATCACCGGCTGGAACGGCGACGGCGCGGACGTCGACTTCACCTGGCGCACGGTCGGCGGCTACCTCGACGCCCTGGACGGCGCGCACGGCGGCCGCGGCATCGCCGTCAACGCCGCCTACCTCGTCCCCCAGGGCACGGTGCGCATGTACGCCATCGGCTGGGAGGACCGCGCCCCCTCCCCCGCCGAACTCGACACGATGCGGCGGCTCGTCGCCGAGGGCATGGCCGAGGGCGCCGTCGGCATGTCCTCCGGCCTGACCTACACCCCCGGCATGTACGCCACGGACGCCGAACTCACCGAACTGTGCCGGGTCGTGGCCGCGTACGACGGCTACTACTGCCCCCACCACCGCAGTTACGGCGCCGGGGCGACGGCCGCCTATGAGGAGATGGTCGCGCTCACCCGGGACGCGGGCTGCGCCCTGCACCTGGCCCACGCCACGATGAACTTCGGTGTGAACAAGGGACGGGCCGCCGACCTGCTCACCCTGCTGGACACGGCCCTCGCCGGGGGCGCCGACATCACCCTCGACACCTATCCGTACACGCCGGGCTCCACCACCCTCGTCGCGATGCTGCCGAGCTGGGCCAACGAGGGCGGCCCGGCGGCGACCCTGGCCCGCCTCCGGGACGCGGAGACCGCCGAGCGGATCCGCCGCGACGTGGAGGAGACCGGCTCGGACGGCTGCCACGGCGTACCGATCGACTGGGACGCCGTCGAGATCTCCGGGGTGACCGACGCCGGCCTCGCCTCCTGCGTCGGCCGGACCGTCGCCCGGTCCGCCACCCTGCGCGGCGAGCCCCCCTGGGCCACCGCCCGCCGCCTGCTGATCGAGGACCGCCTCGGCACGACGATCCTCCAGCACGTCGGCCACGAGGAGAACGTCCGGGCCATCATGCGGCACCCCGTGCACACCGGCGGCAGCGACGGCATCCTCCAGGGCGCCAAGCCGCACCCGCGCGCCTACGGGACGTTTCCGCACTACCTCGGCCACTACGCCCGCGACCTCGGCGTCCTCTCCCTGGAGGAGACCGTCGCCCACCTGACCTCCCGGCCCGCCGCCCGGCTCAGGCTCCCGGACCGCGGTCTCGTTCGCGAGGGGTACCGGGCCGACCTGGTCCTCTTCGACCCGGAGACGGTCGCCGCGGGCGCCACCTTCGACGCCCCGCGCACCCCGCCCACCGGCATCCCGCACGTCCTGATCGACGGCCGCTTCGTCATCGAGGACGGCCGCCGCACCGACGTCCTGGCGGGCCGCGCCGTCCGCCGTACCCCGGGGCGGCACCGCTAGGGCCTGTCCGCCGCCTCGCCGGGGCACCGCCACGAAATCAGCACCCGCCCCACCCGTCACAGCAGGTGAGCGATTCCACACCCGGCACCACCCGCGTGGCGAAAACCACCCGGCAGGCTCCCCCACGCGCCCGTAGAGTGGCCGTCATGCAGGTGATCCAGTCAACGAAGCTCGCCAACGTCTGCTACGAAATCCGCGGCCCGGTCCTTGAAGAGGCCATGCGGCTGGAGGCGGCGGGTCACCGCATCCTCAAGCTGAACACCGGCAACCCCGCCGCGTTCGGCTTCGACTGCCCGCCGGAGATCCTGGAGGACATCCTCCGCTCGGTCGGCAGCGCACACGGCTACGGCGACGCCAAGGGCCTGCTCTCGGCCCGCCGCGCGGTGGTGCAGCACTACCAGACCAAGGGCGTGGAGCTCTCCGTCGACGACGTCTATCTGGGCAACGGCGTCTCCGAACTCATCCAGATGTCGATGCAGGCACTGCTCGACGACGGCGACGAGGTCCTGGTCCCGGCCCCGGACTACCCGTTGTGGACGGCCTCGGTCTCGCTCTCCGGCGGCACCGCCGTGCACTACCGCTGCGACGAGCAGGCCGACTGGATGCCCGACCTCGCCGATATCGAGCGCAAGGTCACCGACCGCACCAAGGCCATCGTCGTCATCAACCCCAACAACCCCACCGGCGCCGTCTACGACGACGAGCTGCTGCGCGGGATCGCCGAGCTGGCCCGCCGGCACAACCTCATCGTCTGCGCCGACGAGATCTACGACAAGATCCTCTACGACGGCGTCACCCACACCCCGTTCGCCTCGCTCGCCCCGGACCTGCTGACGCTGACCTTCAACGGCCTGTCCAAGGCGTACCGCGTCGCCGGCTACCGCAGCGGCTGGCTGGCGGTCTGCGGCCCGAAGGCACACGCCTCCTCGTACATCGAGGGGCTGACGATCCTGGCGAACATGCGCCTGTGCGCCAACATGCCGGTGCAGCACGCGGTCGCCACGGCGCTGGGCGGCCGGCAGTCGATCAACGACCTGGTACTGCCCGGCGGCCGCCTGCTGGAGCAGCGCGACGCCGCCTACGAGCTGCTGACCCGGATACCGGGCGTCACCTGCGTCAAGCCCAAGGGCGCGCTCTACGCCTTCCCGCGGCTGGACCCCAAGGTGTACAAGATCAAGGACGACCGGCAGATGGTGCTGGACCTGCTGCGCGCCGAGAAGATCATGATCGTCCACGGCACCGGCTTCAACTGGCCCGAGCCGGACCACTTCCGCCTGGTCACACTGCCCAACAAGGACGATCTGACCGACGCCGTCACCCGAATCGGCGCCTTCCTCGACGGCTACGGACAGCACTGAAACGAAGCAAGCTCTGTACAGCCCTCAACTTTAGACAGCGTCTAAGCTAGGATGGCCTCCTGGACATTTTCAGGAGGCCGCCCCATGTACGAACCGATCCGCACCAAGTCGGTCCACACCATGGCCGTCGCCCCGGGGATCCCGCACCGCTCCCGTGACGAGGAGCTGGCCATCCGACTCGCCGGGCAGCTGACCGCCCTGCTCACCGTCACCGACGAGCTGCACGCACTGACCGAGTGCGCCGCCGAGCGCACCGCCCTGGCCTCGGCGGCCGACCGCATCACCGCCGAGGTCACCCGGCTGAGCGGCCACGGCCCGCTGCGCGCCGAGCCCACCGGCACCGGCGACCGGGGCCGGATTCCGGCCCTCCGGCAGCGCGCCCGCACCCTGGCCGGCAACGCCCTGGCCGTCGCCACCTCACGGGACGACACGGCAGCCATCGCACTCGCCGAGGAACTACTGGCCACCCACGACCCCAACGGCCAAGACCTCGCCACCGCCTGAAAACCACCCACGGCCCGCACAGCACCACTCACACCGGCCCCCACCCACCGCCTTCATGCCCCCCAACGGGAGGGGACGGGCCGGAGGGGGGTGTGTGTCGGACGTAAAGCGCAGCAGTCCGACACACACCCCCCGGAGGCCCGTCACCGCACCCGACAGCCCCGCGCAGCGGACCCGCGCCGCAGGCGCAAAAGGCGAACCCCTACGGCGGGAAAGCCGACTACGTGGGGAGCCGGCCAAGCGCAGCGGACCGTCAGCCCAGCCTCCGCACCAACGCCCGGTACTCGTCCCACAGCTCCTTCGGCGTGTGATCACCGAAGGTGTTGAGGTGCTCGGGGACCAGCGCCGCCTCCTCGCGCCAGACCTCCTTGTCGACGGTGAGCAGGAACTCCAGGTCGGCATCGGAGAGTTCGAGGCCCTTGGTGTCCAGCGCGCCCTTGGTGGGCAGCACGCCGATCGGCGTCTCGACGCCCTCGGCCGTGCCCTCCAGCCGCTCGACGATCCACTTGAGCACCCGGCTGTTCTCGCCGAAGCCCGGCCACACGAAGCGGCCCGCGTCGTCCTTGCGGAACCAGTTGACGTAGTAGATCTTCGGCAGCTTGGTCTGGTCCTTGTCGGCCCCGACCTTGATCCAGTGCGCCATGTAGTCGCCCATGTTGTAGCCGCAGAACGGCAGCATGGCGAACGGGTCCCGGCGCAGCTCGCCGACCTTGCCCTCGGCCGCGGCGGTCTTCTCCGACGCCACGTTGGCACCGAGGAAGACGCCGTGCTGCCAGCTCAGCGACTCGGTCACCAGCGGCACCGCGCTGGCCCGGCGGCCGCCGAAGAGGATGGCCGAGATCGGCACGCCCTTGGGGTCCTCCCACTCCGGCGCGATGGTCGGGCACTGGGCGGCGGGCACCGTGAAACGGGCGTTGGGGTGCGCGGCCGGGACGCCGGATTCCGGCGTCCAGTCGTTGCCCTTCCAGTCCGTCAGGTGGGCCGGGGTCTCCTCCGTCATGCCCTCCCACCACACGTCGCCGTCGTCGGTGAGGGCGACGTTGGTGAAGACGGAGTTGCCCCAAAGGGTCTTCATGGCATTGGCGTTGGTGTGCTCGCCGGTGCCGGGGGCGACGCCGAAGAAACCGGCCTCGGGGTTGATCGCGTAGAGCCGGCCGTCCTCGCCGAAGCGCATCCAGGCGATGTCGTCGCCGATGGTCTCGACCGTCCAGCCCGGGATCGTCGGCTCCAGCATGGCGAGGTTGGTCTTCCCGCAGGCGCTCGGGAACGCCGCGGCGACGTACTTGGCCTCGCCCTGCGGCGGGGTCAGCTTCAGGACGAGCATGTGCTCGGCCAGCCAGCCCTCGTCACGGGCCATGACGGAGGCGATCCGCAGCGCGTAGCACTTCTTGCCGAGCAGGGCGTTGCCGCCGTAGCCGGAGCCGTACGACCAGATCTCGCGGGACTCGGGGAAGTGCGAGATGTACTTGGTGGAGTTGCACGGCCACGGGACGTCCTGCTCGCCCTCGGCGAGCGGGGCGCCGAGGGTGTGCACGGCCTTGACGAAGAAGCCGTCCGTACCGAGCTCGTCGAGGACCGGGCGGCCCATCCGCGTCATGGTGCGCATCGACACGGCGACATAGGCGGAGTCGGTGATCTCCACGCCGATCGCGGAGAGCGGGGAACCCAGCGGCCCCATGCAGAACGGGACGACGTACATCGTCCGGCCCTTCATCGCACCGCGGAAGATCCCCTGCTCGCCCGAGAAGATCTCCCGCATCTCGGCGGGCGCCTTCCAGTGGTTGGTCGGGCCGGCGTCCTCTTCCTTCTCGGCGCAGATGAAGGTGCGGTCCTCGACACGCGCCACGTCCGTCGGGTCGGACGCGGCGTAGTACGAGTGCGGGCGCTTGATCGGGTCGAGCTTCTTGAAGGTGCCCTTCTCGACGAGCTCTTCGCACAGCCGCTCGTACTCCGCCTCCGAGCCGTCGCACCAGACGACCCGGTCGGGCTGGGTGATCGCCGCTATCTCTTCGACCCAGTCGAGCAGGGCCTGGTGCCGGGTCGGGGTGGGAGCCGCGTTGTCGCGCGCCACGATCGCTCCTATATGAGGGGTTTTGGTCAGCCTTCTGCCTATAAGGCCAGAAAACCGCTTCTTTAGCTTGCCTGCCCCTTGGGGGCCGCGACCCGGATGCTTCGTGACCGCTCATCCGGTGCCGACCGCACTCATTTGATCATCCGACCCCGATTCGGATCTGTCCAGGGGGCGCAGTGGTGACCGTCACCACTTCCGGTCGAATCAGTAACTTACGGTTGCGTAGGTAGCATTGCGCCATGACTTCCGCGCCTGACGCCGCCGAGAGCCGCCCCCCTGCCGCGCCGTCCAGGACCGATGCCGGTTCCGGGTCCCCGGTCGCCGCGATCGCCGCCGCTGCCGCACCGCTCAAGCCGAAGCTGCGCGGCTGGCTGCACGCCGGAATGTTCCCCGCCGTCCTGCTCTCCGGCATCGTGCTGACCGCCCTCGCCGACAGCCCGCGCGGCCGCCTGGCCTGCGCGATCTACACCATCAGCGCCTGCCTGCTGTTCGGCGTCAGCGCCCTTTACCACCGCGGCAATTGGAGTCCGCGCATAGACGGAGTCCTGCGCCGGCTCGACCACGCCAACATCTTCCTGATCATTGCCGGCACCTACACCCCGCTGACGCTGCTCCTGGTGCCGGGCACCCATGGGCAGGTGCTGCTCTGGGCCGTCTGGGCGGCCGCGCTGGCGGGCATCGCCTTCCGGGTCTTCTGGGTCGGCGCCCCGCGCTGGCTCTACACCCCCTGCTACATCGCGATGGGCTGGGCCGCCGTCTTCTTCCTGCCCGACTTCCTGCGCACCGGCGGCATCGCCGTGCTCGTCCTGGTGATCGTCGGCGGGCTGCTCTACAGCGCGGGCGGCGTGATCTACGGCATCAAGCGCCCCAACCCGTCACCGCGGTGGTTCGGCTTCCATGAGGTCTTCCACTCCTTCACGCTCGCGGCGTTCGTCGTGCACTACGTCGGCATCTCGCTCGTGGCGTATTCGCATCCCTGAGACGGGCCGGACCTGCGCGAACGACACCACGGGGCGGTGGCCCGGTCTTCCGGCCACCGCCCCGCGCCATCCCGCCCGCGGCCGCGAGGCCGCGGCCACGCACCACGTCAGGACCGTCAGCCCCGCCACCACCAGGGCCGTCACCAGCATGCCGCCGCCCAGCAGGAAACCGGCGACGCACAGCGCCGCGGCAAGAGCGGCGTACCCATGCACCACGGGTCGCATCACGAACCCCCTTTCGAAGTCACTTACAGTGACCATTCCCACGCCCCAGCGTGACACGCCCCACTGACAATCAGAGCTCCGTCAAAGCGCCGCGCGCTCGCCGTGCGGCGGTGGGGACAATGAGCCGCATGGCTCCCGCACACACCAGCGCCGCGGCGCCGCCCGGCAACCCGAAGCCCGGACTGCGCGAACGGAAGAAACTCCAGACCCGGCAGGCGATCCGCCGGGCCGCCTTCCGGCTCTTCGCCGAGCGGGGCTACGAGTCGACCCCCGTCGACCGGATCGCCGAGGCCGCGGAGGTCTCCCCCAGCACGGTCTTCCGCTACTTCCCCGCCAAGGAGGACATCGTCCTCACCGACGACTTCGGCGCCCGGCTGGAGCGCGGCATCCGCGACCGCCCGGCCGGCGAGCCGATAGCCGAGACGCTGCGGCACGTCACCGTCGGGATCATGCGCGACATCAGCGCGGCCGACCGCGCCGAACTCGTCGAGCGCATCCGACTGATCCGCGATGTGCCCGCGGTCCGCGGCCGCACCGCCGAGGTCACCGCCCGGTACATCGACACCATCAGCACCGCGCTGGCCGAGCGCACCGGCCGCCCGGCCGACGACCTGGGCATCCGGGTCGTCAGCGCGGCGGGGCTGGCCGCCCTCCAGGAGGCGCTGCTGCGCTGGGCCGAGGACCACCAGACGGTCGGCCCAGAGGTCCTGATCCGCCGCTCGATGGACGTCCTGACCGCCGGCCTCACCCTGTGAGCGAGCAGTCCCCCCGCGCCGGGCCGCCCGACCGGCCGCCCGGCTCCCCCAGACGCGCGGCCGGTCGCGCCCGCACCCGGGACAACCGCGCGATACGGCCGTCGAGTTCGGCCAGCCGGCGCCGGGCCACCGCCTCGGCCACCGCGCAGCGCTCCGCGCCCGGCCGCTTCCCCCCGATCACCTCCGGCACACCCTCCGGCGGCAGTGTGTCCAGCAGGTGCGCGAACGCCCGGACGTCGCCGACGGTCAGCCCCGCCTCGCGCAGTTCGCGCACGGCCCGGAGCCGGCGGACGTCCTCCGCGTCGTGCTCACGGTGGCCCGACGGCGCCCTGCGGGCCGTCACCAGCCCCTGCTGCTCGTAGTAGCGCAGCGCCCGCGGTGTCAGGCCGGGTGCCGCCGCCGCGTCCCCGATACGCATCCGTTCCCCCTGTGCCCCCGTGGCGCGCCGCGTCAGACCCTGGCGTGGGTGCCGGGCGTCGCGTCCAGTACGCGTTCGACGCCGGCCGCCCAGGACAGGAGTTCCTCGTCCGCGCCGGAGCGGCCCACCAACTGGAGCCCCAGCGGCAGCCCGTCGGCGGCCCGGCCGGCGGGCAGGCTCAGCGACGGCAGTCCGGCGTTGCTCCACGGCAGGCACATGATCGAGGTGCCCGTGGTGGTGAGGTCGGCGGGCGCGGGCCCGGTGGCCGCCGGGGCGATCCACAGGTCGACGCCGGCGGCCGCCCCGTCCGCCGCGAGCCGCTCACGGAAGGCGGCGCGGCGTTCCCGGGCGGCCTCGTAGGCGGCGTCCCCGATCGACTGGCCCTCCTTGATGGCCGTGGTGGTCTGCTCCCGGTAGAGGGCCCCGTGGCGGGCGAACCATCGGACGTGGGCGCGGGCGACCTCGTAGCGGTTCATGGTGAAGAGCTGCTCGACGACCTCCGCGAAGTCGGCCATCACGGGCACCTCGCGGACCTCGTAGCCGGCCGCCGCCAGGGCGTCCCGCTGGGCGGTGAAGGCCCACAGCGCCTCGCTGCCGGCGCGCTCCAGATAGGGTCCGGCCGGCACGCCCAGCACCGGTGTCCGCCCCGGCCCGGCCGCGGCCCCGGGGCCGCCGTCCGCGCGCCACCCGTCGCACAGCACCGGCGCGGCCAGCGCGATCCCCGCCACCTCGGTCGCGTAGCACCCCAGGGTGTCGAAGCTGGGCGCGTTGGGGATCACGCCGTCGAGCGGGATGCGCCCGTAGGTCGGCTTGAAACCGACCACTCCGCAGTAGGCGGCGGGCCGGATCATCGAGCCGACGGTCTGCGTCCCGATGGCCAGCGGGACGATCCCGGCGGCGACCGCCGCCGCCGATCCTCCCCCATGCCTAAAGGGCATGGGAGGTGCCCCCATCTCGAACCACCGGGCGTGTGCGCCGGGTTGTGCGGATTGCGGGTCGGCCCCGGCGCGGTCGCCGCGAACTCCGCGGTGACGGTCTTGCCCGCGATCAGCGCGCCCGCGGCACGCAGCCGGTCCACGACGGCGGCCTGCGGGCCGGCGAGTTCCCCGGGCGGCAGTGCCGAACCCGCCCGTGTGGGCAGCCCGTCGACGCGCACGATGTCCTTGACGCCGACCGGTACGCCATGGAGGGCCCGGCGCCCCGCGGGGTCCGGCGGGGCGGCCGCGGCCAGCTCCCGGGCCGCCGCCAGCAGCCGTTCGCGGCGCCCCGGTTCGGGCACGAACGCCTGGAGGACGGGGTCCACGGCGTCGATGCGGTCGCAGGTGCGGCGCACCGCGTCGAGGGGCTCGTCCGCACCGGACCGCAGCGCCGCGGCCTCCCGGACGAGGGAGCGGCTCCCGAGCAACGTGGTCACCCGTGCAGGCTACCTCCGGGACCGGGGGCCCGCCGGGGGAACGGCATCGTCATCTGCGGCCGCTTGCCGCGGCCCCCGCGCGGGCCCCCTCCCGTATGCCGCTCCCCCGGCCCTTCCGTCGGCGCGCGCCCGCCGCGGCCTACAACTCCACGATGACCGAGCCCAGATGGCGTCCGGCGATCAGCTCCTGGAGTGCCCGCGGGGCCTGCTCGATGCCGTGGAGCCGGGCGTGCGGGAAGGTGAGGGTGCCCTCGCGCAGCCCCTGGGCGAACAGCTCGTACCACTGGGGGACCAGGTCCCGGTGGTCGTGGAGGGCGACGCCGCGCATGGTGATGCCCCGGGAGACCAGCGACAGGGTGTCGACGGGCGTGGTGGTCGCCGACCCGTCGGAGAGCTGGGCGGACAGCGCGCCCACCAGGGCGAGCCGGGCGCCGCGCCTGGCGACCGCGAGCGCGGCCTGGAGCTGCTCGCCGCCCACGTTGTCGAAGAGCACGTCGATGCCCTCGGGGGCGGCCGCGCGCAGCTGCTCCTCGATGGGCCCGGCACCGCGGACGACCACCGCGTCGTAGCCGAACTCCGTGCGGAGCCGCTCGGCCTTCTCCGGGGAGCCGGTGCTGCCGATGAGCCGGGCGGCGCCGCGCAGCTTGGCCAGCTGCCCGGCCATCAGGCCGACGCCGCCCGCCGCTCCGGTGACGAACACCGTGTCGCCGGGCCGTACTTCGGCGCCGCGGTCGATGCCCATCAGGGCGGTGGGGCCCTGCGAGAGGTAGCCGGCCGGGTCGGGCAGCAGCCCGGGGTCGAGGCGCCGGACCGCCGCGGCGTCCGCCAGGGCGTACTCGCGCCAGCCGAGGTGGTGCGCCACGAGGTCGCCGGCCTTGAGGTCGGTCCCCGGGGCGGCGACCACCTCGCCGACCGCGGGGCCGTCCAGCACCTCGCCGACCACGAAGGACGGCATGGGGACGACGGTGTTCTCGTCCATCAGGGTGCGCATCACGGCGGCGACGGACATCAGGGAGTTGCGTACCAGGACCTGGCCCTCGGCCGGTGCCGGAACGGGGACCTCCACGATCTCGAAGAGGTCGTCGGTGACCGGGCCGGTGGGGCGGGCGGCCAGGCGTACTTCACGGTGTGTGCGGTTCGTCATGCCTTGAGGCTAGAACCTGACGCGCACGTCAAGTTCAACCCGGTCGCCGGTCCCAGGACTTCGGACGGGGCCGGCCCACCAACGGGCCGGGCCCCGCCGGCCGCCCTCAGGAACCCAGCCGCTCCGCCAGCTCCTCCGGGTCCGTCGTCGGCTGTTCGCAGGCGAAGCGCCGGCACACGTAGGCGGCGGGCCGGCCGTCGACCAGGGGGCGCGCCATGAGGAGCGGCACCTCGACGGCGTCGTCCTCCCCGGGGGCGCCCAGTGCCACCACCGTCCCGGGGGCGGTGCCCAGCAGTGCGGCGCGGTGCAGCGCGCGGGTGGCCGGGTCGTCCGGCGGGCCGACCACGGCGACCTCGCGCGGCCCGTCCAGCGCGGCCTCGGCGGCCGCCAGTCCCCAGCCGATGAAGCGCGGCGCCCGCCCGCCGAGGGCGGTGACGACGCCCAGGGCGCGCTCCGCGGCGTCCCGGTGGAGGGAGCTGCCGCTCAGCGCCGCGTACGAGAGCAGCGCCCCGGCCGCGGCGGTCCACCCGGAGGGCGTGGCGTTGTCGGTCGGGTCCTGAGGGCGGCGGATCAGCCGCTCGGCGTCGGCGGCGGTGTCGTAGAGCGTGCCGTCCGGGGCGGTGAACTGCACCAGGACGGTGTCCAGGAGGAAGCCCGCGAACTCCACCCAGACGCCCTCCCCGGTGACCGAGGACAGCGCCAGCAGTCCCTCGGCGACGTTGGCGTAGTCGTCCAGGACGCCGGAGTTGGTGCCGGGCGTGCCGTCCCGGGAGGTGCGGTGCAGCCGGGCCTGCCAGTCCATGTGGACGCGGATGAGCAGGTCGGCGGCGTCGGTGGCGGCCTGGACCAGGTCGGGTCGGTCGAAGTAGGCACCGGTCTCGGCGAGCGCGGCGATGGCCAGCCCGTTCCAGGAGGCGACGATCTTGTCGTCGCGCCCCGGGCGGGGGCGCTCCGCGCGCGCCGCGAGCAGCCGCTCCTTGACCGACGCCACCCGCGCGGCGTCGACCAGGCCACCGCTGTCGGGGAGTTGGAGGACGGAGGCGCCCTCCTCGAAGGTGCCCTCCTCGGTGACGCCGAAGTACAGGGCGGCGAACTCCGCGTCCCGGTCCCCCAGGGCGGCGCGCAGCTGCTCCGGTGTCCATGCGTAGTACGCGCCCTCGGCGTGCCGGCCCGTTCCGTCGTCGCTGTCGGCGTCCAGCGCGGAGGCGAAACCTCCCTGGTCGGTGCGGAGTTCGCGGACCATGAAGTCGGCGGTCTCCAGGGCGATCCGGCGGGCCAGGTCGGAGCCGGTGGCGCGCCACAGGTGGGCGTAGACGCGGCACAGCAGGGCGTTGTCGTAGAGCATCTTCTCGAAGTGCGGAACGACCCATTCCCGATCGACGGAATAGCGGGCGAAACCGCCGCCGAGCTGGTCGTAGATCCCGCCCCGGGCCATGGCCGCGCAGGTCGCCTCGACCATGTCCAGGGCGCCGACGGAGCCCGTCCGGGCGTGGTGGCGCAGCAGGAACTCCAGCACCATGGCCGGCGGGAACTTCGGCGCGTCGCCGAACCCGCCGTGCACCGCGTCGAAGGCCCGGGTCAGCCCCAACAGGGCGCCGGCCAGGTCCTCGGGGCGCGGCGGCCGCTGGTCGCCCTCGGCCAGCGACTCGGCCAGCGAGCGGCCCGAGAGGTCGGCGACGATCCGGCCGGCGACCTCGCCGACCTCGTCGCGCCGGTCGGCCCAGGCGCTGCGGACCCCTTCGAGCACCTGCCCGAAGGACGGCATGCCGTGCCGCGGCGCGGGCGGGAAGTAGGTGCCGAAGTAGAAGGGCTCGGCGTCGGGCGTGAGGAACACGGTCATCGGCCAGCCGCCCTGGCCCGTGGCGGCCTGCACCGCCTCCATGTAGACGGCGTCCACGTCCGGCCGCTCCTCGCGGTCGACCTTGACGGCCACGAAGTGCTCGTTCAGCAGCGCCGCGAGCTGCGGATCCTCGAAGCTCTCGTGCGCCATCACATGGCACCAGTGGCACGAAGAGTAGCCAACTGACAACAGAACGGGTACATCGCGCCGTCGCGCTTCCTCGAATGCCT
Source organism: Streptomyces sp. BHT-5-2 (assembly GCF_019774615.1). Taxonomy (NCBI): domain Bacteria; kingdom Bacillati; phylum Actinomycetota; class Actinomycetes; order Kitasatosporales; family Streptomycetaceae; genus Streptomyces; species Streptomyces sp. BHT-5-2. The sequence continues at coordinate 2,502,748 of NZ_CP081496.1, read as the reverse complement.
CCGGCGTCCAGGGCCACCAGTCGACGGGATTGTCGGCGTGCTGAAGCAGATAAGGCGAGGTCACACCAGCCAACCGGTTCATACGACCCAGCCTCTCACAATGCCCAGCCCCGCCGGCGAGGCCCGCACAGGCTCTGCCTCGCTTGGCCGAGCTGGTGAACGTCGTTGGTGGCGTCGTACCAGCCGTCGGTGATGCGCTTGTCCTTCGTGCCGCCTGGGGGAGCTTGCCCACGAGACAGCGGACACCTACTTCGGGGACGGGGTCGCCTGCGACGGTAGCCACAGCAAGCGGAACGGGTCGATATCGAACATCTCCTGGCGCTCTTCCGAATCGGGCGCCCCGGCATCACAGGACAGTAGGCTGAGCCCAGCAGCGCTGGAACTTTCGAGGCTCCTCGAAGGAGGTAGATCATGACCGCCGAGATGGTGGCGCCCGCGTGGATGCATACGCAGATCAGCGCGGAGCAGTACGACTCCTGGTCCGAGGAGCAGTGTGCCGGCATTGAGATCGTGGACGGGATGGTCATTGTGAGCCCGAGCGCGTCCAAGCGGCACAACCGGCTGGCCCGAATCCTGGCCAATACCCTGGACGCCGTCGCAGGCCCGGACTGGAACGCCGACACCGACTTCGACGTCCGCCTGCAGGACATTCCACTCACCAACCGCCGTCCGGACGTCATCGTCTACCGGGCGGAGACCATTGATCTCACGCCCACCCGCCCCGAACATGTACTCCTGGTCGTCGAGGTCGTGTCGCCCGGCTCGGAAACCACCGACCGGATCGTGAAGGTGGACCAGTACGCCAAGGCCGGCATCCCCTTCTACTGGCGGGTCGAGCAGGCCGCCACCGGTGTCCCGATCATCTACACCTACGTTCTCGACCCCGCCACCAAGGCCTACAGGGACGGCGAGATGTTCACCGGCGTGATCAGGGCTGCCGCGCCCTTCTCCGTCACTGTCGACCTGGGAGCCCTCTGACAGCGCTGGAAGATCATTTACTCATGGCTGAGCACAAGGGAAAGCGGAATTTCCGGAAGCATCTGGAGGCTCTTTTCACTGCGGTTGGCTCCCCTAAACCAGCCGTCATCTCCTCTGCGAGCAGGGATCGCCTTGGGCGAACTTCCCTGTCCGTGCAGCGCATCAGCGATTGGCGAAGCGGAAAGCACGTACCGACAAATAAGCTCTTTCGAGAGTTTCTCCGTGCAGTCGACACCATGGCTCGGCAGCGAAACATCGTCCTCCCTGCCGCACTCGCCGACCCGGCAGTTTGGGATCGCTTACTGCGCGCGGCGCGGGCCAAGACTCTCACTCCGGCACAGGAAGAATCGCGTCACATCACGGTAGGGACGGTCCGGATCCCGATCCGCCCGGTGGCTGACGCCAAGCCCCTGGAACTGGGCGTACACCGAACGAGTCGCCTCGACGGTGCTCCTCCACTACCGACCTATGTGCCACGGGACGCGGACAGCACAGTCTCGGCTCAACTGGTAGAGGCCAGGGAGAACGGTGGCCTCGTCCTATTGGTCGGCGAGTCCACGGCCGGAAAATCACGGTGCGCCTTTGAGGCTGTCCGACGCGAACTGTCCGATCACTGGATCATTGCACCGCCTGCGGCAAGCGACCTGAGCCCCGTGCTATCGCATATATCCCTACCGAGGCCCGTCCGTCGGAAGTGGGTGCTCTGGCTGGATGACCTCGACCGCTTCCTCCTCCCTGGCGGCCTCGACCAAGGCATGTTGTCCGCGCTACTGGAGCAACGAGTTGTGGTCATGGCCACCATGCGTTCTGAGGTCTACCGCAATTATAGTGAGCGCGCATTGAGAAGAGGGTCGGAAGCTGGATTGGCGTCTGCGCGCCGCCTAGGATCCCGGGTCCTGAACCTCATCGAGCCCCTCGTACTGGAACGACAGTGGTCCGAGGCGGAAATGAGTAAGCTCCGCGCGCACCTAGCAAACCCGAACCCCGATATGCGTCTGGCTGATGCAGCCCGCCACCACGGCGTTCACGGAATCGCCGAATACCTCGCAGCCGGGCCGAGGCTGCTCGAAGAGTTCCTAACGACCAGACGTCAGCCGAAAGGCCATCCCCGTGGCGCGGCCTTGGTTCAGGCAGCCATCGACCTTGCGCGAGCAGGTATCTCCACTCCTCTGCCCGCTGAGACCCTGCTGGCATTGTCCACGTGTTATCTCAGTGCCGGGAACGCCTCCCGTCTCCAAGCCGAGAGCCCCGAGCAGGCTCTGATGTGGGCAACCGAGATCCAGTTCGGTGTAGCGGGAATGCTGGTTGCCACAGATACCGCAGAAGCCTGGCGGCCATTCGACTACCTCGTGGACGCCGCTGCCAGCGCCGTCGAAGCGGCGGACATTCCTGACGAGGTATGGGAGGCGGCAGTCACACACGCGAATGACGGCAGCGAGCTGCTGCCTGTCGGACGGTCTGCCTTCCGCTTCGGTCGCCTGGTGCTCGCCGAGCGCTGCTTCTCTCCACTGGCAGCCAGAGGTAACCATGCCGCTATGCACGACCTTGGGTTCGTGCAGCGCGAACGACGCCCAGAACACACCTGGTCCTCGTGGTACCGGACGGTGTCTGAGACAGGAACTCCATTGCAGGCCCGAGCCCTTGGTGCCCTGCACGAGATTGAAGGACGATGGGACGAAGCAGCGGCCTGCTACGAGAGGGCCGCAGCCCAGGGGGACGCCCTTGCCATGCGTCTCCGGGGTGTGATCGCCCAGCGGCGCCGGCAAAACCACGAAGCTCATGAGTGGTATGTCCGCGCGGCAGAGGGCGGAGATGCGGTAGCGACCGCATCTTTCAATGCACCAGGAATCTACCGGCCCGAAAAAGGCCACGAGCTAGGTTCGGAGACCTGGGACCCAGATGTCGACTGAGACGAGGAGGACGAAGAGCCATGGCGGATGACGCCCCGTACATCGCGCATCCTCAGCTGCAACCTGGAGACCCTCGCCGATATGGCTCATGACGAGTTGGATGAACTGGGTGACCAGCCAATCTCCCCGAACGGCTTTGGAATCTTCTTCGCACGCTTGCCGGCGTCCACATGGGGCCAGCCATGGCGTTGGCGGCGCAGGGTCCTAAGAGCCTTGGATGATCTCAACGAGGACATCACTCTCGGCCATTCCCCTGAACCACGCTGCACGGCAGAGGAACTGGCGCTCCACTTTGCTCTGCAGAGCGCTTCGGCAATGACATGTGATGAACCGGACCTGGTGGCTGAGTTCACTCAAGGGCTCCCCGAGCAGCAGGGCGACTACGACTGGCTCGTTTGTTCAGATCTGCTCTTTCAGGACCACGATGTACTTTTCCTCTACAACCCGATGATGCAAGGCTTGGAGCACCCCGACAACCCACTCAACCAGCACATGGGCATCGGAGATCTGCGTCCCGAAGGGTGGTTCGAGGAGTTCGGGAACGTGCCGCCTCGCGATCCGACCCGAGGGTTCATGCATTGACTCGACCTTGCTGGACCGTGTCGTCACGTGCTGATCTTGAGTGATAGATCACGGTCGGGTGCTACGTCGTCATGAACTGCATGAACTGTCCGATGTCGAGTGGATGTTCGCCCAGCAGCTGCTGGCCGAGTCCTGCGGGGTCGGAAGCGGTTTGACGACCAGGAGATGCCCGAGCGGTACGGACCAAGGACCACTCTGCACACCCGTTTCCGCCAGTAGGCCAAGGACGGCACCTTCGAGCAACCACTTCGGGCCGCGCAAACCGGGGCGGACGCGGCCGGTACATCGACTGGCTGGTGTCCGGTGGACCCCCGCCGTCGTAGACGTTCACCAGCATGCCGCCGGGGCTCGAAAGAGGGGCTCCGCGACCCAGCGCTGGGCCACTCCCGAGGCGGACTGACCACCAAGGTCCACCTGGCCTGCGATGCGCTGAGCCGTCAGCCCTCCTCGCCGTCACGGGCGGGAGCGCCAACGACTGCCGCGGTTCACCGCGGTGATGGAGGGGATAGGGATCCCACGGATCGGGCCGTGGCTCCGCGTACGGCTCGCTACGTCCTGAGCAACAAGGGCTGCACCTCCGGGGCCATTCGGACCTGGCTGCGACACCGAGACATCCCGCACACCGTTCCCGAGCGGGCCGACCAGATCCACAACCGGCTCCGGCGCGGTAGCAAGGGCGGCCGTCCGCCCCGCTACGACAAGAGAGTCGAGTCCTACCATGCAGCCATCGCTCTCGCCTCAGTCCCGATGTGGGCGTGACACGTGACGACAACTCCTAGTACGCATCCGGACCGGAAGTCCGGACACTATCTGCCTGACCAGGCACTTCAAGCACCCTGGCGCACAAGGCGCCTCGGAGTCCCGGCACCACGCAGCCTTGTATGAGCGTCAGCGCACCAGGCGGTGCGCCGTCACTCCGAAAGGGCTCTCATCGTGACCGTGGCACTGCTGTCCACCGTGATCTGCGCTGGTGCACTCACCCTCCAGCGCGCCATCTACCCGCTGACCCTTCTGGTCGGCTTCTTGTCAGCGCTGCGCGGCCTGAGTGCCCCCGAGCGGGTCTTGACCTTCCGTGCCTTTGCCCGAGCAGTTGCGGACGTGAGTAACCACCCCATGCGTGGTTCCGTACGATCGGCCCTGCGCTCTGCTTCAGCTCACCTGCATTGATGGGGCATGGAAGTGACCAGCGCGACGTCAGATGCAGGCAACTCGAAGGAACCTCAAGGGTCAGGCAAGATCGCTCTGCTCGACCGGTCGGCGCCACCACTCCGTGGATTTGAAGCACCCCATGAGCCAGTGCGCTTCCGCGCTGTTGAGGATGACACTGCCGATCATCGGGATGGGATCGAAGCGGAGCATTCCCTCCTGAACGCGCATGGGATCCCAGTCGAGATCATGATGAAGCAAGACCGCGAATGGCTCCCCACGCTGCTGCCAGAAGACCATGGGTTCGCCGTACTCGTTCTCGAAGGGTTTAACGATGTCGTTCGGAGTGAACTCGACGTCCGCCATGTCAGCCCAACGGCCAACCCCTTGACGTTCCCAAACCAGGAAGTTCCGCATGCTCTGCACGAAAGTCCCGATGGTGTCGTCATTCAGCACGGACTCCCGTGAGACGACAACAGACTTCAGCGTCTTGCGCAGCGCTTCGGCTCGGCGGAGTTGACGGGTCGCATTGGCCCAGAAGAGGCCTCCCCGCTCGGGATCATGGACTACGCAGAGCACCGGCAGGCTACCGTCGCGCCAGTTGCCCCCGTGACCCCCGACTCGGACGCGATGGCCCCTTCTGGTACGTGTCGAGACCCCACCCTTGACCTGCACGGCGATGGAGTCTGCTGTTCGCTCGCCGTTCTGCACGAAGGTGACGTGCAGGTCCTCACCGTGGTCGTTACCGCCGTCGACCTCCTGCACGATGTGCCCGTGGCGCTCCAGCAGCGCACGCACCTCATTCACGGCCATACGCCCAACGCGCCGGCTCTCAGGCACCTTCGGCATCCCGCCCCCTCTTGATCTTCGGGGACAAGGCTAGAACAGCCAACGACATACAAACAGCTTCCTAGCCAAGGACGGTACGTCCGGGAAGAACTTGTCTGTCGATCACCGTCTGACCGGCATGGAGAGGCTCGTGCGGCTGATCGCGGTGAGCCTGCGATCGCTGCTCCATGCCTGCCCGCTCCGTGCTCACGCCCTTGCACAACTACGAGACACGCGGAGGGTAGCGTCGGGCGCTCCTAGGCTGGATGCAAATCGGGAAGGAGAGCGGCTGCCGGGGACGGGCATCCATGCCTACAAGCTTGCGGGCAGTCTCCAGCAGGTCTTCTCCTGCGGCCTGTTCCGAGGTCAGGTCACTCCGGGTCGCCCGACTCTTAGATCGCCATGACGCTCGCCCACTTCTCCGTGAACCAGTCAGGTGAGGCGGCAAGCCGCTCCTGCGCCCAGGCATCGATCTTCACTTCGAGATCGTCACTATTGCCACTCCTGTCACCACTTCATGGCGTCGTACCTGGTAGGCGCTTTACGGGTTCAGTAAATGCATTGGCACCAGTGGCACGAGCTGTAGCCGACGCTGAGCAGTACCGGCACGCCGCGGCGGCGGGCCTCCTCGAACGCGTCGGTGGACCACGGCCACCAATCGACCGGGTTGTCGGCGTGCTGGAGCAGGTAGGGCGACTGCTCGTTGGCCAGTCGATTCATACCGGCATCGTCGCACAACTCGAGCGCGCTGATCAGTAGGGAGACGCCGAACCGATGCGGTTGGCCCGAAGCCCCGGCACCCGTGCTGGCCGGCGCGGTGGCCGCAGCACCGCGCCCTTCTCGGCGGGTGCCTGCACTCTGCGCGATCAGGCCCGGAAACGGAAAAAGACCCCCTGCTCATCGAGCAGGGGGTCCGTTTGGCCGGCTCGCCCCCCTTAGCGGCGGTGGCGGGCGGTCAGTTCCTCCAGTACCGGGACGAGGTCGGCAGGGGAGGGCGTCTCCTCCCACTCCCTGTGCAGCGCGGCGGCACCGTCCTGGAAGGACTGGTCCTCGAGCAGCCGGGTGAGCCCCTTCTGCAGGGCGTCCGCAGTGAACCGGTTGCTGTCGATCACCAGTCCGGCGCCGCTGTCGGCGACGTGCTTGGCGATGGTGGTCTCGCCCCAGAACAGCATCGGCGTGATCAGCTGCGGCACCCGGTGAGCCACCGAGGCCGCGAAAGTACCGCCGCCACCGTGGTAGACGACCGCCGAGCAGGTCGGCAGCAGGTAGTTGAGCGGTATGTACTCCACCAGGCGAACGTTGTCCGGCACCGCGGCGATGGAGTTCCGCTGCGCGGCGCCCACCGTGGCCACCAGCTCCACGTCCAGCTCGGCCACTGCCTCGACGACCTCGGCGAACGAGACACCGCTCTGCCGGAAGAGCTGGCGGCCGCGCCCGCCGACACCGAGGGTGAGGCAGACCCGCGGGCGCTCGGGCCGCTCGTTGACCCAACTGGGCACGGAGGCCGTCCCGTTGAAGGGAATCCGGCGCATCGAGACGAACGGCAGGTCGACCGGCAGCTGCATCCCCTTCGGCATGGGGTCGATGGTCCACTGCCCGAGCAGCAACTCCTCCTCGTACTCCAGACCGTAGGGCGTCAGCATGCCCTCCATCAGGGCGTGTACCGGGTCCTCCAGCGGCTGCGCCCCCCGCGCCGCCAGGTGCTCCCGAGACCGCGCGCGCAGCCAGCCGATGTTGTCGCGGCCCCACAGCATGCGGGCCTGGGCCGCGCCGCTGACCCGCGCGGCCACCGCGGCCGGAACGCAGAACTGGTCCCACACCACCAGGTCCGGCTTCCAACCGCGGGTGAAGTCAACCAAGTCGGGCAGGACCTGGCGGTAGAGCGACAGGACCTTGCACATCTTCTCCCACTGCTCCTCCCAGCCGGAGGTATCCGCGGTGTCCAGGAACAGGGCGTCGTCAAGGCTGTCGGTCAGGTCGGGATTCGCGTTGAACTCGACCACTGAGGCGAGCTTGTCGCGGGAGCCGAGAGGCACGGCCGCGAGGCCCGCGCTGGTGACGAGGTCCACGGCGTCGGGATGGATGGCCACCCGTACCTCGTGGCCGGCGTTCTGCAGGGCCCAGGCCAGCGGAACGATCGGGTGCACATGTGCGGTGGCGGGAAAGACGGCGAACAGAACACGCATGGGTGCTTCTCCGTTGGGGGTGTCGTGCAGGGAGGGCCGCAGGCCGCCTCACCCGGCAACGGGCGGACGAACCGGCGGTGGAGGGGCGGAGCGCAGTGGCTCGGGGCCGGGCGGGCTCACGCGGCCGCGAGGAGCGCGGTGAGTGAGGCGTCCAGGTCCCGGCGCGGTTCCCAGCCCAACAGCCGCCGCGCCAGGGAGATGTCCAGCATCTGGCAGTCCACGTCACTGCGGGAGGTGTCCGTCCGGGCACGCTCGACCAGCCGGACCGGCAGTTCGCTGAGGTGGATCAACCGCTCTGCCACTCGGCGCGCGCTGACCGCCGCTCCGCTGCCGATGTTGATGACGCGCCCCGACACGTCGGCCCGTGGCGCGCGCGCCACGGCAAGTATGGCGTCGGCGACATCGCGTACGTCGACGAAGTCACGCTCCGCGCTCAGTGGGCCGAGGACCAGTTCGCTGCCGGCGGCGTCGCCGTCCCGGGCGAACCGCTTCAGGTGCGCCGCGATGTCGCCGAGGAGACTGCCGGCCGGCAAGCCCGGGCCGATGATGTTGGCTATCCGCAGCACGACGCCGTTCAGCTCGGATGTGCCGGCCGCGTCCAGTACGCGGCGTGCCGCCTCCAGTTTCGAGCGGCCGTAGTCGTTGACCGGAGCTGGTGTCCGCTCCTCGGTGATACCGGCGTCCCTGCTGCCGGGGCCGTACTCGTGGACGCTGCCGAGCTGGATCAGCAGGGGCCGGTGCGGCAGCTTCCGCACCGCCGCCACCAGGGCGGACACCAACTCCGTGTTGGCTCCCCACATCTGCTGGCCTGTCATCTTCCAGTAGCCGCCGGCGGCATTGACGATCACATCCGCCCCGGTGTCGGCGAGCATCGCGCCGAGTTCCGCGGGTCCGTCCGCGAGCAGGTCGAAGGCGATGGAGCGCTCGCCCTCCGGATCGTCGACGCCGGCGCCGCCGGGCAGGGTCCGGGAGACGCTGACGACCCGGGCGCCCGACGACCGGAAGGCTGCGCGCAGGTTCCGGCCCACGAAACCGCTGCCTCCCAGTACCCCCACGCAAGGCTGCTCATGTGTCATGTCGAGATCTCCACACGCATGTGATCGCCCCCGATGACGCGGTGTTCCGGCGAGTGCCGGCCGCTGGGGCAGGCAACCGCCGGCTGTCCCGCTTCCCGAACGTGGCGACAGGGAGGGCATACGGGCAGGACGCTTCTTCTCCGACCACCTGCGCGGTGGACGCGTCGGCCACGGCGACTGGATCGACTGGATCCTGGGGAAGCAGGGTGTCGCCGCGGTGGAGCACGGAGTTGTCTTCGCCAGGGAAGGCGCGCGTGGAGGACGGCGCGTGGGCAGGACCGCGCGGAGAGCCTCGGGAACGCAGATGATGCGCCGGCGCGCCGCCGTTGTCCGTGCCGCCCGGCACCACACTGCTGACGGTGCTCCGCGGGGCGCCCAGGCGCCGGGAGAAGTCCGGCACGAGCTGTTCCGGGACGCCCTTGACCACCGCGCCCGCAGGGTTGACCAGGACGTCCGGGCCCCGGCTCGGCACCGTGCCCCATGCTGCCTTTGAGAGCTTGCCCATGATGTCTCCCCTGTCGGTGGTGAACGGTGTGCCCGGCCGGCTCGCGGGCCCCGGCGGCGCCGCGGCCGGCGATCGCGGCGCTCTCCACTCCGGTCCGCGCCGCCTTCGCGCGGGCAGCATGCGGCGCCGTCCGAGGGATCGGTGGGAGGGCGATCAGGCCGCCGTGGAGGGATCAGCCGTCGCGATGAAGGCGTCGAGCACCCGCCGGTAGTAGCCGGGGCCGAAGCCCATGGCCGCCGTCTCCGGGACGAGGGCGCGCAACTTCTCGGTGGAGATGACGTGATGGGCGCCCGCCTCCTCGTACCGGCGGCGGACCGACAGACCCAGTCGGGTCTCAAGGTGGTCGACGATCCGCTCCACCGGTACGGCCGTACCGGAGGCCACGTTGACGGTCTCGCCGCAGAGCCCCTGGGCGAGCAGCCGGTCGATGACGGTGACCACGTCGCGGACGTCGATCAGGTCACGGGCGGCGGCGCGCTGGATGCGCACCGCGCCCTTGCGCATCTGCTGGATGAGGGCGGGGATCAGCTGGTGCGGGGGCTGTCCGGTGCCGACGAGGTGCCCCAGACGCAGGATCAGGTGGTCGGCACCGGAGTCCTGCAACTGGCGTTCCAGCGCGAGCTTGTGTGCACCGTACGGGGTGCAGGGGGTGATCGGGCTGTCCTCCCGGCCGGGCCCGTCCACCGCGCCGTACATGCCGGTGGCCGCGGTGGAGAAGAAGAGCAGCCGGCGCCCGGTGGCACGGCACCGGTCCGCGGCCTGTGTCAGCAGTGCGGCCTCCCGGGCGAAGTCGGCGTCCGAAGTGCCGCTGGCCCAGGAGACGCCCGCCGCCATGGCGACCGTGCCCGGGTGGCGGTGCGCGAGAGGGCTCAGGTTCCGGGCGAGGAATCCGTTGCCCAAGATCTCCATGGTCATCCGCGGGCCTCCACGAATTCCTTCATCGACGATGATGACGTAGTCCAACATTCGATCGACCAGGGCCTGGGTGCACGCTGCCCCGGGAGCTGCACTCGGTGACGGTGCCGCTGTCGGCGAGGGTTCCCACGCCCGGTGCGGCCCGGCGCCGCCGGCCGGAGCCACGGGAGGAGGGGCCTCACGTCTGCGAACCGCCTCCCCGCGTGGTGCCCTTCCACCAGGCGGGGTTGTCCCTGTACCAGGCCACGGTGTCGGCGAGCCCCTGCTCGAAGGTGATCCGCGGGGCGTAGCCGAGCTCCTCGCGGATCTTCGTCTCGTCGAGGGAGTAGCGCAGGTCGTGCCCCTTGCGGTCGGCGACCCGGCGGACCCTGGACCAGTCCGAGCCGGTCAGCGCGAGCAGGCGTTCGGTGATGGCCCGGTTGGTCTGCTCGTTGCCGCCGCCGATGTTGTAGATCTCACCGGCCCGGCCCTTGTTCAGCACGAGGTCGATCGCACGGCAGTGGTCGTCCACATGGAGCCACTCGCGGATGTTGCCGCCGTCGCCGTAGAGCGGCACCTGCTTTCCTTCGAGCAGATTGGTGACGAACAGCGGGATGAGTTTCTCGGGGTGCTGGTACGGACCGTAGTTGTTGGAACAGCGGGTGATCGAGACGTTCAGCCCGTGGGTGCGCCAGTACGACCGCGCCAGCAGGTCCGATGCCGCCTTGGAGGCGGAGTACGGGGAGTTGGGCTCGAGCCGCCAGTCCTCCGTCCAGGACCCCTCGTCTATGGACCCGTAGACCTCGTCGGTGGAGACGTGGACGACGCGCTGCACACCGCTGGCGAGGACCGCGTCGAGCAGCCGCTGTGTGCCGGTCACATTGGTGTGGACGAACTCCTCGGCCGCTTCCAGGGAGCGGTCCACGTGCGACTCCGCGGCGAAGTGGACCACCGCGTCGTGGCCGGGCAGCAGTCGGCGCAGCAGATCGCTGTCGCAGATGTCGCCGCGGACGAAGGTCAGGCGCGGGTGCGTCTCGGGGAGGTTCGCGCGGTTCCCGGCATAGGTGAGCTTGTCCAGGACAGTGACATGCGCACCCTCCCACTCCGGGTAGCCTCCGCCGAGAAGCGTGCGCACATAGTGCGAGCCGATGAAACCGGCGCCGCCGGTGACCAGGATCTTCCTCATGCCGCTGCCTCGATTCGCATACGGTCACCGGCGACAGGCCGGTGGTGGGGGTGCTGGAGCCTGAGCGGCGGCGGGTCAGTTCTCCCCCCACTCCAGATAGATGATCGGGGATTCACGGTGGGGCAGCTGGCGCAGTTTCGCGTTGCCGAGCTCCATGAATTCGGCCAGCGCCTTGGTCTCGCCGGGCCATTTGGGGTGGGCAAGTTCATCGAATGCCAGAATGCTTCCCTTGACCATGTGCGGCCGGATGGCGTGAAGGATCTCCAGCGTGGGCTCATACAGATCGACATCGATGTAAGCCAGGGCGATGACCGTCTCCGGATTCTCTTCCAGATACTGGGGAAGCGTACTGCGGACATCCCCCTGCACCACGAAGCTGCGCTGGGTGTGGCCATAGGGTTCGCCCAGTTCGTGCGCGGCGAGCACTGCACGAAGGTGATCCACTTCGCCCTCGGGCACAGCGAACCGGCCGGCGACCGCGCTGGGCGTCGCACGGTCGATGTCAGCGATATCGGGAAATCCCGTAAAGGTGTCGAAGCCGACCACGCGACGGAGCGAGTTATAGGGCTCGTAGATGCTGCGAAGGGCAGTGAAGGAGGCGAGGTGGCGCCCGTGGAGAACGCCGAACTCCATGATCACCCCTGGCACATCGGTGACCATCCGGTACAGCGCGTCCATGGCCAGCAGGTCGGCCAGTTGATGGCGACGCAGGTACACCGGGAGGTTGTCGATCAGGTACTCGGGCGGGATCGGCGTCTCGGCCAGGAGCTTGGTGAGGCGCAGGCGTGATTCCCGTTCCTGCTCCGACTCGTGCGGCACGACCTTGGGGTCCTTGTAGTCACTGTTCATCGTGCTCTTCCTCTCTCGTTCTCTCTCGTTCTTCGCTCGGTTTCTGATGGCCGAAGAGCCGCGAAGCCGTGCGGGCTTGCGGGCCATGGCGTGGTGGTGAGAGGGCGTCAGCCCGTTGTCAGGCCGTTCGCAGGAGCGCGGCGGTCGCCGCTGCGACGTGGTGGCTCGCCGCGGGCCCCCTCGACAAGGCCGATGGGACGAGCCCCGTATCCGGTGCCGGCCGGCTTCCAGAAGCGAGTCGTGGGTGCCCGTGTCGAGCCGGACGCATCCGCTCCCCGGCGAGGATGACGCCTTTCATGAGCGGGGTCCGGTCAGTCCCTGATCCGCCCCTGAGCGGTGCCCAGTTGGGCCTCCAGTTCCAGGCAGAGCTCGTAGTCGGGGAGCAGCCCGCGCTCCGCGGCCTCGGCGAGGGTGGGGGCGGCGGCGTCCCGCTCGGAGAGGATCGGGTCGATGTCTTCGGGGATCGGCAGGCCGAGCGCCGGATCGAGTGGCGAGAGGGCCAGCTCCTGCTCCGCGACGTACGGGGCCGAGGTCAGGTACGACATGACGGTGTGGTCGGTGAGCGCCACGAAGGCGTGACCGACGCCGATCGGCAGGTACACGGCACGGAAGCCGGACTGGTCCAGGAGGACGGCCTCCCACTTGCCGAACGTGGGCGAGCCGCGCCGGATGTCCACGGTGAAGTCCAGGCTCCGCCCGCTCGCGCAGTAGACGTACTTGGCGGCGCCCGGAGGTGCGACGGTGTAGTGAATGCCCCGGACGACGCCTCGTCGGGACAGGCTGTGGTTGCCCTGGGCGACCGCGAACAGCGGTCCCCCTCTGGCGGTTTCGAAGACCGACTGCTGAAAAGGAGCGACGAACACGCCGCGTTCGTCGGAGAACGTCCGCGAGGTGAATTCCAGCGCGCCCTGCACAGCGAGCTTTCGCGCTTCCATGTATCCCTCCGAACAGGAGTTAAATGGGCAAGGAACATCTTCCGTGCATCACACGGCGGAGCCGGGGCATCGGTGGAGAAAGAAGTGATCAGGCGGGCCGCGCGGGCCTGGCACGGGATCGCGGACAACCGAAGCGCACGCGAGGTGAACAACCTCTCTGCGGGCACCTGGGATTCATCGAAGATGAGGTAATGCGAACCCCAAAGGGAATCTATCTTCGGCCCTGTTCGACGTCAACACCGCCACTTCAGGGCTCTTACAAGAAATGAGCGTTTTCCATCCTCACTCCGAGCTGGTCAGATGAAGGGCGAGGACGGCCTGCACGAGTTTGGTGATCCGGGTGGTCGAGCACCGCAGTTCGCGAAGGAGCCGCCACGACTTGAGCGTTGCGACGGCCCGCTCAACGAGCGCTCGGATCTTCGCGTGGGACCGGTTCGCCGCCTTCTGGCCCGCGGAAGGGGTCTCCCGTCGGCCCCGGCACGGGATACGGACCGTGCCGCCGGCGCCCCGGTGGCCTCTGTCGGCCCAGCACTTGACCCCGGACTCGGCCACGGCATCGGCCCGTGTTCACGGGATGCTGGTCGAAAACCCATCCGCCAGGGGCTTCGCCACGTTGTCAGCCCAACAGCCGGACTGGAGCGACCGGTTGGAAAGGGCTCGATGTCGAAGGAACGTTCAGCGGTGCGCCAGATCCGCCAGCGCTGCCACCATCCGGTTCGGCGACGGCATGGCCGTGATCTCGTCGCGGAGCGCCTGTGCGCGGGTGGCGTAGGAGACGTCCGAGACGGCCTCGCGGCATGCCGCACCGACGGCGTCGGGCGCGTCCTCTCCGGTCTTCAGCGTCACGGCCGCGCCGTAGCCGGCCAGGCGCTCGGCCGCGTCGGCGAGCATCTCCGCGCCCGGGACGATGACTTGGGGCGTCCCGGCGTACATGCCCGTCAGGCTGGTCACGCCGCCCCCGTGGTGCACGAGCAGATCACACGTCGGGGCCACGACGTCCAGGGGGAACCACCCGGCGCGCACATCGCCGCAGGTCTCGCGCAGGTCGGCGGCGAGGCCGTCGGGAGCGGCGATCAGGACTTCGGCGTCGAGCGGGGCCAGCTCGGCCACCGTACGCGTCAGGAACCCGAAGAGCTTGTGGTGGCCGTCGCGGGTCACCTGGCTGCCGGCGGTGAGGCAGATCCGGCGGCGGTCCCCACGGGTATACATCCACGGTTCGAGCTGCCGTTGACGATTCGCGGGGACGTACCGCATCGGTGATGCCGGGCGGGCGGCGGCGGGCCGCAGACTGGGCGGGCACACGTCGATGAACAGGTCGGGCTCGGGGAGGTGCGCCAGTCCCAGCTCGCTCAGCTCGGGTTGGAGTTCCTCGTCGGCGCCGGGGTGCACATGCGTCGCGTCGATCGCGTCCCACGCCAGCCGCACCCACGGGACCCCGAGATGCCGCGCCAGCAGCGGTGCCGCGTACGTCATGGTCCCGCCGACGACGACATCGGGGCGCCACGCCGCCGTGAACTCCTTGAGGACGCCCAGGCTCGCGGCGGCCATACGGCCGAACCAGCGGCCGGTGAACACGCCCTGCTCGGCCACCCCGGCGTCGAGTGGCGGAGGCACCGGCCGCCCCTGCCGGTCCTGGGAGATGAAGTGCCGGATCGGCAGGTCGGTCGTCGAGACCGCCGGGATCGCCGCCGCCTCGGTGGCGGACATCAGGTCGCTGTTGGCCGCCATGAAGATCTCGTGGCCCGCGCCGCGCAGGGCCGTGGCGAGCGGGGCCAGCGAGAACACGGTCGCCTGGCCGCCGCCGGTGACGAAGAGAACCCTCATCGACATGTCTCCCTAACGTGAGCGGGTTGCCAGGTCCTCGAGTACGCCGACCACTTCGCTCGGGGACGGCATGGCGGCGATCTCCCGGCCGAGCGCCTGGGACCTGTCCTTGTAAGCCGAGTCCTCGATGAGTGTCTGGAGGGCCTTCGCGACGCTGTCGGGGGTGACCTCGTCGGGCAGCAGGTTGATCGCGGCACCGTAGTCGGCGACGAGTTGCGCGGCGCGGCGGACCTTCTTCTCCTGGGGCAGGAGCAGTTGCGGCACTCCCGAGATCATCGCGGTCTGTCCGGTGAGGCCGCCGGCGTGGTGCACGATGAGGTCGCAGGTCGGCATCAGCACGTCCAGCGGAATCCAACCCGCCCGGATGCCGTCGCACTGGTTGCGCAGTTCGGCGGCGACCTCCTCCGGCGCGGGGATGACGATCTCGGCGTCGAGGACGGCGAGGCTGTCCACCATGCTCCGGATGAGCTCGAAGTTGTTGTCCCGGGCGGCCATGCTTCCGCCTGTCACACACACCCTGCGCCGCTCGCCGCGGGTGTACATCCACGGTTCGACGGGGTTCTGGGAGTTGATGGGGACCCACCGGACCTGTTGGGCGGGGGCGGCGCCGGCCCACCGGACTCCGGGCGGGCAGTTGTCGATCAGCAGATCGGGCTGCGGGATGCCGTCCAGGCCCAACTGCCTTAGTTCTGGCTGGAGTTCGCCCTCGCTGCCCACGTGGATGCCCACGGTGTCCAGCGCGGCCCAGGTGTGCCGCACCCACGGCACCGACAGTTCGTGGGCCAGGAGCGCCGCCGCGTAGGCGTGCGGGCCTCCGATCACGATGTCCGGGCGCCAGCCGGCCGCCACCTCCCGCAGCTGTACCAGGCTTTCCGCCGCCACACGTCCGAACCAGCGGCCCGTGTACTGGATGAACTCGGGGTGGTCCACGTCGTCCGGGACGATCTCCCGCTCGCCGGAGCGCCGCGTGGCCTTGATGTCGGCTATCGGACTGGTGGTGGCGGCGATGGCGGGCAGGCCGAGCCCCGCCACCACCGATGTCCGCTCCTTCAGTGTCGACATGAAAACCTGGTGCCCCTCATCACGTGCCGCGGTCGCGAGCGGGGCGAGAGCGAACGCGTTGGACGGGGTGGGGCCCGCGACGAACAGCATCTTCATGGGCGAACCGTTCTCTTCTCGTCTTGTCGGGGGGCTGCTTCCCGAAGGGGAAGTGCTGGTCAGGTGAGCAGGTGCCCAGCCAGGTGCGCGAGGGCCAGGAGCCCGCGCCTGCCGGCGAGTTCACACCGCCGGCAAGGCGAAGTTCCTTCGTGAACCACGAGCGGCGTACTGACGCGCCATTCAGCTGTGGGCGCGGGAGAGCGCGAGCTGCTCCAGATCGGAGGCGATCTGCGCGGGGGACGGCATGCCCTCCATTTCCGTGCGCAGGGACCCGGCCGCCTCGGCGTACCGGGGATCTGTGAGCAGCTGTGTCAGCGCCTCGCGGAGAAGCCCCGCATCGTCTTGGGCGGTCACGGTGTCGAAGCTGATTCCCGCGCCGGTGGCCGCCAGGCGGTCGCCGTGCGCGAAACAATCGGCCATCTGCGGAAGTACGAGCTGCGGCAGCCCGAAGAGGGTGGCGGTCATGGTGGTGGCCGCACCGCCATGGGTGATGATGGCGTCGCAGGAGCCGAGGAGCAGATGGAGCGGGACAGGGTCGACCATCCGCACGTTGGCCGGCACCGGACCGATGCGCTCCCGGTACTCCGCGCCGACGGTGGCGATCAGTTCGACGTCCGCCATCTCCGCGAACGAGCGCAGCAGCGCCCGCACGAAGGGCACCCCGTTGTAGACCAGGGTTCTTCTGCCGAGGGAGACGGCGACCCGCTTGGAGCGCGAGTCTCGCCGGTCCCACTCCGCACGCAGCCAGGAAGGCAGCATCTCGCTGCCGTTGAACGGCACATATCGCACCGGGGTCTCGGGCTTCAGTTCCGGGAGCTGTAGTGCGCCGGGGCAGGAATCAAGGACCACCGTGGGCTCAGGGAGAGTTTCCAGGCCCAGCGACCGGCAGGTCCCGCGCAGTTCTTCCCTGGCCGCGGGGAGCCGGGGCGTGCCGATCGGATCGACACCCCAACGATGGTGAACGACCGGGACGCTCAGCAAGGCTCCCAGAACGAGTGCGCTGTACTCCAGCGGATCGGAAATGATCAGTTCCGGACGGAAGGAGCGGGCAAAACCCAGGTAGTCCTCCACCATGGATTTCGCATGCTCGATCCACACACCTCCGAAGCCGCCCTTCGTGCCGCGCGGCCGGGATTCCAGTGGGCGTTTCCCTGGTGCCAGGTCACTGAGCACCATCTGTTCGGTGTCGAACGGTTCGCCGAGACTCACGAAGTTCAGCCCTGCCGTACGGGCCGGTTCCGCGCTGTCGGGTCTCCCCAGGACGAGCACCTCGTGGCCCGCGGTACGGAGAGCCCAGGCGACCGGCACCAAAGTCGCCAGGTGGCTTGGGTCAGGAGTCGTCATCACCAGGACGCGCATGCAGGTCTCCTACTCACTGAGCGAGGGCGGACAGCGAAGACACCAGCGCCGCCGGAGTGGGCTGGGACTCCATCTCGTCCCGCAGTTTCCGTGCGGCGACCGCATGGGCGGGATCCGTGAGGAGTGAAGTGACGGCCGCACGAATCGCCCCCTCGTCCGCCTGGACATTGGACAGGGACCGGGCCGCACCGGCTCCGGCGATCCGGCCGGCGATCACTTCCTGATCCAGGCCGGTGTGGATGGCCAGCTGCGGCACTCCAGCCGTCAGAGCGGTCATGGCGCAGCCGGCGCCCCCGTGGTGGATGACCACGTCGCAGCCGGGCATCAGCAAATGCAACGGCGTGCGCTCCATCAGCCGCACACCGGGTGGCAGTGCTCCCGCGCGCTCCATCCGCTCGCGGTCGGCGCCCGCGAGCAGAACGAGGACCTCGGCGCCCAGCCCTGCGAGGGCGTTCACCACGCGAGGCACCGCGAACGAAACCGGCCCGTAGATGCCGCTGACGGAGGTCCCCCAAACCACGCACACCCGCGGTCCGGCAGAGCCGCTCTCGCCGTGCGGCAGCCGCGCTCCAGGACCGTTGTACGGCACATGACGGATGGACAGCCGCTCAGCCTTCAGGGGTGGTCGCGCGCTTGTGGGAGAGGGGTCGATCACGTGCTCATAGACGTGCGGCCCCATCTGCCCCACGCCGTGCCGGGGGAACGCCCCACTGGGGTCCATGGGCACGAAGCTCGCCCCCGGCGGTGCTCCCGGTACGTCGTCGTCCGGACCGACGGGCCCCCACAGCTGCAACACGGCGGGAATGTCCAGGACCTTCCCGACGAGCGGCCCCTCGAAGCTCATGATGTCGTGGACCACGAGATCGGGACGCCACCAGCGCGCGAAATCCACCGCGGCGTCACTGCTCCGAGTCGTGACACCGATGGCCCAGTCATGGTTCTCCTGGGACCACGCACTCATATCGAATTCATCGAGCGACTCAAGCGGTTTCCCGGTGAGCGGGTGCAGCGGGAGTTCCGAAAAGGGCCAGGAGCCGAATTCGGCCATGCGGAAGTTGTGCAGCCGGCCCCGCACCGTCATGTCCATAGCCTCGAGAACCGGAACCGGCATGAGTCCTGCGCCGCTTACCGGTTGCGTCTGGCATGGCGTACACATGACGTTCACCTCGTGCCCGGCCGCCTGCAACGCCCACCCCAGGGGCACCATAGAGGCCCAGTGCCCAGGCCAGTTGGACACGGTAAACAGAACCCGCACTCGAACTCCTTTCGAATGAGCGAAGCGATCCGCATCCGCCTCGTGAAGAAGAAGTCCCGACGGGAGCGGGGCAGACATCGACGTCGGCCTGATCACGGCGCCGAGCGGTACGGAAGTCCGGCACGGGGCACTGTTGCCGCTCCTCGGCCGGCGGACCGGAGTGCGCCGCCTGCACGTTCAGCATCGCGGCGGCAGGGGCGAATCCCACCCCCGCCGCGGCCTGAAGCCGGAATGGCGGTACCGAAAGCCCGTGATGGCCGACCGAGACACTACAGCGGAAGGTAATGACGAGTTTCTTCGCTCCGGCCCACAGAAAGCAACCACGTCAGTGCGTGAATTTCATAAAGATAACCAGGAGCAAGTCAGCAATCACAGAGGAATCCAAGGGGAATGCCAAGGAACCATAAATAGTGACACCGATCACAGAGGGGCGGATCAGCGGCTGGTGGCGCCCGCATCCCACATGTCCTGTAGTGACTGCCTGAGTCCGAAGCGCGGGGCGAAGCCCAGCAGGTCGCGGGCAAGTCGGATGTCGGCCTGGATCCAGTCGGCACCCAGGCCGCGCACGCCGCCGTGCCCCGGGCGGTCCTCCTCCGTGACGCCGGAATCCGGCAGGCCGGCGGCGGCGAGGCAGTGGGCGACCAGTTCCCGCATCGGCACCGCGATCCCGCTGCCGATGTTGAACACCCGTCCGCTGACCGGCCGTTCGGCGGCCAGCACGCACGCTTCGGCGACATCGCGCACATCGATCCAGTCGCGCCGTGCGTCGACGACGCGCACGGAGAGTTCGGCGCCCTGCCGCGCGGCGCACAGCCTGGGGAGGAGCTTGCCCGGGAAACCCGCCGGGGTCGGGTAGGGGCCGCAGGTGTTGACGAGCCGGAGCGCGACGCCGTCGACGCGGCCCGCGCTGGCCGCGTCGAGGATGGTCCTGGACGCGGCCAGCTTGGCGTCCGCGTAGGCGTTCGCGGGCCGCGGCTCGATCTCCTCGTGCAACGGGACCCCTGCCTGGCCGGGCCCGTATTCGTGGATGGTGCCGAGGTGGACCAGCCGGGGCCGCCCCGGGTTGCCCTCCAGGGCCGCGACCAGCGTGCGGGCCAGCCCCTCGTTGGCGGCCAGCAGTTCGGCCGCGCGGCCCGCGCCGCCGTCCGCGGCGCTGGTCAGGTCGGTGGCACCCGCCATGTCGGTGGCGTTGACCACGACGCTCGCGCGTACGTCCGCGTCCCGGAACAGCGCGTCCAGCTCGGCGGCGGACGCCGTGAGCAGGTCCAGGGGACGGAACATGTGCTCCGCCACGTGCGGGGCGGGCCGGCGGGCCACGACGACGACGCGGTAGCCGTGCCGGGCGAAGGCGGTACAGACGTGCCGTCCGATGCAGCCGGTGCCTCCCAGCACGACCGCGGTCGGGGGCCGGGACGGTGCGGGGTCCTGCATGGGTCCTCCGGAGGTGGGTGGGCGAGGAGAAGAAGGGGTGCCGGTGCCGGGGCCCGGGCTCAGCCGGCCGGCGCGGTCCGGCGGGCCCGCGCCTCGTACACCCCGTCCCCCTCGACGAGGCTGACCAGGTAGGACCCGTAGTCGGTGCTGGACTGCTCGGTACCGAGCCGGCGGCACTGCTCCGCGCTGATGTAGCCCATCCGGAAGGCGGTCTCCTCGACGCAGCCGATGCGTATGCCCTGGCGTTGTTCGAGGATCTGGACGTAGTGGCCGGCCTCCAGCAGGGAGTCGTGGGTGCCCATGTCGAGCCAGACGAACCCGCGGCCCAGCTCGGCCAGATGGGCCCGGCCCTGTGCCAGATACGCCTTGTTCAGATCGGTGATCTCCAGCTCGCCGCGGTCGGAGGGGACCAGTTCCTGGGCCATCCGGACCACCTCGTTGCTGTACATGTACAGGCCGGTGACCGCGATGTTGGAGACCGGGTCGGTGGGCTTCTCCGTCAGGCCCGTCAGCCGTCGGTCGGCGTCCAGTTCGGCGACGCCGTACCGCCAGGGGTCGTTGACCGGGTAGCCGAAGAGCGCGCAGCCGTCGAGGCGGGCGGCGGTGGTGCGCAGCAGCTCGGAGAAGCCGTGACCGTGGAAGACGTTGTCACCGAGGATCAGCGCCACGTCGTCGTCGCCGATGTGGTCGGCGCCGATGATGAACGCCTCGGCGATGCCGTTGGGTTCCTTCTGCTCCGCGTACTCCAGCCGGATGCCGAGCCGGGAGCCGTCGCCGAGCAGGTCGCGGAACATGTCCAGGTGAGCCGGCGAGGAGATCACCAGGATGTCCCGGATGCCGGCGAGCATGAGGACGGACAGGGGGTAGTAGATCATCGGCTTGTTGTAGACCGGGAGGATCTGCTTCGAGACCACTCCGGTCAGCGGCCTGAGCCGGGTGCCGCTGCCACCAGCGAGAATGATGCCCTTCATATGCCTGTCTCCGTCGGTGTCTGTGCAGTGCCTGTGTCGGTGTCTGTGACTGTGTCGGTTTCTGTGGCTGTACCTGTGCCTGCGGCCGCGGCCGCCGATGCCGATGCGGATGCGGATGCGGATGCGGTGACGTCAACTTCCTGTCTGAAGTCACCAGTTCGACCGCCGACTCCTCCCCGCACGTGGGCGAGCCGCGGCGGGTCAGCGGGTGGCGTCCGCGCGGTTCAGCGCCGTGCCAGGTGCTCGACGGTGCCCAGGACCTCGGCGGGTGACGGCATCCGGGCGATTTCCTGGGCCAGTGCCTGGGCCCGGTCGGCGTAGGACGGGGCGGAGAGCAGCTCGCGGATGCCGTTGCCGACGCTGTCGGTGCTCACCTCGTCCGGAAGCAGGGTGATCGCGGCGCCGTACTCGGCGACGAGCCGGGCGGCCGTGTGCATCTTCTTCTCCTGTGGCATCAGCAGCTGCGGGACCCCCGAGAGCGCGGCCGTCAGGCCGGGCAGGCCGGGCACGCCACCGGCGTGGTGCACGATCAGGTCGCAGGTCGGCATCAGTACGTCCAGCGGGACCCAGCCCGCGCGGACGTCGCCGAACTCGGCGCGCAGCGCGTGAGCGACCTTCCGCGGCGCCGTGATGACGACCTCGGCGTCCAACTCGGCCAGCTGCCGCACCATGCCGCGGATCGGCTCGAAGTCGTCATCGAGGGCGGCCATGCGCCCGCCGGTGACGCACACCCGTCGGCGCTCGCCGCGGGTGTACATCCACGGCTCGGCCGGGCGCTGGGCATTGACGGGAACGTAGCGGATCTGCTGCGCGGGGGAGGCGTCCGCCGGGCGGATGCCGGGCGGACAGTTGTCGATCAGCAGGTCCGGTCCGGGAATCCGGTCGAGGCCCAGTTCGGCCAGCTCCGGCGCCAGTTCACCCTCGCTGCCGACGTGGATGCCCACGGTGTCCAGCACGGTCCAGGTGTGCCGGATCCACGGTACGGACAGCTCGTGGGCGAGGAGTGCCCCCGCGTACGCGTGCGGGCCGGTGACCACCACGTCCGGCCGCCAGGCCGCCGCCACCTCGCGCAGCCGGACGAGGGTTTCGGCGGCCAGCCGCCCGAGCCAGCGGCCGGTGTACCGGATGAACTCGGGGTGGTCCACGTCATCGGGGACCACCTCACGCTCGCCGGAGCGGCGGGTGGCCCTGATGTCGGGGATCGATGTGGTGGTCGTGGCGACGGTCGGCAGGCCGACGCCGGTGACCACCGGGGTCAGTTCCTTCGGCGTGGACATCAGCACCTGGTGCCCGTCGGCGCGCGCGGCGGTGGCGAGGGGGGCGACGGCGTAGATGTCGGACGGGGCCGGGCCCGCGACGAACAGCAGCCTCATGGGTGTTCCGGTCTCCTCCGTCGCCCGGACGGGCGACGCGCGGACTTCGGGTGGTCAGGGCATGGCGCCGTGCCGGTGGGGACGGCGCGGGGGGCCGCCCGGGGCGGCGCGCGGCGCGCCCGCTCGCGAACGCTCGGGAGAGCCGGACGGTCAGGTGAGCAGGTGCAGCTTCTCCACGCCCGTCACATTGGCCCCCGGCATGAACTCCGGGTCCCGCGCCGGGTCGCGGCGCAGCGCCGGGAAGCGGTCGAAGAGGATGTTCAGGGCGAGCACGCCTTCAAGGCGGGCCAGCGGCGCACCCATGCAGAAGTGCGCGCCTCTGCCGAACGAGAGGTGCTGGATGTTCTCCCGGTCGAGGTCGAAGGTGTGCGGGTCGCGGAACTGGCGCTCGTCGCGGGCCGCGGCGGCCGTCCACGTCATGACCACCGACCGCGGGGGGATCTCGGCGTCGCCGATCCGCGCCGCCGTAGTGGTCACCCGGCGCAGCGTGGACAGCGGGCTGAACAGCCGCAGCGACTCCTCGATCGCGGTGGGGATGCGGGCGCGGTCCCGGCGTACGGCCGCCATGGCCGAAGGGTGGGCGTCCAGGCACAGGATCGTGTTGCCCAGCAGCATCGTCGTGGTGATGTGCCCCGCCACCAGCAGGACCAGGGAGAAGTTGCCCACCTCGGCCGGGGACAGCCGCTCGCCGTCCACCTCGGCCTGGACGAGCCTGGTCAGCAGGTCCTCGCGCGGGGCGGCGCGGCGCTGTTCGACATGGTCGAGCAGGTAGTCGGAGAGGTTCCTGATCTGGGCGAGGGCCTCCTCGCGCTGCCGCTGCAGCTCCGGGGTGTCCTCGCCGGTGGAGAACGCCTGGTTGCTCTCCAGCAGCTTGCCGACCCACTCCTTGAACAGCGGGCGGTCGCTGCTGGGAACCCCGAGCAGTTCGGCGATGACGATGACGGGCAACGGGTGCGCCAGCACCTCCACGAGGTCGAACGAGTCGCCCGGCTCGACCGCGTCGAGCAGTTCGTGGGTGATCTCCTTGATACGGGGTTCGAGGCCGGCGACCACGCGGCGGGTGAACACCCCGCTGACGATCTTGCGCATCTTGGTGTGCTCGGGCGCGTCCATCGTCGTGAGGTTGCCGGGGAAGATCTGCCGTTGGCCTTCCGGCGCCAGCACGCTGAGGTCGGAGGAGAAGGTCTCCGGGTCGTTGAGCACCTGGAGCGCCTCCGCGTAGCCGTAGACGTTCCACAGCTGCTTGGCCTCGTCGTACGCGACGGGGGCCGGGGGGCGCTCACCGCGCATCCAGAACTGATCCGGGTGGAAGTTCCACTGCTGGGAGGACATGGGCACTTCGGTCCTTTCGGTTCGGAGGTGAGCATGGCGGGTGCGCCGACCCGGTGTCGGCCGTCCTCGGCGCGGAGCGAGCGCTTCGAGGTCGTCCGCGAACCGGGCCGGGGACGGCATGGCCCGCATCCCGGCGGCCGGTTCGCCCGCGGTGCCGAAGCCGATGCCCGCGCCGGGGCGCTTGCGGGCGGCGTGCCCAGGGCCGGAGGGACGCGCGGGCGATGCGCGACGCGCACACGTACACTGGGCGGCGGGTACTTGCCTGCCGACCGGTAAGTGGGTGTTCCGGCCCCAGCCGGGTGAGGACGGACCGAGGGAGAGAGCGTGGCCGGAAAAGGTACGAAGAAGGAGCGGGGGGACACCCGCAGGCGCATCCAGGACGTGGCCCTGGAGCTCTTTGTCCGAAACGGCTACGAGAAGACCTCGCTGCGTGAGATCGCGGAAATCCTGGAGGTCAGCAAACCCGCGATCTATTACCACTTCAAGTCGAAGGAGGACATTCTCCTCAGCATCTTCCAGGACCTGAGCCGCCCCGTCGACGACATCATCTCCTGGGGGCGCCAGCAGCCCCGGAACCTCGAGACCAAGCAGGAGATCCTGCGCCGCTACAGCGCCGCACTCGAAGCCTCCGTCCCGCTCGTCCGCTTCCTTCGGGAGAACGAGGCGACCCTGCGCGACCTCAAGGTCGGCAAGGAGTTCGGGCAGCAGATGACCGCCATCGGCGAGATGCTCACCGACTCGGACACCTCGCTCACCGACCAGCTGCGCTGTATGAGTGCCCTGCTGACCCTGCACTTCGGGACCTTCGCCCTGCCGAACATCGCCGGGGACGCCCAGGAGAAGCGGTCGGCGTTGCTGGAGATCACCATGGAGATGGTGGCGGCGGCGCACCCCGAAGGGGCCTGACGCGCCGGCAGGGCGGCGCGCCGGCCCGGTGGGCGCCGCCGCCCCGCTCAGGGCTTACGCGCGACGGCCGCGTACAGGTTGGAGCGCTCCTCGGCGGCGCCGGAGGCGCCGTCCGGGCGCCACTGGGGCGTGAACACCAGCCCGGGGTCGAGCAGTTCGAAGTCGCCGAGCAGCCTGCGGACCTCCTCGCCGGTGCGCGGCACGATCGGCGTGCGGCCGCTCCGCTGGAACATCTCGACCGTGTTCCGCATCGTCTCGGGGTCGTTGTCCCAGGTGAAGCAGGACAGCGCGAGATAGCTGCCGGAGGGCAGCGCCCGGCGGTAGGCCGCGGTGATGGCCCACGGGTCGTCCTCGTCGTGCAGGAACTGGGTCACGCCCAGCATCAGGAAGCCGACCGGCTGCGAGAAGTCGATCAGACGGCGGGTGGCCTCGGCGTTCAGGACGGCGTCCGGGTCACGCAGGTCCTCGCCCACCATCGCGGTGCGCTCGTCGCCGCGCAGGATCAGCTCGCTGTGCTCGATGGTGGCCCGCTCGTTGTCGACGTAGACCACCCGGCACTCGGGGGCGGCCTGCCGGGCGGTCTCGTGGACGTTGCCCATCACCGGCAGCCCGGAGCCCAGGTCGACGAACTGCCGGATGCCCCGGCCGACCATGAAGCGCACCACACGCTGGAGGAACTGCCGGTTGTGGCGGGACATGTCCCTGGCCGGCAGTACCGAGAGCACCTGGTCCCCCAGCTTCCGGTCGGCCTCGAAGTGGTGGGTGCCGCCCGCTATGTAGTCGTAGGCACGGGCTGCGCTGGGAACCTCACGGTCCATGCCCTCGGGAATCCAGTTCACGGTCGCGCTCATCGCACACTCCTCGATGCGGGTTCTGCTCGGTCTGTGTCTTCCTCGGCGGCGCGCCGCCGGATGCCGTCCAGCAGCCGCGCCTGCCGCAGCGGCGCGTCGTCGGCCGGCGCCCCGGCGCGCACGGCGGCGGCGAACGCCGCGACGGCGCTCGCCACCTGGTCCTCGGCGGGCAACCGGATCCGCTCCGTCCCCGAGGCGCGTGTCAGGCACACCACCGGTTCGTGGTCCGCGGGCGGGGTGAAGGCACGGTCGATGCGGATCCGGCCCTCGCTGCCGCACAGTTCGTACGTGGACCGGTAGGCGTGCTCCATGCCGAAGCTCAGCTGGGCGGTCACGCCCCCGTCCGCGGTCAGCAGCGCCGCACCGGAGGTCTCCACACGACGGCCGGGCCCCGCGGTCAGCACGGCACCGCGCACCGCGAGATCCGGCCCCAGGAAGTGCTGGGCGGCCCGCACGGGGTACACCCCCACGTCCGCCAGTGCTCCCCCGCCCAGGTCCGGGTCGTAGCGGATGTCGTCGTCGGGTAGTGGCGGGATGGTGAACGCCGCCTGGAAGGAGCGCAGTTGGCCGATCGCGCCGTCCTCGACCAGTGCGCGGACGGCCGCGTGCTGCCCGTGGTGCACGAACATCACGTTCTCCCGCAGCACCAGGCCCGCCGACCGGGCCGACGCCAGCAGCGCGGCGGCGCGCTCGGCGTCGTCGGCGAGCGGCTTCTCGACGAGGACGTGTTTGCCCGCCCGCAACGCGGCCTCGGTCCACCGCGCGTGCAGTGACGAGGGCAGGGGAACGTAGACGGCCTCCACGTCCGCGCGGTCGAGCAGCCGGTCGTAGCCGTGCACCGCCCGGCACCCGTAGGCGCGGGCCGCCTCCCGCGCACGGTCCGCGTCGCGGCTCGCCACCGCGACGATCTCGACGTCGGGGCAGGCCGCCATGGCGGGCAGCAGGCGCCGCCGGGCGATCGAGGCCAGGCCCATGACGGCGATCCGCACCGGTTCCATCAGCCCTGCTCCCCCATCGCGTTGAGACATGCGAGCAGGGTGCGGGCCTGGACGTTGAGGTAGTGCCCGTGCCGTACCAGGGAGGTCAGCTGGCCGGGGGTGACCCACTGGTAGCCAGGTGGCGGGTCCAGGGGTGCCTGGGACTCGTCCGCCTCGATGACCAGGTAGCGGCTCTCGGCGTTCAGGAAGCGGCCGCCCTCCTCGGAGTGCACGGCCTCGTACCGGATCCGCGACGGGTCGGCGTCGAGCACCGCGTCGAGGTACGGCGGGCGGTCCTCGGCCGGCAGGTGCCGGTAGTTCTCCGGGGTGTACTGAACGGTCGGCCCCAGTTCGACGGTGTCGAGGAAGCCGCCCTCGACCCGGGCGTGCGCCAGGACGTGCGGCACCCCGCCGATGGTGCGCCACAGGAAGGCCGCCACACCCCGGCCGACCGGCTCGAACAGTGGTTGGGTCCAGCCGGTCACCTCACGGTTGCCGGCCCGGACGGCCACCGCGACCACACGGAAGTAGCGGCCCTCGTCGTGCTCGATGGCGTCCGGGCCGCGCTTCCAGCGCGTGATGCCGTTCAGCGACACCCGCTCGGCGCTGACGGTGTGCCGCGAGCGCTCGCCGCAGAACCAGGACAGCAGTGCGGTGTCGGACAGACGGGCCTCGGTGCCGCCGGCGAGCGGGACACAGGACAGCACGGTCCGCGAGTCCATGTTCACCACGTTGTCCTGGTGCAACAGTTGGTTGATCTGCCCCAGGGTCAGCCAGCAGAAGTCGTCCAGCAGCGGCACCTCGCCGACCGCTTCGACGATCATGTTGCGGTTGCTCTTGCCGTGGAACCACGAGCCGTGCTCGGACTGTAGGACGTCGGCGAGGACCCGGCCGCGGCCGGCCCGGGTGAAGTACTCGATGTACTTCACGGCGGCGCCGCGGTGGACTCCGGTGTAGTTGCTCCGCGTGGCCTGCACGGTCGGGGACAGCTGGAGCAGGTTGGGGTTCCCCGGCTCCATCTTGGCCTGCATCAGGAAGTGCGGTACGCCGTCGAACTCCTTGACCAGCAGCCCGAGGATGCCCACTTCGGGCTGCTTGATGATGGGCTGCTGCCACTGCTGGCGCCGGTCGCCGTCCACGGCGGTGACGGACAGTCCCTCGACGGTGAAGAACTTCCCGCTGCGGTGGACCAGGTTGCCGGTACCGCCCTGGAAGGACCAGCCGTCCAACGCGTCGAAGGGCACCCGGTCGACCTGGAAGACGTTGGCCCGGGCCCGCTCGTCGAGCCAGGCTCGGACCTCGCCGGTGCGCAGCATCGCGCCCTCGGTCGCCGCGGCCGAGCGGGCCATGCGCCGTGCGGCGTCGCCGTCCGCACGGGGCGTCAGAGTCCTGGAGTCGTTGGGGGTGGCACTGGTGTGTGGCAGCATGAGCCAACTTTCCGTGTGGCACGGGCGATTGACGGTCGGACGGGCTTACGCGTCCGTGGCCGGCGGCTCTCGCCACCAGCCCGGGTTGTCCCGGTACCAGGCGACCGTGTCGGCCAGGCCCTGGTCGAAGGGGATCCGGGGTGTGTACCCCAGCTCCTCGCGGATCTTGGTCTCGTCGAGGGCGTAGCGCAGGTCGTGCCCCTTGCGGTCGGCGACCCGGCGCACCATCGACGCGTCGGCGCCGCACAGTTCGAGGAGCCGTTCGGTGATGGCGAGGTTGGTGCGCTCGTTGCCGCCGCCGACGTTGTAGACCTCGCCGGCCCGGCCGTTGTTGAGGACGAGATGGAGGGCCCGGCAGTGGTCGTCGACGTGCATCCACTCGCGGACGTTGCGGCCGTCCCCGTACAGCGGGACCGGCCTGCCCTCCAGCAGGTTGGTGATGAACAGCGGGATGAGCTTCTCCGGGTGCTGGTACGGCCCGTAGTTGTTGGAACACCGGGTGACGGAGACGTCCACGCCGTGGGTGCGCCAGTACGAGCGGGCGACCAGGTCGGAGCCCGCCTTGGAAGCGGCGTACGGGGTGTTGGGCAGCAGCGGCCATTCCTCGGTCCAGGCGCCCTCCTCGATGGAGCCGTAGACCTCGTCCGTGGAGACGTGCACCACCCGCTCGACGCCGGTCGCCAGCACCGCGTCCAGCAGTGCCTGGGTGCCCAGCACGTTGGTGCGGAAGAACTCGGCGGCCCCGGTGATGGAGCGGTCGACGTGCGACTCGGCGGCGAAGTGCACCACCGCGTCGTGCCCGGGCAGCACCTCGCGCAGCAGGGCGCTGTCGCACACGTCGCCCTGGACGAACGTCAGGCGCGGGTGCGAGGCGGGGAGGCTGGCCCGGTTGCCCGCGTAGGTGAGCTTGTCCAGGACCGTGACCCTGGCCCCCTCCCAGCCGGCGTACCGGTCGTCGAGGAGGGAGCGGACGAAGTGCGAGCCTATGAAGCCGGCCCCGCCGGTGATCAGGATTCTCATGCGGCCACCTTGGAAAGGGAGTTGCTCGCCGACCGCGCGAGGGGCGCGCGGCCGGCCGACGGGCCGGTCATCCGAGGAAGTCGGCGACGGTACGGGCGGCGGGGCGGCGGTGCTCCAGGTCCTGCCAGCGGTCCGAGAAGGCGTTGCGGGTGAACTTGGGCACCCGCATCAGTTCGTGCGGGAAGCCCATCGGCACCTGGCTCAGCTCGTCCAGCCGCCTGGTCTGCGCCTCGTCGAGGCGGACGTCGAGGCAGGCCAGGGTGTCCGCGAGCTGGGACTCCCGGGTGGCGCCGAGGATGGGCAGCGGCTGTGCGGGGCGGCCGCGCAGCCAGGCCAGCGCGACCTGCGCCGGGGTCCAGCCGCTCTCCTCGGCGATCCTGACGACCTCGCGGACGACCGCGGTGTCCCGTTCACTGTCGCCGGCCCAGTTCTCCACACTCAGGCGCCCGCTCTCGCTGCGGAGGTACTTGCCGGTCAGCCGGCCCTCCGCCAGCGGGCCCCAGGCGAACACGCTGACGTCGCACGCCCCGGCCATGGGAAGCAGGTCGCGTTCCGGGGTGCGCTCCAGGAGGTTGTAGCGCACCTGGATCCCGGCGAAGGCCGACCAGCCGCGCAGCTCGGCGAGCATGTTGGCCCGCGAGACCTCCCAGGCCGGCCAGTTGGAGGCGCCGACGTAGAGGATCTTGCCGGCCCGGATCTGGTCGTCGAGCGCCCGCATGACCTCCTCGACCGGGGTGAAGGGGTCGCGGGCGTGCAGCCAGAGCAGGTCGATCCGGTCGGTGCGCAGCCGGCGCAGGCTGGTCTCCAGCGAGCTGACCAGGTTCTTCCGGTGGTTTCCCGCGGAGTTGACGTCCCCCGGCCGGGTCATCGCGTTGTACTTCGTCGCCAGGACGAAGCGGTCGCGCCGCCCTGCCAGCACCTCGCCGACGCAGCGCTCCGACAGTCCGCCGCCGTAGACGTTGGCGGTGTCGACGAAGTTGCCGCCGGCCTCGGCGTACTGGTCGACCAGCCGGGACGCCACCGGGGTGGTGGCCCCCCACTCGCCCTCGCCGAACGTCCCGGCGCCCAGGCACAGTTCCGACACCCGTAGCCCGGTCTTTCCCAACATCGTGTACTTCATCGTCGCGTGGCCCTCTCCCTCGGCGCTCCGGCTCCCGTTCCGTCGGCTGTGCTCAGGCCCCGTACGGGCGCTTGTCGCGGGCCTCGCGCAGGGCCAGCGCCCACCAGGTGAGCTGGTCCAGCAGGGTCTTGGCGGCCGCGGCGGCGCCCTCGGCGTCCCTGGGCGTGCCGTTCTCGTCGAAGGCGGCGGCACCGCCGTGGAAGCTGACGGTGTCCCGGATACCGACGGCGTGCAGCTCCGCGAAGACCAGCCGGAGCTGCTCGACGGCGCGCAGCCCGCCGGAGAAGCCGCCGTAGCAGACGAACCCGACCGGCTTGGCCCGCCACTCCACCAGGTGCCAGTCGATGGCGTTCTTCAGGACGGCCGGGAAGCTGTGGTTGTACTCCGGCGTCACCACGACGAAGGCGTCCGCCGCGGCGATGCGCGGGCGGATCGTGTCCAGGACCGCGGTCATCTCGGGCGAGGGCTCACGGGTGGGGCCGGCCGTTCCCAGCGGGACGTCGGCGAGGTCGATGACGTCCACGTCGAGGTCGGTGCGGTGCGCCGTCTGGGCGGCGACCCAGTCGGTCACGGTGGGGCCGAACCGGCCGTCGCGGACACTGCCGGTGATGACGGCGAGGCGGATGGGCTGTTCGGACATGGCGTCGAACTCCTTCTGGAATGAGGCGAACCGGGAAGAGAACCAAGGGTGGGAAGGGGCGGGTCAGGTGTCCGCTGCCACGCCGGCGCGGGCGCCCGAGGCGGCCGGGGCCGGCCGCGACCAGCGGCGCATCGCGGGCCGTTCGAGGAGCGCGTACAGCCCCCACGCCAGGAGCACCGACACCGCGAAGCAGCCGGCGAGGAAGGCGAGGCCGGCCGGGGCGCCCCAGGCCGGGCCGGCGGGCTGCCCGAAGATGTTGGGCTGCGAGCCGAAGATCCGGTGCCCGTACGTCAGCACCAGGGAGTGGACGAGGTAGAAGGCGAAGGAGATCTCACCGAGCCAGACGAACGTCCGGGTGCTCAGCCAGGTCCGGCGCCCCCTGACGTCCGCCGCGGCGGCGGCCGGGATGAGCAGCGCGAGCGGGACGATCGTGACGGCCGCGTAGTTGTAGAGCTGGTTGAACGTCACGAAGACCGGCAGCAGGTAGGCGGCCACGGCCAGCAGGCCGGCCGGCAGCAGGCCGAGCCCGGGCCACCGGCCGGTCAGCAGGATGCGGGCCATGAACATCCCGAGCAGGAACTCCAGCAGGCGGCTGAGCGGGAAGACGTAGACGAACCAGATCTGCGTCCACGACAGCGGCAGGAAGGAGTAGTGCGGGGTGCTGGGCAGCAGGTGCTGGGCGATGACCGGCAGGAGGAGGACCAGCGCCGCGGCGCCCGCCGCCCCGTACCACAGCCGGTTCGGCCGGACCTTGTTCACCAGCCGGATCAGCAGCGGGAACGCCAGGTAGAAGAGCATCTCCACGGACAGGGACCAGCTGACCGTGTTGGCGGTCTCCACGTAGGAGACGTCCGGCAGCCAGGCGTGCAGCAGGAACAGGTTGGCGAGCGTCTGCGGGAACGCGATCTGCGCGCTGACCAGGGACATCAGCACGAGGGCGGCGGCGAAGGTCACCACGTGGTTGGGGACGATCTTGAAGAAGCGGCGCCGCCAGAACCCCCGGGTGGTGTCCCCGGTCCGCGCCGACCAGGTGAGCACGAACCCGCTGAGGAGGAAGAAGAACGACACGCCGACGGCCCCCGCGTTCCCGAAGAACGTGAAGTAGTCGGCCGCCACGGCCTGGTCCTTGAAGACCCCGGTGCTCGCCCCGTGGACGGCGAACACCAGGGCAGCGGCGATGAACCGCAGTCCGGTGAGTGAGGGGAGCCTGGACGTGGTGATCGGTTGCGCGGTCACAGGGGCGCCTTCCATGGTCGGGGACGGTGCGGGTCAGCGTGGTGGGCGGCGGCGGGAGCCGGCCGCGACGAGGCCGCCCAGTGCGATCAGCAGGCCCGCGGCGGCGACCGCGGCGACCATCAGCAGGGGCGGGCGGTACGCGGCGGCGAGCGCGTCGGCCCCGGCCGCCCGCCCGGGGTGGCCGGCGGCCAGCAGCGCCGACACCGAACCCAGCATCAGCACCGCGCCGAACTGCACGGCGGTCTGGTACAGGGCGATGGCGGTACCCCGCTGCTCCGCCGGAACGCTCCCGCCCGCCTGCGTGTTCAGGGCCACGAACGCGAAGACGAAGCCCGCCCCGACCAGCGCCGTGACGGGCAGCAGACCGGTCGGGTACGGCGCGTCCAGGGCGGCCGTGCGCAGCGCCAGCGCGTCGCCGGCGCACGCGGCGGCGGCGCCCAGCGCGATCAGCCGGGGTGTGCCGAAGCGCCGCACCAGCGGCCCCGAGCGCAGCGCGGAGACCGCGAGCGGAACGCAGGCCGGCAGGAAGGCCAGCGCGGTCTGCCACGGTGTCCAGCCCCGGACCGTCTGAAGCCGGAACGTGACGATGAACAGCAGCCCCAGGAACGTGCCGTTGAGCACCGCCGCGCCGAACGCCGACCGCATCAGCCGCCCGTTGCGCAGCAGCCGGCGCAGCGGCACGGCGGGCGACGGGACGCGCCTGCCGTCGCGGGGGATGTACCGCACGCCGAGCAGGAGCAGCAGCAGCGCCACGGGGGCCGGGAAGAGGAAGACCCAGCGCCAGCCGGCCGGTGTCAGCAGGCCGGAGAGCAGGAGTCCGGCCGTGAAGCCGACGGCTCCGAAGAACGAGTAGACCGAGATCGCCCGGCTGCGCTCGGGGCCTTCGCGGAAGGTCGTGGTGATGATGGCCAGCCCGGTGGGGGCGGTGAGCGCGGCGCACACGCCCTTGACGACCCGGGTGACTGTCAGCACCACCGGGTCGGTGGCCAGGCCGCCCGCCAGGGAGGCGGCGGTGAACGCGAGCAGCGCGGCGAGGTAGACCGGTCGCCGTCCCAGCGCGGTGGTCAGCCGGGCGCCGGGGATCAGCGCCGCGCCGAAGCCGAGCGCGAAACCGCCCATCACCCACTGTGTGGCCCACGTTGAGAGGTGGAAGGCGTGGCCGATCGTCGGCAGGGTGACGAGGACGACCGAGACTTCGAGCGCGTCGATGAGCATGTTGCCCGCGAGGACGCTCAGCAGCAGCCACTGGCCCGGCCGCCAGCGGACGGGGCCCTGCCCCGCGTGGGTCGCCGGGGCCGAGGGTGAGGAGGAGGCCGAAGCCTGCGCCATGGAGATGCACCGCCAGGGGTTCGGTCGGGACGGGGCCGGCCGCGATGCGGGGGATCATCGCGACCGGCCGGTCGGGGGCGCGGCGCACGGTCGGGCGCCGCGGGGCGGACGTCAGCCCAGCAACGTGCCACCGCTGGCGTCGATGAAGGCACCGGTGATCCAGCGGGCGTCGTCCGAGGCGAGGAAGGCCACCACGTCGCCGACGTCCCTGGGCTCGGCCACCCGGCCGAAGGTGGACATCTGGGCCATCTGCTCCACGGCCTCCGGGATGTCGAACACCGGGCTGCCGTTGTTGGTGATGCCCGGGGCGACGCTGTTGACGGTGATGCCGCGCGGGCCGAGGTGCTTGGCGAAGTGCAGCGCGAGCTGTTCGACGGCCCCCTTGGTCATCGAGTACGCCACTTCCTGCGGGTTGGCGAAGCGGGTGAGCCCGGAGGAGATGTTGATGACGCGGCCGCCGTCGGGCATGAGGGTGAGGGCACGCTGCAGGACGAAGAACGGCGCCTTGGCGTTGACGGCGACCAGCCGGTCGAAGAGTTCGGGGGTGACCTCTTCGGGGGCGACCCCGCCCATGATCGCGGCGTTGTTGACCAGGATGTCCAGGGCGGTGCCGCCGGTACGTTCCTTCAGGCCGCTCTCCAGGGCCCCGAACAGCGTGTCGACATCGCCCGCGACGCCCAGTTCGGCCTGGACGGCGAACGCCTTGCCACCGGCCGCCTCGATGGCGGCGACGGTCTCCTGGGCGGCCTCGGCCCGGGAGGCGTAATGCACGGCGACGAGCGCGCCCTCGCGCGCCAGGCGCTCGGCGGTCGCCCGCCCGATGCCCCGGCTCGAACCGGTCACGAGTGCCGTCTTGCCCGCGAGCTTGGTCACGGTGTCCTCCTGTAGGGATGTGGTGTGGTGGGGCCTGGGGGGGGGAAGTCCCGGCCGGCCGCCCGAAGGGCGGGCCGGTTCAGGCCCGGTGTCGTGGTGCCGGCGTGCCGGTGCCCGGGTCCGGCGCGCCGAACCAGCGGCGCAGGGCCGCGTCCAGGTCGGCCGGTGTGCCGTCGATCCAGGCGAGGTGGCCGTCCGGGCGGACCAGTGCCGCGCCGAACTCCGGGCCCTGGCAGCCGGGTTCGGCCTCGGCCCGGACGTGGGTCACACGGCCGTCCGCCCACCGCCGCGCGGCCGCGGCGAGCGCGGGGTCTTTGCCGAGATCCAGCAGGACGCCCCGGCCGGACCGCAGCAACCCGAGGGTGCCGGCCGGTCCGGCCGCCGTGCGCAGCCGGTACGCGGGCAACCGGGCGCCCAGCAGCGGGTGTTCGCCTTCGCCGCCACCCGCCATGTCGTAGCGGACGTCCAGTCCGCTGATCATGCCCGCCAGGTGGGCGCGCGCTTCCGGCAGCCCGATCAGCTGGCGGAAGACCGACCGCAGCTCCTCGACGTCCTGGCCGCCCAGGAGCAGCAGCGCCTGGGCGGCGATGTTGCCCAGTACCCGCCGCCCCACGGGGTGGCGCTCGGCGTGGTAGCTGTCGAGCAGTCCGGTGCCGCGCAGGTGCGCGGCGAGCTTCCAGCCGAGGTTGACGGCGTCCTGGAGGCCCAGGTTGAGCGCCTGGCCGCCCACGGGCATCTGCCGGTGGGCGGCGTCCCCGGCCAGCAGGACGCGGCCCAGGCGGTACTGGGAGACCTGCCGGCGCGCGTTGCCGAAGGCGTTCAGCCACACCGGTGTGCCGCCGGAGATGTCCTCGCCGGTGATGTCCGCCCACAGGCGGGCCACCTCCTCGAAGGAAGGAGCCTCGGTGCGGGGCCGGGCGGGGGTGCCGTAGCCGTGGGCCATGACCCGGGTGATGCCCGTGGGGCCGCGGGAGGCGATGGCCAGGCCGCGGGGGTGCCGTTCGAAACGGCGGTTGGGAACGTCGATTCCGGCGATGTCGGCCCGCAGCAGCTCCTTGGTCGCGTCCTCCCCGGGGAACGGGAAGCCGGCCAGCCGCCGGACGGTGCTCTCCTCGCCGTCGCACCCGACGACGTACTGCGCGCGGAGGCGGCGCGACGTCGGGCCACCGCCGCCCGCCGGTGGCGGCACCGCCGCCTCCACCTCCACCTCGACGTGGTCACCATGGTCGGTGATGCCCACCACCCGGTGTCCACGGCGCAGCTCGGCGCCCAGTCCCGTGGCCCATCCGGCGAGGAGCTCCTCGGTCCGGGCCTGGGGCACCTTCCACTGCCCCGGGTAGGGGCCGGGCAGCGTGAGGTCCAGCGGGATGCCTCCGAAGTGACCGGGACCGCCGTTCGGCGGATCGCCCAACTCCTCGACGAGTCCCCGCTGTTCGAGTATCTCCATGGTGCGGGCGTGGAGGGTGGACGCCCGGGACTCCGTGGTCGGCGCGGCCAGCTGTTCCAGCACGGTGACACCGGCCCCGCCGAGCCGCAGCTCGCCGGCGAGCATCAGCCCGACGGGGCCCGCGCCCACCACGACGACCTGGGTGTCGATGCCCGGTGCCGTCATGGCCGGCGACGCCGTTCGGCGTGGTCCTTGGCGTGGCCGAGGGTGGCCCGGCTGTTGGCGCCCAGCGCCCCGCGCAGGTACTCCCGGGCCTCCGCGACTCCGGCGTCCGGCCCGAGAACGGCGGAGATGTTGTCGGTGTTGACGGTCACCGTGTGCTGCGAGGTGGCGATGACGGTGCCGGCCTCCTCGTGGAACGTCCAGCGGCCGGTGTGCAGCGTCATCAGCGCGGGCAACGTGGTCTGCTTGTAGGCGATCTTGTGGTGCGGGAGGCAGACCCGGTACGACCTGGTCGTGTGCGTGGAGCCGTCCTTGGCACGGGTGTCCATCTCCAGGGTCTGCAGCCCGGGGGTGTCCTCCTCCAGGCGTACGGACGCCACGTGCGGCAGCCGCTCGGACCAGAGCTGGGCCTCGTCGATGAACGCGTAGACGTCCTCGGCGGAACCGTCGACGCGCACACTGTCCTCGAACGAGAAGGTCAGCTCCCGGCGGGCGTGCACCTGCTCGATGTTGACGCGCAGCGCCGCCAGTTCCGAGCGCGAGTTGCGGTCGACCGCGCGGTCGATCCACGCCAGACCCTCGGGGTCGTCGTCCACGGCCCGGTAGTCGTGCAGGAGCCGCACCCGGGACTTCTCGGGAGCGAGCTCCTCGATGATCCACGCCCCGCCCATGGATGCCACCGGAGGGGCGGACACCTCCTGGCGGAAGTCGATGCGCCGGGCCACGGGGTCGAGCGTGCGGCGCGAGGTCCAGCTCTTGGCCTCGTCGCCGGCGGTGGCCCAGATCCGGATGCGCTCCTGGTTCCCGGTGCTTTCCAGCTGTTCGACGTGGATGGTGGGCGGGAAGATCTGCGGCCAGTTCCCGACCTCGGCGAGCAGCCGGTAGACGTCGGCGGCCGGGGCCGAGATCGTGATGTCGTGCTCCACTTCGCGCAGAGCGGTCTGCGGCATGTGCTGTCTCCTTCTTGGCTGCTCCGTGCGGCGGCGGTGTTCCGGGTGCCGGGCGGTGGGCCCGGCCGGGTCAGAAGTTGCCCAGGCCGCCGCAGACGTTGAGGGCCTGGGCGGTGATCGAGGCGGCCGTGTCGGTGACCAGGTAGCCCACGAGGCCGGCGACCTCTTCGGGGGTGGAGTAGCGGCCGAGCGGGATCTTGGCCTGGAACTTCTGGAGGATCTGCGCCTCGTCGGTGTCGTAGGCGGCGGCGTAGCCCTGCCGCACGCGCTGCGCCATCGGCGTCTCGACGTAGCCCGGGCAGACCGCGTTGACGGTGATGCCGGTGGGCGCCAGCTCGTTGCCCAGCGCCTTGGTGAAGCCGACCACCCCGTGCTTGGACGCGGAGTAGGGGGCGCCGAGGACGACGCCCTGCTTGCCCGCCGTGGAGGCGATGTTGATGATCCGCCCGCTGCTCTTGTCGCGCATACCGCCGCTGGTCAGCACCTCGCGGGTCATCCGGAAGACGCTGTGGAGGTTGGTGTCGATGACGTCGAGCCACAGCTCGTCCGTGATGTCCGCCGTGGGGCCTCCGCCGCTGCGGCCCGCGTTGTTGACCAGGATGTCGACGGTGCCGTAGCGGTCCACGGCGGCCTGTACGAACCGCCGCACGTCGTCGGGGGAACGGACGTCGCAGTCGGTGCCGTCCACCTCCAGGCCCTCGGCGCGCAGCTCCTTGACGGTGGCGGCCACGTTCTCGGCGCTGCGGGCGCAGAAGTAGACGCGGTGGTGCTGGGCGGCCAGCAGCCGGATGACGGCCAGGCCGATGCCGCTGGTGCCGCCCGTGACGAGGGCGACCCGGCGCTCGTGGTTCGACATGTCTCTCCAATGCAGGTGTACGAGGGGCGGCGCCGTGCGGGGGCCGAAGGCGGGCGTCGGCCCCGCGTCGGCACGGCGCCGGCGGATCAGGCGGCGGACGCCCGCAGGCGGGCGTTGACGGCCTCCAGCAGGTCCCGCGGGGTCCTGGCGTCGGCCAGGGCGCTGTCGTCGAGCGCGATGTCGTATTCGCGCTCGATGCGGCTGGCGGTCTCCAGCAGGGCCAGGGACTCGTACCCCAGCTCCTCGAAGC
This sequence comes from Streptomyces sp. BHT-5-2, assembly GCF_019774615.1. Taxonomy (NCBI): domain Bacteria; kingdom Bacillati; phylum Actinomycetota; class Actinomycetes; order Kitasatosporales; family Streptomycetaceae; genus Streptomyces; species Streptomyces sp. BHT-5-2. The sequence goes on along the minus strand of NZ_CP081496.1, from coordinate 2,464,926 downwards.
CGGCGTCGAGGATGTCGCCGTCGAGGTCGGTGCCCTCGGCGGTGCCCGCTCCCTCGCGCAGGATCCGGCGCAGGTCGTCGAGGGTGAAGATCTCGTTCACGATGTCGCTCCTGTCAGGGTTCGGTCAGCTGTGTCAGACGCCGCCCGCCTGGGGCGCGCGCACGATCAGGGCGGAGTTGAACCCGCCGTGGCCACGTGCCACCACCAGGGCGGCCCGCACGCACGCGGGACGCGCCCGGGTCACCAGGTCGATCTGGTACGCGGGATCCGGTGTGACGTTGGGCGTCGGGGGGATCAGGCCGTCGCGGATGGCCAGCAGGGCCGCGGCCAGGTCGAGCGGGGCCCCGCCGGAGTACAGCCGGCCGGTCATCGTCTTGGGTGCGGTGACCGGTACACCCCGGCGGCCGAAGACGCCCGAGACCGCCTGGGCTTCGATGCGGTCCAGCTCCGGTACGGCGGCGGCGTCCGCGAAGACCACGTCCACCTCGTCGGGCGCCATCCCGGCGTCGTCCAGGGCGAGTTGGATGGCCCTGCGCAGGCCGGGCGGGCGCCCGCTGCCGGGGCCGGGGTCGAAGGTGGAGCCGTAGCCCGCTATCTCGCCGTAGATCCGCGCCCCGCGCTCCCGTGCGGACTCGCCGTCCTCCAGGATGTGCAGGGCACCGCCCTCACCGGGCACATGGCCGCGCGCCGCGCGGTCGAAGGGAAGATAGGCGCGGTCGGGGTCCTCGCTGGTGCTGATCCGTTCGCTGGTCAGCTGGGCGACCCAGCCCCAGGAGCAGATCGAGGCGTCCACACCGCCCGAGACGATCAGGCGGGTTCCCCGGCGGATCTGCCGGCGTGCCTGGGCGATCGCGTCCAGGCCGCCCGCCTGGTCGCTGACCAGCACGCCGCTGGGGCCCTTCATCCCGTTACGGATCGAGATCTGCCCGGAGTTGACGGCGTAGAACCAGGCGAAGGACTGGTAGGCGCTCACGTACTGCCCGCCCTTGCTCCACAGCGCCCGCAGTTCGTTCTGCCCGAACTCGAAGCCGCCGGACGCGCTGGCGGTGACCACTCCCATGTCGAACTCGGGCAGTTCGGCGGGCTTGATGCCGGCGTCGGCCAGCGCCCAGTCCGCGGCCACCAGCGCCAGGCGCGTCATGCGGTCGGTCTGCGGCAGCAGCCGGTTCGGCAGGTGCTCCTCGGCGTTGAACCCCGGAACCTCGCCGGCGAGCCGGGACGGGTAGGGGCTCGGGTCGAACCGGCTGATGCGGCCGATGCCGCTGCGGCCGATCCGGGTGGCCTCCCAGTACGGGCCTGTGCCCAGTCCGTTGGGTGCCGTGACGCCGATGCCGGTCACCACGACGGGCGCCGTCATGCCGTCCTCCTCTCGGGCCCGGTGAGCACCATGGCGCTCTGGAATCCCCCGAATCCGCTGCCTACGGTGAGCACCGTGTCGGTCTGCCAGTCGCGGGCGACCAGCGGTACGTAGTCCAGGTCGCACTGCGGATCGGGGGTGTGCAGGTTGGCTGTGGGCGGTACGACGTCGTGCTTCATCGCCAGCACGGAGGCGGCGATCTCGATCGAGCCGATGGCCCCCAGGGAGTGGCCGATCATCGACTTGATGGAGCTGACCGGGGTCCGGTACGCGTGCTCGCCCAGGCTCCGCTTGACGGCGGCGGTCTCGTGCAGGTCGTTCTGCTTGGTGCCCGACCCGTGCGCGTTGACGTAGTCGATGTCCTCGGCGGTCATCCGCGCCTCGTCGAGCGCGACCCGGATCGCCTCGGCCATCTCCGCGCCGTCCGGCCGCAGTCCGGTCATGTGGAAGGCGTTGCAGCGGGTGCCGTAGCCGGCGATCTCGGCGTGGATCTCGGCCCCGCGCTTCCGTGCGCTCTCCAGCTCCTCCAGGACGAACACCGCGGACCCCTCGCCCAGGACGAAGCCGTTGCGCGTGGCGTCGAACGGGCGGGAGGCCTGGGCGGCCTCGTCGTTGCGCGGGGTGGTGGCCTTGATCGCGTCGAAGCAGGCCACCGTGATCGGCGAGATCGGGGCTTCCGTCGCGCCGGCGATCATGACGTCAGCGGAACCCTCCCGGATCAACTCGCAGGCGTACCCCACGGAATCCAGGCCGGACGTGCAGCCGGTCGACACCACCGAGGTCGGCCCCTCGGCGCCGACCGCCCAGGCCACCTCGGCGGCGAACGAACTGGGCACGAAGGCGCCGTACAGGTGCCGGGGCGCGTAGGTGTGGTCCACCAGCTCCAGCCGTCCGCTGTCGCTGACGACGCGGTACTCCTCGTCCAGGCTCATCGTCGCGCCGACGGCGCTGCCGATGGTGACTCCCGTGCGGTAAGGGTCCAGCGCCCCGTCGTGCAGTCCGCTGTCCTCCAGGGCCTCGCGGGCCGCGACCACGGCGAACTGGGCGGCGCGGTCCATGCGCCGGACGTCCTGGGGGCCGAGCCCGTGCGCGGCGGGATCGAAGTCGATCTCGGCCGCGACGCGCGAGCGGAAGGGGGCGGGGTCGAAGAGCGTGATGCCCCGGGTGGCGGTGCGGCCCTCGCTCAGCAGGCTCCAGAAGTTCTTGACACCGAGAGCCCCTGGGGCCAGCACTCCGATGCCGGTGACGGCGACCCGTCGCCCGGTCACTGGCCCGCCTGCCAGTGGTAGAAGCGGGTCGCCATCGCGTCGGCCGGTGAGCGCCAGGTAGCCGGGTCGTACGCCTCGATGAACGGCTTGAGGTCCTCGCTGATCCGGACGAACCGCGGGTCGCTCTTCGCCTCCTCGATGCGCTCGCCCCCGTTGTCGGACTCGAAGTCCTGGAGGTGGAAGTACAGGCCGCGGTACGAGAACAGCTGCCGGCGGCGGGTCCCCATCAGGTGCGGCATCTCGGTGCCGTCGAAGGACGCGAAGAGACGGCTGACGTCCTGGCTCGCACCAGGCTCCATCCGCGCCACGATCAGCGTGCTGTGCATGATTAGCCTTTCTGCTTCGGGAGTTCACGCGCGGGACCGAACCAGCGCTCCAGGGAGGCGGCGAGCGAGTCCGTGCTCCCCGGCGCCAGCCAGGCGACGTATCCGTCGGGCCGGACGAGCACCGCCGTGGCGCCCGCCAACCGGCCCTGGCCGGGGGCCTCGTGCGTGGTGGCCGACACGATGGCCAGCCGGTCCGACCAGCCCTCGGCGCTCGCGCGCAGCGCGGCGTCACCGGCCAGGTCCAGCAGCACGCCGCGGGCGGGGTGCAGCAGTTCGGTGCTGCTCGTCTTGGTGTCGTCGACGACCAGTTCCAGGTGCGGCATGCGCATACCGAGGAGCGGGTGGTCGCCCTCGCCCACGTCGTAGCGGATCTCCAGCCCCGAGACCATCCCGGCCAGGTGACGGCTGACGACGTCGTAGCGGATCAGCTCGGCGAGCACGTCCCGCACCGGCTGCATCTCGTCGCCGCTCAGGAAGAGCTTGCCCTGCGCACTGGTGTTCATGAGGAGCCTGCGGCCGACCGGGTGCCGCTCGGAGTGATAGGTGTCGAGCAGGCTCGACGGGGCCCGCCCTGCGACCACGGCCGCGAGCTTCCACCCCAGGTTCACCGAGTCCTGAATGCTGGCGTTCATGCCCTGGCCGCCGGCCGGGAGGTGCACGTGCGCCGAGTCGCCGGCCAGCAGCACCCGGCCCCGGCGGTACTCGGTGACCTGACGGGCCGGGTCGCCGAACGCGCTGACCCACACCGGCTCACCGTGCGAGATGTCCTGCCCGGTCAGCCGTTGCCAGGCCGCCGCCACCTCTTCGTAGGCGGGCGGTTCGGTGCGCCGGCGCGGCGGGGCCCCCTGCTCGCACACGATGATGCGGTCCACCCCGTCGCCGAGCGGCGCGGACATCACCATGCCGCGTGCCACCGTCTCCCCGATCGGCCGGGGCTCGATCTCGCAACCGCGCACGTCCGCCAGGAACATCTCGCGGGTCGCCGAGGTGCCCGGGAAGTCGAAGCCGCCGGACTTGCGGATGGTGCTGCGCCCGCCGTCGCAGCCGACCAGGAACCGGGCCCGCAGGGTGTACGTGCCCTCCGGGCCGGCCACCTCGACGTCCACACCCTCACCGTCATCGGTGAACGACACGACCTCGTGGCCTCGTCGGAGGTCCGTGCCGAGCCCGGCCGCCCACTCCTCCAGGATCGCCTCGGTCCGCGACTGCGGAACGGCCTTCACGCCGTAGTGCGCGCCGTCGAGAATCGAGAAGTCCACGGGCTGGCCGCCGAAGTGGCCCTGGGCACTGGTCTCGATCTCGCCGAACCTGGGCAGCAGACCGCGCTGGTCGAACACCTCCATCGTGCGGGCGGTGAAACCCAGTCCCCGCGATTCACCGGTGGGCGCGGGCAGCCGCTCCAGAACGATGACGTCGGTACCCGCGAGACGGAGTTCCCCGGCGAGCATCAGCCCGGCCGGACCAGCGCCCACGACAATGACAGATGCATCCATATATCTCTCCCTGAACGTGTCCGAACTGATTCCACCGAGAACGCGGTTCACCTGACACGCCCAGCCACGCACGCCAAGGAAGGAAGGCGTTGGGAAGTGCCGCGCAAGAAGGTGGCGTCTTCCTCTCGGGAAACGCACTCAGATGGGATCCGACATGCATGTGACGGCAGCGCGAAAGCAAAGGAAATCGCCGCGAAAACCGGACCAGGCCGGCGGAGACAGTGCATCGGAAGTTAGTGAATAGCTTCTTCGCTACCACCTACAGAGATCAACACCAGTCCTTCAAAAGCCGCACAACAAGTAGCCAGGAGACCGGCAGGATCGACAGTGGAGCGCCAGCGAAACGTCAACTGACTGACAACTTGTGATGGGGGCCACAGCCTGGCGTGACGGCACGGACGGGACTTCACACACCACAGGACGTCAGCTTGCAGAAACTTGGAATGCACGAGGAGATCGCACGGTGACCGCAAAGATTCCACGGACTTCTTGCCTTCGGCTCCGGGGCTCGCATTAGCTGAAGGAGTAGTCGACGAGGGGAATCGGTGGATGACCACGGAAACATCCTGTGCGGCCGCGACGACCACCGTGTGCGGGGGAACCGCGTGCCGGGAGACGCACACCGCCGAACGTGCCGCGTGCCGGGTGGCGAGCGGATACCGGCTGTGCCCGCGCTGTCAGGCCGGGCTGCGCTCCGCCCTGCGGAACCTCCCCGCGCTGTACGAGGAGTGCGGCCTTCTGCTGACCGGTTCCCGCACTCCGCAGGAGAAGACCTCCGGCGGCCCGCTCCCCGGAATGCGGCTCAACGGCCGCGCGGTCGAGGCGCGGTCCGCGGTACTGAGGGGGCTGGCGAGCTGGGCGGGCCTGGTCGCCGGGGAGCGGACGCTGACCGCCCCGCGGCGGACCGTGCCGGCGCTGGCGATGTTCCTGGAGCATCACCTGGACTGGCTCTGCCGCCACCCGGCCGCCGCCGACTTCTCGTACGAGCTCGGCCGTCTGGAGCGGGCCGCGCGCCGGATCGCCTCCCCCGCCCAGCCGCGCCGGGTGCCGGTCGGCAGATGCGTCGAACCGGGCTGTCCCGGCACGCTCAGCACGACGGTGGACACCGGCCGCTCCGAGGGGCGCGGTATCCGCTGCGACGCGGTCCCCGAGCACCGCTGGGAGGAGCACCAGTGGCTCCACCTGCGCGAACGCATGAGGCAGCCCGGGCACCCCGGGCAGTCGGCGCACGGGGGGAACCACCCACCGCGCTGGCTCAGCCCGCAGGCCGTCTCACGGCTCTGGGGCATTCCGTCGGGCAGCGTCTACCGACTGGCCAGTCAGCACAAGTGGGAACGCCACCGGAAGGACGGCCGGACGTACTACGCCGAGGCGGATGTCCGGCGCGCTCTGAGCCCCCGGAAGGACCCTCGTACGGAACCCTGAACGACGGCCGCCAGGGCGGGCCTTCACCAACGAAGGAAACGGAAGCGGCGCCGACAAGGGAAAGGGCAGCGGTGAACGTCACGCCACCGCTGCCCCAGCCCGTCAACTCGGCTTCGTCGTCAACTCCATATGTTCGTCAACTCTGTTGTGCGCCGCCGAACCGGAATCCGACTCCGCGCACGGTGATGATCCATTCACTTGAACCGAGCTTGTTGCGCAGGGTTCCGACGTGCGTGTCGATGGTGCGGGCGATATTGGAACCCAGGGCTCCGCCGGGGAGTGACGCTCCCCAGACCTCGGTCATCAACTGCTCCCGCGAGAACACGGTCGTCGGCTGCGAGGCCAGGAACTGAAGAAGGTCGAACTCCTTGCGCGTCACCTTGACCTGGGTGTCGTGCAGATAGACCTCGCGACGGTCCCGGTCGATGTGCAGTGGACCGTGGGAGAGGCGCCGGCTGCGTATGGCCCTCGGCCGGATACGACGCATGATCGCCTCGATCCGGGCGACGAGTTCGCGGAATCCGAACGGCTTGACGAGGCAGTCGTCGCAGCCCGCCTGAAGGCACAGCACCCGGTCGAGTTCGGTGCCGTGGGAGGTGAAGGCGATGATGGGCATGTCGCTCGTGGTGCGTATGCTGCGGCAGACCTCCAGGCCATCGACATCGGGAAGCTCAAGATCAAGAATCAGGAGATCGTATTCCTGGTAGGAACCCAGGGTGCCGGCGCCCGTATCGGCTATCTCCGTCTCATATCCGTGGCGTCGCATGTGCTGACGGAGTGATTTCGCGGATTCGCAATCAGGTTCCGCTACTAATACCCGCATCTGACCCCCGGTTTCTTGGTGCTCTGTTCGCGCGTCAACTGTGAGAAGAGCGTCGGAGCGCATGGAGATAGCGGATAGGACCCCGCGAGAGAACGTCAGGGAAGACGGACCGACACAATTCCGACATTGATTCCGCCCCCGTTCACGCCAGATCCCCGTGTGTCGCATTTCACTTGCGCAGCCATCGGGCCGCGCGACCCGCGCCCCATGAGCTCGCGTATCCCACAACCCGCTGATCAACATAACAAGCAGGCTTGTCTATTTGTCAAGGAAGATTCTCGATGCACGCAGGTGACGGGCCAGCGTTTTTGATGCTCCGTTAGGAGTGTGCACGCACTACTCGGTGGCGTGATGACATCTCACTGGCGCGATCACGTCGAATTACGACGTTGGGATTCGTCTCATGTGGCGAGTCCGGTGTCGCTCGCGACAGGCCGGGGCGCCCGCGAGGTCGTCGTTCCCCCGGGACCGCGCCGCGCGGCCGACGAAGTCGTCGGTTAACAAGCGACTCTGTATGTCTCTACAGTGAGTAACGCGCGACAGGTGGCGATAGGCGCGACAGGTAGCGGTACGCGGAATCCGGGCCGCTGATGTTCCGTCAGCCTATGAGTGTCGCGGGCCGCGCCCAGCCGGGGCGGGCTTCCTGCGGACCGTCGGCCGGCGGCTCGGTCGCCTCTTCGCCCCGCCCCCCGGCGGGCATCCCCGCGAGCCGTTCCCGCAGCCGGCGTTCGGCCTGGTCCAGGACGAGCTGCAGGGACATCAGCAGCCCGGGAACCGCCACGGCGGGCAGCAGGTACCTCCAGAGCGTGGCCACGCGTCGGGTCAGCCCGGACTCCTGGCCCACCCGGAACAGGCTCACGGACGCGCACGACCCCACCAGCACATCCGCGACCTCACCGGGGTCGGCGCTGGGCACGATCTCGCCGGCCTCCTCCGCCTCACGCAGCAGCCCCAGGATCACCTCACGCACATCGCCCCCCTCGGGCAGCACCGCGCCCTGGTACTCCAGCTCCGTTCGCAGGCGTACGGAGGCGCGCGTCACCACGTCCGTCTGCAGCCGGTACGCGTGCTCCAGGCTGAAGTCGATCAGGCTCTGCAGCACCAGCCGGCGCCGCGACGGCAGCAGGACATCGCTCCCCTCCGTGAGCACCGCGAGGGCGAGGTCCTGCTTCGAGGCGAAGTGGAAGTACAAGGCGCCCCTGGTCACATGGCACCGGGACAGGATTTCGGTGGTGCTCGTCCCTTCGTACCCCCGCTCGCAGAAGACCTGCGCCGCCGTCTCGACGATCAGGCGACTGGTCTTCAGCCCTCTGACTTGTTGTGCCATACAACCCCCACTTTCCGGTGCTCAACGACCCGTCCCAGACGTCGCCCGCGCACCGGCGGGGCTCACGACCCGTGTGGGACGGAACCACCGCCGGTGCGCGGGGCGATTCCCGGCACAGAGCATCGTCGCCCATTTCGCACGGTCAACACCACCGATGTAAACGGGCCACCGCCGGTCACAGCCGGCAACAGGCATACGCGATCGATCAGTCGAGAGCGGACGCGTCCGTCCGCGTCCCGCGCCGGTCCGGCCGCGGGGAGCCCTCCGCGCCGCGGGGTTCCGCGGCCCCGTCCTCGGCCGGGTCGCTCGAAGTGGCGTCCAGCCCCGCGGTGCCCGGGCTGTCGGCGGGTTCGGACTGCGGGCCGTTCGACGCGCGCAGCGGGACCTCGCGCACCAGAAGCGCGGCCACCACCGCGACGAGGGAGAGCACGCCGGCGAGGAGGAACACCCGTCCCGTCCCGTCGACGACCCCGTGCTCGTACGCCGTACGGGCCGCGTGCGGAAGCTTCTGCAGAACAGCCGGATCCGGCCGAGCGGCCGAGTCGCCGCCGGGCACTCGCGCCACACCGCTCGCGAACATCGTGCCGCTGACGGCGACGCCGACGGAACTGCCGAGGGTGCGGGCGAGGGTTGCCGTGGAAGAGGCCACACCGATGTTGCGGACGTCGGCGCTCTGCAGCGAGACGAGGATCGTCGTCTGCGTCAACAGGCCGATGCCCGCGCCGAGTACGGCCATGAAGACCGCGGAGAGCGCGGGGGCGGTCCCGATGGTCATGCGGCTGAGCAGCAGGGTGGCGACAGCGAGCAACCCGCCGCCCGAGACGATGAAGGCCTTGTACCTGCCCGTGTTGGTGATCGCCCGTCCCATGAACGCGCTCACGATCACCATGGAGCCGAACATGGGCAGCAGCAACAGCCCGGAGTTGGTGGCCGAGGCACCCTGGACGACCTGCTGGAAGATCGGCAGGAACGTGATGCCGCTGGTCATCACGCACCCCAGGAGGAAACCGATCACGGTGACCAGGGAGAAGTTCCGGCTGGCGAACAACCCCAGTGGAAGCATCGGTTCGGCCACCCTCCGCTCCACGTACAGGAGGGCCGCCACGGCGAGCACCGCCACGCCGATGAGCGTGAGCACCATGGGCGAGCCCCAGCTGTAGTCCCGTCCGCCCCATGTGGTCACCAGCACAGCGGCCATGATCGCGACGGTCAGCAGCATCACCCCGCCGTAGTCGATCCGGGCACGGGAGCGCTGCCTGGGCAGGCGCAGGACCGACATCATCAGTATCCCGGCGACGCCCAGCGGGACGTTCACGTAGAAGCACCAGCGCCAGCCGAGGCGGTCGGTGATGATGCCGCCGAAGAGCGGCCCACTGATCATGGCCAGACCCATCACAGCGGAGATCACGCCCTGGTACCGGCCCTGCTGACGCAGTGGGATGACGGTTCCGATGACCGCCATGGCGCCGACCATCAGGCCGCCGCCGCCCAGCCCCTGCAGCACCCGGAAGGCGACCAGCTCCATCACACTCTGGGAAAGTCCGGACAGTATCGAACCAAGCAGGAAAACGGCGACAGAGGCCATGAAAGCGCCCTTGCGCCCCCACATGTCGCTGACCTTTCCCCATACCGGGGTCGAGATGGCGATGGCGAGCATGTAGGCCGTGACCACCCACGAAAGTCGGTCGACGTCGCCCAGTTCGCCGACGATCCTGGGCATGGCCGTACCGAGGATGGTGCCGTCCAGGGAGCCCAGCAGCATGGCGATCACGGCCGCGCTCAGGACCAGGTATAACCGGCCGCCCCGCAGTTGCGGAGGCGACTCCTCCGACGGAAGTCCTTCCTCTGACCGCACTTGGTCCACAGCCTTCGCCTCCTTGCCACAGGACGAGAGTGCCCGCCCGGCTTACTTGCCAACAGGTAGGTTTGATCGTTTGAACGATAGGACCCCACCCATGGGGCGTCAACAACAAACTTGCCAACAGGTAAGTTAGCGCCGCGGCCGTTCCGTTGTGCAGGCGCGGTTCTTCCCGCCGAGCCAGTGGCCCCGCACCAGATCGCTCTGGCCGTGCTCGCTGTGCTCCACCCTGACCAACGCCTCGCGGACACAGCCGGCGCCTACGCGGTGGCGGCCTCGGCGGTGCGGCACCGGCTGTTCGAGGCCATCCACCTCCTGGCCGCCCGTGCCGAACGCCGGGAGCGCGCGCTCCAGAAGACCGCGAGACGGGGCGCCACGGTGGTGCTTGTCGACGGCACCCTCATCCCCACCCAGCGCCGCCGCGGACGCGAGGACCGCAAGAACCATTCCGGCAAGAGGAACAAGAGGAAACAACACGGGCTGCACCTGCTCGCGCCGACCGACGAACACGGCAACCTGATACGGGTTTCGGCCACCCGGCCGGGCCGCACCCACGACGTCACCGCCGCCCGCGCGCAGCCGGTCCGGCCGCCTTCGCCGACCTCGGCTCCCACGGCCTCGACGACGCCCCGGACAACCCCGTCGTCCTGACCGGCTACCGCGCAAGCCGGGGCCACCGCCTCACCAAGGCCCAGAAGGAGGCGAACAAGCTCATCGCCCGCGAACGCGCCGCGAACGAGCACGCGTTCGCCGACCTGAAGCGGTGGCGCGCCACCAGTCGACGGGGTTGTCGGCGTGCTGGAGCAGATATGGGGAAGTCTCATGAGCCAGGCGGTTCGGCATGAGGCCGTCCTCTTCCAACGGGGCCGCGGGTGCCGGGAGAGGCGGGCGTTGTCCACAGCCCTGCCGGAATCGGTCCGGGCGCGGAAGACTGTCCGTACGGCGGTGATCACGCCGGGGCGAGCCGCGGCGGCACGGGCCGGCGCGGGCGTGTTCCGGTGAGCCGCCGGCGACTGATGGTCCGCCAGGACTGCTGGCGACTGCTGGAGGGGGAAGGACATGCCGGGCGAAGGGGCAGAGCTGCGCGACGGCCACCGCAAGGACGCGGACGCGCTGCTGGTGCGGACGGTCGAGGAGGAGGTGCGCCGCTCGGGCGGCCGGCTCGACGGGCCGGCGCTGCTGGGCAGGGCCCGGGCGGCCCTGGACGAGCTGGCCGCCGCCGCGGCGGAGGAGTACGGGGCGTACTCGCGCGCGCTTGACGAGGCGGCGGCCGGCCGGCGGCCGTTGGCCCAGCGGCTGTCACGCAAGGAGCTGGCCACCCCGGTGGTGGCGTCCGCGGTGGCCGCGGCGGCCGCCCTGGGGGTGGATCTGGCGTACGGCACGGGCGGCGGGCCGGCGCTCGGTGCGGGCGCCGCGGCCCTGGTGGCGGGCGCGGCGGCCACGGTCGTGAAGCTGACCGCCGGCCACCTCCCCGCGGCCCACCGCCAGGCCGGCATGCGGGGCCAGCCCGGCGGCCCGGAGCAGTTGCGGCTCCAGTGGCTGACGGCGCTGGAGGTGCGCGGCGTCCGGCCGTTCCTGGACCAGCAGCGGATGCTGACCGCGGCGGCGCGGGGCGGTGGCCCGTCCACGGCCCAGTCGGCGGGGAAGGGCTCACGGGGCCCGCAGCTGCGCGGCGCGGACCGCAGCGCGGCGGCCCGCCGGCGGTCGGTCCTGGACCGGTCGTTCACCCAACTCCCGCAGCCGGACGGCCCGTTCGCCGGCCGCCGGGCGGAGCTGGCGCGGATCGTCCAGTGGGTGCAGGCCGGCCGGGCGAGCACAGAGACCCGGCCGACGGTGGTGGTGCTGCACGGCGAGCCCGGCTCGGGGCGGACGGCGCTGGCGGTGCGGGCGGCGCATCAGCTGCGGGATCAGTTCCGCGCCGCGTGCCTGGTGGATCTGCGCGGCGACACCCCCGGCGAGGTGCCGCTGCCGACCCGGGACGCGCTGCTGCACCTGCTCAACCGCCTCGGCGCGCCGCGCGAGCAGCTGCTCTTCCGCGAGCGCCCCTCCCAGGAGCAGCACGTCCGCCGGCTCACCGAGATCTACCACCAGCATCTGACGGGGCTCCCGGTGGCGGTGCTGCTGGACGACGCCTCGGACGCCGAGCAGGTGCGGGCCCTGGTGCCGGAGCGCTCCGACAGCCTGGTCCTGGTCACGTCCCGTACGCCGCTGGAGCTCCCCGCGGAGCTGGCGGCGCGGGTGCACCACCTCCCGGTGGCCGCGCTGGACGCGGCGGGCGTGGAGGAGCTGCTGCGGTCGGCGGCCCCCTCCGGGCCGGAGGCGGCGGACGGCGCGGGTCCGTACGACGCGCAGGCGCTCGACCGGATCTCCGAGCTGTGCGCCGGCCTGCCGCTGGCCCTGCGCGCGGCCGGTTCCGCGCTGGGCGACCGCTCCGCCGCCGCGCTGGCCGACGAGCTGGCGGCGGCCGACACCGCGGGACCGGTGGAGCGGGTGCTGGCGCTGCGCTATGCCGACCAGCCGCCGCAGGCCCGGCAGTTGCTGCGCCGGCTGGCCCTGGTGGGGCGGGCGAGCCTGGGCGTCGCCGCCGCGGCCGCGCTGCTGGGCGTCCCCGACGCTGAGGCGAAGCGCCGGCTGACGGAGCTGGCCGGGGCCGGCCTGCTGGAGCACGTCCGCGGCGCCCGCTACCGCCTGCACCCCCTGGTGCACCGCTTCGCGCACGCCCGGCTGACGGACGAGGAGGAGCCGGCCGAGCGCGCCGCCGCCCAGGAACGGCTGATCCGCGGCTATGCCGAGCTGGCCGACGCGGTGATCCGGCTGGTCGACGGCAACACCTCCACCCGCGCCGACCGCTTCGGCCCGCACGGCTTCCCGTCCCTGGACGCGGCCCTCCAGTGGCTGGACGACGAGACCAGCTTCATCACCGCCGCCCTCCGCCACGCCGACCAGGAGGTCGACCAGGACGCCGTCTCGCATCTGCTGGGCGCGCTGTGCGACTACTGCCTGCTGCGCGGCGACCTCTACCGGCTGGGCGAGCTGAGCGAGCTGACCCAGGCGGCGGGCCAGGGGCTGCTGGTGCGCTCGGTGCAGTGGCGGACCGGCGTCGCGGCCCGCCAACTGGGCGAGCTGGACCGCGCCCGGACGACGCTGTCGTCGGTGGTCGACCTCTATTTCGAGGCGCAGCACCCGGTGGGCGCGGCCCGCGCGCTGCGCGATCTGGGCATCACCCTCCAGCAGCAGGGCAGCCTCACCGAGGCCGCGGCCAAGCTGCGGGAGGCGCTGGATCTCCAGGCCGGCCCGGAGATGCGCGGCGACCGTGCCTGGACGCTGCACGCGCTGGCCGCGGTGGAGCGCGACCGGGGCCGGCTCCCCGAGGCCCTGGAGATGCTGCGGGAGTCGATGGCGCTCCATGAGGAGAGCGAGAGCCTGCACGGCCAGGCGTGGGCGCACTTCCAGCTCGGCCAGGTCCATCTGCGGCAGGGCGACGTCCCGCGCGCCGAGGAGGCGCTGACGTCCGCGCTGGAGCTGTACGGCCGCACGCACGACGACCGCGGCACGGCCTGGGCGATGACCCAGCTGGCGCGGGCCCGCCTGGTGGCCGGTGATCCCGGCCCGGCCGCCGACCAGCTGCATCGCGCGCTGCCGCTGCACCGCCAGCACGAGGACGTCCGCGGCGAGGCGTGGACGATGTACCACCTGGGCCAGGCGCTGGAGGAGCGCGGTGAGCGCGATGCGGCGCTCCGCCAGCTGGAGCGTGCGCGCAACATGTTCAGCCGCATGCAGGACGCCTACGGCCTGGCCTGCGCCCGGCACCACGCGGGCCGGGTGACCCGGGACCTGCGGGCCGAGCAGACCGGTTCGCTGCGCAACAGCGGCTTCGCCCGGCAGCTGCTCCAGGACGCCCGGAAGGACTTCCAGCGGATCGGGGTGGCGCACGGCGAGGCGTGGTCGCTGCTGGAGCTGGTGGTCGTCGACGCCGGCAACGGCCGGGCCGCCCAGGCACTGGCGCTGGCCGACGAGGCCGCGGAGCTCTTCGCCGGCTACGGCGACCGGCGCGGTGCGGACTGGGCGCGGTTCCTGCGGTGCACGCTGCTGCCGTTCGCCTCACCGGGCGGTTCGGTGATCGGCACGGCGGTGGCCCAGGAGGAGCTGGCGCAGCTGGTGCAGGAGCGGCACGACGGCCGGGACGCCAAGCTGGCGGAGTCCGCGCAGACCTTCGCGCTGCTGCTGGAGCGCGGGATCGAGCCGGAGACGGGATGGCAGGGCTGGCGGCTCGGCATGGTGCCGGACCGCCAGGCCAGGGAGATCATGGCGATAACCGCGGCGTCCGCGGCCGCGGAGTGACACCGGCGGCGCGGTGACGGCGGCCGCGGCGTGACGGCGGGGCGTGCCACCCGTCGGGGCAGGCGAGAGCCCCGGCCCGCGACACGGCTCGCCGACCGCTCGGCCCGGTGGGCCGCCGGATCGGTCCACCGGCCGCCGCCCGGTGCGCACGCCCGTGCCCCGGGACCTGGTGCCCCGGCGCCGGGCCGTCAGCTGGTCTTCGGCTTCGGGGCCGCGGCGGCCGGGGCGGTGGTGTCCGCCCGGCCGTCCTCCGGGGTCTCCTCGAAGTCCACCTTGCGCATGTGCTTGTTCATGGACTTCATCAGCAGCCACACGGCACCGCCGATGACCGCGAAGACGATGAAGCCGAGGACGCCGGGGGTCACCTTGTCCTTGTCGAAGTTGTCGGCAAGGGTGACGAAGTGCGTCAGGGCGAGGGTGCTGGTCGCGCTCATCATGGGCTCAATTGTTGCGGATGCCCGCGAAGAGGTCGTCCTCGGGGAGCGAAGTGTCCACGAGGGACTTCGCGAGCTCGTATTCCTCCGTCGGCCAGACCTCGCGCTGGATGTCCATCGGCACCCGGAACCACCCGCCGTCGGGGTCGATCTGGGTGGCGTGGGCGATCAGCGCCTTGTCACGGATCTCGAAGAAGTCGGCGCAGGGGATGTAGGTGGTCAGCGTGCGCTCGCGGCGCTCGAACTGCTTCCAGCGCTCCAGCCACTCGCCGTAGGGCGACTCCATGCCGCGCTCCAGCAGCGCCTCGTGCAGCGCGATGGTGCGCGGCTTGTTGAAGCCCTGGTTGTAGTAGAGCTTCTGCGGCTGCCAGGGCTCGCCGGCCTCCGGGTACTTCTCCGGGTCGCCGGCCGCCTCGAAGGCCACCATCGTGATCTTGTGGGTCATGATGTGGTCCGGGTGCGGGTAGCCGCCGTTCTCGTCGTAGGTGGTGATGACCTGCGGCTTGAACTCACGGATCAGCTTCACCAGGCGCTCGGCCGCGGCCTCGACGTCCTGGAGGGCGAAGCAGCCCTCGGGCAGCGGCGGCAGCGGGTCGCCCTCGGGCAGCCCGGAGTCGACGAAGCCCAGCCACTCCTGCTTGACGCCCAGGATCTCCCGGGCCTCGTCCATTTCCTTCCTGCGCACCTCGTGGATGTGCTCCTCGATGTACGGGTCCCCCTGGAGCTTGGGGTTGAGGATGGACCCCCGCTCGCCCCCTGTGCAGGTGACGACCAGCACGTCCACCCCCTCGGACACGTACTTGGCCATGGTGGCCGCACCCTTGCTCGACTCGTCGTCGGGGTGGGCGTGGACCGCCATCAATCGCAGCTGCTCAGTCAAGACTCGATCCTCAGTGAAAGGCCGGAGAAGATGCCTCCTATAGTGACCGAAGCGAGGGGGCGCTGTATTCCCTGGGGCGGGGACCCCCCGGGGGTCCGACGCTTCCCGGTCCCGAGCAGGAGGATGGATCATGACCGCGGTGCGCGAAGGGCTCCCCGAGGGACGCTACGGCCGCTCCGCGGACCAGCGCGCGGACCGCAAACTCAAGATCGTCGGCTCGGTGCTCGGTGTGCTGCTGCTCGGCGTGGTCGGCTGGCTGGGCGTCTCGTACATCTCCGGGCAGGACCTCAGCGGCCGGATCATCACCTGGGACGCGGTCTCCGACCACGAGGTCAAGGTCCACCTCGAAGTGGTCAAGGGCACGGACGACACCGGCGTGTGCACGGTCCGTTCGCAGGCCACCGACGGCTCCGAGGTCGGCCGCAAGGACGTGACCGTCGACCAGCGCTCCGGCCAGGTCGACACCGAGGTCACGCTGCGCACCACGAAGCGGGCGACCAACGCCGTCCTGGTCGGCTGCACCGGCTCCGCGGCCGGCAAGGGCTGACCCCGGCGGGGGCCGGCGCGGCCCGGCGGGACGTCGCGCCCGCGCCGTGCGGAAGGCCCTGGTGACTCGAACGGTCGACCCCCGCGCCCGGCCCGATCGCCCCTGATCAGCGACGATGCAATCGCGCGCCAACACTGTGAAATTCCTCTTCCCCCTTTTGTGCCGGAATTGTTAGGCTCGTGGTTTCGCCCACCTGTGAAGGCGCAAACCTTCCTGGTAGGGCGTTTGATTTATCCCCAGTACCGACGAGGAGCACCTGTGACCCAGACCAGCGAGAACGTCACCTGGCTGACCCAGGAGGCGTATGACCAGCTCAAGGCCGAGCTGGAGTACCTGTCTGGTCCCGCACGCGCCGAGATCACCGAGAAGATCCAGGCGGCCCGCGAGGAAGGTGACCTGAAGGAGAACGCCGGGTACCACGCGGCCAAGGAGGAGCAGGGCAAGCAGGAGCTGCGCGTCCGCCAGCTCAAGCAGCTGCTGGAGTCCGCGAAGGTCGGCGAAGCCCCCAAGGCCGACGGCACGGTCGCCCCCGGCATGGTCGTCACCATCGCGTTCGACGGAGACCCGGACGACACCCTGCGGTTCCTGCTGGCCTCGCGGGAGTACGCGAGCACGGACATCGAGACGTACTCCCCGCAGTCGCCGCTGGGGAACGGCGTGAACGGCAAGAAGATCGGCGCCGACGCCGAGTACGAGCTGCCCAACGGCAAGAAGGCGACCGTGAAGATCCTCGACGCCAAGCCCTACTCCGGCTGAGCGGCGCGGCACACGGATCCCCCAAGCCCAGCGGAAGCGGCCCGGAGCACACTGTTCCGGGCCGCTTCCGCGTGTGCGGGCGGGGCGCCGGCCGGACCTTGAGCCGGCGGCCCGGGCGTCGGGCGGTCGCCGATCAGGCGGACGCCGAGCGGTACTTGCGGACCGCCAGCGTCCGGAAGACCACGATGATCACGACGGACCAGAGCGCCGAGGCCGGCACCGGGTGCTGCATGGGCCAGGCGTCCGGCACCGGATAGCCCTGCGGGATGTTGCCGAAGAGCTCCCGCGCCGCCTGCACGGTGGAGCTGAAGGGGTTCCACTCGGCGAAGTGCCGCAGCACCGTCGGCATGTTGTCGCTGGGCACGAACGCGTTCGAGATGAACGTCAGCGGGAACAGCCAGAGCAGCCCGCCGGAGGTGGCGGCCTCGGGGGTGCGCACGCTCAGCCCGATCAGGGCGCCGATCCAGGAGAACGCGTAACCCAGCAGGAGCAGCAGGCCGAAACCGGCGAGCACGTTGCCGAAGTTCTCGTGGACGCGCCAGCCGACCAGGAGGGCGACCAGTGCGAGCACCACCAGGGTCAGCGCGGTCTGCACCAGGTCGGCGAGGGTGCGTCCGGTGAGCACCGCGCCACGGGCCATGGGCAGCGAGCGGAAGCGGTCGATCAGCCCCTTGTGCATGTCGTCGGCGATCCCCGCGCCCGCTCCGGCGGTGGCGAAGGTGACGGTCTGGGCGAAGATCCCGGCCATCAGGAACTCGCGGTATCCGGAGGGGCTGATGCCCGCGCCCGGGACGTTGATGGAGCCGCCGAACACGTAGCTGAACAGCACCACGAACATGATCGGCTGGATCAGCCCGAACACCAAGACCTCGGGAATCCGGACCATGCGAGTTACGTTCCTGCGGGCGATGACCAGGGAGTCGCTGATGCCGCTCACTTCGCCGGCTCCTTCCGGGTTCCCCGGGCGACCGCCTCGCCCGCCGTATGACCGACCGCACTCATCGCACGCCCTCCTTCGAGCCCACCGCACCGGCCTCGGCGCCGTCGGCCTCGCCGTTCGCCGTCTCCGTCTCCGTCTCGGCGGCGTGCCCGGTCAGCGCGATGAAGACGTCGTCGAGGGTCGGGCGGCGCAGCCCGATGTCGTCGATCTCCACCGCGCGGGTGTCCAGTTCGCGGATGACCTCGGCGAGCAGCTTGGCGCCGCCGGTCACCGGGAACGTGAGCTTCCGGGTGTGCTGCTCGACCGCGCCCTCGCCCTTGGCGACCGCGCGCAGCACCTCCTCCGCCACGGTCAGCTGCTCGGGCGTGTGCACCACGACCTCGATCCGCTCGCCGCCGGTGCGGGCCTTGAGCTGGTCGGAGGTGCCGCGGGCGATGACCTTGCCGTGGTCGACGACGCAGATGTCGTGCGCGAGCCGGTCGGCCTCCTCCAGATACTGGGTGGTGAGCAGCAGGGTGGTGCCGCCGGCGACCAGCTCCTGGATGACGTCCCAGAGCGCCTGGCGGTTGCGCGGGTCCAGGCCGGTGGTCGGCTCGTCCATGAACATCACGGGCGGGCTGACGACCAGCGCGGCGGCCAGGTCGAGCCGGCGGCGCATACCGCCGGAGTAGGTCTTGGCGGTGCGGTCGGCGGCGTCGGCGAGGTTGAACCGCTCCAGGAGCTCGTCGGCCCGGCGCTTGGCCGCGCGCCCGCCCATCTGGTAGAGCCGCCCGGCCATCACCAGGTTCTCCCGGCCCGTCAAGTACTCGTCGACGGCGGCGAATTGACCGGAGAGGCCGATGGAGCGGCGCACCGCGTCGGGATGCGCGAGCACGTCGATGCCGGCGACCCGCGCGGTGCCCCGGTCGGGCCGCAGCAGGGTCGTCAGGACCCGGACGGTGGTGGTCTTGCCGGCACCGTTCGGGCCGAGCAGTCCGAGGACGGTGCCTTCGGGAACGTCGAGGTCGACGCCGTCCAGCGCCCTCACCTCGCCGAACGTCTTCACCAGACCTTCGGCGTAAATGGCGCCTGGCATATGGATACCCCCATGGAGTGGGCTTGCTTCCAGGTCGGGTCGATCGGGTCGGTGGGTCGGTTGATTCGGTCGGGCCGGTGCGGTCACTGCGATCGCCGCGGCGGATTGGGCGGACATGCCGAATCGTACGTTTTGGAGGCTTACTCGGCCTGACATTCGGCTTACGGGAGCCGCACGCTTCGGCGCCGTCCCGAAACCCACCGCGAAAGCCACGCGAATCCCACCGTGGACGCGCTGCATCGCCAAGCGTGGGCGGCGGGCCGGCCGCCCCGCCGCTTCAGAGCGCGACCACGTCGTAACCGGCCTCGCGCAGCGCCTCGGTCACCTCGGCGCAGTGCTCGGGCCCCTTGGTCTCCAGGTGCAGTTCGACCTCGACCTCGGTGAGGCCGAGCCGGGGGTCGATGCGGACGTGCCCGACGTCCAGGACGTTGGCGTCGGCCACGGTGAGCACGCCGAGGAGGTTGGCCAGCGCGCCCGGGCGGTCGGTGAGGCGGACCCGGAACGAGAGATAGCGGCCGGCGGCGACCATGCCGTGGCGGAGGATCCGCTGCATCAGGAGCGGATCGACGTTGCCGCCGGAGAGCACCGCGACGACCGGGCCCTCGAAGGAGCGGGGCGCGGACAGCAGCGCCGCGACCGGGCTCGCGCCGGCCGGCTCCACCACCATCTTGGCCCGCTCCAGGCACAGCAGCAGGGCGCTGGACAGCTCGTCCTCGGTGACCGTGCGGACCTCGGCCACCAGCTCCCGCACGATGCCGAACGGCACGTCGCCGGGCCGCCCCACCTTGATCCCGTCCGCCATCGTCGCCAGCGGGTCGATCGCCACCGGGCGCCCGACGGCCAGCGACGGCGGGTAGCAGGCGGCGGCCGCGGCCTGCACCCCGACCACCCGCACGTCCGGCCGCAGCGCCCTGACCGCGAGGGCGACGCCCGCGGCCAGACCGCCGCCGCCCATCCCGACGACGACGGTGCGCACCTCCGGGCACTGTTCGAGGATCTCCAGGCCGACCGTGCCCTGACCGGCGATGATGTCGCGGTGGTCGAAGGGGTGGATGAAGACCGCGCCGGTCTTTCGCGCGTACTCCTGGGCGGCGGCCAGCGTCTCGTCCACGACCTGGCCCTGCAGCCGGACCTCGGCGCCGTACTCGCGGGTGGCGGCGACCTTCGGCAGCGGGGCGCCGACCGGCATGAAGACCGTGGAGGCCACGCCCAGCAGGGACGCCGCGAGGGCCACCCCCTGCGCGTGGTTTCCGGCGCTGGCCGCCACCACGCCGGCGGCCCGTTGCTCCGCCGAGAGCCCGGCGATCCGCACATACGCGCCGCGGATCTTGAACGAGCCGGTGCGCTGGAGGTTCTCGCACTTCAGGTGGACGGGGGCGCCCACCAGCCGCGACAGATAGCGGCTGCCCTCCATGACCGTGGTCCGTGACACCCCGGAGAGCAGTTTCTGCGCCGCGCGCACGTCGTCGACCGTGATCCCGGCGAGCGCCGCCGGTGCGGCGGTCGCGGACCCCGGAGGCTGGGACGGCGTATGCGGCGTGTGGTCGGCCATGCGGCCAGTCTCGCAGTTCGGCCACCTACCGGTCTTTTCCGGCCGGATGGCGGACACCGGGGGCCGGAAGGGCCGCCGCGGCCGTACGGAAGGAGCCGTACGCGGCAGCGCCAGTACGGGCCGGGCCGGCGCCGCGTACCCTGTCTTCCCCATCCATGCCCACTCCTTTTGAAGCGAGCCCCGGCCATGCCCACCTCTCCGGACATGACGACCCACACCGACACCGCTCTTCTCGACGCGCTGCAGCACCAAGTGGCCGTCTTCGCCCGCCGCGCCGAACAGAGCAGGCTCGGCGGCGTCGGGCAGGCGCGCAACTCCATGGACCGCGCCGCCTATCTGCTCCTCAACCGCCTCGACCAGGAAGGCCCGATGGGCGTCAAGGCCCTGGCCTGCGGGATGGGGATCGACTCCTCGACCGTTACCCGGCAGGTCGCGCCCCTGGTCGACGCCGGACTGGTCAGCCGCACCACCCACCCCGAGGACGGCCGCGCCGTGGTCCTCGAACTGTCCGAGCGCGGCCTCGCCCGCCTGGAGGAGGTACGGGCCTCCCGGCGCGCGCTGATGGCGATGGTGACGGAGAAGTGGACCGAGGAGGAGCGCGACGCGTTCACCACGCTCCTGACGCGCTTCAACACCTCCCTCGCCGAAATCACCGCCCTGTCACCGGCCGGGCCTCCTACGTCGTCCTGACGGGGGTGGCGGGCGCGTGCGGGGGCGCGGAACCGGGTGAGAACCATGGCCGGGGGCGGGGGCCCGGCCACGGCGGTGGTGCGGGCGCGCGCCGTTCCGGGCCGGGCATGTGTCACACCTCCCGGCACACCTCTTGACCCCGGCCGCGGACTGCCGTGCCATGGGGCCAGGGCGCCCTGGCGGCGGTCCGACGGGTGCTGGGTACCGGGCGCGGCGGGTGCCGCCGCCATGGAGCCGGGGCGCCGGACGTCCGTCATCCAGGAGGGCGCGGTGGGAGAGCGACGGTGGGCGCGGGAGCGGCACCGGGCCCGGGAGTTCGAGGCGTTCACCGCGGGCGCGGCGGGCCGACTGCTGCACGCCGCCGCGCTGCTCACCGGCGAGCCCGCGGGCCGACCGGCCCCGGTGGCCGAGGAGTTGCTGCTCGTCGCGCTGGCGCGGACGTACGCCGGCTGGGACCGGCTGTGCGGCGAAGATCCCTACGAGTTGGCCCGGCGGGAGCTTGCCACATCCTTCGCGCACACCGCGTGGCGGCATCGCCGGCCGCGGGGCGGGCTGCTCGCCCGGCTGACTCCGCGCGAGCGCCTGGTGCTCGTACTCCGGCTCCACGAGGACGTGGCCGAGGAGCAGACCGCGGCCCAACTCGGGCTGCCCGCAGAGCGGGTGAGCACCCTCTGCCGGCACGCCGTCGCCGAACTGCGCAGCCACGGACCGGAACCGGCCACGGCACTGCCATGAGCGGACCGGAGGGGGACGCGACACGGCGGGAGGCGGCGCCGCGTGGTGCGGCTTCGAGGGACTCCGCGTCGAGGGACGCGATGTGGCGTGACACGGTGCGGTCGGGCGGCGCCGAGCCGGACATGACGCGGTCGGGCGCCCCCGTGACCGGATGGAGCACGCCGCCGCAGGAGACCGGGCGGCCGGAGTGGCGGGCACCGGACCGCAAGGAGACCGAGGCCCGCCGGATGCTGCGGGCCGGGCCGTATCCGTCCGTTCCCCCGGACCTGGCCGCACGGGCCGCCGCCCGGGGCCACCGACTGCTGGTCCGGCGGCGCCTGTTGCACCGCGGCGGATCGCTGCTCGTCCTGCTGGCGCTGCTGGCCCTCCTCACCTGGGCGGGAGTCGACCAGCCCTGGCGCCCACCACCGGCCCGCACCACCCCACCGGTCGAGGGGTATTGACGGGTGGGCCGGGGTGGCGCCGGCGCGCCACCCGGGCCCACGGGCCGGGGTGGCGCGGGACGACGTCCCCGGAGCAGGGCGCGCCTCCGAGGCCGGCCCGCGCCCCGGACCGGCTCAGCCCAGCGCCTGCGTGAGGTCGGCCAGCAGGTCGTCGGCGGACTCGATGCCGACCGAGAGGCGCACCAGGTCGGCCGGGACCTCCAGCGCCGAACCGGCCGTCGAGGCGTGCGTCATCCGCCCCGGGTGCTCGATCAGCGACTCCACGCCGCCCAGCGACTCCCCGAGGGTGAACAGCTTGGCGCGGTTGCAGACCTCCACCGCCGCCTCCTCGCCGCCCGCCACCTGGAACGACACCATGCCGCCGAAGGACCGCATCTGCTTGGCGGCGATCTCGTGGCCGGGGTGCTCGGGCAGCCCCGGGTAGTAGACCCGGGTGACCTTCTCGTGGGAGGTCAGCAGCTCGGCGACGCGCGCCGCGTTGGCACTGTGCCGGTCCATCCGGACGGCCAGCGTCTTGATGCCGCGCATCACCAGCCAGGCGTCGAACGGCCCGGCGATCGCACCCATCGCGTTCTGGTGGTAGGCCAGCTCCTCGCCGAGGGTGTCGTCGTTGACGACCAGCGCGCCGCCGACCACGTCCGAGTGGCCGCCCATGTACTTGGTGGTGGAGTAGACCACCACGTCGGCTCCGAGGGCCAGCGGCTGCTGGAGGTAGGGGCTGGCGAAGGTGTTGTCGACCACCAGGCGGGCCCCGGCGTCGCGGGCGACCCCGGCGAGCGCCGCGATGTCGCTGATGCCGAGCAGCGGGTTGCTGGGCGTCTCCACCCAGATCGCCTTCGTACGGGGCCGCAGCGCGTCCCGGACGGCCTGCGGGTCGGAGGTGTCGGCCACCGACCACTCCACGCCCCACCGCTCGACGACCTTCGCGAACAGGCGGAACGTGCCGCCGTAGGCGTCGTTCGGGATCACGACGTGGTCGCCCGGCGCGAGCAGGGTGCGCAGCAGGCAGTCCTCGGCGGCGAGGCCGGAGGCGAAGGCCAGGCCGCGGCGGCCGCCGTCGAGGGCGGCGAGGTTCTCCTCCAGGGCGGTGCGGGTCGGGTTGGCGCTGCGGCTGTACTCGTAGCCGCCGCGGAGGCCGCCCACGCCGTCCTGCTTGTAAGTGGAAACCTGGTAAATGGGCGGTACCACCGCGCCGGTCGCCTGGTCGGGCTCCTGACCTGCATGGATGGCAAGGGTTTCGAAGTGCTGGTGGCGCTTGTCGCGCTGATCGCTCATGCCTGCCGAGGGTAGTCGGCCGCGCGACCGAACTTTCCGGAACTTATCGCTTCACTCGATAGTGGATACATACGAGAGAACGAGACAACGGGAGACCGCTCGGCGGCCGGCACGTGCGGGCCGCGCACCGGGCTGCGGCCATACCGCCGCCGCACCGTCCGCCCGGCGGTCTCCCACCCGCCACCCCGCCCCCCGACAGAACCGACGGAACACCCACGTACCGCCCCTACCGGGACACACCACCTACCGGGACACCACATGGACGCTCTACTGCTGCTCTTCGCCGCGATCGCCATCGGCGGTCTGGTCTTCCTCCCCTGGATGCGGCGCCGGAGGGCCGTCCAGCACACCGAACGGGGCCTCGCGGTGGCCGCCGACCCGATGGCCGGCTACGGCTTCGTGCCCCTGGAGCAGCTCGACGCCCGGCTGCCCGGCCCCGACGAGGAGCTGGCCGGGGCGCTCGCCGAGATGCGCCGCACGCACGACTGGCGGCCGGCCGCCGAGCTGCTCCGGGCCACCGGGGACGACTGGGAGCTGCGTTGGCAGCGGGTGCAGACGCTGGCCGGCGCGGCCGCGTTCGAGCTCGCGGAGACGCCCCCGGACCCCGCCGCCCCCGGCGGTGTCCGGACCGGCGGCATCTGGCTGCGCACCTGGCGCGCCGAGGCCCCCAAGGACCCCGGCGGCGCCCAGACCCACGCCCAGTTCCTGGTCGTCCAGGCGCTGCGGGACCCCGGCTCGCAGGACTTCCGCATGATCCTGGAGGAGGCCCGTACGGTCTGCCGGGACGCGGCGCTGCTGGCCCCCGGCAGCCCGATCCCGTACATCACGGAGCTGGCCGTCGCCCGCGGCCTGGGCGAGCGCCGCGCCGACTACGAAGAGCTCTGGGCCAAGGTCCGCCAGCGGGCGCCGCACCACATGGGCGCGCATCTGGCGGCGCTCCCGTACTGGTCGGAGAAGTGGCACGGCTCCCGTGCGGACGCCGAGGACTTCGCCGCGCGTGCGGCCGCCGACGCCCCGGCGAAGAGCCTGCTGCCGGCCCTGCCGCTCTTCGCGGTCTACGAGCACCTCCCCGAGGCCAACATGGTCCGCAGCCTCTTCCAGAGCGCGGTCGTCGAGCGCGCCATCGAGGGCGCCCACTTCGCCCTCCGGGAGGCCCCCGCCGACCACCCCATGGCGCCGCACGTCCGCCATCTGCTCGTCTGGTTCCTGGTCCGCGCCGAGCGCTACGCCGAGGCGATGGAGCAGCTCCGCCTCGTCGACGGCCACGTGGGCGCCGTCCCGTGGTCCTACGGCCGCAGCCCCGCCGCCGAGTACGCCGCCTACCGCGCCCTGGCCATCGCCGGCTGGGAACAGCTCGGCGGCACCTCGGCGGGCTTCCGCCCCCACAACTGACACCCGCATCCGCCACTCCGGCCCCACATCACACGGCGTCCCCGCCTGCCTGCACACCGGCCTGAACGCCGGCCCCCCGGTGCCTCCCCACCGTCCGGAATGCCGACCACCCCCTGAACGTTCCACGGAACGTTCCACCGACCGTTCCCGACAACCACCGCAGCCGCCCACCTCCCGCCGCCCTCCCTGCCTTCCCTCACCTTCCCCTGGAGCGCTCAGATGCTGTTCTCCCGCTTCAAGAACCACCTCCCCACCCCCGAGGAAGCCCTGAAGGGACGCCCGGAACCGGACTTCACCGTCCCCGACCGGCACACCGTCCTCGGCAACCCGCTGCTCGGCCCGTACCCGGAGGGCCTGGAGACCGCCGACTTCGGACTGGGCTGCTTCTGGGGCGCCGAGCGGAAGTTCTGGCAGACCGAAGGCGTCTGGACCACCCTCGTCGGCTACCAGGGCGGCCACACCCCCAACCCCACCTACGACGAGGTGTGCAGCGGCCACACCGGCCACACCGAGGCCGTCCGCGTCGTCTTCGACCCGTCGGTCGTCCCGTACACCGCGCTCCTGAAGCTCTTCTGGGAGTCCCACGACCCCACCCAGGGCTTCCGCCAGGGCAACGACGTCGGCACCCAGTACCGCTCGGCGATCTACACCCACTCCCCCGCCCAGCAACAGGCCGCCGAAGCCTCCCGCGACGCCTACGGCACCGTCCTCCACGCCTCCGGCCACGGCGACATCACCACCGAAATCCTCCCCGCCGCCCCCCGCCCCTTCTACCCGGCCGAGGCGTACCACCAGCAGTACCTCGACAAGAACCCGGCGGGTTACTGCGGCCTGGGCGGGACGGGGGTGTCCTGCCCCGTGGGGGTGGCGAAAGCTGATGGCTGAGCGTGCCGCAGTCGCGGGCCTCGCGGCTGCTGCGGGGCGGGCGGGCCGGGAAGGTAGGGCTCGGAGAGAAGTTGAACGAGACGGTTCGTCTCGCATAGTGTGAGGGCATGACGACCCGAACGCACGGCGGGCGTGCCCATATCGGCATGTTCTCCATCGCCGCCTACGGGCATGTGAACCCGAGCCTCGAAGTGATCCGGGAGCTCGTCGCCCGAGGGCACCGCGTGACGTACGCGGTTCCTCCCCGCCTGAAGGAGGTGATCGCCGAGACGGGTGCCGAGCCGGTCCCGTACGGCACGACGCTGCCGTCACCCGACAGCGACCCGTCGGCGTGGGGGACCACTCTCCTCGACAACGTCGAGCCGTTCCTGGACGACGCCATCCAGGCGCTGCCGCAGCTCATCGAGGCGTATCAGGGGGACGAACCGGACCTGGTGCTGCATGACATCACCTCGTATCCGGCGCGCGTCCTCGCGCACCGCTGGGGCGTGCCCGCGATCTCCCTCTCGCCGAACCTCGTCGCGTGGGAGGGGTACGAGGAGGAGGTCGCCGAGCCGATGTGGGCGGAGGCCAAGGCGACCGAGCGCGGCCGGGCGTACTACGAGAAGTTCACCGACTGGCTTGCGGAGAACGGGATCGCGCAGCACCCCGATCCGTTCGTCGGTCGCCCCGGACGGTCGATCGTGCTCATCCCCAAGGCGCTGCAGCCGCACGCCGACCGGGTCGACGAACGCGTCCACTCCTTTGTCGGCGCCTGCCAGGGCGACCGCGCGGCGCAGGGTGCATGGGAGCGGCCCGCGGGAGCCGAGCGGGTGCTGCTCGTCTCGCTCGGTTCGTCCTTCACCAAGCAACCCGGTTTCTACCGCGAGTGCGTCAGGGCGTTCGGCGGCCTGCCGGACTGGCACGTCGTGCTCCAGGTGGGCAAGCACGTCACCGCCGACGAGCTCGGGGAGATCCCCGGGAACGTCGAAGTGCATCAGTGGGTACCGCAGTTGGCGATCCTGAAGCAGGCCGACGCCTTCATCACGCACGCCGGCGCAGGAGGCAGCCAGGAGGGCCTGGCCACCGCCACGCCCATGGTGGCGGTCCCGCAGGCCGTCGACCAGTTCAGCAATGCGGACATGCTCCAGGGGCTCGGCGTGGCCCGCCACGTGCCCATGGACCGGGCGGACGCCGCCACGCTCCGTGCGGCGGTGCTCGCGCTCGTCGCCGACCCGGAGGTGGGACGCCGCCTCGCGGCCATCCAGCGGGAGATGGCCACCGAGGGCGGCACCCGGCGGGCGGCCGACCTCATCGAGGCCGAACTGCCCGCCGGGGGCTGAGCTCCGAGCACTGAGTTCCGAGTGCGAAGTTCTCAGTTCTGCCTCGGTTCCGTCGCCTGGTGGTTCGCACCGGGGGTGCCAGGGGTGGGTTTCGGCGGGGCCAACCCACGGGATCGGTCGGTCAGTTGCCGTCCGGGGGTTGGGGGCGGGCCAGGTGGGCGCGGTCGGCGGCGGCGGTGCCCTGGTGCCAGCCGGCGGCGTCGCGGATGCCGCGGAGGCGGACCGGGGCGGTGTCGGGGAAGAGGGCGCCGGTGGTCTCCTCCACGGCGAGTTCGCGGGCGGCGAGGACCGGGAGCAGCCGGTCGGGGGCGGTGGATTCGGCGGAGGCCGCCGCAGCGGCCGTGGCGGCGGCGGTGGCCGCACTGAGACGGGTGCGGATGCGGTCCGCGTAGGCCACGAGGAAGGTCTGGCGGAAGTCGCGGGTGCGGCGGGAGCGGCCGCGGGCGTGGTACTCGTCGCCCGCGCGGTTCATCGCGGCGGTGGCCTGGAGGAGCAGCGAGGTGTAGAGGAGTTCGGTGGCCTCCAGGTCGGGCGGGAAGCCGACGACGGTGGAGAAGGCGACGTCGGCGGCCCAGACGGCCTGGCAGCGGTTGGCGGCCGCGACGGCGTCCAGGAGCAGCGCCTTGCCCTGTTCGTAGGGGCCCTCGATGCCGATGCGGATCGCCGAGGGGCCGTCGGCGGGGCTGTTCCGCTCGGGACCGCCGGCCCGGTTGTGGCTGTGGGAGTGCGCGAGGAGGGCCTCGTCGATGCTGTGACGGGCCATCAGTTCCTGGGCCTTGGCGGACAGCGCCTCGGCCTCCTCGGCGAAGGTGGTCGCCTCCGCCTTGGCGAGCAGGCCGCGGATCCGGCCGAGTATCCGGGACGCCACGGGGGTGCCGCCGGGGCCTGTGCCGCGTTCCGTACCGGATGCCGAGGACGGGGTCGGAGTCGGGGGCGGCGGCAAGGGGGTGATCCGGGGCAGCCGGGCGAGCAGCCGCAGCAGGGTCAGGACGTCGCACGCGGTCTCGAAGCGGGAGGTGCGGCGGCGGGCGGCCAGGGCGTCCAGGTAGCCGGGGTCGGAGTCCCACCAGACCCGGGCGTCGAGGCGGTCCAGCTGGGCGCGCCAGCGGGGGTCCCGGGACGGCGCCGAACGCGGCCGACGGGCCTGCTCGGCGGCCATGGCGTCGACGACCAGGGCCGCCGGCGCAGCGTCCGACGCGTCCCGCCGGACGATGCGCTCCAGGTCGGCGGGTTGCCAGCCGCCCGTCCAGCACCGCCGGACGGCCTCCACGGCGGCGCCGACCACGGCCGCACTCATCGCCTCCGGGCCGGGCGCCGCAGCGGCCAGCATCGAGGCGCCGGCCTCGACGGCGTCCTCCGCGGCCGGGCCGTCCGCCGCGTAGCGGACGGTGCCGAGGATGGTGCCGAGCAGTTCGGCGGCCTCGGCGGCCCGGCGGGCGTCGTGCTGCCGGGCCCCGGCGCCCGTTCCGCCGTCGCGGCCACGGCCCTTCCCGCTGCGCTTCCGGCCGTCGTCCCTCGTGTGCTCGCTCACCCGGCCACTTTACGAACACGAAGAACACGAAGAACGCGAAGGGGACGGGCGGCGGCGGGCCCGCCGCCCGGACGACGGACGACGGGCGGCGCACCGCGTCTCCGCAGTGTGCCGCCCGTCGTCACCGTGCCGGTGTGGCCCCGCCCCGGCCCGCTGTCGTCGCCGTCAGCGCCGCCGCGGGCCCCCGGGGATCAGACCGCGCTGCCCGCGACCCACTGGGACCAGGACATGTTCCATCCGTTGAGGCCGTTGTCCGGCTGGATGGTCTTGTCCGGGGAGTTGACCACCTTGACGACGTCACCGAGCTGCGAGTGGGCGAAGAACCACGCGCCGTCGGTGGACGGGTCGTTGCCGCCCTTGACGTCCTGCAGGCCGATGCAGCCGTGGCTGGTGTTGACCTTGCCGAAGATGCCCTTGCCCCAGTAGTTGCCGTGGATGAAGGTGCCGGAGTTCGACAGCCGCATGGCGTGCGGGACGTCCGGGATGTCGTACTCGCCCTTGCCGTCGGTCTTGGTGAAGCCGACGGTGGAGCCGTTCATCCGGGTCTGCTTGAACATCTCGGAGATGACCATCGCGCCGTTGTAGGTCGGGTGGTCGGCGCTGCCCGAGGAGATCGGGATGGTCTTGATCGTCCGGCCGTCGCGGACCACCGTCATCAGGTGCGTCTTGGCGTCGACGGTGCTGACCTGGGAGTGGCCGACGGTGAAGTGGACGGTCTTGTTCTGGATGCCCTGCACGCCCGGCGACGCCTCGACGCCGCCGAGGGCGAGCTTCATCGTGACCTGGGAGTTGGGCTTCCAGTAGTCCTTGGGGCGGAAGTCCAGCCGCTTGTCGCCGAACCAGTGGCCGACGACCTGCTGGTTGCCGCTGGCGGAGACCGTGATCGCCGACTGGACGGCCTGGCGGTTCTTGACCGGCTTGTCGAAGTTGATCGACACCGGCATGCCGACGCCGACCGTCGAACCGTCCTCGGGCGTGAAGTTCCCGATGAAGCTGTGGGTCGGGGCGACGGTGGTGAAGGTCGAGTTCTCCACCGCCACGCGGCCCTGGGCGTCCACGGCGTGCGCGGTGACCTTGTAGGTGGTCGCGCGGGACAGCGCCTGGTCGGGCTTCCAGGAGGAGCCGTCGGCGGCGAGCGTGCCCGCGACGGTCTTCGACTGCTTCGTCTCGTTCTGGTGCGCGACGACCTTGGTCATGGTGACGTCGGTGAGCTTGCCGCCGCTGGCGGTCACCTTGGCGTCGTTGAGGCCGGTGTCCGCCGCGCCGTCCGGCGGGGTGATGCTGATCTTCGCCTGCGAGGCGTCCTGGGCGGCCGCCTCGTCCACCTGCTGGGTGTTCTCGTGCCGGGCGCCGTCCGGGCTTCCGGCGCGGGCGCCGTCGCCGTGGTCGGAGGCACTGCTGGCGCCGCACGCGGCGACCGTCAGCACGCCCCCGAGCAGCGCGGCACTGGCTATGAGGCCCTTGCGGCGCTTGCGGTCCGTCATCACACGCTTCTCCATTGCTACCGATTTCGCGAAAATTCCCCGAGCGAACAGCCAGCTGAACCCAGGCATATCTGGACGCGGGCATTCCGGCCGACTCTCATTGGTAACGCCTGATCCGTTTCGCGCACCCCATTCCTGGCAGAAATGTGGGGAAGGACACGTAATAACGGGCAAAACGACCATCAGTGGTTTATGACGTAGCGCACGCATAACGCCGCGGTGTGCTGCATGACGGCACGAGCCCGGGAGAGCGCGGCGTGCGCGCCGGAAGAGCACGGCGTTCGCGCGGCGCAGCGCATGACGACGGCGGCGGGAAAGCCGAATGGCGGCCGGGGCGGCCGTGGACGGTTTGCGGCCCCCGGGCGGCGGGGAGCCGTCCGGGGGCCTGGGTGGATCGGGGTGGGGTGCGGTGGCGGTCAGTCGTCCCCGGCCGCGTCGTCCGCCAGGTCCCATTCCGCGGCGTCCCACGCGGTGTCGGGGTCGTAGTCGGTCATCTCCTCGCTGCTCCAGGAGGCGTGGGCGAGTTCGGTGCCCGGCACCCCGGTGACCAGGTCGAAGGGGTCGATGAGGTGGGCCAGGGCCTCCGCGGGGTCGTCTCTGACCGTTTCCCGCGACTGCCGGCGTTCGTCGTCGGGGAGCGCGGGGTCGCCGTCGATACGGGCGAGGGCGGCGCCGGTCAGCTCGGCGGCGTCGGTGACCTCCATGACCAGTTCGACGTGAAGCCGTACAAAGCGTGATGTCTCGCCATTGCTCATGAACGGAGGGTATGCACGTCCGGGTCCCGACTACCGCGCGACCCGCGGCGGTCACTAACATCTGCGGTCAACGGCCAATTCGCCGAACCCACAAGGGGGATCGCTTTCGTGACCGCGCGACGACCACTGCTGACCGCCGCTGCCGCGGGATCGGTGCTGTTCGCCCTGTGGTTCGTACCGTCCGCCAACGCGATCGTGGGAGCGGGCAGAGCGCCGCATTCCGGTGTCCGGGCGGAATCCGCCGCGGCCGATCGGGGGCAGGCGAATGTGGCGGGCGCGGCCCGTTCCGGGGGTCGCCTCGGCGGCACCGCCGACAACGACACCGCCGACAAAAGGAATTCCGCCGCGCGGGAATCCGGCGGCGGTTCCACGACGACCCGGCCCGGCGGCGAACCGGCCGAGGACGACGGCCCGGTGCGCTACCTCGCCGACACCGGCAGCCCGGACACCACGCCCTATGTGGTCGGCGGCGTGGCCTGCCTGGGGCTCGGGGCCGCGCTGGTCGGCTACTCCGTGCACCGCACCCGCGACGAGAGCGCCTGAGGCGCGGGCCCCGACCCGTGGGCCCTGCCGCGACCGGCCGGGGCCGGAGTCCCGGCCGGCCGGCCGATTGACGCTACGTCAGGCCAGCTCCCCGGTGACCGACTCCGCCGCCGCCACCAGCTTCCCGTCCCGGACGAAGGCGTACGCGGCCTCCAGGTCGGGCGCGAGGAAGCGGTCCTCGCCGGGGCCCTGGACGCCGGCGGCGCGCAGCGCGTCCAGCACCGCGCGGGTGGCCGGGGCGGGCGCCAGGCCCTCGCGCAGCTCGACGGCGCGGGTCGCGGCGTAGAGCTCCACGGCGATGATCCGGGTGAGGTTGTCCACCGCGGTGCGCAGTTTGCGCGCCGCCGACCAGCCCATCGAGACATGGTCCTCCTGCATGGCGGAGGACGGGATGGAGTCCACCGAGGCCGGTGCGGCCAGCCGCTTCAGCTCGCTGACCAGCGCCGCCTGGGTGTACTGGGCGATCATCAGGCCCGAGTCGACGCCCGGGTCGCCGGCGAGGAAGGCGGGCAGCCCGTGCGAGCGGTTCTTGTCCAGCAGCCGGTCGGTGCGGCGCTCGGCGATCGAGCCGAGGTCGGCCGCGGCGATGGCCAGGAAGTCCAGCGCGTAGGCGACCGGCGCGCCGTGGAAGTTGCCGTTGGACTCGACCCGGCCGTCGGGCAGTACGACGGGGTTGTCGACGGCGGCGGCCAGCTCCCGCTCGGCGACCAGGCGGGCGTGCGCGAGGGTGTCCCGGCCGGCGCCGGCGACCTGGGGGGCACAGCGGATGGAGTAGGCGTCCTGGACGCGCGGGGCGTCGTCCTGGTGGTGGCCGGTGAGGCCGGAACCCTCCAGGAACGCCAGCATGTTGGCGGCCGAGGCGGCCTGGCCCGGGTGCGGCCGGATGGCGTGCAGCTCGGGCGCCAGGACCTTGTCGGTGCCGAGCAGCGCCTCCATGGAGAGCGCGGCGGTGATGTCCGCGGAGGTGAACAGCCGGGCCAGGTCGGCACAGGCCATCACCAGCATGCCGAGCATGCCGTCGGTGCCGTTGAGGAGCGCGAGCCCCTCCTTCTCGCGGAGTTCGACGGGCGCGATGCCGTGCTCGGCGAGCAGTTCGCCGGACGGGCGGACGACGCCGTCGGGGCCCTCCGCCTCGCCCTCGCCCATCAGCGTCAGCGCGCAGTGCGAGAGCGGCGCGAGGTCGCCGGAACAGCCGAGCGAGCCGTACTCGTGGACGACCGGGGTGATCCCGGCGTTCAGGAGGGCGGCCATGGTCTCGACGACCAGCGGGCGGACGCCGGTGTGCCCGGAGGCGAGGGTCTTCAGCCGCAGGAACATCAGGGCGCGGACCACCTCGCGCTCGACCCGCGGGCCCATGCCGGCCGCGTGCGAGCGCACGATGTTGCGCTGGAGCTGGGCGCGCAGCTCCGGGCTGATGTGGCGTACGGCGAGGGCGCCGAACCCGGTGGAGACGCCGTAGACCGGGTCCGGCTTGGCGGCGAGCTCGTCGATGAAGGCGCGGGAGGTGGCGACGGCGGAGCGGGCCTCCTCGGACAGCTCGATCCGGGCCGCGCCGCGGGCCACCGCGATGACGTCCTGTGCGGTGGTGCCGGACGTCCCCAGCACCACAGTGTGCATATCCATATTCAGGCACCCTAGAGACTGAATCGCCGGATGTCACCACCGGATTTCGGGATCACCCCTTACCGATCATCACCCGCGCCACCGGAGGGCCGCACCGCCCCGTGCCCCGCTCACCTCCGGAACCTGCGCCGCTCCGGGCCGGGCGCCGGCTCCGGCGCGTCCGCCAGCCGCACCACCGGATCGTCCGCGCCGCCGCGCCGCCCGGCCACCACCGGCCCGCCGGACTTCGCCGCCTTGGCCCGGTACTGGGCGGCGTCCGCGAGCCGGAAGAGCCGGCGGGCGCTGTGCACCGGGCCGATCGGGTCGCCGGTGGAGGCGACGCCCACCGCGACCCCGTCGCCCACGTCCAGCTCCGCGGCCCGCCCGCACAGCTCGCCGGCCACCTTCACCACCTCGTCGGCGGCCGGCCCGACCGCCAACAGGCAGAACTCGTCCCCGCCCAGCCGCGCCACCAGCGTCCCCGGCAGCATCGCGCCGCACAGCGACAGCACCGACCCGAAGCGCTCCAGCAGCCGGTCGCCGACCGCGTGCCCCTGCGAGTCGTTGACCTCCTTCAGCCCGTTCAGATCGCACACCAACAGGCTGACCACCGCGCCTTCCGCGCGGTGCTGCTCCAGCGCCTCGTCCAGCCGCATGTCGACGGCCCGGCGGTTGGCCAGACCGGTCAGCGGGTCGGTGAACGCCAGCCGGCGGGCCTCCGCCAGCCGCTCGGTCTGGGCGATCCCGGCGGCGGTGACGGCGGCCAGCACCGTCGCGAACTCGGCGTCCGCCCGCCCGAACACCGGCTCCCCGGGCCGCCGCGCCACATACAGCTCGCCCCACGCCCGGCCGTGCAGCACGATCGGGGCCACCAGGCAGCACCCCCGGCCGCGCCGGCGCAGCGCGGCCACCCGCTGGTGGTTGTAGAAGCCGCCCGCGCCCCCGCCGCCCGCCTCGCCCTCGGCGACCTCCACCCAGGCGCCCGGCTCCCGGCCGCCGGCCCACTGCTCGTGCAGGAACCCGACGATCTCCGGGAACTCGTGCACCGGGTACGCCTCGTCCTCCGGGAACTCCCGCTCCCCCGGGGCGAGTTCGCCGACGTTCGCCAGCACCCGCAGCCGCCCGCGCTCGCGCTCCCACTTGGAGATCGCCGCGAAGGAGCCGCCCAGGGCCTGCCGCGCGCCCTGCGCCGCGGCCCGGGCCGAGTCGCGCAGCGCCGGCACGGCGGCCATCGCCTGCGCCAGTTCCACCACGGCCCGCAGTCGCGCGTCAGCCTCGCCCGTCACCGGATCCTCGCATTCCGTCACCGTGAGCACGCTCCGTCACCGCGAGCACGCTCTGCAGAACAGCGTAGGAATGTTTGACCCGATTCGCCCCTTCCGCTGGTCAGCGGCCCTCGGAAGGGACGGGCCGGTCAACCGCCCCCCGGGGGAACGGACCGAAGGTCACTCCCCCGGCCAGTCGGGGTCCCGCTTCTCGTTGAAGGCCGCGACCCCCTCGGCCCGGTCCCCCGAGAACGCCACGCTCCGCCAGGCACCGTCCTCCAGATCCAGCCCGGCCCGCAGGTCCAGTCCCTGGCCGAGCCGCATGGCGCGCTTGGCGGCGCGCAGCCCTACCGGGGAGTTGCGGGCGATCGCCGCGGCCAGCGCCAGCGCCTCCGCGCGATCCCGCCCTTCGGCCACCACCCGGTCCACCAGCCCCAGCTCGCCGGCCTCCGCCGCCGGCACCCGGCGCGCGGTGAACACCAGCTCGGCGGCGCGCGCCGCACCCACCCGGCGCGGCAGCAGCTGCGTCCCGCCCCCGCCGGGGACGACCCCCACCGACACCTCCGGCAGCCCCACCACCGCGGTGCCGTCCGCGACGATCAGATCGCAGGCCAGCGCCAACTCGTAGCCGCCGCCGAGCGCGAAGCCGTGCACCGCGGCGATCGTCGGCATCGGCAGCTCCAGCACGCCGGTGTACGCGGCCCGCGTGCGCGGCCGCTGCCGCATCAGGTCGGCGTCCGTGAAGGAGTTCCGCTCCTTCAGATCGGCACCCACGCAGAACGCCCGCTCATGGGTGGAGGTGAGGACCACCGCCCGCACCGTCCGGTCGTCGGCCAGCGCGGCGCACGCCTCCGCCAGCGCGTCGGCCATCGCCGTCGACACCGCGTTCATCGCCTTCGGCCGGTCCAGGACCAGCTCCGCCACGAAGTCGTGGCGCCGCACGCCGACCCACTCCTCCGCGCCGAAGCGCCGCATACCGTTCGTGTCGCTCATACCGCCCTCCCGATTCCGGGTTAACGATCGCTTACCCGACCGCTGAGGATCATGTCAGCTCGCGGCGGTTTGCGGCAGGGGCGGCCCGGCCGGGCGCACTCACCCGCGCCGGGTCAGCATCCACGGCTCGACGACGCCCAGACCACGCACCGGCCGCTGCCACATCGGCTGCAGCGCGAAGCGGTACGGGGGCGGCGGGCTGCCGGTGCCCTCCTGGGCGGCCTTCTCGGCGGCCGCGGCGTCCGCCTCGGACACCGGCGCGTCACCGGTGCGCCCCAGTTCCTCCGCGAACGCCTCGTCCACCAGCACGGTGTCCTTCGGCGCTATCGAGGTCAGCCGGCTGGCCAGATTGACGGTCGTCCCGAAGACATCGCCCATACGGGTCGTGACCGTGCCGAACGCGATGCCCACCCGCAGCTCGGGCATCGTCTCGTCGTGGCCCATCGTCTCGATCAGCCGCAGCCCGATCTCCGCGGCGATGCCCGCGTCGTCCGCCGCGAACAGCACCTCGTCGCCGAGGGTCTTGATGAGCCGGCCGCCGTGCGCGGCGACCAGGTCGGCGGCGGTGGTCTCGAACGCCTCGACCAGCTCGCCCAGTTCCTCCTCCTCCAGCCGCCGCGTCAGCCGGGTGAAGCCGACCAGGTCGGCGAAGCCGACCGCCAGCCGCCGGTTCACCATCTCCGCGTCGTCCTGGGCCTGGACGACGCGCCCGGTGGCCGCGGCGAGCTGCCGCCGCCAGACGTAGACCAGGAACTCCTCCAGCTCCGGCAGCAGCAGCTCGACCAGCGGATAGGTGATCTCCGTACGGGTCAGGCCGGAATCCTGGGGCTCGGTCAGCCCCTCCAGGAACGAGTCGATCTGCCAGTCGGCGAGCCGCGCCGTGGTCTGACCGGTGGAACGGGCGACCTGCACCGCCATCGCCTCGCTCAGCAGCCCCGCCTCGACGAGACCGGCGAGCCGGCGCAGGGCCAGCACATCGGCCTCGGTGAGGGCCTTGACCTGGCCGATGTCCGCAAAGCCCATGGCCCGCCAGAAGCGGGCCGCGAGGTCCATGGAGACGCCGGCGCTGCGGGCCGCCTGGAACGGCGTGTAGCGGCGCTCGGCCCCGAGGATGAGTTGTTCGAGCTTGACGGCGATGTTGTTCTCGCCGTTCTCCGCGACATCGTCGCCGCCGCCGTCGCCCTCGCCGCTCTCGACGCTGCCGCTCTCACCGCTGCCGCCGGTGGCCCCCTCAGGGGCGCCGTCGCTCCTCGCCGGGTCGCCCGCGGGCTCGCCCGCAGGGGCCTCCCCCACCGCCTCGCCCTCGGCGCCCGCGCCGCGCGGGGCGCCCCCCGACTCGTCGGCGGTCACCGGCCGCTCCCTGTCCGTTCCCTGCGCACGGCCCTTCCGATCTCGCTGCTCGCCCATGATCCGCTCCCTGCGACGGATCGCCTCAACGATACGGCAGGTGTGCTCTGCCTCACGTGGCGCTGCGCTGGGCTTGTGGCCCACGTGGTGGTGGCGGTGGGTCCCATTTCCGCCGGACGCGGGCGGTGCCGTCTGCGCGCGCCGTGTCGGCCGGGGCCTTCTTCGCCCACGCCCCGGGGTGGCAGTGACGGTCGGGGCACCGTCGGAGAGTCGGCAACGGCGTAGGCCGGAGGGGATGTCCCGGGGTGCGCCCGCAGGATCTGGAGCGAACGCCGGGGTATTCGTCATCTGACCGACCGGATGCGCCCGCACCGTGGGGGCACCTCCCGGCCGAAGGCTGGGGGAGTACCCCGGGGCAGCCCCTCCGGCCCCACCCACCGGGAGGAACCGCAAAACGCCGGCCCCCACCGGAGCCGCAGACGAAGAACCACCGCCCCCGGAAAAGACCTACGCCGGCCGCAGGTGCACGATGTCCCCGGCGTCCACCGGCTGTTGGACCCCGTCCGCCGTGGCCAGCACCAGCCGCCCGTCCGCGTCGAGCGCAACCGCCTCGCCCTCGACCGAGCGGTCGCCCGGCAGCAGCGCCCGCACCTTCCGCCCCAACGTCGCGCACCCCGCCGCATACGCCCCCTGCAGCCGGCACGCCGCCGGATCCCCGTCCGCCGCCTGCCACTCGCCGTACCACTCCTCCAGGGAGCGCAGCACGGCCCGCAGCAGCGGGTCCCGGTCGGTGTTGGCGGCGCCCGCGAGCGTCAGCGAGCCGGCGGTGGGGACGGGGAGTTCACCGGCGGTGAGCGAGATGTTGAGGCCGATGCCGAGGACGACGCCGTCCGCGGCGCGTTCGGCGAGGATGCCGCCGGCCTTCCGTTCCGCGCCGTCCACCGTGACCAGCAGGTCGTTGGGCCACTTCAGTGCTGTGTCGACACCGGCGGTGCGGGCCAGCGCGGCGGCCGTGGCCACCCCGGCGAGCAGTGGCAGCCAGCCCCAGCGCGTCGGCGGCACGGTCGGCGTGAGGTAGACGGAGAAGAAGAGGCCGGAGCGCGGCGGCGCCGACCAGCGGCGGTCCAGCCGGCCGCGGGCGGCGGACTGCTCCTCGGCGACGAGGACGGTCCCCTCGCGCAGCCCGCCGGCCGCCGCCCGCTCGGCGAGGTCGGTGTTGGTGGATCCGGTGGTGGGGACGACGTCCAGTGAGGACCAGAGCGAGCCGGGGCGGACGAGGGCCCGGCGCAGCGCGTCGGCGTTGAGCGGCGGGCGGCTCAGATCACTCCAGCGACCGGCGTCTTTGTCCCGGTTTTCCGGTGGTTGAGGCGTCATGGCTCCAGCCTAGGTGTGGTCAACGACGCAGTGCCGCAGAGCAGTCCCGCCGATACGCTACGAGTCGGTAGCCACACCCGTACCTCCCTCGGTTACGAGTGCCAGTCCAGGACGAGCAGGAGCCGCATCCCGATGTCCGAACCGGAAGCAAACATCCACACCACCGCGGGCAAATTGGCGGATCTGCAGCGGCGGATCGACGAAGCCACCCATGCCGGCTCCGCCCGTGCGGTGGAAAAGCAGCACGCCAAGGGAAAGCTGACGGCGCGTGAGCGCATCGATCTCCTTCTGGACGAGGGCTCTTTCGTCGAGCTCGACGAGTTCGCCCGGCACCGGTCGACGAATTTCGGGATCGAGAAGAACCGGCCGTACGGGGACGGTGTCGTCACGGGATACGGGACGGTCGACGGGCGGCCGGTCTGCGTGTATTCGCAGGACTTCACGATCTTCGGCGGCTCGCTGGGCGAGGTCTACGGCGAGAAGATCGTCAAGGTGATGGACTTCGCGCTGAAGAACGGCTGCCCGGTCATCGGGATCAATGACGGCGGCGGGGCGCGCATTCAGGAGGGCGTGGCCGCGCTCGGGCTGTTCGCGGAGATTTTCCGGCGGAATGTGCACGCGTCGGGTGTGGTGCCGCAGATTTCCCTGATCGTGGGGCCGTGCGCGGGCGGCGCGGTCTATTCGCCGGCCATCACGGATTTCACGGTGATGGTCGACCAGACGTCGCACATGTTCATCACCGGGCCGGATGTCATCAAGACGGTGACGGGCGAGGACGTCGGCTTCGAGGAGCTGGGCGGGGCCCGTACGCACAACACCACCTCGGGTGTGGCGCACCATATGGCGGGCGACGAGAAGGACGCCATCGAGTACGTCAAGGGCCTGCTGTCGTACCTGCCGTCCAACAACCTCTCCGATCCGCCGGCCTTCCCGGAGGAGGCGGACCTGGCGGTCTCCGACGCGGACCACGAGCTGGACACCCTGATCCCGGACTCCGCCAACCAGCCGTACGACATGCACTCCGCGATCGAGCATGTGCTGGACGACGGTGAATTCCTGGAGACCCAGGCGCTGTTCGCGCCGAACATCCTCACCGGGTTCGGGCGGGTCGAGGGGCACTCGGTCGGCGTGGTGGCGAACCAGCCGATGCAGTTCGCGGGCTGTCTGGACATCAAGGCGAGCGAGAAGGCC
Source organism: Streptomyces sp. BHT-5-2 (assembly GCF_019774615.1). Classification (NCBI taxonomy): domain Bacteria; kingdom Bacillati; phylum Actinomycetota; class Actinomycetes; order Kitasatosporales; family Streptomycetaceae; genus Streptomyces; species Streptomyces sp. BHT-5-2. The sequence continues at coordinate 2,425,697 of NZ_CP081496.1, read as the reverse complement.
GCGCGGTTCGTACGCACCTGCGACGCGTTCAACATCCCGGTGCTGACGTTCGTCGACGTCCCGGGCTTCCTGCCGGGGACGGACCAGGAGTACGACGGGATCATCCGGCGCGGCGCCAAGCTGATCTACGCCTACGCGGAGGCGACGGTCCCGCTGATCACCGTGATCACCCGGAAGGCGTTCGGCGGCGCGTACGACGTCATGGGCTCCAAGCACCTGGGCGCCGACCTGAACCTCGCGTGGCCGACCGCACAGATCGCGGTGATGGGCGCGCAGGGCGCGGTGAACATCCTGCACCGCCGGACGCTGGCGGCGATCGAGGACCCGGCCGCGCTGGAGACCCGCCGCCAGGAGCTGATCCAGGAGTACGAGGACACCCTGCTGAACCCGTACGTCGCGGCCGAGCGGGGCTATGTCGACGCGGTGATCATGCCCTCCGAGACCCGGCGGCACATCGTCCGCGGGCTGCGCACGCTGCGCAACAAGCGGGAGGCACTGCCGCCGAAGAAGCACGGCAACATCCCGCTGTAGTCCCGCCGCAGGGCCGTAGGAGGTCGGTTGACGATGATCAAGGTCGTACGGGGCAATCCCACACCCGAGGAGTTGGCCGCCGCACTGGCGGTGGTGCAGGCCCGGGCGGCGGCGGTGGCTGCCGGCGTCGCCCCCGAGGAGCGCGGGCACGGCGGCGAGTGGTCGGATCCGGCGGCGACGGTTCCCAGCCGGTCCCGGATTCCCCATCCGGGACCGCGGGCCTGGCGGACCAGCTTCTGGCCGCGGTGACCTGGCGGAACGGGGTCGGTGCACGGTGCACTGACTAGTCCTTCGCGAGGCGGCGCCTGAGTACGCGTACTCAGGCGCCGTCGCCGTGAGGGGCGGGAGGATCGAGGTCATGCTGTGGTCCGATCCGCCCGACGAACCGCCCGAGGAGCTGCACGAGGTGCAGGCGAAGCTCCGTCGGATGGGCTTCGTGCTGGCCACGGCGATCATGGTGGGGACACTGGTGCTCCTGATCCGATGACGTCGGCCGGGGTTCCCGCGGTTCCCGGCACGTCCGTTGCGTCCGGTGCGCAAGGCGGGTCGGCGGCACGCCTGTCACTCCAAGACCGTCTCCCCCACGGCCACCTCCCGCCCCATGGCCCTCGTCACCCCCTGCAACCGCAGCGGCCGAAAAAGCATCTTTCTCTCTCGACAGTGCAATTCGGGCAGGCGGCCGCGCGGTGACCGGCCGGACCGCGGTGCCGCTGCGGAGGGGAGACCATGAACAGGCCGCTCAGACACATAGCCGTCTTCTGCGGGGTGCTGATACTCGCCCTGCTGGTCCGGGTGACCTGGGTGCAGTTCGTGCAGGCCGACCAGCTCGCGAACGACGACAACAACCGCCGGGTCAAGATCGAGGCGTACTCGTACCCGCTCGGCAACATCATCGTGGACGGCAAGCCGATCACCGGGTCCACCGAGACCAGTGGCGACTTCAAGTACAAGCGCACCTACACCGACGGCGCCATGTACGCGCCGATCACCGGCTACGCCCGGCAGGCCGCGGGCGAGACCATGCTGGAGGGCGTCTACCGCAAGGTGCTCAGCGGCAAGGACGACCGGCTGTTCTTCAACCGGGCGCGCGGGATGCTGACCGGCGAGAAGCCGCGCGGCGGCGACGTCCTGACCACCATCAGCGAGAAGGCGCAGAAGGCCGCCTACAAGGGGCTGACCGATCTGCACGCGACCGGCGCGGTGGTCGCCCTCGACCCGCGCAGCGGCAAGATCCTGGCGATGGCGAGCACGCCGTCCTACGACCCGTCGACCTTCGCCGGGCTGACCGGCGCGGAGGGGAAGAAGTACCTCGCCCTGGAGGGCGACAAGTCCAAGCCGATGAACAACCGGGCGATGCGCGAGATCTACCCGCCCGGCTCCACCTTCAAGGTGCTCACCGCGGCCGCCGCCCTGGAGCACGGCACGGTCACCGACATCAACGCCTCCTCCGGCGCCCCCGCCCCGTACACCCTGCCGCAGACCCGCACCCAGGTCGGCAACGACGTCGCCGGGGCGCCGTGCGACAAGGCGTCGCTGAAGACGGGTATGCAGTGGTCCTGCAACAACGTCTTCCTGGACGCCGCGCACAAACTGGGCACGGACAAGATGCGGGAGACGGCGGAGAAATTCGGATTCAACGCCGAGCAGTTCGTTCCGGTGCGTTCCGCGGTGAGCGGATATCCGAAGAAGCTCGACCAGCCGCAGACCGCGCTGACCGGTATGGGCCAGGGCAGCGTGACCAGCACGCCGCTGCAGATGGCGATGGTCGCCGCCGGTATCGCCAACAACGGCAAGGTGATGAAGCCGTACATGGTCGAGGAGCTGCGCGGCCCGGATCTGTCCACGATCGAGAAGTTCGACCCGGAACCGCTGCACGCGGACGATCCGCAGGCGGTTTCCGAGGGCACCGCGAAGAAGGTGCAGGAAATGATGGAGTACACCGTTTCGGACGGCACCGCGTCGAAGGCGAAGATCGACGGGGTGACGGTCGGCGGCAAGACCGGTACGGCGCAGCACGGCGCGAATGTGAACGACGAGCGGCCGTACGCCTGGTTCGTCTCCTACGCGAAGCTGCCCGACGGGAGTTCGCCGGTGGCGGTGGCGGTCTTCGTCGACCCGAAGGACATGGACATCCCGCGTTCGGAGATCGCCGGCGGAAAGCTGGGCGGCCCGATCGCGAAGTCGGTGATGCAGGCGGTGCTCAACCAGTAGAGAGCCGCGGCCCGCGGACTGGGCGCACGACACCCTGGGCGTCGCGCTCGGGGCGCTCCTGGGGTGGCCGGCACTGCGGGCCGGGGGCCGGCGCCGGCCCCCGGCCCGCTGACCGCCGCCGCGTCCGTACGATGGCGGGCATGACCGACGCTCCCCGCCGCCTCGTCCTCGCCTCCCAGTCCCCGGCCCGTCTCGATCTGCTCCGGCAGGCCGGGCTGGCCCCCGAGGTCGTGGTGAGCGGCGTCGACGAGGACTCGCTCACCGCCGCCACCCCGGAGGAGCTGGCCCGTGTGCTGGCCGAGGCGAAGGCCGCCTCGGTGGCGGCCCGGCCGGAGGCCGCGGACGCGCTGGTCGTCGGCTGCGACTCGGTGCTGGAGCTGGACGGGCGGGCGCTCGGCAAGCCGGCGGACGCCGAGGACGCCACGGCCCGCTGGAAGTCGATGCGCGGCCGGTCCGGGATCCTGCGCACCGGCCACTGCGTGATCGACACCGCCTCGGGCCGGCGGGTCTCGGCGACCGCGTCCACCACGGTCCGGTTCGGCGAGCCGAGCGACGCCGAGATCGCCGCCTACGTGGCGAGCGGCGAACCGCTCTACGTGGCGGGGGCGTTCACCCTCGACGGCCGCTCGGCGCCGTTCATCGACGGCATCGACGGCGACCCGGGCAACGTCATCGGCCTCTCGCTGCCGCTCTTCCGTCGCCTGCTGGCCAACCTGGACGTGACCATCACCGACCTGTGGACGTGAGCGGCCGGCGAGTCAGCGGTTGAGGTCGAACACGGCCACTCCGCGGCCCTCGTACGCCTTCGGCTCGACTGTGGCCACCAGCGCGTCCGCGCCCCATTCGGGAAGGTGCCGGGCGGCGTGGATTGCGGCGCCGATGCCCGGCGGTACGCCGTCACGGTGCAGTTGCGCCACGGCGAGCGCCGCCGAGTAGTCCAGATCGAGGGTGTGGATGACCTCCAGTTGCCCGACGTGCTCGGCGATTCCCAAGTGCTCCCGGTCGGCCTCCAGGATGCACAGCACCGGCGCCCATGAGCGGGTGTCCGTCTCCACGTGCGCCCGGTGGATCAACGCTGACACCTGACGGTTCCCAGCGAGTGCCCCGAGGGTCGGCGCATCGAGAACGAGGTGGTGCAGGATCACGCGGCCGCTCTCTGCTGCCCCACGAACGCCGCTCGAAGCCGCGCTCCCATCGCTTCGCTCTCCTCCTCGCTGACGTCGACACCGAAGTGCTCGGCCAGATACGCGCGGGCCCGCTCCGCCCGCTCCCGCCGCTCCTCTTCCGTGAGCGTCGACTCGGCGAACTCCTGCACCAGGGAGCGGATCGACGTCCCCCGGGACTCTGCGAGCACCGCCAGGCGATCGCGCACCTCGGCGGACACCCGAATCATCGCATCAGACATGTCCGCAGTATACGTCCATGTATACATCGAGCGCGGGCGTGCGGGCAGACCGTCAACCACTGCGGGCGCGGGTGGCGATGACCATGGCCCGCGAACCGGCGACGGGGCGGAACGGCGCCCAACCAAGCCCGCAGCGGCCGGAGTTGCCCCGGCCTGGGCGGCGCACGGACGCCGGGCTCAGGCCGGCGCACCGCCCCCCGCCGGCCCCTCGGTCGGCCTCCCCACCGGGTCCGGGATCCGGTCCCCGTAGGCGATCAAGATGAAGACCAGGAGCGCGAGCAGTACGGCCATGCCGGCGAACGCCGGCCAGCCGACCAGGCCGACGCAGAGCGCGCCGACCACGCCCTGCACCACCGCGCAGCAGATCAGCGCGATCCGCGCCAGGCGGCCGGGGGCCCGGTCGCGCAGCGCGCCGTACGCCAGCACCGCGGCGCAGCAGAGCAGGAAGAGGGCGAGGACCGCGCCGCCGGCCCAGGCGCCGACGGACATGGCGCCCGGCCGCAGCCCGGCCAGGGACATCTGCTGCCGGTCGACCACGATGCTCAGGATCCAGTTCAGCAGCAGGACCCCGGCCGCTTCCAGGACCAGGAGCACCGCCACCACCAGAGCCGCCGGTCTGCGCGCCGCCACCACCCCGCCCACCCCACTTCCGCCGTCATGCGCGGTCGTGCGCCGCCCTGCGCCGCCGCGCGCCGTCGTTACGAGCTGTTACCAGGAGTACAGAAGGCATCAGGCACGCTACTGCCGGGTAATAGTCACGGCAAGGGGTCTGCACCACCGCATCCGACCCCCTTCCGGCATGCCTCCGCCCGCCGCGCCCACCCGAAAACTTTCACTCGCCCATTCGTAGGGACTCCACAAAGAATTGACGGTCCGCCGGGTGTCCGCAGTTCGAGACCTAGGCCACATCGTGCCGCGCGCCGGAGCCCTGGAATCCGGGCCTACCCTGGGATTCCAACGGACTTTGGTCCCTCACCATCGCCGCGTGCACGCTCCGTGTGGGCAAGCTCACCCCTGGGAACGGGTCGGCACGCGGTGTCGCCAGTCCCTAAACTCGCTGCGTTCAGTGTGTTGCGGCGTAGCGCCAAGGAAGGACCCATCGTGCGCAAGGTGCTCATCGCCAACCGTGGCGAAATCGCTGTCCGCGTTGCCCGTGCATGCCGGGATGCCGGCATCGGGAGCGTAGCGGTCTACGCCGACCCGGACCGGGACGCTCTGCACGTCCGGGCCGCGGACGAGGCATACGCCCTGGGCGGTGACACCCCTGCCACCAGCTACCTGGACATCGCCAAGGTCCTCCAGGCGGCGGCCGATTCCGGCGCGGACGCCGTCCACCCCGGCTACGGCTTCCTCTCCGAGAACGCCGAGTTCGCGCAGGCCGTGCTCGACGCCGGCCTGACCTGGATCGGCCCGCCGCCGCACGCCATCCGCGACCTCGGCGACAAGGTCGCGGCCCGGCACATCGCCCAGCGCGCCGGCGCCCCGCTGGTCGCCGGCACCCCGGACCCGGTCTCCGGCTCCGACGAGGTCGTCGCGTTCGCCCAGGAGCACGGCCTGCCGATCGCGATCAAGGCGGCGTTCGGCGGCGGCGGCCGCGGCCTGAAGGTCGCCCGCACCCTGGAAGAGGTCCCCGAGCTCTACGACTCCGCGGTCCGCGAGGCGGTCGCCGCGTTCGGCCGGGGCGAGTGCTTCGTCGAGCGCTACCTCGACCGCCCGCGGCACGTCGAGACCCAGTGCCTGGCCGACAAGCACGGCAACGTGGTCGTCGTCTCCACCCGTGACTGCTCGCTCCAGCGCCGCCACCAGAAGCTCGTCGAGGAGGCCCCCGCGCCGTTCCTGAGCGAGGAGCAGAACGCCGAGCTGTACCGCGCCTCGAAGGCCATCCTCAAGGAGGCCGGCTACGAGGGCGCCGGCACCTGCGAGTTCCTCGTCGGCCAGGACGGCACCATCTCCTTCCTGGAGGTCAACACCCGCCTCCAGGTCGAGCACCCGGTCACCGAGGAGGTCACCGGCCTGGACCTGGTCCGCGAGATGTTCCGGATCGCCGACGGCGAGGAGCTGGGCTACGACGACCCGGCGGTGCGCGGCCACTCCTTCGAGTTCCGCATCAACGGCGAGGACCCGGGCCGCAACTTCCTCCCGGCGCCCGGCACGGTCACCAGGTTCGACGCGCCGGCCGGCCCGGGCGTCCGCCTGGACGCGGGCGTGGAGGCCGGCTCGGTCATCGGCCCGGCCTGGGACTCCCTGCTGGCCAAGCTGATCGTCACCGGCGCCACCCGCGAGCAGGCCCTCCAGCGGGCCGCCCGGGCGCTGAACGAGTTCCAGGTGGAGGGCATGGCCACCGCCATCCCGTTCCACCGCGCGGTCGTCAAGGACCCGGCGTTCGCCCCCGAACTCACCGGCTCCGCCGAGCCGTTCACCGTCCACACCCGGTGGATCGAGACCGGGTTCGTCAACGAGATCCCGCCGTTCACCGCACCCGGCGGCGAGGAGGGCGAGGCGGACACCCGCGAGACCGTCGTGGTCGAGGTCGGCGGCAAGCGGCTGGAGGTCTCGCTGCCGGCGTCGCTCGGCATGCCGCTGGCGCGGGCCGCGGTGGCCGGGGGTGCCAAGCCCAAGCGCAAGGCCACCAAGAAGAGCGGCAGCACGGTCTCCGGCGACACCCTGGCCTCCCCGATGCAGGGCACCATCGTCAAGGTCGCCGTCGAGGAGGGCCAGCAGGTCGCCGAGGGCGAACTGGTCGTCGTCCTGGAGGCGATGAAGATGGAGCAGCCGATCAACGCGCACCGCTCGGGCACCGTCAAGGGCCTGAGCGCCGAGGTGGGCGCGGCCCTCACCTCCGGCGCAGTGATCTGCGAGATCAAGGACTGACCGGCCCTGGGTCCTGTCGTCATAAGGGGCGGGCTCCCGGTACACCGCGTACCAGGAGCCCGCCCCTTTTCCGTCCTTCTCCTCGTCGCCGGCGGCGGCCGCCGGCGCGGGCCCTACGACTTGCCCACGACCTCCTCGGGGAACAGCAGCGTCCGGCTCATCCACTGGAGCGCGGCGGGCAGTTCGCGCCGCCAGGTGGCGAAGTTGTGGCTGCCGTGGTCCAGGACGATCGAGTCCGCCTTCATGGGCGGGCGGACCGCGGCCAGGAACGCCCGCGCCGCCGGGTAGTTCTTCTCGCCGCTGCGGCTGGTACCGATCAGGACGTTGACGTCGGGGGCCGGCAGGTGCGCCAGCCGCCACATCAGGTCGTGCTCCTCGCGCCGCTTGCCGCGGTCCTTGCCGTCGCCGAAGAGGTTGCCGGTGGTGGGGTCGGTGGAGATCTTGTAGTCGGGCGAGAGGGCGGCCGCCGCGGTGTAGGCGCGCGGGTGGCGCATGGCGAGCTGGAGGGCGCAGCTGCCGCCGGAGGAGTAGCCGAGCAGGCCCCAGGCGCCCGGGTCGTGGCCCACCCGGTAGTGCGACTTGAGGGCGTCCGGGACGTCCTGCGCGAAGAACGTCTCGGTCTGCGGGCCGCCGGGGACGTCGACGCACTCGGTGTCGCGCGGCGGCGCGATGGTGGGCCGCATCATCACGATGACCGTCGGCTGGAGGGTGCCGTTGCGGACCAGCTTCGCGGCGGTCTCCGGCAGCCGCAGGTGCTGGCCGAGCAGGAATATCCCGCCCGGGTAGCCGCTGAGCGCGACGACGACGGGGAATCTCTGGCGGGCGTACTGCTTCTGGAAGTACTGCGGCGGCAGGTAGACGTACGCCGCGTCGGCGACCCGGGTGCGCTTGCCGACGATCCGCACGGTCTCGACCTTGCCGTTCTTCTCCGGCGGGCCCTTGGGCACCCCGTGGACCTTGTCCAGGCCCTCCGGTCCGGACGCCTGCACCAGTCCCTTCGACGGGTCGCCGGCGGGCCCGGCGGTGCCCTCGTCGCCCCACTTGCCGACGGCGGCGGGCGCCCCGTCGTACAGGCCGAGGAGTTCGTGCCAGGAGGCGTAGAACTGGAAGTTGGTGTTCACCACCAGGCCGAGCGCGGCCACGACGGCCAGCTGGGTGCCGGCGATCGCGCCGAGCCGCCCCAGCACCGCGCGCGGCCCGCGCCCCGAGAACCGCGGCCAGATCCAGACGGTGAGCCCCACACAGGCCACGGCGAGGGCGATCACGGCGTACAGCAGCGGCCGGCTGGTCAGTCCCATGCGATGTTCCCCAGACGTTCCCGGACGGCTCCCGGACGACCCCGGAAGCCCCTTTGCGCCTGGTTTGATGACGGCCGGGAGGGCGGCGTTGCGGCCTTTCCCAGGAGTTCGCCGGCCCGACGGCACCGGTACGCCACCCGGTCACCGGCCGGCCGCCGGGCGTCCACCGGAGGCCGGGGGCCACGCCCCCGCCCGCCGGCCGGCACCGCGATGGCATGCTGGACGCGGGATCGAGAAAGGGCGGCGGGATGGCTACCGACACGGCAGGGCGGCGGCGGGCGGGGCGGGCTGCCGCGGCGGCGGAGCCGGAGGCCGCGGGGGCGGCCGCGGTGCGCCCCATGCGGGCCGATGCGCGCCGGAACTACGAGCGGCTGCTGGCCGAGGCCCGGACGGCGTTCACGGAGCACGGCACGGACACCTCGCTGGAGGACATCGCGCGCCGGGCCGGCGTCGGCATCGGCACCCTCTACCGCCACTTCCCCAACCGCACCGCCCTGATGGGCGCGGTCTTCCAGGGCGAGGTGGAGGCGCTGCTCGGCTACGCCCGGGAGCTGGCCGACGCCCCGCAGCCGTGCACCGCGCTGGTGGACTGGCTGCGTGCACTGATCGCCCACGCGGGCGCCTACCGGGGCCTGTCCCGGGCGCTGATGACGGCGTCGGCGGACGAGAGCTCGGGGATGGCACGGTGCCGCGTCCCGCTGGGCGAGGCCGGGGCCGCGCTGCTGACCCGGGCCCAGCAGGCCGGGGCGGTGCGCCGGGGCGTCGTCATCGGCGATCTGCTCCAGCTCACCAACGGCATCGCGCTGGCCGCCGAGGAGTCCCCGGACGATCCGGAGCTGGCCGACCGGCTGCTGACGCTGACGCTGCGCGGGCTGAAGCCGGACCCGGCGGACCGGGCGGCGGGGGCGTAGGAGCCGCCCGGCGACCGGCGGGCCGGGCGGACCGCGCCGGTCGCCGGTGCGGGCGGCACCGGGCCGGACGTTCCGGCCCGTCGGCGCCCGCGACACCGGCCCTATCGGCGCCGCGGCGCCAGGTCGGCCACCCGGCCGTCCCCGAGGGTGCCCGCCGAACGCAGCTGCGGGGCCCCGGGCGCGGCGCCCGGGTGGCTGCGGCGCTGGCCCGGCAGCGGCACGTCCCGCCGCGGGTTCCGGCGTTCCGGCGGGGCGGCGTCCATGCCCGGCTGGGCCGGTGCCGCTCCGGTGAGCGAGCCGCTGGCGACGGCGATCTGGACGCCCTGGTCGGCCAGTGCCTGCAACTCGGTGGCGGCCCGGTCGTCGTGGGCGGGCGGCTCGTCGGTCACGAGCCGGGTGATGACGTCCGTCGGCACGGTCTGGAACATGGTGTCGGAGCCGAGCTTGGTGTGGTCGGCGAGCACCACCACCTCCCCCGCGGCCTGCACCAGTGCCCGGTCGACGCTGGCGGAGAGCATGTTGGAGGTGGAGAGCCCGCGCTCGGCGGTCAGACCGCTGCCCGACAGGAAGGCGCGGGAGACCCGCAGCCCCTGGAGGGACTGTTCGGCACCGCTGCCGACCAGCGCGTAGTTGGAGCCGCGCAGGGTCCCGCCGGTCATCACCACCTCCACGCGGTTGGCGTGGGCCAGGGCCTGGGCGACGAGGAGGGAGTTGGTGACGACGGTCAGGCCGGGGACGCGGGCGAGCCGGCGGGCCAGCTCCTGGGTGGTGGTCCCGGCGCCGACCACGATGGCCTCGCCCTCCTCGACGAAGCCGGCCGCGAGATCGGCGATCGCCGTCTTCTCGGCAGTGGCGAGGTGGGACTTCTGCGGGAAGCCGGACTCCCGGGTGAAACCTCCTGGTAGGACCGCACCGCCGTGCCGGCGGTCGAGCAGTCCCTCTGCCTCCAGCGCCCGCACGTCGCGCCGTACGGTCACTTCGGAGGTCTGGACGACGCGGGCGAGCTCACGGAGCGAAACCGCTCCGTTTGCGCGCACCATTTCTAGGATCAATTGGCGACGTTCTGCAGCGAACACGAAACTGACAGTAACGCCAACGACCGTCTGTTTTCAGCAGGTTGCACCAATTAACGGAAGTTGTTCACACGGCGTCGCTTCACGTGGTATGCGGCATGCACATGCCTCGATCCCCGTCACCGTGCGTGTTCAAACCCGCTCGCTGCCTGGTCAGTTGCACTGTTGGGCAACCGACCGCGGATCCCGGCCCGAGCTGTCCGGACCCGTCCATGAAGGACCGTTTCACCCCAAGTGCCCACCGTGGGCACAAATATTCCATGGTCCGGCTTGCGGGAAACCGGTCAGTCGCCGGCCGTCTTCCGCGTGTGCAGCTGCCGGGCCACCTCGGCGATCGAACCGGACAGCGACGGGTAGACGGTGAAGGCGCTGGCGATCTGCTCGACCGTCAGGTTGTTGTCGACCGCGATCGAAATCGGGTGGATCAGCTCGCTCGCCCGCGGCGAGACCACCACACCACCGACGACGATGCCGGTGCCCGGCCGGCAGAACAGCTTCACGAAGCCGTCCCGGATGCCCTGCATCTTGGCGCGCGGGTTGCGCAGCAGCGGAAGCTTCACCGCCCGGGCGTCGATCACGCCGTTGTCGACGTCGGCCTGGGAGTAGCCGACGGTGGCGATCTCGGGGTCGGTGAAGACGTTGGCGGAGACCGTCTTGAGGTTGAGCGGGGTGACCGCGTCGCCGAGGAAGTGGTACATCGCGATCCGGCCCTGCATCGCGGCGACCGACGCCAGCGCGAGGACGCCGGTGCAGTCGCCCGCGGCGTAGACGCCGGGGGCGGTGGTGCGGGAGACCTTGTCGGTCCAGATGTGGCCGGAGTCCTTCAGCCGGACACCGGCGCCCTCCAGCCCGATCCCCTCGGTGTTCGGGATGGAGCCGACCGCCATCAGGCAGTGCGTGCCGGAGATCGTCCGGCCGTCGGCGAGGGTGACCTCGACGCGGTCGCCCACCCGCTTGGCGGACTGCGCCCGGGAGCGCGCCATGACGTTCATCCCGCGGCGGCGGAAGACGTCCTCCAGCACGGCGGCGGCGTCCGGGTCCTCGCCCGGCAGCACCCGGTCACGGGAGGAGACCAGGGTGACCCGGGACCCCAGTGCCTGGTACGCGCCGGCGAACTCGGCGCCGGTGACGCCGGAGCCGACGACGATGAGCTCCTCGGGCAGCTCGGTGAGGTCGTAGACCTGCGTCCAGTTCAGGATCCGCTCGCCGTCCGGCTGGGCGTCGGGGATCTCGCGCGGGTGGGCGCCGGTGGCGATCAGCACGGCGTCGGCGATCAGGCCCTCGGTGGAGCCGTCGGCGGCGGTGACCGTGACCTTGCGCGAGCCGTCCGGTGCCTGGCCCGGCTCCAGCCGGCCGCGGCCGCGCATCACCCGGCCGCCGGCACGGGTGACCGAGGCGGTGATGTCGTGGGACTGGGCCAGCGCCAGCCGCTTGACCCGTCGGTTGACCTTGCCGAGGTCGACGCCGACCACCCGCGCGGGACGCTCCTTGTAGGGGGTGTCGTCCTCGACGATGATGCCGAGCTCCTCGTAGGAGGAGTCGAAGGTGGTCATCACCTCGGCCGTGGCGATGAGGGTCTTCGAGGGGACGCAGTCGGTCAGCACCGACGCCCCGCCCAGACCGTCGCAGTCGACGACGGTCACCTCCGCGCCGAGCGAGGCCGCCACCAGGGCCGCTTCGTATCCGCCGGGTCCACCACCGATGATCACGATCCGAGTCACGTACTCCATTGTCCCGCACGCCCGGCGGAGGCTCTCCCCCGGGGGCGCGGAGAGCGCCGGACGGGCGCCGGGCGTGTGCTCTCGACAGCCGGTCGTACGAACCTCCGGTACCACGAGCCCAACGGGGAACCTCCCGTACCCTCGGAAGCATGTCGCTCTACGCCGCGTACGCCGGCAACCTCGACGCGCGGCTGATGTCCCGCCGCGCACCGCACTCGCCGCTGCGCGGCACCGGCTGGCTGAACGGCTGGCGGCTCACGTTCGGCGGGGAGCAGATGGGGTGGGAGGGCGCCCTGGCGACGGTCGTCGAGGACCCCGGGTCCCAGCTCTTCGTCGCGCTCTACGACATCGCCCCGATGGACGAGGAGTCCATGGACCGCTGGGAGGGCGTCGGCCTGGGCATCTACCGACGGATGCGGGTCCGGGCGCACACCCTCGACGGCGACGAGGCCGCCTGGATCTACGTCCTCAACGGCTATGAGGGCGGCCTCCCCTCGGCCCGCTATCTGGGCGAGATCGCCGATGCCGCCGAGTCCGCCGGCGCCCCGCACGACTACGTCATGGAGATCCGCAAGCGCCCGTGCTGAGGCGGCCGCTCCCGAGGGGGCGCGAGCACACCCGCCAGCCGTTTGGCGGAAGCCACAAGCCGACGCCCACAGGCCCGTGGGCAGCGACATCTACGCGCGTAGGGCATTACCGGCTACCCTCGTCCGCGTGAACGCATCTGTTACCCCGGACATCGACCCGAAGGGCGCCGCGGCCGCCGCGGCGGCCCGCCTCCGCGAGCTCACCGGCGCCGAGACCCACGACGTCGCCCTGGTCATGGGGTCGGGCTGGGCCCCGGCCGCCGAGGCCCTGGGCGCCCCCGAGCACGAGTTCCCGGTCACCGAGCTGCCCGGCTTCCCGCCGCCGGCCGTCGCCGGCCACGGCGGCAAGATCCGCTCGTACAAGATCGGTGAGAAGCGCGCCCTGGTGTTCCTGGGCCGCACCCACTACTACGAGGGCCGCGGGGTCGCCGCGGTCGCGCACGGCGTCCGCTCCGCCGTCGCCGCCGGCTGCAAGACCGTGGTGCTCACCAACGGCTGCGGCGGCCTGCGCGACGGCATGCGCCCGGGCCAGCCGGTCCTGATCAGCGACCACCTCAACCTCACCGCGACCTCCCCGATCGCCGGCGCCAACTTCGTCGACCTGACCGACCTGTACTCGCCGCGGCTGCGCGCGCTGTGCAAGGAGGTCGACGCGAGCCTGGAGGAGGGCGTCTACGCCCAGCTGCCCGGCCCGCACTACGAGACCCCGGCCGAGATCCGGATGCTCCGCACCATGGGCGCCGACCTCGTCGGCATGTCCACCGTCCTGGAGGCGATCGCCGCCCGCGAGGCCGGCGCCGAGGTGCTGGGCATCTCGCTGGTGACCAACCTCGCCGCCGGCATGACGGGCGAGCCGCTGAACCACGAGGAGGTGCTCCAGGCGGGCCGCGACTCCGCGATCGCGATGGGCACGCTGCTCGGCCGGGTCCTCAGCAAGATCTAGGCCCTGGGCAAGATCTGGTCGGAACCGGCCCCGGGCGGGCCGGCCCGTCCCGTATCCCCCCACACCGCATCCACAGGCAGGAGCATCACGTGGCTACCGTTCCCGCGGAGCTGATCAGCCGGGCACAGGCGTGGCTGGCCGAGGACCCCGACCCGGAGACCCGGGACGAACTGGCCGGCCTCATCGAGGCGGGCCGGCACGAGGAACTGGCGGCGCGGTTCGCCGGCACCCTCCAGTTCGGCACCGCCGGGCTGCGCGGCGAGCTGGGCGCCGGCCCGATGCGGATGAACCGGTCGGTGGTCATCCGGGCGGCGGCCGGCCTCGCCGCGTACCTGAAGGACAGCGGGCAGGGGGAGGGGCTCGTGGTCGTCGGTTACGACGCCCGCTACAAGAGCGCCGACTTCGCGCGGGACACCGCGGCGGTGATGGTCGGCGCCGGCCTGCGCGCCGCGGTCCTGCCCCGCCCGCTGCCGACCCCCGTCCTGGCCTTCGCCATCCGGCACCTGGGCGCGGTGGCCGGCGTCGAGGTGACCGCCAGCCACAACCCGCCGCGGGACAACGGCTACAAGGTCTACCTCGGCGACGGCTCGCAGATCGTGCCGCCCGCCGACGGCGAGATCGCCGAGCGGATCGCCGCGGTCCGCTCGCTGGCCGACGTGCCCCGCCCGGAGACCGGCTGGGAAACCCTGGACGAGTCCGTCCTGGCCGCCTATCTGGAGCGCACCGACGCGGTCCTCACCCCCGGCTCCCCCCGCTCCGTCGACGTCGTCTACACGCCGATGCACGGCGTCGGCCGGGACACCCTCGTCGCCGCCTTCGCACGGGCCGGCTTCCCGGCCCCGACGGTCGTCGCCGAACAGGCCGAGCCGGACCCGGACTTCCCCACGGTCGCCTTCCCCAACCCGGAGGAGCCGGGCGCGATGGACCTCGCGTTCGCCACCGCCCGGACGGCCGGACCCGACATCGTCATCGCCAACGACCCCGACGCGGACCGCTGCGCCGTCGCCGTCCCCGCCCCCGGTACGCCGGAGGGCTGGCGGATGCTGCGCGGCGACGAGGTCGGCGCGCTGCTCGCCGCGCACCTGGTGCGCAAGGGCGCCACCGGCGCCTTCGCGACGACCATCGTCTCCTCCCAGCTCATGTCCCGCATCGCCGGCGGCGCGAAGGGGGTCGGCTACCAGGAGACGCTCACCGGCTTCAAGTGGCTGGCCCGTACCGACGGCCTCCGCTACGCCTACGAGGAGGCGCTGGGCTACTGCGTCGACCCCGAGGGCGTCCGCGACAAGGACGGCATCACCGCCGCCCTGCTCATCGCCGAACTGGCCGCCGAGCTGAAGCAGTCCGGCCGCACCCTCTCCGACCTCCTCGACGAACTGGCCGTGGAGTTCGGCCTGCACGCCACCGACCAGCTCTCGGTGCGGGTCACGGACCTGTCGCTGATCGCCGACGCGATGCGCCGACTGCGCGCCGAGCCGCCGGTGACGCTGGCCGGCCTGAAGGTCGCCCGCGCGGACGACCTGAACGAGGGCAGCGCCGCCCTCCCGGCGACCGACGGGCTGCGCTACTACCTGTCGGGCGCGCCGGCCGACGGCATCGAGGCGGCCCGGGTCGTGGTCCGCCCCAGCGGCACCGAGCCCAAGCTCAAGTGCTATCTGGAGGTGGTGGTGCCGGTGACGGACGCCGCGGGCCTGCCCGCGGCCCGCGAGAAGGCCACGGCAACCCTGGCCGCCATCAAGCGGGATCTGTCGGCGGCGGCCGGGATCTGACGCTCCATCTGACGCATGCGTATACGCATGGGCCAAGGGCCGGACTCTTCGGAGCCCGGCCCTTGCGGGTGTTGAAGCCGGCGTGCCGCAACCAGGCCGTGGGCGAGGCGGCCACCGGGCCGCACGCCACGCCCCGGCCGCGAGAGATCCGCAAGCAGCCGCACCCCGGCATGCGGTCAGTCATCCGCCTGTTCAGGCTGCTGACGCGGCCGTTTCCAGACCCAGCGAGCGGGATCCACGGCCCGGCGGATGAACCCCTCCCGGACGGGTCTGCGATGCTTGCCGAGGCCGTTGCGCTGACGCTGAATGTTGGCGCCGGGCTCCAGTGGCGGTGGCCAGCTCCACACCTCTTCGGGGAAGTCGTCGACGATGGTCGACAGGGTTTCGGCAAGGGACAGAATGTCCTCGTACGTCTTGCGCCCGTACGTCCACCCGATGATGCGGTCGCCCTCGATGCGCCACCCCAACAGGGCGTCATGCATGAGCCGTTCCATGGCGTACGTGCTGATGAGAGCCGCGAAGTCGGGATCGTCGGCGCAGTAGCGGACCAGGTGGCTGCCGAGGCGGGGCAGATCCCTGCCGCGGCCGGTGACGCGGTTCAGCGCGGGAATGCTTTCGTCGGGGACCCTCACCCGACGGGCCGTGACGGCGGTGGAGGGGAGGGCACGGGGCAGTGGGAGCATGACCACGGAATAGTCCCAAGCGATACTGCTCTTGCCGGCGCGCTGCCACGCAAGGACATGGAACAGGCTTACTTCCTGACCGTGAAAACTGCCCTGGAGCAGATCACGGATACCCACACCATCGCGGCCGAGGCTGAATGGGTAGCCGCGACGGTCGAACGTACCGATGTGGGGCCGGGCATGCTTGTGGTACGTCCAGGCCGGGTCCTCCCGGAAGCGCTTGATGCTTTTGCGGACCTCGAACACGATTGATCAATCGTCCTGTGCTGTTTCACTGTTGATTGTGTTGAAGTCGCCGTAGATGAGGCCGTCGATGGCGATCTGCTGAAAGGCAGGGAAGTGGGCAAGCCCGCCCTTGCGGTGTGTGCCGCTGACGGACTCGAAGGCCTTGTCCCCCGCGTGGTGTGCGCCCCCACCAACGGCTCCGCCGGCACCGCTGAAGCCCATGTCCCGCAGAACGTCCTTATCTTCGCCTTCGATCAACATTTCTCCCCCGTCCGCCGCGGCCTGCCCTGCGCCACTGCCGACCCCCTCCACGGCCATCCTGCCGAGCATGTTCTCGCTCTCCAGCCCCTTGCCGATGGCCATGCCGGGAGCCCACGCCGCTCCGTGCCCCCCGGAACTTCTCGCCCACTCCTTGACTTCGCCTCCGAGCTTCCCCGCGCCCGCTGACGCTCCCGCGCCCGCCCCGCCGGATATGACGGCGTCCTGGAGGTCCTGCCCCGTGCCCTGCCAAGTGATCTTCTGGCCGGTGACGTACTTCGAGCCGACGTTGCCGACGAGAGGACTTCGGTGGACTCGGACATCACACCGAAGGCGTCGTCCACATTCTCCGCCCGCGAGGCGAAGGCGCTGATGTGGCCGTCCAGATGGCCGGAAAAGGACGTGAAGTCCTTCGCCAGAGCCGCGACCGGCTCGGGATGAATCGAAGAATGCTCATGCACCATCGAAGTCCCCCTGATGAAGCCATCTGTGATCGGTTCGCCCAGGGAGCGTAGGCACACAGGGTTCGCACATTTGCCTGATGACCTTTGGGCTTCACGCACTCTTGACGGAGATCCGACCCTCGCCGCTTCGGGGACGGCCGCAGCGGGTGTGCCACACCGTGCGGAGGGAATGTTCCCCTGAGGGCTGTGCCGAACGCGGCCAAGCCGTTCGGTTTTGCTTCCGGTTCTTTCCGGTTGTTCCGTTCGCCCCGGGTGCGTCGGTCGTGGCCCCTACCATCGGAGCAGCCGCTGAGCTTTGAGCAACCCACCGAGGTGATCGTGAGCAACTGGGCCGACCTGACGACTGGTAAGCGCCTCAAGCACCTGCGGGGCTCCGATCTGACACAGCAGGGGCTCGCCGAAGCGGCGGGTGTCTCGCTCGCCCTCGTGCAGAAGGCCGAACAGGACCGTGGCGAGTTGTCCGTCGGTTCGCTCCTGAAGCTCGCCCATGCGCTCCGGACCGATGTCGCGGTGATCCTGGGACAGCAGGCGCCGCGTCGCGGGATGAGCGGGGACACCAGGGCTGCCGTCCGACGGATTTCCGACGCCGTGCATGACAGCGCTCTTGGGGAGTGGGACGGCGTGGAGGAACCGAGCGGGCTCGCCGACCTGTCGGCTGCTCTCGACCGTATGTGGGCCACCTACTGGCGGGGGAACTACGGAGAGCTGAGCGAACTCATCGCCAAGGTGCTCCTTGAAGGCAGCGCTCGCTACGGGCAGGCGACAGGGTACGCACGCGAACAGTTGGGCTCGGTCCTCGCAAGCACCTACCAGTCCGCCGCCTCGGCAGCGGTTCTGCTCGGGCAGCGTGATCTCGCCTTCAGCGCGATCGCCTCCGCACGTCGCCTGGCCGAACAGGCCGGTGATCCGGTGCGGGCCGCGCTCGTGGAGTCGACGCTGTCCTGGATTCACCTGCGGAGCGCGCGAGTTCCCCGGGCGATGTCCATCGCGGAACGCGCGGCCGTCCAGATCGAGCCGTCGTTCAGCAAGGCACACCGCCCCCAGTTGCTGGCGTACGGACGGCTGATGATCGCTGCCGCCGTCGCGGCCTCGCGCCGGGGGGACACCGCATCCGCGAACGACTACCTGTCGCAGGCACAAGCGGCGGCGTCCCGGCTCGGCAGCGACGAGGTGCTGTACGGCACATATTTCGGCCCCACCACTGCGAACACCGAGGCCGTGGGAATCGCTGTGGCCCTCGGGAACCACGGGGCGGCGTTGAAACTGGCCGCGCGCACCACGCTGCCCCGCACCATGCTCAAAATCCCCCGGAACCGCTACAAGCTCGACGTCGCCTTGGCCCAGTGCGAGACGAAGCTCTACGACCGAGCCGCCGACACTCTGATCGAGGTAGGACTCGACGCCCCGGAGTGGGTCAAGCACCAAGCACTGCCCGGCGTCATCGGAAGGCGTCTCGCCAAGGTCTCCACCGCACGCGTGCGGAACATCAGCGAGCTGATCGGCGTACCACTGGTCGCCTAGCTCCTACGGAGCGTACGAGTCGGGGCCGGACAGCCCTGCCCAGCCCTACACCTCGTCACTTCACCATGCGTGACATGGCAGACACGATTGCTGCATGGTCAGCATCGAGCGAGGACAGCGGCAGGGGCCGGCCACGACCCGCCGAACCGAGGACGACTTACGGCGCCGACAGGCGCTCGCCAACGCAGCGGCGGGCATTCCACCGGGCGAGGTCGGCGTACCGACGAAGGCCCCGCGGATCAAGCGGTTCCGCTGTGTGATCTACCTGTGCAGCGCGCCGGGCGCGAACATCGCGGCGCTGCGAACGGACTGCACGGAATACGCCGACGCGTTCTGCTGGGAGATCACGGACGTGATCGAGGACGACGCGGAAGCACTGCCGCCCGGCGAGCGTTCGGGCCTCAGGCAGGCGGTCGAGCGCATCAGCTCCGGTGAGGCCGGTGCGGTGGTCACGGCATGGCGCTCGATGATCTCGCCTGTGGCGCAGGAGTACGACCAAGTCGCCCACGACATCGAGCAGGCCGGCGGTTTTCTGCACGTCATGGAATCCGCACCGGACAGCCCCGGCACCGAGCCCGCCTGACGACACCCTCAGAAGAGCCCACAAGACACGAGTACCCCCGCGACCGTGGCGACGGCCCGGGGGCGTGGCCATCAACTTCCAAGGAATTGACGACATGACCAACGCTATCGCGAGCTTCTTAATCCGGCTGCTGCGGCTGACGTTCCCGGCCCGGGGCCGCCATCGGTCGCCCGGTTCGCTGCCCGTCGTGCGGCGGGAACACCCACCGACCCCGTACCGGGAGCGCGTACCCGATCTCCTGCTACGAGGTGAGGACACTCCCCTGGTCCGCCCGTACGTCCTCACTGCCGAGGAACGACGTGAGCGCCGCTTGCAGCGTGAGCGGCGCCGGACGCTGTGGCTGGCCGTACACGGCATCGACGTGGGGCCCCGCCGGATTCACGGCGTGGAGGTGGCCGCGTGACCAACCCCATGGACACGGCCCGGCTGTTGCCGTGGACCAGCCCGGACGGGAAGCCGTGCTACCTCCTCGGCGGCAACGGGACCGGATACGTCTCCCGCCTCGCCGACAAGGTCGAGGCGGAACAGATGAACTCGGCGGCCAAGCTCATCGAGGAAGCCTGCGGAATCCTCACCGACTGCACCTGGAGCCCCGGTGAAATCCAACTGCTGGCCGTCGAGTTGAACCACCATCTGGCCAAGGTCCACCGAGTTTCGGAGAGTCGCGGCCCCGGTCCGTCCTGCGGGGAGCGCATCCCGGGCGCTCCCCTGAAGGATGCCGCGCAGGGTCCGCCCGCGCGGTGAGGGAAACCGGTCCCGCCCCCTGACCACAGGAGAGGGGAGGGCGGGACCACCCCGGGAGCGAAACCCACCCGTCCCGACCGCAGGACTTGGACAGTTGAGTTCCGGGGGCGGATGCACACCATCACGTTGACAGCCGCATTGGGAGGAGACAGGAATGGCATGGGGAACTGGTAAGGGCGGCGGCGGAGGCGACGGAAAACACTCCGGAGGCAAAGACCCGGGCACGGCCAAGCCGTCGTCGGACACCAAGGACCCCAACCCGGGCCCGAAGCACAGCAAGGGGAAGTAGGACTCTCCGGATGACCGACACCACCGGAGCCGCCGAGCAGGCCGCCGCGAGCGGCCTGCTCGGCAGGCTGAACACGACGCTGCCGCAGCCTCTGACACCTGAGTGGAAAAAGGCCTACCTGGGAGTGCCCCGCCACAGGTTCCTCCCGGACACGGTGTGGCTGGGCAACGACCTCACCCCATGCGACCGCCGGAAGAGCCCGGACGAATGGCTCCGCGCGGCCTACGACGACGAACCCGTCGTGACGCAGATCAACGATGGCGCGGACCCCGGCGACGACGGACGTTGGCCGTCCTGCTCCGCCTCCGCCCCCAGCATCGTCTTCCGCATGCTGCACATGCTCGACGTACGCAGCGGGGACCGCGTACTGGAGATCGGAACGGGAGTGCGACACGAGGTCGCACATTGCAAGTAGACAGGATAAGGAGGTTGGCTCTCTGAAGTAGCCAATATCACTGTCTCAGGTCAGTGCTCAAGACCTGTCCCCGCCCCAGCGCGCGTTGTGAGCAATCGCGAGGTGCGAAGCCTGGGGAATGTGGCCCAAGGGTTCCTGTTCCATCCAGGAGCTACAGGTCGGGGAAGGCCGAGCGGGTGAACGAAAGTGAATCCTTATTGATGCCTCGTTACGATTCAGGCCCGTGGATGGAGTGCACAAAGGGCCGTACAGAGCTCGCCGTTGGAAAGCGGCAGGCGGCGACCGACGATCCGGTGTCGGCCGTGCGAGCACCGCTGCTCCGGGGTATAGAGGGCACCCAAACCGGTCGCATCTTGCATGTGCGGAACGTGGAAACCCCGTTGGAGTCCAGGCGTGCACACACCTGGTAAGCCGACCGCAAGGGAGGCCCAACCCTCCAGCGGGAACAGGAAGGCCCGAGAAGCAAATGCCGGCAGCCGAAAGGAAACGGGAAACCAGACGAGGCAACGCGGCACCTCCGCCGATCGTCTGGATAACCGGCCGGATACAGGCTCCATGCCTGGCCCGAAAGGGAGCCCACGCGGGCCTGGTGAGTCTGCGAAGCAGACGATGACGACGACTCCGGAACCGATAGACAAGTTAGACGCTCCCGTAAACCGGGAAGCGAACGGACCTGAGGGCGGAATCTTCGACTGGCAGTCGATTGACTGGAACACGGTAGAAGACGACGTACGGCGCCTGCGTCAGCGAATCTTCGCGGCATCGAGGAAAGGGGACCTGAAGAAGGTCCGCAACTTGCAGAAGCTGATGCTCCGTTCACGGTCCAACGCTCTGGTAGCAGTGAGACGCGTAACGGAGATCAACGCAGGGCGCAAGACCCCAGGGGTGGACGGGTACACCGTTCTACGGGACACGTCCAAGGCGGCGCTGGCCGAGTGGACACAGTCCCGGGTGGGAACCTGGAAGCCAATGGCGGTCCGGCGCGTGTATGTGGCGAAGAGTAATGGGAAACAGCGCCCATTGGGTATTCCGGTGATCCGGGATCGGGCCATGCAGGCCCTGGTTCTGAACGCACTGGAACCTGAATGGGAGGCGCGGTTTGAGTCGAGGTCCTACGGATTCCGGCCCGGCCGCGGCTGCCACGACGCGATCGAAGCGATCTTCCGCGTGGCGAGAGGACGCCTCTCCAAACGCCGGTGGGTGCTCGACGCCGACCTGGCAGCGGCATTCGACCGCATCGACCACCAGCGGCTCATCGCCTCGCTCGCAACCTTCCCAGCCAGGGAACTTGTGCGAGCATGGCTCAAGGCCGGTGTGGTCGAGAACGGGGTATTCGCCCCGACAGTGGAAGGAACCCCGCAAGGGGGAGTTATTAGCCCTCTGCTGCTGAACATCGCTCTTCACGGAATGGAAGGGGCCGCAGGCGTCAGATACCGAACGGACGGTGTTCACACCGGAAAGACGGCACCTGGCAGCCCGGTACTGATCCGATACGCCGACGACTACGTCGCCCTGTGTCATTCCTATGCCCAGGCGCAAGAAGTCAAGGAGCGGCTTTCCGAATGGCTGGCGCCGAGGGGTTTGGCCTTCAACGAGGAGAAGACGCGAATCGTCCACCTCGACGAAGGCTTTGATTTTCTTGGGTACAACGTCCGCCGCTACAAAGGAAGCAAGCTGCTGATCAAGCCGAGTTCTGCGGCGGTGGCCCGGTTCCGCAACAGGCTGCGCACCGAACTGCGCATGCTGCGTGGGACCAACGCACTCGAAGTGATCACTGTTCTCAATCCGATCCTGAGAGGGTGGGCCGCCTATTACCGGAACGGAGTGTCCAAGCGAGTCTTCAGTGACATCGATGACTACCTCTGGTGGGCTGTCTTTCGCTGGGCGGCTCGCACGCACCCGAACAAATCGAAGAAGTGGATCAGCGATCGCTACTTCGGTGCGTTCAACTCCGCCAGCCAAGCACGGTGGATCTTCGGCGACCGAGCCACGGGCCGGTATCTCACCAAGCTTGCCTGGACACCGATCGTCCGGCACGTGATGGTCAACGGGAATGCCTCCCCGGACGACCCAGATCTTGCCGAATACTGGGCACAGCGGCGGCAGAAACACAAGCCACCGCTCAGCGACGTACGCATCCGGATGATGCAACGCCAGCGCGGAAAGTGCCCGCTCTGCGGCGAATACCTGCTCTACGCCGACACCGAGCCACAACACCCGGACGACTGGGCAACGTGGCTCACTGGAATCCGCAAAGCGATCCGCCTCCAGGCGGTCACGTCGCTCACGGGGACCACCAGGGCAAACGATCGGAAGGTTCCACGGGAACAACTCATCCACGCACATTGCGGAAAACGGCTGGAGCGGCAGCCTTCCGCACACCTGCGGGCATCGCCTTTCCCAGGCCAATAGGACTCGCTTGAGCCGTGTGCCGCGACGAGTGGCATGCACGGTTCTGAGGGGGGACCGCCGCAGTAATGCGGCGGTCCTACCTGACACCGGCTGGAACGCCGGTCTTCTGGCCCACCGGCTGGGTTCGGACCTGGTGACCACAGTGGAAGTGGACCCGGTTCTGGCCGATCGAGCCGCAGACAACCTGAAGGCCACCGGACTGACCCCACACATCGTCACCGGAGACGGGGCAGCGTTGGAAGTGGGCCACGACCTGGACCGTGTCCTGGCGACCTGTTCCGTCCGAAGGGTGCCGCCCGGCTGGGTAGCCCGCATGAAGCCCGGAGGTGTCATGCTCCTCCCCTGGGAAACACCGTGGCTCTGCTACGGCCTCCTACGCCTCGTCGGGGATTCCGACGGGAGCGCCTCCGGCACCTTCCGCCCCCACTCCGCCTTCATGCTCATGCGCGGCCAACGTACTGATCTGAGGATCTTCCGCGACGTTGTCAGGGACGATCACGTACCCGACGAAAGGTCCACCACCCTGTCTCCCTGGAGCATCACCGGGGACGACTGGGCGGCACAGTTCGCCATCGGCCTCCAACTCCCCGACGTGTGGTGGACCTGGCACGAAAACCCCGACGTTGAAGGGGTGTCCGCCCGTCTCTGGCTGGCCACCGTCGACGCCACGTCATGGGCCGCCATCGACTACGACGGAGAGACGGACGAACGGTTCACGGTTTGGGAGCACGGCAACCGGCGCCTCTGGAGCGAAGTCGAGGCGGCCCACCACTGGTGGAGAAGCCATGCCTGCCCCCGCCCGGGGCACTTCGGTATGACCGTGACCACCGACGGCCGGCACACGCCATGGCTGGAGACTCCCGCTCGGCCGATTCCGCGAGTGGAGTGAGGAAAGCAGACCGGGGTCGCGATCCGGAGGATCGAGCGCGCCGGCGCACAACGGTGCGCTCTCCATGCCAGGCATATCGCCGGACCGACACGGGCACCCCGTAGAGGCAACCACCGGGCGGCCTCAGGAGACTCCGTTCCACCCCCACCGCCGACCACGGCACATGGGGGGTTCTTCATGCAGTCCTTCATCGAGCACGCCCGTACGCTGGGCCGGCGCATCGCCCAGAACACGCAGCAGCGTGCGCAGTTCGGGCGGCTCGCGGCAGGGCAGTCGCCGATGGCGCTGTTCGTGACGTGCTCCGACTCCCGGGTCATACCGTCCCTGATAACCGGTGCCCGCCCGGGCGACCTGTTCGAGCTGCGCACGGCCGGCAACGCCGTCCCGCACTATGACGAGCGGCGGCCCAGCGGCGAGTCCGCAACCATCGAATACGCCGTGGACATGCTCGAAGTCCCGGACATCATCGTGTGCGGCCACTCGCACTGCGGAGCGGTCCGCGCCCGCGTACACGGCGAGGACCTCACCACCGTCCCGGCCGTCGCGAGCTGGCTCGACGCCCAGCTACCGCACGGCCTGGACGCCCTCGGACACGACGGGGACCCGGGCGTACACGAAGCCGTACAACGCAACGTGCGCGTACAGCTGGACCGGCTGCGCGCCTACCCCTGCGTGGACAAGCGCCTGGCCGACGGAAGGCTCCGACTGCACGGCTGGTTCTACGCGGTGGACACCGGGCTGGTCCTCACCCACCACCCCGTCCTTGACGCGTTCCTCCCGCTGTGATCCCACTACCGCCCGGTATCGGCGCCGTCACAACGCCATCATCACCACCAGCCCCACCGCCCCCACCATGCTCGGCACCAGGACCGCGTACGACCAGCGCGCCCGGGGCTCGCCCTGGGCGGACTCCCGGTGGGCCGCGCGCTCCTTGATCTCGCGGAGTTCGGCGAGGGTCTGGTCGGCCATCGCCTTCGGGACCGGGCCGGTGTCCGCGTCGAGGCCGAAGCGGGGGCGCTTCGCGCCCGCGCCGCGCGACGCCTGCCGGGCCGCCCTCTTGCGCTGGCGGAGGGAGACCGGGACGGCCCAGAGCTGGTACTTGCCGCCGCCGCTCACGAAGACCTCCGCCGAGAAGTGCGCGCGCAGCTCCTCGACGGCCGCCCAGGGCAGCGTGATCGTCCGGAACGGGTTGCGCACCAGCAGCCGGTCCTCGCTCGCCCGGACCAGCGGGCGGAAGGAGAAGGCGAAGACCAGGGGCACACCGAAGAGCAGCGCGAAGAGGGCGGTGAGCTTGGTGTGGGCGGTGCCGCGCAGCAGGGCGTCGGCGCCGAGCCACAGCCCGAGCAGGATGAGCAGCGCGCCACCGACGAGGGCCGCCGGCGAGCGGTAGCTGCGCTCCGCGTACTGCGGACGGGGCGAGGTGGACGGTTCCGGGCGCGTCATGCCGCCGATTCTGCCCGACCGTCCGGATGCCGGACACGGAGTGGATATTGCGGTACGGCATCGATGTCCGGCCGGTGCCGCACCGGGCCCCGGTCCGCCGGCAGCGCCCTATGCCGTCAGTCGGGTCGCCAGGCCGTCGAGGACCCGGTCGAGCCCGTACGCGAAGTTGTCGTCACGGATCCGCTGCGGAGGCACGTCCTGCCGGGCGGAGCTTCCCGCGCGCAGCCGGGGGTGCTCCCGCGTCGCCTCGTCGAAGGCCGGTCGCAGGCCCGCCACCCACTCCTGCTCGGTCCGGCCGCTGCGGGCGATCAGCGAGAGGTACGCGGCCTCGGCGGTCGCGATCCCGATGACGTACGCCATGAGCGTGGCCATGGCCTGGTCCATCTCGTCCGCGGGAAAGCCCGCCGCCTCGAACTGCGCGAGCAGCGCCGACGACATCCGCATGGCGTTCGGTCCGATGTGGACGAGGCCGACCTGGCCCAGTTCGGGGGCGATCCACGGGTGGCGCAGGGTCATGGCCCGCAGTTCGCCGGCGGCGTGGGTGACGGCCGCCCGCCACCGCTTCCCGTCGACGACGGTCGGTACGTCCGGTTCGCCGTAGACGTCGTCGACGACCAGCTCGATCAGCTCGTCCTTGTTGGCCACGTGCCGGTACAGCGAGGTGGCGGCCGTGCCCAGGCGGGTGCCGAGCTTGCGCATGCTGAGCTCCTCGACGCCCTCCGCGTCCAGCAGACGGATCGCTTCGGCGACGATCTGCTCGCGGGTCAGGTGTTCCCGCTTCTTGGGGCGCGGCCGGGTCCACACCGAGGTGATCGGCTTCTCGTCGTTCGGCATGCGGCCCTCGTCTCCGTTCGTCCGGCGTCGTCCCACGTCCGTCGCCCCCTCAGGTTCCCCCTCACGTTAGCGCACGCCGTACGCATCTTGCGTACAGCGTTACGTCATGCGTACGGTGTTAACATCGAGAGAACGCCGTACGCATCGAAGGGGAGTCGACATGTCCGAGAAGAACGTGAGCTGGGACGCGCAGGGCAACTGGGCGGCCAAGGGCGACTGGGGGACCAGGAACTCGGCGGGCCGGAAGCTGGACCTCGTCCACTGGCAGAACCGCCTCGACGCACTGCGCGCCCAGCACCACGTCCCGGCCGCCTCCCTCGCGATCCTCGTGGACGGGACCGTCCACGAGCTGGCCAGTGGTGTACTCCACCGCGGCACGGGAGTCACGGCGACGACCGACTCCGTCTTCCAGATGGGCTCGATCGCCAAGATCTACACCGCCACCCTGATCATGCGGCTCGTCGATGCGGGCCGGCTGGACCTGGACGCACCGGTCGTGGACGTGCTGCCGGAGTTCTCGGTCGCCGACGCCGAGGCGACCAGGACGATCACCACGCGCCAGCTCCTCAGCCACACGAGCGGTCTCACCTGCGACTTCACCTACGACAGCGGGCGCGGTGACGACTGCCTCGCCAAGTACGTGGCGGCCGCCAGGGACGTGGCGCTCGACTGCCCGCCCGGCACCGCGATCTCGTACAGCGGCATCGGATACAACGTGCTCGGCCGGATCATCGAGGTGATCACGGGCCAGGTATGGGACGAGGCGCTCAAGGACCTGCTCCTCACCCCGCTCGGCCTCACGCACACGATGACGCTTCCCGAGGAGGCGCTGCGGTTCCGGGCGGCGATGGGGCACCTGGGCGAGGCGGGCCAGGCCCCGGACCCGGCACCGTCCTGGGACCTGATGCCGCGCTCGGCCGGCCCCTACGGCAGGGTCATCGCCACGGCCGGGGACGTCGCCCGGCTCGCGCAGATGCACCTCGACGGCGGCGTGGCACAGGACGGCACGCGCATACTCTCCGAGGAGACGGTCGCACTGATGCAGCGGCGGGTGGTCGACTCCCCCGACAAGTGGACGGTCAGCGCGGACGGTTGGGGCCTGGGCTGGACCCTGTACGACTGGAACGGCGTCCGGGGTTACGGGCACGACGGCGCCTCGATCGGGCAGTACGGCTATCTGCGCGTGGTGCCGTCGGCGGGCGTCGCGGTCGCGCTGCTCACCAACGGCGGCGGTGCGCGCGAACTGTACGCGGCGCTCTACCGGGAACTCCTCGCCGAGCTGGCCGGGGTGACGATGCCGGAGCCCTTCGCCCCACCGGCCCAGCCGCCCGTGGTCGACTTCGCGCCGTTCGTCGGCACGTACCGGCGCGCGGGCGTGGTCATCACGGTGACCGAGCGGGACGGTGCGGGCCACATGGTGTACGAGTTCGTCGACGGCATGAAGGACTTCTCCGATCCGCTGGAGATAGACCTGGTCCCGGTGACGGAGACGGTCTTCGCGGGTACCGGGGTGGGCGCTGCCTTCAGCGAGGACTACATGCCCGTGGTCTTCTCCACACGGGCGGACGGCACGGCCTGCGTCTACATCGGAATGCGCTGCGGCCCCAAGGTCGCGTAGCAGGCCGCCACCGCGGCAGGCGGGCAGGCCGCCGACGTCCGGCGGCCTGCCCGGCGCCGCCCGCGCCTCCCCGTCCGGGCGCCTCCTCGCGCGGAGGAAAGAGCGGCGAAATCCAGGGGGTGACAGGAAGCTACGCGCGTAGATATGCTCCCCTCGTGACCATGCCCACCACTGTTCCCGCATACGGCAAAGAGGCCGCGGGGCGCCTGGTATCGATGGCGGACGTGACCGCCTCGGACGGGGCGCTGCGCCGCTTCCTGCACGGACTCCCCGGCGTCGACGCGGTAGGGCTCCAGGCCCGCGCCGCCACGCTCGGCACCCGCTCGATCAAGACCTCGGCGAAGGCGTACGCCATCGACCTCGCCATCTCGATGATCGACCTGACGACACTCGAAGGCGCGGACACCCCCGGCAAGGTCCGGGCGCTGTGCGCCAAGGGCGTCCACCCCGACCCCACCGACCGCACCGCACCCAAGGTCGCCGCGATCTGCGTCTACCCGGACATGGTCGGCGTCGCCAAGGAGGCGCTGGGCGACTCCGGCATCCACGTCGCCTCGGTCGCCACCGCCTTCCCGGCGGGCCGGGCCGCGCTGCCGGTCAAGCTGGCCGACACCCGGGACGCGGTGGCCGCCGGCGCCGACGAGATCGACATGGTGATCGACCGGGGCGCCTTCCTCTCCGGCCGCTACCTGTCGGTCTTCGAGGAGATCAAGGCCGTGAAGGAGGCGTGTGCCCGGCCCGACGGCAGCGCCGCGCACCTGAAGGTCATCTTCGAGACCGGCGAGCTGCAGACCTACGACAACGTCCGCCGGGCCTCCTGGCTGTCGATGCTGGCCGGCGCCGACTTCATCAAGACCTCGACGGGCAAGGTGGCGGTGAACGCCACGCCTCCGGTCACGTTGCTGATGCTGGAGGCGGTGCGGGACTTCGCCGCCGCGACCGGCGTGCAGGTCGGCGTCAAGCCGGCCGGCGGCATCCGGACGACCAAGGACGCGATCAAGTACCTGGTGATGGTCAACGAGACGCTGGGCGAGGAGTGGCTGACCGCCGACTGGTTCCGCTTCGGCGCCTCCAGCCTCCTCAACGATCTGCTGATGCAGCGTCAGAAGCTCAGCACCGGCCGCTACTCCGGCCCCGACTACGTCACGGTGGACTGACCATGACCTTTGACTACGCACCGGCGCCCGAGTCGCGCGCCGTGGTGGACCTCGCGTCCTCCTACGGGCTGTTCATCGACGGCGAGTTCGCCGACGGCGCGGGCGGCGGCCTGCGCAAGACCGTCTCGCCGGCCACCGAGGAGGTGCTGGCCGAGTACACCCAGGGCACCGCCGAGGACGTCGACCGCGCCGTGCAGGCGGCCCGCAGGGCGTTCGAGAAGTGGTCGGCGCTGCCCGGCGCCGAGCGCGCCAAGTACCTCTTCCGGATCGCCCGGATCATCCAGGAGCGCTCGCGCGAGCTGGCCGTCCTGGAGACGCTGGACAACGGCAAGCCGATCCGCGAGTCGCGGGACGCCGACCTGCCGCTGGTGGCCGCGCACTTCTTCTACTACGCGGGCTGGGCGGACAAGCTCGGCCACGCCGGCTTCGGGGCGGACCCGCGCCCGCTGGGCGTCGCCGGCCAGGTCATCCCCTGGAACTTCCCGCTGCTGATGCTGGCGTGGAAGGTCGCTCCGGCGCTGGCCTGCGGCAACACCGTCGTGCTGAAGCCGGCGGAGACCACGCCCCTGTCGGCGCTCTTCTTCGCGGACATCTGCCGCCAGGCCGGGCTCCCCAAGGGCGTCGTCAACATCGTCACCGGTGACGGTTCGACCGGCGCGGCGCTGGTGGCCCACCCCGGCATCGACAAGGTCGCCTTCACCGGCTCCACCGGCGTGGGCAAGGCGATCGCCCGCACGGTCGCCGGCACGGACAAGAAGCTCACCCTCGAACTGGGCGGCAAGGCGGCCAACATCGT
Organism: Streptomyces sp. BHT-5-2; assembly: GCF_019774615.1. Classification (NCBI taxonomy): domain Bacteria; kingdom Bacillati; phylum Actinomycetota; class Actinomycetes; order Kitasatosporales; family Streptomycetaceae; genus Streptomyces; species Streptomyces sp. BHT-5-2. Next base: position 2,396,049 of record NZ_CP081496.1, on the reverse strand, counting down.
CTTCGACGACGCGCCGATCGACCAGGCCGTCGAGGGGATCGTCAACGGGATCTTCTTCAACCAGGGGCACGTGTGCTGCGCGGGCTCCCGGCTGCTGGTCCAGGAGTCGGTCCAGGACGAGCTGCTGGACGCGCTCAAGCGCCGGATGTCCACCCTGCGGGTCGGCGACCCGCTGGACAAGAACACCGACATCGGCGCGATCAACTCCGCCGAGCAGCTCTCCCGGATCACCGAGCTGACCGCGGCGGGCGAGGCCGAGGGCGCCGAGCGCTGGTCCCCGGCCTGCGAACTGCCCGGCTCCGGCTACTGGTTCGCGCCGACGCTGTTCACCGGCGTCACCCAGGCGCACCGGATCGCCCGCGAGGAGATCTTCGGCCCGGTGCTGTCGGTGCTGACCTTCCGCACGCCGGAGGAGGCGGTGGCCAAGGCCAACAACACGCCGTACGGCCTGTCGGCGGGCATCTGGACGGAGAAGGGCTCGCGCATGCTGTGGATGGCGAGCAAGCTGCGGGCCGGCGTCATCTGGTCCAACACGTTCAACAAGTTCGACCCGACCTCGCCGTTCGGCGGCTACAAGGAGTCGGGCTTCGGCCGCGAGGGCGGCCGGCACGGTCTGGAGGCGTACCTCAATGTCTGACGCACGACTGGGCGTTCTCAAGACCTACAAGCTGTACGTCGGGGGCAGGTTCCCCCGGTCCGAGAGCGGGCGGGTGTACGAGGTGACCGACGTGAAGGACCGCTGGCTCGCCAACGCCCCGCTGGCCTCCCGCAAGGACGCCCGGGACGCGGTGGTCGCCGCCCGCAAGGCGTTCGGCGGCTGGTCGGGCGCCACGGCGTACAACCGGGGCCAGATCCTCTACCGCGTCGCGGAGATGCTGGAGGGCCGCCGGGAGCAGTTCGTCGCCGAGGTGGCGGACGCCGAGGGGCTCTCGAAGGCCAAGGCCGCGGCGCAGGTGGACGCGGCGATCGACCGCTGGGTCTGGTACGCGGGCTGGTCCGACAAGGTCGCCCAGATCGCCGGCTCGTCGAACCCGGTCGCGGGCCCGTACTTCAACCTCTCCGCGCCCGAGCCGACCGGTGTGGTCGCCGTGCTGGCGCCCCAGGAGTCGTCGTTCCTGGGCCTGGTCTCGGTGCTCGCCCCGGTGATCGTCACGGGGAACACCGCGGTGGTCGTGACGTCCGAGCGGGCCCCGCTGCCGGCGCTGTCGCTGGCCGAGGTGCTGGCCACCTCCGACCTGCCGGGCGGGGTGGTCAACCTCCTCTCCGGCCGTACGGCGGAGCTCGGCGCCCCGCTCGCCGCCCACCAGGACGTCAACGCCCTTGATCTGACGGGCGCCGACGCCGACCTGGCGAAGGAGCTTCAGACCGCGGCGGCCGACAACCTCAAGCGGGTGCTGCGCCCACGGGCCACGGACTGGTCCGCCGATCCGGGTACGGACCGGCTGCTGGCCTTCCTGGAGACCAAGACGGTCTGGCACCCGATGGGGGTCTGACGTCCTCCGGCCCCCGTCCGGGCCGGCAGGACGAACGGCGCGGGACCTCGCCCTCGGGGCGGGTCCCGCGCCGTCGTGCGTCCAACGGGGCGGCGGTCCGGCGGCGGTCCGTCAGCCGGGCAGCAGCCGCATCGCGGTGCCGGTCACCGGCAGGGTCCGCAGCGTGCCGCCCTTGGTGACCGGGTCCGTCACCTGCTTGGTGCTCACCGACTTGAAGTCGGCGACCTGTGTGCCGACGCCGTTGTCCAGCGGGTCGACGCCGGTGTGCGACATCGGGTCCAGCTTGAGGTTCTTGACGGGGGCCAGGCCGCGGCCGGTGGAGTCCGTCATCGCGTGGGCGATCGACTGCCCCACGACGCCTTCTTCGCTCACCGCGTGCCTCTGCGGGGCCGTGCCGGCCGGCACGGGGGCGGCCGCGCTCGCCGCCGCCGCACCGCCCGAGAGCGCGGCGCCGGCCGCGGAGATCACCAGCCCGGCGCGCAGCAGACCGCGGGGGACGCGGCTGGGCCTGGGACGTGCGTGGGAGGGCATCTGTGCCACCTGCCTGTGGTTCGGGAGCGGAGCGGAGGCGCGGGTGCGCCACCGGCCGCGCGGGCCGGATTCCGTCCACTTGGGTAATCGGTCGACTGCGTAGAGTAGTTGAGCGGTGGCGGGGGTTCCACCTCGCGCGCCAGGGGTACCTCCCACGGCGCAATGCCCGACAATGAGTGCCCGTGAACTCCCATTCGCCCTCCCCCATGCCGTCCTCGCCCGCCCGCGTCCTCCTGCTGACGGGCCCTTCCGGCTCCGGGAAGACCTCCCTGGCCGCCGCCACCGGCCTGCCGGTCCTCAATCTCGACGACTTCTACAAGGAGGGCACGGACCCGTCGCTGCCCCAACTGCCCGACGGCGGCGGCGCGGACTGGGACTCGCCGCTCTCCTGGGACGCGGACGCCGCGGTCGCGGCCGTCGAGGAGCTGTGCCGCGCGGGGCGGACCACCGTGCCCTCGTACGACATCGCGGCCAGCGCCCGGACCGGCGCCGCGGAGCTGACGCTCGACGGGGCGCCGCTGTTCCTCGCGGAGGGCGTGTTCGCCGCCGACATCATCGGGCGGTGCCGGGCGGCGGGGCTGCTGGCCGACGCGCTGTGCCTGCGCGGGCGGCCCACCACCACCTTCCGGCGGCGGCTGGCGCGGGATCTGCGGGAGGGCCGCAAACCGGCGGTGTATCTGGTGCGGCGGGGTCTGCGGCTGCTGCGCGACGAGCGGACGATCGTGGCCCGGCTCACGGCGCTGGGCGCCCATCCGTGCGCCCGGCCGGAGGCGCTGGACCGGATAGCGACGGCGCGGACGGAGGGGTTGGCGGGGGCCGCGGTGCGGTCCTGAGTCTCCCGTCCCGGCCCGGCGCCGCGCGCCGGTGACACCGCCGCCGTCCCGGGTCCGCGCACACGGACGAGCGGGCTCGGGCAGACCCCCCGGCCGCCCGAACCCGCTCGCTTCCCCGTGTTCCCCCGATATCCCCCGTGTTCCCCCGGTTTTCCCCCGTTTCCCCCCTCGGGCTGTCCCCCCGGATCCCCCTCGGGCCTTGCTCCCCCGTCCAACCCGTCCTCAGGCGACCAGCGCGCCGAAGGACTCCTCCTCGTCACGGCCGAAGCTGAGGACCTCGTCCTCGCGCAGCCGGCGCAGCGAGCGCCAGATGCTGGACTTCACCGTGCCGACACTGATGTTGAGGATGTCCGCGATCTCCGGGTCCGTGCGGCCCTCGTAGTAGCGCAGCACCAGCATGGTGCGCTGCGTCTCGGGCAGCCGGGCCAGCGCCTGCCACAGGACGGCGCGCAGCTCGGTGCCGCGCATGGCGTCCGCGTCGGCGGCGGTCTCGGGCAGTTCCTCGGTCGGGTACTCGTTGAGCCTGCGCCGGCGCCAGGCGCTGATGTGCAGGTTCGTCATGGTGCGGCGCAGATAGCCGCCGAGCGCGGCCTTGTCGCTGATCCGGTCCCAGGCCCGGTAGGTCGAGAACAGCGCGCTCTGGAGCAGGTCCTCGGCCTCGTAGCGGTCACCGGTCAGGTGGTAGGCGGTGGCGTACAGGGAGGCGCGGCGCTCCTGGACGTAGGCGGTGAAGGCCGCTTCGGCCCCGGCCGCCTCCGTCGCGGTGCGCCGGTCCCCCGTCTCCCCGTACTCCGTTCCCCCGTCGGCGCCCTTCGGACCCCCGACTCCCCCGTCGGGTCCCTGGTGGGACACCACCGTCGCGTCAATGGCCACCATGTAGGGCGGCCGCTGACGCCCGGTGCTACGAGCGCACCCCCGCCCGCTCGCAGCACCGGACTTCTCGCGCCCGACGTCGTGGAGGCGCGTGACGACTGCGCCGGAAGCCGTGCCGTGCAGGGTGTTCTTCATCGCGCTGCCCCCCGTCGATCGAGCCAGTTCGTTCGGTGTTTCCCGGTCGAGCCCCGCCTCGGCGGTGTTGATCTCTCCCGGCTGACCAAAAGACTGCCAAGCCAGTTTCATCGCGTTGTCCGCCGTCTGTCACAGACGTGTCACAGGGCCTGTCGCGGTCCGGCGCGGCTGTGTCACCCGGTCCGACCCGGCACGTGGCGGCACCCGGCGCCCACCGGTCGATCCACCCTCGTCCCATGCGCCAGAATGGCGGGCGTGCCTTTCCTGTTGCTGATCGAGGACGACGACGCCATCCGCACGGCCCTCGAACTCTCGCTGTCCCGCCAGGGTCACCGCGTGATGACCGCGGCGACGGGCGAGGACGGCCTGAAGCTGCTGCGCGAGCAGCGGCCGGACCTGATCGTGCTGGACGTCATGCTGCCGGGTATCGACGGTTTCGAGGTGTGCCGGCGGATCCGCCGGACGGACCAGCTGCCGATCATCCTGCTCACCGCGCGCAGCGACGACATCGACGTGGTGGTGGGGCTGGAGTCCGGTGCGGACGACTATGTCGTCAAGCCGGTGCAGGGCCGGGTGCTGGACGCCCGGATCCGGGCGGTGCTGCGGCGCGGGGAGCGGGAGTCCAGCGACTCGGCGACGTTCGGCTCGCTGGTGATCGACCGGTCGGCGATGACCGTCACCAAGGACGGCAAGGACCTGCAACTGACCCCGACCGAGCTGCGGTTGCTGCTGGAGCTGAGCCGGCGGCCCGGTCAGGCACTGTCCCGGCAGCAGCTGCTGCGACTGGTGTGGGAGCACGACTACCTCGGTGACTCGCGGCTGGTGGACGCCTGTGTGCAGCGGCTGCGCGCGAAGGTGGAGGACGTCCCGTCCTCGCCGACGCTGATCCGTACGGTCCGCGGTGTCGGCTACCGACTGGACGCGCCCCAGTGACGGTGGACACCCCGCACGACGGCGGGGCCGGGGAGGGGCATGCCCAGGGCGGTACCCCCGTCGGCGGCCGGCCGGTACGGCTGCTGCGCCGGGCCGCGGGCCTGCTGCGGCTGACGAGTCTGCGGCTGCGGCTGGTCGTGGTGTTCGCGCTGGTGGCGCTGACCGCGGCGGTCTCGGCGTCCGGGATCGCGTACTGGCTGAACCGCAACACCGTCCTGGACCGTACGCAGAACGCCGCCCTGAAGGACTTCCGCAAGTCGCTGGAGGACAACGCCCGCACGCTGCCGCTGCGTCCGCGGTGCGCCGAACTCCAGGACGCGGCACGGCAGATGGCGGCCGGCCCGCAGAACTACACGGTGCTGCTGATCGGCGTGGACCGCGAGGGCAAGGAGTGCGCGGCCACCACCGACAAGGACCTGCTGACGCTCACGGTCGTCCCGCAGTCGCTGCGCAACGCCGTCGACCAGGTGCGCCCGGTCGACGAGAACAACCACGCCACGCACCACCTGTACTGGCAGCGCAAGGAGGTCGGGGACGTCCCGTACCTCGTCGCCGGGGCGAAGGTGATCGGCGGCGGGCCGACCGGCTACATGATGAAGTCGCTGTCGACCGAGCGGCAGGACCTGACGTCGCTGGGCTGGTCGCTGGGGATCGCCACCGCGCTGGCGCTGGTCGGCTCGGCGCTGCTGGCGCAGGCCGCCGCGACGACCGTGCTGCGGCCGGTGCAGCGGCTCGGTCACGCGGCGCGGCAGCTGGGCGAGGGCCGGCTGGACACCCGGCTGCGGGTGACCGGCACCGACGAACTGGCGGATCTGTCGCGGACCTTCAACCGCACCGCGGAGCGGCTCCAGCAGCGGGTCGAGGAGCTGAGCGGGCGGGAGGCGGCGTCCCGCCGGTTCGTCGCCGACATGTCGCACGAGCTGCGGACGCCGCTGACGGCGATCACCGCGGTCACCGAGGTGCTGGAGGAGGAGGCGGACTCCCTCGACCCGATGATCGCGCCGGCCGTGCAGCTGGTGGTCAGCGAGACCCGGCGGCTGAACGAGCTCGTGGAGAACCTCATGGAGGTCACCCGCTTCGACGCGGGGACGGCCCGGCTGGTGCTGGACGACGTCGACGTGGCCGACCAGGTGACCGCCTGCATCGACGCCCGGGCGTGGCTGGACGCGGTGGAGCTGGACGCCGACCGCGGCGTCATGGCCCGTCTGGACCCGCGCCGGCTGGACGTGATCCTGGCGAACCTGATCGGCAACGCCCTCAAGCACGGCGGTTCGCCGGTGCGGGTGTCGGTCCGCACGGAGCCGGCGGAGGGCGCGCCGGAGGAGGCCGGGGCGGGGCCGTCGGCCGGGTCGCCGGCGGGCGACGAGCTGGTGATCCGGGTGCGGGACCACGGCCCCGGCATCCCGGAGGAGGTGCTGCCGCACGTCTTCGACCGTTTCTACAAGGCGAGCGCGTCCCGGCCGCGCTCCGAGGGCAGCGGCCTGGGCCTGTCGATCGCGCAGGAGAACGCGCACATCCACGGCGGCCGGATCAGCGCCGCCAACGACCCCGAGGGCGGCGCGGTGTTCACCCTGCGGCTGCCGAGGGACGCCTCCGGACTGGCCGACGGCGACGGGCCGTCCGCCGGCGGCCGGCGGCCCGGGGACGAGGGCGCGGAGGGCCGGCGATGATCCGCCGCGGCCGGCCGTGGCCCAGCGTGCGGCGCGCCGCGGCGGTGGCCGTCCTGGCGCTGGCCGCCGCGGGCTGCGGGATCCGCGGCACGTCCGTCCCGGTCGACGCGGGCGACGCGCCGTCGCGGGTGAGCTGCCAGGCGCCGACGCCGAACGCCCCGGCGGCGCAGCGGGCCACGGTGTATCTGGTGTGCGGCTCGTCGCTGGCCACGGTGGAGCGGGTGGTGGGCCGGCCGCAGGGGACGCCGGGGGCGGCGGTCCGGCTGCCGGCGGCCCGGGCGCTGCTGGCCGAGTTGCAGCAGCCGCCGACGGCGGAGGAGGCCCGGGCCGGGTTCAGCACCGCGCTGCCCAGGTCGCTGCGGGTGGACGGGCCGCGGGCCGGGGACGCGCCGGAGGCGCTGCGGCTGTCCGTCGAGCCGGACGACCTGCCGTCGTTCGCGCTGGCGCAGCTGGTGTGCACCTACGGCCGGAGTGCCGCGCTGGGCCGCAGCGGGGGCGCGCTGCTGGGCGGCCCGGACGACGGGGCGCCGCACCGCTACGACTGCTCGCCGGACGTGCAGGCCAACCCCGACGTCGCCGAGCGCGCGGGCTGGGGCCTGTGGTGAGCCTCCCGCCTCTTTGAGGAGAGAGGCCGCCATGAGCGCTTCCGTCCAAGACGGGCGCAACGGGGCGGAACCGCGGCTCCCGCTACCGGCGTCCTGGCCTGTGTGCAGCGTCATGGCCCCGGCAGCCCCGGCAGTACCGTCGCCCCCCGTTTGCGCGCCACCGGGGTTCTCCTCCTGGTGGCGCACCTGCTGATCGTCGGCTGGCTCACGCTGCGTCCCCGTACGGTGCCGTGGGTACCGGCCGCGAATCTGGAGCCGCTGGCGTCGATCCACGCCCAGCTGGTGCGGGGCGGCTGGTCGGCGGTGTGGCACCTGGGGGCGCCGGTGCTGCTGCTGGCGCCGCTGGGGGTGCTGCTGCCGCTGGTCGGCGGGCGCCTGAACGTTTCCCCCCTGGGGTCGATGGCCCGTACGGTCTTCGCCGGCGCGATGATCTCGCTGACGATAGAGCTGCTGCAGACCGCCGTGCCGGGCCAGGTGCCGGACGTCGACTCGGTGCTGCTGAACACGCTCGGGGTGGCGCTGGCGCATCTGCTGGTCGTCCCCGGGACCCGGTCGCGGCTCCGCCGACGGGACGAGCGGCTCAGGGGTGCGACCCCGAGAATCCCCAGGGTCGGTCTGGCCCCACAGGCTGACGTTTTCTCCGGCGGCCGGACCTACTTTTGAGATGTCGGGGCAGCCGCCCCGGATCGTCGAGAAGGAGTAGCCCGTCATGGCCGCCGCACTGGTCCGTCCCGCCAACAACCGCATGATCGCCGGTGTCTGCGCCGGCCTCGCCCGCCGCTTCGGGACGTCCCCGGCGACGATGCGGGTGATCTTCCTGCTCTCCTGCCTGCTGCCCGGTCCGCAGTTCCTGGTCTATCTGGCGCTGTGGATACTCCTCCCCTCGGAGGAGCGGTCGCGCGACGCCGCGGCCTGGTAGGCCCGCGGCCGGCCCCGGACATGGCGATGCCCCGGCCCGTACGGGATACCGCGTACGGGCCGGGGCGGTCCTGAGGGTGTCCCCTGAGGGACGGCGCGCCGGTCTGGTCAGTGGATGGGGAGCTTGACCGCCTCGGCGGGCAGGCCGCCGAGCAGCGGCGCGTTGCCCCGGCTGTTCACGTGGGTCTTGGGGACGACGCCCCCACCGCCGCCGTTGCCGGTCGCCCCGGAGATGGTCCGGGTGGCGTCCTTCACCGGCAGGCTGTGCACCACGCTGTTGGTGTCGATCGAGTTGCCCACCGGGGCGGCGGAGGCCGTGCCCGCTGCGGTGGCGGCGATGGCGGCGCCGAGCGCGACGGCACCGAGAGTCTTGACCGTTCCCTGCTTCATTGCATTACGTCCTCGTGATGGGGGCTTGACCGGCTAGGAAACCTAGTGATTCCGCCGCCACGGTCGCAAACACCCCCGGAGCACGGGGAAACGGCCGGTGGACAATCCACCGGCCGTTGCGCTAGGCACCCTCGAAACGGAACTTACTATCCGTCAGAGTCCCTGCTGTCAGCGGGAGTTGCCGCCGACTGGCGAAAGAGCCATTCCGAGCGCAATTCCGCGTATCCGGGCTTGATGACGTCATTGATCATGGCCAGACGTTCATCGAAAGGAAGGAAAGCAGACTTCATACCATTGACCGTGAACCACTGGAGATCATCCAGGGTGTAGCGGAACGTCCTGACCAGGTGCTCGAATTCGCAGGACATGGTCGTCCCGCTCATCAGGCGGTTGTCGGTGTTGACCGTGCAGCGGAACTGCAGCCGGCGCAGCAGTCCGATGGGGTGCTCCGCGTAGGAGGCGGCGGCCCCGGTCTGGAGGTTGGAGGTCGGGCACAGCTCCAGCGGGATGCGCTTGTCCCGGACGTAGGACGCGAGCCGCCCGAGGGTGACCGACCCGTCCTCGCCGACCTCGATGTCGTCGATGATGCGGACGCCGTGGCCGAGCCGGTCGGCGCCGCACCACTGGAGCGCCTGCCAGATGGACGGCAGGCCGAACGCCTCGCCGGCGTGGATGGTGAAGTGGTTGTTCTCCCGCTTGAGGTACTCGAAGGCGTCGAGGTGGCGGGTGGGAGGGTAGCCGGCCTCGGCGCCCGCGATGTCGAAGCCGACCACGCCCAGGTCGCGGTAGCGGTTGGCGAGTTCGGCGATCTCCAGGGCGCGGGCGGCGTGCCGCATCGCGGTCAGCAGGGCGCCGACGCGGATCCGGTGGCCGTTGGCGCGGGCCCGCCGCTCGCCCTCCCGGAAGCCCTCGTTGACGGCCTCGACGACCTCTTCGAGACCGAGCCCGCCCTCCAGGTGCTGCTCGGGCGCGTAGCGGACCTCGGCGTAGACGACGCCGTCCGCCGCCAGGTCCTCGGCGCACTCGGCGGCGACCCGGAAGAGCGCCTCACGGGTCTGCATGACGGCGCAGGTGTGCGCGAAGGTCTCCAGATAGCGTTCCAGCGAGCCGGAGTCGGCGGCCTCGCGGAACCAGACCCCGAGCTTCTCGGGGTCGGTCTCGGGGAGTCCGTCGTACCCGTTCTCGCGGGCCAGGTCGACGACGGTGGCGGGCCGCAGCCCGCCGTCGAGGTGATCGTGGAGCAGCACCTTGGGGGCGCGGCGGATCTGTTCTGCGGTCGGGAGGTTGCTGAACTCGCTCGTCATTTCCGCACTGTAGCCCCTACGCGCGTAGATCTCACCGAACGATACGTAACAGTGACCCGTCCGCAGGGTGGACAGGACGCCTCGTTCTGCCATCGTTCTCGTCGTGACTCCTCCCATGGCTCAGCAAGCGCTGCCGGTGCGCGAGGCCCGGCTGGGAAAACCGCTGGGAGCGGGCGGCACGGACCGGACGGTGAACGCCGTCGCCCTCCTGCTCCCCGGGTGCGGACCGAACGGGCTGCGCCGGCCGTCGCCGGTGCCGGCCCTCGCCGTCCGCCCGCTGGCCGCCCGGCTGGCGCGGGCCGGCCGCCCCGAGGGCCTGGCCGCCCACGTGGTGCACTACCGCTGCCGCGGCTGGAACGGCACCGCGGCGCACCCGGCGCAGGACGCCGCCTGGGCGGTCGACGAGGTGGTCCGCCGCTACGGCGACATCCCGGTCGCGCTGGTCGGCACCGGCATGGGCGCCCGCGCCGCCCTGCACGCCGCCGGCCACCCGGCCGTCCACGCCGTGCTGGGCCTCGCGCCCTGGCTCGCCGACCCGCACCAGTACGGCACCGACCCCGACCCGGTGAGGCAACTGGTCGGCCGGCAGGTCCTGTTGGTCCACGGCACCAACGACGAACGTGTCGACCCCGACCTCTCCTACCGCTACGCCCAGCGCGCCAAGAAGATCAACCGCGACACCTGCCGCTTCGAGGTCCACTCCGACGGCCACTCCCTCCACCAGCACCGCTCCGAGGTGCACGCCCTCGCCGCCGACTTCCTCCTCGGCGCCCTCTTCACCCACGCCTACGCCCGCCCCGTCAAGGACGCCCTGGCCGCTCCCCCGCCCCTGGGCCTCCGCATGCCCCTGGCCTCCGGCTTCGGCGCCTCCCTCCGCCACTGACGTCCACCCGCCCGGGCCGCCCGACTCCGGTACGGGGAGGGGGTGCCGGGGGTAGCCGCCGGCGCCGGAGGGAGAGCCTCCCGGGGCTCACGACAGCAAGGCCCCCCGGCGGCTCAGGAGGAACTTCTTGAAGGCGGTGACCGGTGGGGTGTCGACTCGGCCGTCGAGCCAGGCCACGCCGATTTCGCGGACGGCCCGGGGGGCGGTGACGGTCAGTTCCGCGACGCCGGGGCGGGGGACCGCGGGCGGCGGGAGCAGGGCGACGCCCAGGCCGGCGGCGACCAGGCCGCGCAGGGTCTCGGCCTCCTCGCCCTCGAACGCCACCCGCGGGGTGAAGCCGGCCTCGGCGCAGAGGGCGTCGGTGATCCGGCGGAGGCCGTAGCCCGGTTCGAGGGTGACGAAGAGTTCGCCGGCCGCCTCGGCGAGCCGGATCCGCTTGCGCCCGGCCAGCGGATGGTCGTCCGGCACGACCAGTCGGAGCTTCTGCTCGTCGAGGCGGCGGGCGGCCAGGTCCGGGTAGTCCGGGACCGGCGACGTCAGACAGAGGTCGAGGTCGCCGGCGCGGAGCCGTTCGATCATCGCCTCGCCGTAGTTCTGGACGAGTTGGAAGCGGATGCCGGGGTGGTCGGCGCGGAAGCTGCGGATCAGGCCGGGGACGGTCTCCGGGCCGAGGGTGTGCAGAAAGCCGAAGGCGACCTTGCCGGTGGCCGGGTCGGCGTCGGCGCGCAGGGATTCGGTGGCCCGTTCCAGGTCGGTCAGGGCGCGTTCGGCGGCGGTGCGGAAGGCGCGCCCGGCCGGGGTCAGGGAGAGCGTCCGGCCGTGCCGGGCGAACAGCGCCACCCCGAGGTCGTCCTCCAGCCGCACCAGGGCGCGGCTGAGGGTGGGCTGGGGCATGCCGAGTTCGTGGGCGGCGCGGGTGACGTGCTCGTGCCGGGCGACGGCGGCGAACTGGGCGAGCCGCGGGGCGAGCGCCAGCGCCCAGGAGTCGGCGCCCAGCTCGGCGGCCTCCGGCCCGCCCGGGGGGACCGTCCGGAGCCGTTCCGGCATATCTTTTCTGTTGCGGGCGTGCAACAGGGACGCTTGTGAACTGCGATCATGTGCCACGGTATCGATTATCGCGTTTTGATGCATTGGACGCATGAACCGAGCCGCTCTACCTTCGAGGCATGCCTCCCGCTGATACCGGGGCGTCCGTCACCGACCGTGCGGCCGCCTCTCTCCCGTCCTCCACAGACACCTCCTCTCCTTCCGCCGCGCCGGCCGACCCCGAGTCGGACAAGCTGCGGCCGGGCGGCCCCGGCTACCGCCGGATGAGCTTCGCCCTCTTCGCCGCCGGAGTGGCCACCTTCGCCCTCCTCTACTCCACCCAGGCGCTGCTGCCGGCCATCTCCGCGGACCTCGACGTCGCGCCGGACCAGGCCAGTTGGACGGTCTCCGCGGCCACCTTCGGACTGGCCCTGGGCGTGATCCCGCTCAGTGCGCTCTCCGAGCGGTTCGGCCGCCGCACGCTGATGACGGCCTCCCTCACCGTCGCCGCGGCGATCGCACTGCTGGTGCCGTTCGCCCCCTCCCTCGACACGCTGATCGCGCTGCGCGCCGTCCAGGGCGTCGCGCTGGCCGGGCTGCCGGCGTCGGCGATGGCGTTCCTGGCCGAGGAGGTGCGCGCCAAGGCGCTGGTGGCGGCGATCGGTCTGTTCGTGGCCGGCAACAGCATCGGCGGGATGTCGGGGCGGATCGTCACCGGCTGGGTCGCCCAGGCGTGGGGCTGGCGGGCGGCGCTCGGCGCGGTGGGGCTGATGGCCGTGGTGTGCGCGGTGGCCTTCCGGCTACTGGTGCCCCGGGCCCGGCACTTCGTCTCCCGTTCGGTGGGCCCGCGGACGCTGGCCCGTACACTCGGCGGCCACCTCTCCGACCCGCTGCTGCGCCGGCTCTACGCGATCGGCGCCCTGTTCATGACGGTCTTCGGCGCGGTCTACACGGTGATCGGCTACCGCCTGGTCGCCGAGCCGTTCCACCTCCCCCAGGGCATCGTCGGCTCGATCTTCGTGATCTACCTCGTCGGTACGGTCTCCTCGGCCGCGGCCGGGAAGCTGGTCGGCCGGGTCGGCCGCCGCGGCGCCCTCTACCTGGCCGTCGGCACCACCACCGCGGGCCTGCTGCTGACCCTGGCCGCCTCGGTGGCAGCGGTGCTGGCGGGTCTGGTCCTGATCACCGCGGGCTTCTTCGCGGGCCACGCGGTCGCCTCGTCCTCGGTCAGCCGCACCGCCAAGACCGCCCGGGCCCAGGCGTCCGCGCTCTACCAGTGCGCGTACTACATCGGCAGCAGCCTGGGCGGCGCGCTCGGCGCCGCCGCGTTCCACGCCGCCGGCTGGTCGGGCACGGTCCTCCTCGCCCTCGTGGCAATGGTCGGCGCCGCCGCCATCACCCTCTACGCCACCCGCAAGGCGATCGCCGAACGCCGGCTGCCGAGCCTGGGCAGGACCGCGTAACCCGGCCGCACAGCCCGGGAGCCGGCCGCCCGCCCGCTCCCGCGGCCCTCGGAACCGAAGGGCCCGCTCCGCCACCTGTCCTGGTGGGGCGGGCTCTTCGTCGTCCTACGCCGTCAATCGATGGGGAAGACTCCCGTGTCCAGGGTGAGTTCGAAGGGTGCGGGAAGCACCAGCTCGTCGCCGAACTTCACGGTCTGGAGGGCGCGGTAGACGTCACCCGTGGGTTCGCCGTAGAGAGTGATGGTCGGACCGGCGGGGGCCCAGCGGTCGACGAGCAGATAGAGCGGGACGCGAGCCCGGGCATAGCCCGCGGCCTTGGCGATCCGGTCGTTGCTCGCATTGGACTTCGGGGTGATCTCGACGATCAGTTTGGCGGTGGATGCCGGGACGTATTCCCCGGTCCGGTCGAGGACGACGTCGTCCGGGACCACTGCGAGGTCCGGGATGTAGAGCCCCTTCCGCCGGGGGTCCCCGTCCCGAGGGTCTGGTAGATGCCCCAGTCCTCCGGGAGCACGGAGTACAGGCGGCGCTGGATCTTCGCAGCGATGAAGTTGTGGACATTGCTGGGCGGCGGCGACATGGTGACGATCCCCTCGATGATCTCCACCTTCCAGCCCTCGGGTGCGTCCGCCTGCTCCCAGATACGGACGAGGTCGTCCCACTCGGGGCTGTTGCCCGTGGTGTGGTCGACGGTGACTGCGCCCATGGCGGTCTCCTCTATCGGTACGTCACCGATCCCAGCATGCCGAACGGGACCGGCGCCGGTCCACCGATCCCGTTCACCCGAATGGGAAACCCGCAGGTCAGCCGATCCGTTCCAGTACCACCGGGCGGGCCTCGAAGGCCGCGTCGGGCACGCTGATCTCGATGCCGCCCTCCAGGGCCTCCAACGCGTAGGCGAACTTCTCCGGGGTGTCGGTGTGGAGGGTGAGGAGGGGCCGGCCGGCGGTGACCTGGTCGCCGGGCCTGGCGTGGAGTTCGATGCCGGCGCCGGCCTGGACCGGGTCCTCCTTGCGGGCGCGGCCGGCGCCCAGGCGCCAGGCGGCGAGGCCGACGGCGTAGGCGTCGAGGGTGGTGAGGACGCCGGTCCGCTCGGCGGTGACGACATGCTGTTCGCGGGCGACGGGGAGCGCGGCGTCGGGGTCGCCGCCCTGGGCGGTGATCATGCGGCGCCAGTGGTCCATGGCGGAACCGTCGGCGAGGGCCTTGGCCGGGTCGGCGTCGGGCAGGCCGGCCGCGTCGAGCATCTCGCGGGCGAGGGCGAGGGTGAGATCGACGACGTCCTGCGGGCCGCCGCCGGCCAGGACCTCGACGGATTCGCGGACTTCGAGGGCGTTGCCGGCGGTGCGGCCGAGCGGGGTGGCCATGTCGGTGAGGAGGGCGACCGTCCTCACACCGTGGTCGGTGCCCAACTCGACCATGGTGGAGGCGAGTTCGCGGGCGTCGTCGAGGTGCTTCATGAAGGCGCCGGAGCCGACCTTGACGTCCAGGACGAGGGAGCCGGTGCCCTCGGCGATCTTCTTGGACATGATCGAGGAGGCGATGAGGGGGATGGACTCCACGGTGCCGGTGACGTCGCGGAGGGCGTAGAGCTTCTTGTCGGCGGGGGCGAGGCCGTCGCCGGCGGCGCAGATGACCGAGCCGACGTCGCGGAGGACGGCCAGCATCTCGTCGTTGCTCAGCTGCGCGCGCCAGCCGGGGATGGACTCCAGCTTGTCGAGGGTGCCGCCGGTGTGGCCGAGGCCGCGGCCGGAGAGCTGCGGGACGGCGGCGCCGCAGGCGGCGACCAGGGGGGCCAGGGGGAGGGTGATCTTGTCGCCTACGCCGCCGGTGGAGTGTTTGTCGGCGGTGGGGCGGGCCAGGGAGGAGAAGTCCATCCGCTCGCCGGAGGCGATCATGGCGGCGGTCCAGCGGGCGATCTCCCGGCGGTTCATGCCGTTGAGGAAGACGGCCATCGCCAGGGACGACATCTGTTCGTGGGCGACCTCGCCGCGGGTGTAGGCGTCGATGACCCAGTCGATCTGGGCGGGGGTCAGCTCGCCGCGGTCGCGCTTGGTGCGGATGACGGAGATGGCGTCCATGGACGGTTCCTTTCGAACGGTTGGGTCCCGTTCTACACGCATAGACGCGGCGGTTGCCAGGGCGGGCGGCGGGCGGCGCCGCCCCACGCCCGCACGGCCCCGCCCGCCGTCATTCCGCCAGGTGTCCCGGGCCGAAGGCGTCCGGCAGCAGTTCCGACAGCGGGCGGATGCCGGCGGCGGTGTCGACCAGCAGCTCCGGGCCGCCGTGCTCGTGGAGGAGCTGCCGGCAGCGGCCGCACGGGACGAGCAGCTCGCCCCTGCCGTCGACGCAGGTGAACGCGGTCAGCCGGCCCCCGCCACCGGCGAACAGGGCGGAGATCAGGCCGCATTCGGCGCACAGCGCCAGACCGTAGGAGGCGTTCTCGACGTTGCAGCCGGTGATCGTGCGGCCGTCGTCCACCAGGGCGGCGGCGCCGACGGGATAGCCGGAATAAGGGGCGTAGGCCCGGGACATCGCGTCCCGGGCCTGCGTCCGCAGTGCGGTCCAGTCGACCGGCACCTGGTGCGTCATGCGTGCGGTTCTTCCTTCGTGTCGGTCTTCGTGTCTGTCTTCGTGTCTTCCGTCAGTGCCCCTGGCCCCGGCGGTACGGCTTGCCGATCGCCTTCGGGGACCGCAGGCGCTGCGAGAAGAGCGCCAGGACCAGCAGCGTAGCGATGTACGGGCTGGCCTCGACGAGTTCCAGCGGAACGCTGTCGGAGAGGGCGTACCAGACGACCAGGACGACGGCGGCCACCGCGGCGACCGCGGCCTGGGCCCGCTTGGCGGCGCGCAGCCGCACCAGTGCCAGCCCGGCGAGCAGCGCGGCCAGGCCGAGCAGGAGGGCGTGCACGGTGGGGCCGCCGCTGCGCAGCTGCATGGCGTCCATGAAGCCGAACAGGCCCGCGCCGAGGGCGACGCCGCCCGGCCGCCAGTTGCCGAAGATCATCGTGGCCAGGCCGATGTAGCCGCGGCCGCCGGTCTGGCCGTCCTGGTAGAAGTGGACGCTTATCGCCAGGAAGGCGCCGCCCAGGCCGGCCAGCGCGCCGGAGACCAGGACCGCCGCGTACTTGTACGCGTAGACGTTGACGCCCAGGGTCTCGGCGGAGAGCGGGGCCTCGCCGCAGGACCGCAGCCGCAGGCCGAACGACGAGCGCCAGAGCAGGAAGAAGGTGCCGACGAAGAGGCCGACGGTCACCACGGTCAGCCAGGGGACGCCGGTGACCGCGGCGCCGAGCACCCCGGCGAGGTCGGAGACCAGGAACCAGTGGTGGCCCTCGATGCCGTTCAGCCAGTCCGCGAGGCCGGGGACGGTGAAGGTCGGGATGTCGGACATCGGCGGCGACTGCTTGTCGTTGCCGCCGGCCAGCATCGCGGCGCTGTGCTCCTGGCCGAACCAGAGGGTCGCCAGGTACTGGGTGGCGCCCAGCGCCAGGATGTTGATCGCGACGCCGGAGACGATGTGGTCGACGCCGAAGGTGACGGTGGCGACGGCGTGCACCAGGCCGCCGAGCGCGCCGCCGACGATGCCGGCCGCGGCCGCCAGCCAGGGGCCGTGCTGCCAGCCCACCCAGCCGGCCGCGAACGAGCCGAGCATCATCATGCCTTCGAGGCCGATGTTGATCACGCCGGCCCGCTCGGCCCACAGACCGCCCAGACCCGCCAGCCCGATCGGCACGGCAGCACTCAGCGCGGCCCCGAACTGGCCGGCGGAGGTGAGGTCCTGGGCGCCGGTGACGGCCCGCAGCGCGGAGACCGCGACCAGCGCGCCGGCGACGATCAGCAGGATCCAGTGGTAGCTCAGCTTCCGTTTCCCGGCACCCGTGCCGGGGGCCGCGGGCCGCGCCGCGGACTTGAGTTCGGTACTCACGCCGTCACCTCCGGCTTGTCACTGTCGCCGGCGGCGCCGGTCCCGTTCGTGCCGTCGCCGGTGCGGGCCAGCACGGCCAGCTCCTCGCCGACCTTGCGCTGCTGGAGGCGCAGCCCGTAGCGGCGGACGACCTCGTAGGCGATGACCACGCAGAGCACGATCACGCCCTGGATGACGCCGACGATCTCCTGGGCGTAGCCCTCGAACTCCAGCCGGGAGCCGGTGCGGTCGAGGAACGCCCACAGCAGTGCGCCGAAGGCCATCCCCGCCGGGTTGTTGCGGCCGAGCAGCGCGATGGCGATACCGGTGAAGCCGATGCCCGCCGGGAAGTCCGTGCCGTACTGGAACGATTCGCCGAGCAGGGTCGGCATGCCGACCAGGCCGGCCGCGGCACCGGACAGCAGCATGCTGATGACGACCATCCGCTTGACGCTGACGCCGCTGGCCTCGGCGGCCGGCTCGGAGGCGCCCACCGCCCGCAGGTCGAAGCCGAAGCGGGTGCGGTTGATCAGGAACCAGTACAGGGCGCCGGCGATCACCGCGACCACCACGAAGCCCTCGACCGGCTTGGGGTGGGTCGGGAAGGAGAAGAAGTGGGCGGACTCCGGCAGGAACGTGGTGTGCAGGAGGTTGCCGTCCTTGACGGCGAGCCGCCCGTCCTGGAGGAAGTAGCCGATCACGGAGGCCGCGATGGAGTTCAGCATGATCGTGGTGATCACCTCGCTGACCCCGCGGGTGGTCTTCAGCAGACCCGCGACGGCGGACCAGATCGCGCCCACCAGCATCGCGATGGCGATCAGCAGGATGATCTGGAGGGCGCCGGGCAGCGCGACGGCGCCGCCGACCGCGGCCGCGGCGAAGGCGGCCAGCCGGTACTGCCCGTCCACACCGATGTTGAACAGGTTCATCCGGAAGCCGATGGCCACCGCGAGCGCCGAAAGGTAGTACGGCACCGCCTTGTTGATGATCCAGACCTGGCTGTCGCTGTAGTGGCCGTAGTCGGCCATGATCCCGTAGGCCCGGAACGGGTTCTCGCCGGACGCCAGGAAGACCAGCGAGCTGATCACTATCGCGGCGACGATCGCCAGCACCGGCGCGGCCAGCGCCAGCAGGACCCTGTCCCGGGCGGCGCCGCGCGCGAGGGCGTCGACGGCCGGGTTCTTCCGGGCCGTCGACGTGGTGGTGGACGTGCTCACTTCTCGTCACCTCCCGGCGCGGCGACGGTCTCGTCCGACGCGCTGAGGTGGCCGCTGGCGGCACCGGTCATGGCGGAGCCCAACTCCTCCGGGGTGATCACGGCGGGGTCGGCGTCGGCGACCAGTCGGCCCCGGTACATCACCCGCAGGGTGTCGGACAGCCCGATCAGCTCGTCCAGGTCGGCAGAGATCAGCAGGACCGCCAGGCCCTCCCGGCGCGCGGCGCGGATCTGCTCCCAGATCTGCGCCTGGGCGCCGACGTCGACCCCGCGGGTGGGGTGGGCGGCGATCAGCAGCTTGGGGTGGTGGCTCATCTCGCGGCCGACGATCAGCTTCTGCTGGTTGCCGCCGGAGAGCGAGGCCGCGGTGACCTCGATGCCGGGGGTGCGGACGTCGTACTCGGCGACGATCCGCTCGGTGTCCCGGCGGGCGCCCGCCAGGTCGAGGAGCCGGCCCTTGCTGTTGGGGCGCTCGGTGACGTGGCCGAGGATGCGGTTCTCCCACAGCGGGGCGTCCAGCAGCAGGCCGTGCCGGTGGCGGTCCTCGGGGACGTAGCCGATGCCGCCCTCGCGCCGGGCGCGGGTGGAGGACCGCGAGAGGTCCTTGCCGTCCAGGGTGACGGTGCCGCCGTCCGGCGTGCGGGTGCCCATGACGGCCTCGACCAGCTCGGCCTGCCCGTTGCCCTCGACGCCGGCGACGCCCAGCACCTCGCCCTTGCGGATGGTGAACGAGATGCCGTCCAGCACCGTGCGGACCACACCGTCGGAATCGGTGGCCGACAGCCGCAGGTCGCGGACGGCGAGCATCTCCTCGTCCGTGACGGTCGACTCCCGGGTCTCCGGCGACGGCAGTTCGCTGCCGACCATCAGCTCGGCGAGCTGCTTGGGCGTGGTCGCGGCCGGTTCGACGGACGCGACGGTCGTGCCGCGCCGGATGACGGTGATGTCGTCGGCGACCGAGAGCACCTCGCCCAGCTTGTGCGAGATGAAGATGACGGTCAGGCCCTCGGCCTTCAGCTCCCGCAGGTTGTCGAAGAGCGCGTCGACCTCCTGCGGGACGAGGACCGCGGTCGGCTCGTCGAGGATCAGCGTCCGGGCGCCGCGGTAGAGGACCTTGAGGATCTCCACCCGCTGCCGGTCGGCGACGCCGAGGTCCTCGACGAGCACGTCCGGGCGGATGTTGAGGCCGTAGGCGTCGGAGAGCTCGCGTATCCGCGCGCGGGCGCCGCCGCCGATGCCGTGCAGCTTCTCCGCGCCGAGGACGGTGTTCTCCAGGACGGTGAGGTTGTCGGCGAGCATGAAGTGCTGGTGCACCATGCCGATGCCGCGGGCGATGGCGTCGCCCGGGGAGTGCAGGGCGACCTGTTCGCCGTCGAGCGCGATGGTGCCCTCGTCCGGCTTCTGCATGCCGTAGAGGATCTTCATCAGGGTCGACTTGCCGGCGCCGTTCTCGCCGCAGAGGGCGTGGACGGTGCCGCGGCGGACGGTGAGGTGGATGTCGTGGTTGGCCACGACGCCGGGGAACCTTTTGGTGATTCCCCGGAGTTCGACAGCAGGGGCCTCCGGGCGGGGCGGGCTGCTGCTGGTGGGTGCTGCGTTGATGGCGCACTCCCCTCAGGGACGAAGGAGCGGAAGCGGAAGAAGCGGACGGCCGCGGGGACGGAGCGTGGAGGGGGACGAGGGGCCGGCGGCGGCCCCGCGGGGCGCCCGGGCGCGCCCCCGGGGGGCTACGACTTCGGCGTCTCCCTGACCTTCACCTGCCCCTCGATGATCTTCTTCCGGGCCGCGTCGATCTGCGGCTGGATGTCCTTGATGAAGCCGCCGGAGGTGGCCAGCGAGACGCCGCCGTGCTTCAGGTCGTAGGTGTGGACGCCGGTCAGCGGCCGGTGCTGCTGGTAGCTCTTGATGAGGTCGAAGACCGCCACGTCCACGTTCTTCACCACGGAGGTGAGGATGTGGTTCTTGTAGCGGGCCAGGCCCGGCTGCCGGTACTGGTCGGAGTCGACGCCGATCGCCCAGGCGCCCTTGACCTTGCTGATCGCCTCGATCGAGCCGGCGCCGGACTGCCCGGCGGCGGAGTAGATGACGTCGATGCCGCTGTCGAGCATGCCCTGGGCCTTGGCCTTGGCCGCGGCCGGGTCGTTGAAGCCCTTGTCGTTGTTCGGGTACAGGTACTGCGAGACGACCTTGGCCCTGGGGTCGGTGTCGTGCACGCCCTGTTCGAAGCCGGCCTGGAACTTCTGGATCAGCGCGTTGTTCACGCCGCCGATGAAGCCGACCCTGTGCGTCCTGCTCTTCAGCGCGGCCGCGACGCCGGCCAGGTACGAACCCTCGTGCTCGGCGAAGACCATGGCGTCGACGTTCTTGCCGGTCGGCACCGCGTCGACGATGCCGAAGTTGGTGTCGGGGAAGTCCTTTGCGACGTTCTGCACGGACTGGCTGTAGGCGAAGCCGACCCCGATCACCGGGTTGTAGCCGGCCTCGGCGAAGGAGGTCAGCCGCTGCTCGCGGTCGGCCTCCGTCTCGCCGTTCTTCGCGGTGAGCATCTTGACCTTGACGCCCAGCTGCTGCTGGGCGTTCTCCGTACCGCGGGCGGCGGCCTCGTTGAACGAGTGATCGTCCCGCCCGCCGATGTCGAAGGCCAGTCCGACCCCCGCGTGTGTCGCGCGGTTGGCCTCGGCGAAGCTCTGGCCGCAGGCGGTGGCGGTGAGCGCGAGACACGCGGTGGCGGTGGCCGCGGCGACAACCCTGATGACCCGACCCACGGGGCCTTCCCTTCGCTGTAAGCGCCCCCAGTGGCGCTGGCTTGTCGGGAGATTAACGCGCGTAGACCTGGCGCAAAACCCTCCATGGCGTCGCCGTTATCGATTCGTCTCTCAGGGAACCGGCCGGAAACACGGCGGGCGGCCGACCAGTGGCCGGCCGCCCGAGGTGGCGGGGTGTGGCGCGATCTTTACGGTCGCCGCCGGGCTAGGGCGCTTCTGACGGATCTCCGTGGACGCCGCGGAGATCCGTCAGAAGCGCCCTAGGGCTCAGAGCAGCGCCGCCGCGGTGAACAGCTCCACGCCCACGGTGATCGCGTGTTCGTCGACGTCGAAGTCGCCGCGGTGCAGGTCGAGGCTGCTCAGCTCGCCGGGCGGGCGGACGCCGAGGCGGGCCATGGCGCCCGGGACGTGTTCGAGGTACCAGGAGAAGTCCTCGCCGCCGAGGGACTGCTCGGTGTCCTCGACGGCCTCGGCGCCGCGGCGGGCCGCCATCGCGTCGTGCAGCAGCTGGACGCTGTCCGGTTCGTTGACGACCGGCGGGACGCCCCGGACGTAGTCGATCTGGGACTTGGCGCCGTACAGGGTGGCGACCTCGTCGATCGCGGCGTGGACGAGGTCGGGCGCCTGCCGCCAGGCGGCCAGGTCCAGGCAGCGGACGGTGCCGGAGAGCAGGGCGCGCTGCGGGATGACGTTGCAGGCGTGGCCGGTCTCCAGGCGGCCCCAGGTGACGGCGAGGCCGGCCCGGGCGTCGACACGGCGGCCGAGCAGCGCCGGGACGTCGACGGCGACCCGGGCGGCGGCGGTGACCATGTCGGTGGTCAGGTGCGGGCGGGCGGTGTGCCCGCCGGGCCCTTCGAGGGTGATCTCCAGGCGGTCGCAGGCGGAGGTGATCGCGCCGGTGCGCAGGCCGATCCGGCCGGCGTCCACCCGCGGGTCGCAGTGCACCGCGAGGATCTGCCCGACGCCGTCCAGCACCCCGCACTCGACGGCCTCGGCGGCGCCGCCGGGCAGGACCTCCTCGGCGGGCTGGAAGAGCAGCCGCACCGGGCGGGGCAGCCGGCCCTCCCGGGCCAGCTCCGCGAGGACCAGGCCGGTGCCGAGCACGACGGTGGTGTGCACGTCGTGGCCGCAGGCGTGGGCGCGGCCGGGGATCGTGGAGGCGTAGTCGACGGTCTTGGTGTCGGGGATGGGGAGGGCGTCGATGTCCGCGCGGAAGGCCAGCCGGCCGCCGGCCGCACCCTCCGCGCCGTCCGCTCCGTCGGCGCTCGCCGTGATGCCGTCGTCCGAACCGATGTCGCATACGAGGCCGGTGCCGGTGGCGAGGGCACGGGGGCGCAGCCCGGCCTGCTCCAGGCGGTCCTTGATCGCCGCGGTGGTCCGGAACTCCTGGTTGCCGAGCTCCGGGTGCATGTGCAAGTCGCGGCGGAACGCGATGAGTTCGGCGCGTAGGGCCGCGGAGAGCGTGCCGGGCAGGACGGGGGCGTGCGGGGCTTCGACGGTGCGGGACATCAGTTGGTTCACCCGTTGAAGGTTACGGGCCCGAACGGGGCAACTGGCCCTCGATCAACAAAAGTTCAGCCCCTCAGGGGAAGAAATTTTAGGCAGCTGGGTGCATGGACAGTTTTTGGTACGGGTATGGAGCAAGGTTCCATCAAGGCTTCGTCAGGGCTTCATGGCTTGCTGTCAGGTTCGGTCGGATTCTCCCTCGCAAGCGGGCGGTGCCCCCGCCTCGGGCAGTCGCCGTACGTCCGGTGCGGTGCCGGTGACGCCGTCGAGGAAGCCCTGGGCGCGCGGGGAGGCGTGTGCGGTGAGCCAGGCGGGGTCGATGTCGCAGACCGCGACCTGGACTCCGGTGCCCTGGAGGGCCAGTGGCAGGGTGTGCACGACGGTGGAGGGGAAGCTGAGGATCAGCCGGCCCACCGGGCCGCGGCGGGCGATCAGTTCGAGCGGAAGGTCGGGGCGGACCACCTCCAGACCGGTCTCGGTGGCCAGCCGGTGGAGTTTGCCGGCGCGCTCCCGGCGGTGCGCGAAGTAGCGGGTGGCGCCGTGCGTCCGGGCCAGCCGGTCGACCGCGGCGAGATAGCGGTCGAGGTCGACGACGCCGGTCTCGACGAGCGAGGTGCCGACGATGTCGGCGGTGCGGGTCAGCCGCGGCGGGCCGAAGCGGCCGCGGGTCCAGGCGAAGTCGTTGGCGGTGACGGCCATCCCGTCGGGCGCCTGGACCGGCATCGAACTGAAGAGGGCGACGGTGCGGCGGCGCCGGGCGCCGTCGGGGCCGGGCGTGAGGCGGCGGCGGGCCGCGCCGGCGAACGGTGCGAAGAGCAGGTCGCGGGGGCCCCGCCCGGAGCCGTGCCGGTGCCAGCGCACCAGCCGTTCGCCGCGGGCGAGTTGGCCGATGAACTCCATGGTGGCGGTGCCGTCGTCGACCACGACCAGGTCACGGGCGCGGGCCAGCCCCAGCAGCAGCTGGACGTAGCGGGAGAACGGGTCGCCGAGGACGATCCGCCGGGCCCGGCGGAGCAGCGGGGCGAGGCCGCCGATGGTGCGCAGCGGGGCGGCGGTGCCACCGCGGGCGTTCTCCCAGCGCACGGTGTGGCCCTCGTCGCGGGCGAGTTCGGCCATCCGGCGCAGCTGGCCCCGGGTCATCGGGTCGTGCGGGGCGAGCACGACGACGGTGAGGGCGGCGGGCTCGCCGGCGCGGGCCGCGGTGTGCGCCCATTCGAGGACGTTCAGCAGCTGGACCGGGCTCTCGACGAAGGCGAGGGTGCCGGGGTCCGCACGAGCGGTGTCCGCAGAGGCCGTGGTCATGTCGTCACCGGTGGGTTCGGTCCGGTTGCGCTGCCGGGGGATGCCGAGGAGACGGCGGGCGGGAGTCCCCGCCGTCTCCTCGGGCGGGACCGGGGCGCCGGCGGCGCGGGTCCCTTCGGGTGAGCTCAAGTCGCGAACTCCTGTCGGCCCGGGGTCGGTCAGACGGTGGCCGGCTCGCGGTCGGCGGCCTCGGCCGCCTCCGCCTCGGCGACCACGCCGGCGACCCGGCGCAGCTTCTTCATCGGGCCGAGCTCGCTCTCGTAGACCTTCTTGACGCCGTCGCCGAGGGACTCCTCGATGGTGCGGATGTCGCGGACCAGCCGGGTCAGGCCCTGCGGCTCGACGGAGGCGGCCTGGTCGGAGCCCCACATGGCGCGGTCGAGGGTGATGTGCCGCTCGACGAAGGCGGCGCCGAGGGCGACCGCGGCGAGGGTGGTCTGCAGGCCGGTCTCGTGGCCGCTGTAGCCGATCGGGACGTTGGGGTACTCGGCCTGGAGGGTGTGGATCATGCGGAGGTTGAGTTCCTCCGCCTTGGCCGGATAGGTGCTGGTGGCGTGGCAGAGGACGATGTTGTCGCTGCCCAGGACCTCGACGGCGTGCCGGATCTGCTTCGGGGTGGACATGCCGGTCGACAGGATGACCGGGCGGCCGGTGGCGCGCATGGCGCGCAGCAGCTCGTCGTCGGTGAGCGAGGCGGAGGCGACCTTGTAGCAGGGCACGTCGAACTTCTCCAGGAAGGCGACGGACTCGACGTCCCAGGGCGAGGCGAACCACGCGATGCCGCGCTTCCCGCAGTACTCGTCGATGGCGCGGTAGCCGTCCTCTTCGAACTCCACGCGGTGGCGGTAGTCGATGTAGGTCATCCGGCCCCAGGGGGTGTCGCGTTCGATGTCCCACTGGTCGCGCGGGGTGCAGATCTCCGGGGTCCGCTTCTGGAACTTGACGGCGTCGCAGCCGGCGTCCGCCGCGGCATCGATCAACGCGAACGCGTTCTCCAGGTCGCCGTTGTGGTTGATGCCGATCTCGCCGGTGACGTAGACGGGGCGGCCGGGGCCGACCTCGCGGTCGCCGAGGGAGCGGAGGCGGGAGTTGCTGCTCATGGGAGGTTCCTTCGTTCTGTTCGGGGGACGGGTCGGGGGGTCTGGGAGCCGGGGCGGGTGCGTGGGGGCGGGCGGCTTCAGAGGGACGGGCCCAGCAGCCAGCCGGCGATCTCGCGGACGGCGCCGCTGCCGCCGGGGGTGGCGGTGACCGCGCGGGCCGCGCCGCGCACCACGTCGTGGGCGGAGGCGACCGCCACCGGCCAGCCGACGAGGTCGAAGCAGGGCAGGTCGTTGACGTCGTTGCCGACGTAGAGCACCCGCTCGGGGGTGACGCCGGCCTCCTCGCACCACTGCTTGAGGGCGATGTCCTTGCGGTCGATGCCGTGCAGGACGGGCACCTTCAGCTTGCGGGCGCGGGCGGCGACGACCGGGTTCTGCTCGGTGGAGAGGATCAGCAGCTTCAGTCCCGAGCGGCGGAGTGCGGCGATCCCCAGGCCGTCGCCGCGGTGCACGGCGACGGTCTCCCGGCCGTCGGCGTCGACCAGTACCCGGTCGTCGGTCTGGGTGCCGTCGAAGTCGAGGACCACGGCGTCGATGTCGTCACTGGTCGGGAGGGCGGTGGGAGAGGAGCCGGCCGGCGCGCCGGGGCGGGGCCCGTCCAGCAGCGGGGCGAGCGCACGGGCCCGGGCCAGGTCGTGCGGGTCGTCGATCTCCAGCACCCGGGCGGGGTCGGTGCGGACGAGTTCGGTGCGGCCGAAGAAGCGGTGGCCGGCGAGGCGGAAGCCGGCCGCGTCCATGGCGTAGGCGGCGCCGGTCTCCAGCAGGTCCTGCGGGCGGTCCTGGCGGCGCGGCCGGAAGGACTTGTCGTGGTTGACGCCGAGGCCGCCGCCGTCGGCCGGCTCCCCGGGGGCGGCGTCCTCGGCGGTCTCGGCGTCCCGCCAGACGAAGCCGTGGAACGGGGCGACGGTCAGCGCGCTGTCCGCGCCGCCCTCGACGACCGCCGCGGCCACCGCGTCGATCTCCTCGCTGACCAGGAACGGGCTGGTGCACTGGACGAGCAGCACCGCGTCGACCGGGCGGCCCGCTTGGGCCTCGTAGGCGTCCATGGCGTGCCGGACCGCGGCCTCGCTGGTGGCGGTGTCGCCGGCGATGTCGCCGGGGCGGCGTATGACCACCGCGCCGGCGCCGCGCGCGGCGGCCGCGATCCCCGCGTCGTCGGTGGAGACGACCACGTCGGTGACCAGCCGGGCGGCGCGGCACGCCCGGACCGCGCGGGCCACCAGGGGCACGCCCCCGACGGCGGCGAGGTTCTTGGCGGGGACGCCCTTGGAGCCGCCGCGGGCGGGGATGACGGCCACAACGGTGGGGGGCATGGGGCTCTCCTCGGTCGGGTGGGGACGGCTGCTCACAGTTGCCCCCAGCGGCGGATGGCCGGGGCGACGCGTTGGACGCCGTGCCGGTAGGCGCCCCGGGCGGCCTCGCGGACGGTGGTGCGGGCGAACTGCCGCAGCCCGCCGGTCTCCTGGGGCGCGTCGCGGTATCCGGCGAGCGGCGCGCCGTGCGGGTCCAGGCCGTGGCGGGCGAGGATGCCGGGCAGGTAGCCGGGGGCGGTGCGGGCCGTGTAGTACGGGGTGAGCGGCGGCAGCCGGTCGGCGGCGGCCAGCTCGGCGACCCGGTCCCGGGCGGCGTCGAAGGCGTGCTCGTAGTCCCCCGGACTTCGTCCGGGTGGTGCCCCCACGCTCCGGACGACGCCCTGGCGGGCCAGCCACTCCGGGTCGGGCTCCGGGCGGTGGCCGGCGTCGAGCTGGTCCCAGGAGGCCAGGCAGCCGGAGCCGAGGAAGTGGTGGTTGCCGAGGGCCTCGCGGATGCCGAGGTCGGTGAGGACGGCGGTGGGGATGCCGCGGTGCAGGGACTCCAGGGCGGCGGTGGAGCTGACCGTGACCATCAGGTCGGTGCGGTCCAGGACCTCGCTCATGTTCCCGTACACCAGGCGGCAGTTGGCGGGCAGTCCGCCGGGGATCCGGGCGGCGAGCTTCTGGTAGGGCAGTTCCTCGATGTGCGTGGTGTGCTCGCCGGGCTTGCTGCGGAGCTTGACCAGCACCTCGCGGTCGGGGTGTCGGCGGGCGTGCTCGACCGCCCGTCTCAGCAGGTACGTCCGCCCCTCGCGGTCCTCCGGGACGGAGGGCTGGGCGGCGAACACCACGGTGCGGGGCCGGCGTTCGCGCTCCGCGGCGGCGGGCTCCTCGTAGGGGGCGCCGCCGAGGAACGGCAGGGCGCACTCCACGACGCTGCCGTCCGGGGCGCCGACGCCGCGGTAGACCGCGCGGAACCGCTCCGCGTCATGCCGGGAGTTGGCGAGCACCACGTCCGCGCCGTGCCGCAGCAGCAGGCCGTCGGCGAGCTTCTCGTAGACCACGCCGACATAGCCGGTGACGACGACGGGGCGGCGGGCCCCGGCGGGGTCCACGGTGCGCCAGGCGTGCGCGAGGCCGTGCAGCATGGCCTGGACGGCGCCGCCGACGCAGGCCAGCACCAGCACGTCGCAGCCGGGGCGGTCCCCGTCCTTGGCGCCGCGCGCCATCAGGTCGAGGAAGTCGACGCCCCGGATCTCCCGCAGCGCGTCCGCACGGGCACCGACCTCGCCGAGTTGGCGGACGGTGGGGGTGGCGCGGCCGCGGAGGAGGTAGCCGTCGAGCCGGGCGTCCGGGCCGAGGCGGCGCGCGGTCAGCGCGCCCCACTTCCATCGGGTGTCCGAGTCGGCGAGCACCGCGATCCGCGGTGCGGAATGGGTACGTGATG
This sequence comes from Streptomyces sp. BHT-5-2, assembly GCF_019774615.1. NCBI lineage: Bacteria > Bacillati > Actinomycetota > Actinomycetes > Kitasatosporales > Streptomycetaceae > Streptomyces > Streptomyces sp. BHT-5-2. The sequence continues at coordinate 2,368,457 of NZ_CP081496.1, read as the reverse complement.
GCACGTCGAAGACGCTAGGAAGGCGCGACGGTCGGCGGGCCAACTGAGGAGCAACAACGGGTTAACAGCCGACCGACGCATACCGAACCCACCCGCATACCGTCCGGTCACTGGTGCGGTTAACCATCCCGCCATTCTTCGTTCACCGCCAAGTACGCACCGTGTCAAGACGAATGCCGGGCGCCGCACCTAACGTCACGGGGGTGGTCAAGCTCTCCGTCGTCGTGCCGTTCTACAACGTGCAGACATACGCGCCCGATACTCTGAAAAGCCTGGCGGCGAACTCTCGCGGGGATTTCGAATTCCTGCTCGTCGACGACTGTTCACGCGACGAGACGCCGGAGATCCTCGCCCGCGCCGCGGCGGACCTCCCGGGTGCCCGGGTGCTGCGGCACGAGAAGAACGGCGGCCTGGCCACCGCCCGCAACACCGGCCTGGACGCGGCCCGCGGCGAGTACCTCGCCTTCCTCGACGGGGACGACTGGCTGGCCCCCGGCCACCTCCCCGAACTCCTTTCCGTCATCGAGGAGTTGGGGTGCGACTTCGTGCGGACGGACCACGTCCAGTGCACCGCCAAGGCGCGCACCGTGCACCGGGTCCCGCACGGCCGGCGGGGGGTGGTGCTGGATCCGCGGAGCGTGATCCTGCCCGCCGACCGCTCCACCTCGGTGGACTACGCCTACGCCTGGGCCGGGATCTACCACCGCCGGCTGCTCGACGACGGGCTGCTGCACTTCACCGACGGGCTGCGCACCGCGGAGGACCGGCCGTGGATCTGGCGGCTGCACCGCGAGGCGAAATCGATGGCGGTGACGGGCCTGTTGGGCGTTTTCTACCGACGCGGGGTGGCCTCCTCACTGACCCAGATCGGCGACGTCCGGCAATTGGACTTCATCCGCGCTTTCGATCAGGTGATCGAGGAAACGGCTCGGGACCGCGATGCGCAGCTGCTGCTGCCGAAGGCGGTGCGCACCTATTGCGCGATCATTTCCCACCATCTCGGTTCGATCGAACGATTCGAGCCGGCGGTCGCCCGTAAATTGCGGGCGATGAGCGCCGCGGCCATGAAACGCATGCCGCAGGACGTACTGAAGGAAGCCCTGGATTCCATGGATGTACAGCGCGCGTCCCGGCTGCGCCGACTGCGCCGCCGCCCCTCCCCCAGCGCGGAGGTCGCCGCCTGATGCCCGCCCGGCCCCGTACCCAGATCTTTCTGGCGTCCACCCTCTACGGCGCGGCGACCCTGGCCGCCGCCCTGGACGCCGACCTGTTCGCCCCGGCCGACCGCCGGCTGCTGCTGATCAGCAACAACGCGACGACTCCGGAGACCACCCCGGCGCTGGACGCGATGCCCGGTTTCGGGCGGCTGCGCGGCCGCTTCGACCGGGTGCTGTCCTGGAACGAGACGATCCGCCCGTTCCACCCCGGCGGCTGGTCCCCGCGCGCCGACGACGTCCCGCTGTGGGAGCGCCAGTTGCGGCTGCTGTGGGGGCTGGGCGACGACGAGGTCGAACTGGTCGTGGAGTCGATCCAGGTCAACCCGGCGCTGGCGCTGACCCACCTCTTCCCCGGCGCCCCCGTGGACGTCTACGCCGACGGGCTGATGAGCTACGGCCCCACCCGCAACAAGCTCGATCCTCTGGTCGGCACCCGGATCGGCCGGCTGCTCCACCTGGATCTGGTGCCGGGCCTCACGCCCCTGCTGCTCACCGAGTTCGGGGTGGAGCCGGTCGTCGTGCCCACCGACGCCTTCACCAAGGTGCTGGCCGAACTCGCCGACGACGGCGAGGCGTCGGGCGATCTGGCCGGTGTCCCGGAGGGCGCGGCGCTGCTGCTCGGCCAGTACTTGTCGGCGCTCTCCATCCTCACCCCGCAGGAGGAAGAGGAGCTGCACGTCCGGATGGTGCGCGGCGCCGCCGAACGGGGCCACCGCGAGATCGTCTTCAAGCCGCACCCGTCGGCGCCGGCCCGCTGGTCGCGGCTGCTGGAGCGGGAGGCCGAGCGGCTGGAGGTCTCGCTGACCGTGCTGGACCGGCCGGTGCTCGCCGAGGTCCTCTACCAGCGGGCCCGGCCCGCGCTGGTGGCCGGCTGCTTCTCCACCGCACTGCTGACCGCGTCCGCCTTCTACGGCCTGCCGGTCGCCCGCACCGGCACCGGACTGCTGCTGGAGCGCCTGTCGCCCTATCAGAACAGCAACCGGGTGCCGGTGACGCTGGTGGACGCGCTGGTGCCGGACCTCACCGACCGGAGCCCGGCCCCGCGCGCCACCGCCGCCCCGCAGGACGTCGGCCCGCTGGTCACCGCCGTCGGCTACGCGATGCAGCACCAGATCTACCCGCACCTGCGCCCGGCCGCCGAACGCTATCTGGCCGCGCATCTGAGCCCGCACACCCGGCGCTACTTCAAGCGCCGCCGGCTCACCGCGCTGGCGCTGCCCGGCGCGATCCCGTCCCAGCTGTCGTTCATCCCGCGCAATGCCGCCCTCCGCCGGGTGGCGCGCCGCGCCCGGGCCGTGCAGCGCCGACTGAGGCAGCGCCGTCTCAAGAAGTGGGCCGCCGCCTGATGACCACCACCTCTCCGCCGTCCGGGGCGCCCCGGACGGCACCGGACCGCGGCGCGGACGCCACCCCGGCGGACGCCACCCCGGCAGGCGGCGCGGCCACCGCGCGGAACACCCCGGTACCGGGCCGCGGCCGCACCGGCGGCGCCGCCCGCCTGCGCGCCCTGGACGGACTGCGGCTGATCGCCGCCCTCATGGTCGCCGCGTACCACTACGGCGGCCGCAACGGCGACATCTCCCGGGCCTGGGGCGGTTCCCCCGCCCACCAGTTCCCCTACCTCTCCAGCGCGTTCGCCTACGGCTGCCTGGGCGTCCAGATCTTCTTCGTCATCAGCGGCTTCGTCATCTGCCTGAGCGGCTGGGGGCGGCCCCTGCGCTCCTTCGTCGCCTCCCGCATCGGCCGCCTGTACCCCGCCTACTGGGCGGCGATCCTCCTCGTCACCGCCGTCTTCGCGCTCCCCTGGGTCGCCTTCAAGGCGCTCGCGCCCAGCGAGGTGCTGACGAACCTCACCATGCTCCAGTACCCGCTGGGCGTGCACCGGGTCCTCGGCGTCTGCTGGACGCTCTGGGCCGAGATGCGCTTCTACGCCCTCTTCGCACTGTGCGTCGTCCTGCCGGGCGCCACCCGCGGCCGGGTGGTCCTCTTCTGCGCCGGCTGGACACTGGCCGCCGCCCTGGCCCAGTCCTCCCACGAGCCGTTCCTCAACACCGTCCTGATGCCGCAGTACGCCCCGTTCTTCATCGGCGGCGTCGGCCTGTACCTGCTGCACCGCTTCGGCCACCGGGACCCGGTCGCCTGGACGATCGTGCTGGTCAGCTGGCTGATCGGACAGCACTACGCGGTCGCCGGCCTCTGGCACCCGCCGTCCGCGCACGCCTTCTCCTACCGCTCGGCGACGGTCGTCATCGCCGTCGTCACCGCCGGCTTCGCCGCGGTCGCCGCCGTCGCCCTGGGCGCGTTCCGCTGGGCGGACTGGCGCTGGCTGACCGTCGCCGGCGCGCTGACCTACCCCTTCTACCTCGTCCACGAGCACCTCGGCTGGGTCGTGATCGGCGCACTCCACCGCGGCGCCGGACTCCCCTCGTACGCCACGCTGCTGCTGACCGTCGGCCTGATGCTGCTCCTGGCGTGGGCCCTCCACCGCTGGGTCGAACGCCCCCTGACACCACGCCTGCGCGGGGCCATCGCCCCACGGCGCTGATCCCCCGGGTCGGCTCAACGCCCCTTTCGTGTGGGGTGGTTGGCGTATTCCGCCGCGATGCCCGCCACGATGATCCGCAGCCCGGCCTCGAACGCCTCCTCCGTGCCGCCGAAGAGCGTCCGGCCGGCGTGCGCGGCGAGCGGGTACGTCCCGCCGAGCCGGCGCTCGCGCGCGTCGAGGTCGTAGGCCGGGTCGCGGGCCTCCGGGTGCGCGGGGTCGGGGTGCACCGACTGCTCCTCTATGACCAGCCCGATCGTGTAGTTGTACGCGGTCCACCAGGCGCGGGCCGCCTCCTCCAGGGTGAAGCCGACCGCGGTGAAGTGGCTGAGGAAGAGTTCCATCGGGGCGGCGAAGCTGTCGTCCGTCATCCGCGTACCGGCGACGACCTTCCCGCCGTCGCGGTAGGTGAGCAGCTCCCGGCGGAGCGCGGCGCAGCTGTGCAGCAGCATCTCCTGCCACGACGGCCACCGGCCGTCCGGACCGGGTCCGCCGGCCGGCATCGCCGACCGGAAGAGCCGCCGGAAGATCTCGGTGGCCATCTCGTCCAGCAGCTCCTGCTTGTTCTTGAAGTGCCAGTAGAGCGCCGGCGCCTGGACGTCGAGCTCCTTGGCGATCCGCCGGAGCCGCAGCCCGTCCAGCCCGTCCTCGTTCAGCAGCCGCAGGGCGGTCGCCACCACCAAGTCCCGGTCAATGCGCGAAGCCATGCCCCCAACTTAACACCGTTAAGGTTGACAACTTAACGCCGTTAAGGGCAGCCTCGCGGTATGGCACTTAACAACGTTAAGGAATCCTTCGCCGGCACCTCCGCCGCCGCGGACGACCTTGAGGCCACCGCCTCGGACGCCGCCACGCCGGCCGTCGAGGTCCTGATATCCGGCGCCGGCCCCACCGGCCTCGCGCTCGCCGTCGACCTCGCCCGCCGCGGCGTGACCGCCCTGCTCGTGGAACGGCAGCCCACCCTCTCCCGGGGCGCCCGCGGCACCGGTGTCCAGCCGCGCACCCAGGAGGTCTACGACGACCTCGGCGTGCTCCCCGCCGCGCAGGCCGCCGGCGGCGACTACCCGCCCATCGGATTCTGGGAGGACGGCCGGATCGTCCGGACCCACCAGATGATCGAGCGCGTCGACCCGACCCCGTCCAGCCCCTACTCCAACGCCCTGATGCTCCCCCAGTGGCGCAACGTCGAGCTGCTCCACGACCGCCTCCGGGAGCTGGGCGGCGACGTCCAACTCTCCACCGAACTCACCGAGTTCACCCAGGACGCGGACGGCGTCACCGCCCACCTCACCGGCCCCGGCACCGTCCGTCGCACCGTCCGCGCCCGCTACCTCATCGCCTGCGACGGCGGCGCCAGCACCGTCCGCAAGCAGCTCGCCGTCCCCATGAGCGGCCCCGAACTCGCCCCCGGCCACGCGGTCCTCGCCGACGTCCGCCTCGACGGCCTGGACCGCGACCACTGGCACCGCTGGACACTGCCGACCGGAGGTTTCCTCTCCCTCCTCCCGCTGGCCGGCACCGACGGCTTCCAGATGCTCGCCGCCGCGGCCACCGCCGAACCGGACACCTCCCCCGACGCGGTCCGCGCCCTCGTCGCCGAGCACACCCACCTCACCCGCGACCAGGTCCGCGAGGTCCTGTGGACCTCCCTCTACCGCCCCAAGGCGGGCATGGCCGACGCCTACCGCCACGGCCGGGTGTTCCTCGCCGGCGACGCCGCGCACATCCACTCCCCCGCCGGCGGCCAGGGCCTCAACACCAGCGTCCAGGACGCCTACAACCTCGGCTGGAAGCTCGGCCAGGTGCTCCGGCACGGTGCCCCCGACGCCCTCCTCGACACCTACGGGACCGAGCGCCGCCCGATCGCCGCCCGCATCCTGGAGACCAGCACCGGCCTGCACCGCTCGGGCAGCCTCCACCGCGGCCGCGACCTGCACCAACTCGACATCTGCTACCCGGAAAGCCCGCTCACCCGCGAACTGCGCACCGGCCTCCCGGACGGCGCCCTCACCGCCGGCGACCGCGCCCCCGACGCCCCCTGCACCACCCCCGACGGCACCCCAACCCACCTTTTCGCCCTCTTCCGCGGCCCCCACTTCACCGTGCTCGCCGTGGACGCCCCGGACCTGGACACCAGCGCCGTCGACGAGGCCGCCGGCACCACCCCCCTCCGCATCCTCCACACCACCGGCCCCACCCCCGACCTCCTCGACATCGATGGCCACCTCCGGGCGGCCTACGGCCCGACCCCGGGCGTCTTCCTCATCCGGCCGGACGGGTACATAGCCGTGGCAGCGCCCCCGGAGTCCGCGACGGCGGCACTCACGGAAGCGCTCCTGACGCACTTCGGCGCGGCACCGGTCGCGGCCTGAGACGGCCTACCCGCAACACCGACCCGGGGCCCGAACAGCGGTCCGGCCCGCCGCTCTTCGCGAGCGACGGGCCGGACCGCACGGAACGGGTGGCGGGCGGCGGCTCGCCCCGCCGCCGCTACACCACCAACGACAGCCCCAGCACCCCCACGATCCCCACCACCGAGATCAGTGTCTCCATCAGGGACCAGGTCTTCAGGGTCTGGCCGACGGTCATGCCGAAGTACTCCTTGACCATCCAGAAGCCGGCGTCGTTGACGTGGCTGAAGAAGAGGGAGCCGGCTCCGATGGCGAGGACGAGGAGGGCGGTGTGGGTGGTGCTCATCTGGGCGGCGAGGGGGGCGACCAGGCCGGCGGCGGAGATCGTGGCGACCGTGGCGGAGCCGGTGGCGAGGCGGATCGCGACCGCGATCAGCCAGGCGAGCAGCAGCGCGGAGATGTTCCAGTGCTTGGAGACGTCCAGGATCATCTGGCCGACGCCGGAGTCCACCAGCGTCTGCTTGAAACCGCCGCCCGCGCCGACGATCAGCAGCACGCCGGCGATCGGGCCGAGCGAGGACTCGACGGTGGACGCGATCCGGCCACGGGTGAAGCCGGCCGACCGGCCGAGCGTGAACATCGCGACGACGACGGCGGTGAGCAGCGCGATCAACGGCGAGCCGACGATGTCGAAGACCCGCTGGAGGGAGTCCTTCGGGTCGTCCACCACGACGTCCACCAGGGCCTTGGCCAGCATCATCACCACCGGCAGCAGAACGGTGGCGACGGTGATGCCGAAACCCGGGCGCTTCGCCGGGTCGGCGGAGGTGGCGTCGGCCCCGGCGTCCGGGGTCCGGCCGGACGAGAACAGCATCTTCTCGGGCGGGGCGATGTCGACCCAGCGGGCGGCGTAGCGGGAGAAGAGCGGCCCGGCGATGATCGCGGCGGGGACGGCGATGACGACGCCGAGGGCCAGGGTGACGCCGAGGTTGGCCTTGACCGCGTCGATGGCGGCGAGCGGCCCGGGGTGCGGGGGGATCAGCCCGTGCATCACGGACAGGCCGGCGAGCGCCGGGATGCCGATGCGCATGAGGGAGAAGTTGCCGCGCTTGGCGACCAGCAGCACCACGGGGATCAGCAGCACGATGCCGACCTCGAAGAAGATCGGCAGCCCGATGATCCCGGCGATCAGCACCATCGCCCAGGGCATCGGCCCGCCCGTCGCCCGCCACCGCCCTTCCCCGGAAGGGCCTTCGGCCCTGCCCCTCCCGCCGGCCTTGGTCAGGATCGTGTCGACGATCTGGTCCGCGCCGCCGGAGTCGGCCAGCAGCCTGCCGAGGACGGCGCCCAGCGCGATCAGCACGCCGGTGCCCGCGACCGTCGCGCCGAGCCCGGTGGAGAAGCTGGCGATGGCCTTGTCCATCGGGGCACCGGCCACCGCGCCGAGCACCAGCGACCCGATGATCAGCGCCAGGAAGGCGTGCAGCTTGAACTTGGTGATCAGCAGGACGAGGACGGCGATGCCCGCCAGGACGGCGATGCCCAGCTGTGCGTGACCGGCCGAGGTGATGGGCGCGGTCGCGTCCGCTGCGAGCATCTCGACGCTGAGATGTGCCACGGCGATTCCCTTTGTCGGAGGGGTCCCCTTGTCGGAGGGGAGGGGAGGGGTGGCCGGGCCCCGTGGGGGAGACGGGGCCCGGCCGGCTCGGGTCCGGCCGGCGCGTCGGGGGTTACGCGGCCGGGGCCGGGCGGCGCAGGGCGGTGACGGCTCGTCCGGCGATCTGCTCGGGGGTGCCGGAGACGTCGACCACCGCGCCGGCCTCGTCCGGCCCGAGCGGTTCGAGGGTGGCGAACTGGGAGTCCAGCAGCGCCGTGGGCATGAAGTGCCCCTTGCGTTCGGCCATCCGCGCCTCGATCAGCGCGCGGTCGCCGGCGAGGTGGAGGAAGGCCACGCCCGGGGCGGCGGCCCGCAGCCGGTCGCGGTAGGCGCGCTTGAGGGCGGAGCAGCTGACCACCCCGCCGTGCCCGGCGCGGCCGTGCGCCCAGGCGCCGATCGCGTCGAGCCAGGGGCCGCGGTCGGCGTCGTCCAGGGGCGTACCGGCCGTCATCTTGGCGATGTTGGCCGGCGGGTGGAAGTCGTCGCCCTCGGCGTAGGGGACGCCCAGCGCGTCGGCCACCAGGGGGCCGATCGTCGTCTTGCCGGTCCCGGCCACACCCATCACGACGATGACGTCGGCGCTGCCCATCCCGAATACCTCGATACCTCGCGTACGGGACATCACGTGCCGGATCGCCGCCATCGGGTGGTACCGGCGGTATCGGTACGACGCTGTCCACTTCGACCTCGTGCGCCCTCCACTGAAACCCATTAGGTACGACGTATTCAAGACTCTGTGACGCAAACGTCATACTTAATTGGCCGAGAGGCAGGAACGTAGGCTTGGCCCATGGAAGCGACCGGGAACGGGGAGAAGGGGCTGCACGCCCGCGTGCTGGAGTCCCTGGGGCCCGCTATCACCGCGGGCGACCACCCTCCGGGCACGGTCCTGCGCACCGACGAGCTGGCCGAGCGGTTCGACGTCTCGCGCACGGTGATCCGCGAGGCGATCCGGGTCCTGGAGTCCATGCACCTGGTCGCCTCCCGGCGCCGGGTCGGTGTGACCGTCCGCCCCACCGAGGAGTGGAACGTCTACGACCCGCGGGTGATCGGCTGGCGGCTGGCCGGCCGGGACCGCCCCCGGCAGCTGCGTTCGCTGACGGTGCTGCGCTCGGCCGTCGAGCCGGTGGCGGCCGGGCTGGCCGCCCGCCACGCCACCCCCGCCCAGTGCGCCGAACTCACCGAGCACGCCATGGGGATGGTGGCCACCTCGCGCGGCCAGCAGCTCGACGCGTACCTCGTGCACGACATGGCGTTCCACCGGGTGGTGCTGACCGCGTCCGGCAACGAGATGTTCGCCCGCCTCGCCGAGGTGGTCGCGGCCGTGCTCACCGGCCGCACCCAGCACCATGTGATGTTCACCGACCCCGACCCGGCGGCGGTCACCCTGCACGTCCAGGTGGCCGAGGCGATCCGCACCGGCGACGCGGTCCGCGCCGAGGCCCTCACCCGGGAGATCACGACGGGCGCGATGGCCGAACTCGACGTGCTGGCGCCGTAGTCGACGTCCGCGGCCACCGGCGGCGGGCCGCGGGCGCTCCGCGGGGCGCGGTCAGAACAGCGGCTGCTGTCCCGGCATCGGCGGCTCCTCCGGGTCGAAGAGCTTCTCCGCGGGCGCCATCATGGGCGCCGTCCGCCGCGAGCCCGGGCAGGAGATCAGCTCGATCCCGGTCCGCCGCCCCGGCGGGTCGTGGCGGGCGTACCGGCCGCCGACCACGGCGATCTCTCGGGTGCAGATGGGGCAGTGGCGGCGGGGTGCGGACATGCCACCAGTGTGGCGGACGCGTTCCACGCCCGGCACCCGGCACCCGGCGGGCCCCCGGCCGCCCCTCGGAAGGCGCCACCGAAGACGGCCCCGGAGACGCCCCCGAAGACATCTCCTCAGAACGCGTCCGTAGGCACATACGTCCCCCACACCTCGCGCAGCGCGTCGCACACCTCGCCCAGCGTGGCCCGGGCGCGCAGCGCCTCCCGCATCGGGTAGAGCACGTTGTCCGGGCCCTCGGCGGCCTTGCGCACCGCGCCGAGCGCCGCGGTGACCGCGTTGCGGTTGCGGCGCTCGCGCAGCCGCGCCAGCCGTTCGGCCTGCTGCGCCTCGATGGCGGGGTCCACCCGCAGCGGCTCGTAGGACTCCTCCTCGTCGGTGCGGAAGCGGTTGACGCCGACCACCACCCGCTCGCCGGCGTCGGTCTCCTGCGCGATCCGGTAGGCGTTGCGCTCGATCTCGTCCTTCTGGAGGCCCCGTTCGATGGCGGCGACCGCGCCGCCGAGGTCCGCCACCCGCGCCATCAGCGCCAGCGCCGCCTCCTCGACGTCGTCGGTCAGCGACTCGACGGCGTAGGAGCCGGCGAACGGGTCGACGGTGGCGGTGACGTCCGTCTCGTGCGCGAGCACCTGCTGGGTGCGCAGGGCGAGCCGGGCCGCCTTCTCGGTCGGCAGCGCGATCGCCTCGTCGAAGGAGTTGGTGTGCAGCGACTGGGTCCCGCCGAGCACCGCCGCGAGCCCCTGTACGGTCACCCGCGCGAGGTTCACCTCCGGCTGCTGGGCGGTCAGTTGCACCCCGGCGGTCTGGGTGTGGAACCGCAGCATCTGCGACTTGGGGTTCCGCGCCCCGAACTCCTCGCGCATCACCCGCGCCCAGATCCGCCGCGCGGCACGGAACTTGGCGACCTCCTCCAGCAGCGTGGTCCGGGCGACGAAGAAGAACGACAGCCGCGGCGCGAAGTCGTCGACGTCCATGCCGGCGGCGAGCGCGGTGCGGACGTAGGCGATGCCGTTGGCCAGGGTGAAGGCGATCTCCTGCGCGGGCGAGGCGCCGGCCTCGGCCATGTGGTAGCCGGAGATCGAGATGGTGTTCCAGCGGGGGATCTCGGCCCGGCAGTAACGGAAGATGTCCGCGGTCAGCCGGAGCGAGGGCTGCGGCGGATAGATGTACGTGCCCCGCGCGATGTACTCCTTCAACACGTCGTTCTGCACCGTCCCGTTGAGCTGATGTCCCATCACCCCCTGTTGTTCGCCGACGAGTTGGTACATCAGCAGCAGCAGCGCGGCCGGCGCGTTGATGGTCATCGACGTCGAGACCGCCCCCAGCGGGATCCCGCCGAACAGCACCTCCATGTCCTCGACGGAGTCGATGGCCACCCCGACCTTGCCGACCTCGCCCGCGGCGATCGGGGTGTCGGAGTCGTGGCCCATCTGCGTCGGCAGGTCGAAGGCGACCGACAGCCCCGTGGTGCCGTGCTCGATCAGCTGCCGGTAGCGCGCGTTGGACTCCCGCGCCGTCCCGAACCCGGCGTACTGCCGCATCGTCCAGGGCCGCCCGGTGTACATCGTCGGATAGACCCCGCGGGTGTACGGGTACCCGCCCGGCTCGCCCAGCCGGTCGGCCGGATCCCACCCGTCGAGCGCCGCCGGCCCGTACACCGGCTCGACGGGCAGCCCGCTCTCGCTGTACCGCGCCATGTCCCCTACGCCTCCAAACAGGTGAATGGTGCCGGTTTCCACCGCATTCACAGCATGCCCGTAGGTTCGTCCCGACGCACCGTCGGGAAGGGGGTGGTTCATGCGGCGGAGCGGAAGACGAGGACCGGCGGCACTGATGGCACTGGCCGCACTGGCCCTGGCGACGGCCTGCCACCCGCCGCGCCCCGCTCCCCTACTGGCGCCCGGCGCCCATGGCCCGGCGGTCCGCGACCTCCAGACCCGCCTGTCGCAACTCGGCCTCTTCACCCGCTCCCCCACGGGCCACTACGCCGCCGAGACCGAACGCGCCCTCCGCACCTTCCAGCAACAGGCCGGACTCCCCCCAACGGGGACCTACACCACAGCAGACCGCTCAGCCCTCAACTCCCGCACCCACAGCCAGAAACCGACACTCGCCCCCAGGAGCAAGATCTTTGACGGAAGCGAAAATTGAGCAACCCCCACAGCCAGCAACCACATCCGCGAGAGCGGCGCCGGCTCAGGCGCAAAGAGGGGTGGCGCCGGCTCAGGCGCGAAGGGAGGGCGCGGGCAGGGCCGGGGGAACGAGCCCCGCCCGCGCCGGGTGCGCTGAGCCACGGGTACGGGGGGAACCCCGGCTCTTGCGCCGCCGATGACCAGTCGGCTCGTTTCTTACTGCGTCACGGGGCTGAAAAACGTCACACCCGACCGGTGGGAAGGTTTCCGCTGGGGGTCGGCGCGGCCGTGGAGGGGGCCGGTGTGGGGGTGCTGCCGGTGGTCGGCGCGCCGGGGCCGGGCGAGGCGGCCGGGGGTGAGGCGGCGCGGGGCGGGTCGCCCTCCTCGTCGCCGCTGCCGCCGCCGTTCTGGCCGCCGCCGTTGCCGCCGTTCTCGCCCTGGCCGCCGCCGTGGCCGCCCTTGCCGCCGCCTCCGCCATCGTTGTCACCCGAGCCGCCGCCCTGCTGGCCGGCCTGGGCGAGGTACTGGCGGCAGAAGGCGTGCACCCGCTCGGCGCCGCCGGCGGTGCCTTCGAGGCGCCGCAGGGTGTCGCGGTCCAGGTCGCCGCGGCGGCCGGATTCGTACTCCTTGCAGACGGCGAGCAGCAGCTTGCGCTTCTTGTTCCCGCCGCCGTCGTCGGGCAGCGGCTTGCCGTCGTCGCCGGGGGTGCCGGTGCCGGTGCCCGGCGAACGGGTGCCGGGCGCGGGGACGGTGTCGGGGCTGCCGCCGGGGGTGGGGGTGGCGCCGGGTGCGGTGGTCCGCCCGTCGGGCGGGGTGGCCGGGGTCCGGCCGGTCTCGCCGGTGGTGGTGGCGGACTCGTCGGTCTCGAAGGTGTCGGGCGTCTCGGCGGCCGGGACGCTGGCACCGGGGCGGGGCTCGCCGTCGCGGAACGGGGTGGGCAGTACGCCGGTGCCGGCGGCGACCGCGATGCCGCTGATCGCGCAGGCCGCCAGGGCGACCGCAAGGCCGCGTCTGAAGGGGCGGGCGAGCCCGGTGCGTTCGACGACGCGGTTGGTGCGGGTGGTGCGCGTGCCGGACGGTGCCGTGCCGCGAGAGCGGGCGCCGGTACCGAGCCGGGCCTGCCGGAAGGCGGCCAGTGCCGCCTCCTCGCCGGGGGCCGCGGCGGTTTCGGGCAGGCCGGAGCCGGCCGCCGCAGCGGCCTTCAGCAGCTGTTCGAGTTCGCGTGCGCCGTCGCCGACCTGGGAACCGGCCGGCTCACCACGCAGCAGTCGCTCCGCGGCTTCCTTGTCGAGCCAGCTATACCGGTCGTCGGCCATCACATGTCCTTCTGCGTTCGTGCGGCCGTTTCCGTCACACCTGGTACGTACGATTCCGCCACGCCGTCATGGCGTCTTCTGTCCTGTATGGGCAGCTCACCCACTGTTCCACCCCCCTTGCCGGCACCGGCGGACGGCCCCCGGGGTTCCCCGTCGCCGTCGTCCCCACCACCGTCCTCCCCGAGCATCTCGGCCAGCTTCTTCAGGCCGCGGTGGGCGGCGGTGCGCACCGCGCCCGGCCGTTTGCCCAGTACCTGTGCCGCGCTCTTGGCGTCCAGCCCGACGACCACCCGCAGGGTCACCGCCTCGGCCTGGTCCTGCGGCAGCCGGCCTATCAGCCGGAAGGTGTGGCCGGTGCCCAGCGCCTCCAGCGCCTCGCCCGCGGTGTCGGACGCGGCGGGGGTGTCGGTGAGTTCGGTCTCGTCGCCGCCGATGGCCGGCCGCCGGCCGCGCATCCGGATGTGGTCCAGCGCACGGTTACGGGCGATCCGGGCGGTCCAGCCGCGGAAGCGGTCCGCGTCGCCGCTGAAGCGGACGAGGTCGCGGGTGATCTGGAGCCAGGCCTCGGATGCCACGTCCTCCGCGTCCGGCTCGCCCACCAGGGTCCGGACGTAGCCGAGCAGCCGGGGGTGTATCGCGCGGTAGACGAGCCGGAACGCGGTCTCGTCGCCGTCCTGCGCCGCCTGTACGGCAACCGTCAGCCGTCCGTCGTCCGGCTGAATGTCGTCCCCTCGCACGGGTCCATCCTGTCGCACGCTGAATGTCCGCCGCCCGGTCCTTGCCGCATTGCGCTGTCGCTGTTTCTTCGCTGTCGGTTGGTCGTCGGGTCCGCCGGGGCCGCTCCGCGGCCGGGTGCGTCACCGCCGTGCCGGCCGCCGACCGCCCGGATGTCCCCGCAGACCGTAACGGGTCAGCCCCGGGGCCCGGCACCCGGGCCACCCCTGGGGCACCTCCGGGCACCGGCGCGGTGGCCGCACGACCCTTCGAACTCGCCGGTAACCGGCCGCTCTTCCGGCCGGCCGGACCACCGGGGCCGGTGCGCCCGCCGGCGCGTTCCGGCACGTTACGGGCCCTGCCGGGCCCACGTCCAGACCACTGGCCGTGCCGCCGCCCGTACCGCGTGTGACGCTTTTCGGCCCGGCGGCGCTGTATCGGTTAGGAGCCCGTCGCGGGCTCCGTGTGAGCGACGGCCGGGGCCTCTCCTGTGGGGGGTGGCGGCCCCGGCCGTCTCTTGCGCTTCTTCCGCCCGCCGGTCAGAGCCGGTTCGCCAGCGCCTCGAAGTCCGTCCAGGACTGCGCGGGGGTGCGCGGGTCCCAGGTCTTCTGCGCGAGCGCCGCGAGCGGCAGCTTGATCCCGGCCGCGATCTGCTGTGCGGTCTGCGCGTCCGCGTGGTCGCACCAGACCGCGAACCGCGCGCCCGGGATCCGGTCGGCCCCGGTCTGGCCCTCCGGTACGGCGACGGGCGAGGTGTGCCGCAGCACCCGCGGGGTCCAGCTCCGGTAGATCCGTTCGCCGGTCGGGTACGTGAAGCCGTTGGGCTCGCCGAGCACGTAGTAGAGGTACTCGTCGTTGAGGTTGAGCACGGTGCGGCCCTCGCGGAGGAACTCGGCGGGGTCGCGGGCGCCGATCTCCCGGCCGGTCCAGTAGGCGACCGCGCGGTTCGTGTCCGCGGCCACCTTGCCGCCGGCGAAGAAGCCGTCGTTCCACGCCTCGATCCGGGTCTTGCCGGCGGCCTGGACGGTCTTCTGCCGGTCGTTGAGCCAACCGGTGGCCAGGTCCTTGATGGTGGCGCCGGAGCCGTACTTGTCCTGGGCGGCCCGGGCCAGCTGCGGGTACTTCCCCGCGGGGTCCGAGGACGTCAGCGCCTGGTACTCGTCGCCGCCCAGGTGCCAGTACGGGCCGGGGAAGAGCTGTCCGAACTCCTTCAGCAGCGAGTCGACGAGTGCGCCGGCCTGGGGCTTGGAGATGTCGATGGCGCCGCGGACCACCGTGCCGGAGGCGCTGCGCAGTTGCAGGTCGGGGTGGTGGTCGAGGACGGCGCCGAGGTGGCCGGGCGAGTCGATCTCCGGGACGAGCGAGACGTGCAGGCTCTGCCCGACCTTGATCAGGTGGCGGACCTGGTCCTTGGTCAGATGGTCGGCGGAGACGATCTCGGGGTGGGTGTCGCTCTGGATGCGGAAGCCCTGGTCGTCGGAGAAGTGCAGCTGGAGCTGGTTGAGCTTGAGGTCGGCGAGCTGCCGGATGCGGTCCTCGATCCAGTCCGCGGTGAACGGCTTGCGGGCGTTGTCCAGCAGCATGCCGCGCCGGGGGCGGTCCGGGCGGTCGTCGACGGTGCCCTCGGGGAGGCCGCCGGCGGTGCGGACGGCCTGTTTGACGGTCCGGGTGCCGTTGAAGATCCCGGCGTCGGTGGGGGCGGTGAGGGTGAGCACACCGCCGTGGGCGGTGAGGGTGTAGGACTCGTCGGCGGTGCTGCCGGCCGGGGCGTTGTCGCCGCGGCCGGCACCGGCCGAACCGCTGAGCTTCACCTCGACGTCACCGGGCCGGACGTCCTGCTTTCCCCACACCACCGCCAGCCCGCCGAGATCCTTGGCCATGAGTTGCGCTTCGTCGGCGATATTGCTCTTCTCCCCCGCCGATACCACGATCCGGGCGCCCTTGGTCGGCCGCCAGCCGATTCCGTTCGCCGGGCGGAAGTCCCGTACGGCCGGGACGATGTGCGGCGGGCCGGTCACCTTGGCCCAGCTGGGGATGGGCGCGGCGGGGCTGGAAGAGCTGGGAGCCGCGCCCGGGGACCGGGAATCTGCGCCCTGTCCGCAGCCGCCGAGCGCCAGCGTGCCGACCAGCACGGGGACGGCCAGCAGCGCGCGGCGGACCTCCGGGCCGGCGGCCCGACGGCCGGTGTGCGGGGGCCGCGGGGAGGCCGGGGGCCGCGGGGAACGCGGCGGCCGCATCGGGTTCGACATCGTGCAATCCTCACTTTTCGGGGCGAAGGCATTGCCAGTAATGCGGAACAGGTCGTCCACCGAGCGCGCGAGAGCTCTCTCATCCGGGTGAAAATCGCGCATCCGTCGGACAGTGGCCGGCGAGCGTCGTTAGCGTGGCCTCGCCGCCGCTCACTCCCTGCCGGGGCGCGTGGACCGCCGGAAATCCGCCGGGTGCCACCTCTTGTGACGTATCACCACACTCACCTCTCCCTCCGTACGTATCAGACTTTTCATCCTTTTCGCCCCACCCGACGCTCGTTTTCCGCCAGTCACCACCGACTCCCCCGGCCCTCCCGAACCTTCCGCCCCTCACCGACCATCCGCATCCGACCCCCATCCGCCCGAGGAGCCCACGCTGTCCGGTGAAACCCCGGCCGTCCGCCCGCCGGCGCGGCCCCGCCCGCCCGTTCCGCGGTGCGGCATACCTTGGCAGACGCGGCCCGCTCCCGATCCGGCGGCCGGCCTCGACCGCTTCAACGCCCTCCCCCACGCCCACGCCGTGGCCGCCCTGCTGACCTGCTGCGGCTGCCGCCGCTGGGCCGAACGCCTCGCCGCCCACCGCCCCTACCCGGACCCGGAGTCCCTGATGGCCGCCGGCGACGAGGCCGGCTACGACCTCACCTCCGCCGAGCAGGGCGAGGCGCTGGCCCAGGAGCCGGCCACGCCGCTCCCGCCGGTCCGCCCCGGCCTCGGCACCCTCGCCGCCCACACCGCACTGCGCGCCGCGCACGCCGCGTACCAGCTGCGCTTCCGGCACGCCTTCGTCATCTGCCTCGACGGCTATCGCGACGACGAGCTGATGGACCAGACCCTGCACGCCATCCGCACCCGCCTGGCACACGAGCCGGACGAGGAGCGGTCGGTCGCCGCGGACGAACTGCGGCGGCTGGCCCGCACCAGACTGGGGCGACTCGCTATGAGTTGTCCTTGATGGACCGTTTCGTACTTGTGTGATAGCCCGTTGGTGCCTGTTTGATCACACCTAAGGACCCCCGCGCGAGGAACCGACAGCTCGTCGATACGATGACGAGCGGCCGGTGGACCGTACCCGGCCGGGCCCGACCGACAGAGAAGCCGGCGCGGCCCTAGTCCCCGCTCCCGGAGGGTTCTTCCGTGCCGGCTGGAACGCTGTACCGCGGCCGGGAAGGCATGTGGTCCTGGGTGGCTCACCGAGTCACCGGCGTCCTCATCTTCTTCTTCCTGTTCGTGCACGTCCTCGACACCGCACTCGTGCGCGTCTCCCCCGACGCGTACGACAACGTCGTAGCGACTTACAAGACGCCGATCGTCAACGTGATGGAGTACGGCCTGGTGGCCGCCATCCTCTTCCACGCACTCAACGGCCTGCGCGTCATCGCCGTGGACTTCTGGTCCAAGGGCCCGAAGTACCAGAAGCAGATGCTCTGGACCGTCGTCGGTGTCTGGGTCGTGCTGATGGCCGGTGCCTTCTACCCCGTGCTGCAGCACACGCTGCGCACGCTGTTCGGGAGCTGACGCGAGATGTCTGCTGAATCCACCACCGCGAGCGCCACCGCGGCGGAGAACGTCGCGCTCTACGACGCGGACCACCCCGCTCCCGTCATCGAGGCGCCCCGTAAGCGCACCGCGAAGACGCCCAAGTCGACCCGGACCAACTTCGAGCTGTACGGCTGGCTGTTCATGCGGCTGTCCGGCATCGTGCTGGTCGTCCTCGTCCTCGGCCACCTGCTGATCCAGCTGGTGCTCGACGGCGGCGTCTCCAAGATCGGCTTCGCGTTCGTCGCCGGCCGCTGGGCCTCGCCGTTCTGGCAGGTCTGGGACCTGCTGATGCTGTGGCTGGCCATGCTGCACGGCGCCAACGGCCTGCGCACCGTCATCAACGACTACGCGCAGCGGGACAACACCCGCTTCTGGCTGAAGATGCTGCTCTACACCGCCACGGTGTTCACCGTCCTTCTGGGCACGCTGGTGATCTTCACCTTCGACCCGAACATCCGCTAGGCCCCGGGCTGAGGGACTGAGGTATTCCACCCATGCAGATCCACAAGTACGACACCGTCATCGTCGGCGCCGGCGGCGCGGGCATGCGCGCGGCCATCGAGGCCACCAAGCGCAGCCGGACCGCGGTCCTGACGAAGCTCTACCCCACCCGCTCCCACACCGGTGCCGCCCAGGGCGGTATGGCCGCGGCCCTCGCCAACGTCGAGGAGGACAACTGGGAGTGGCACACCTTCGACACGGTCAAGGGCGGTGACTACCTGGTCGACCAGGACGCCGCGGAGATCCTGGCGAAGGAGGCCATCGACTCGGTCCTCGACCTGGAGAAGATGGGCCTGCCCTTCAACCGCACGCCGGAGGGCCGGATCGACCAGCGCCGGTTCGGCGGGCACTCCCGCAACCACGGCGAGGCGCCAGTCCGCCGGTCCTGCTACGCCGCGGACCGCACCGGCCACATGATCCTCCAGACGCTGTACCAGAACTGCGTCAAGGAGGGCGTGGAGTTCTTCAACGAGTTCTACGTCCTGGACCAGCTGATCACCGAGGTCGACGGCGTCAAGAAGTCGGCCGGTGTGATCGCCTACGAGCTGGCCACCGGCGAGATCCACGTCTTCCAGGCGAAGGCCGTCGTCTACGCCTCCGGCGGCTGCGGCAAGTTCTTCAAGGTGACGTCCAACGCGCACACCCTGACCGGTGACGGCCAGGCCGCCGTGTACCGCCGTGGACTGCCGCTGGAGGACATGGAGTTCTTCCAGTTCCACCCGACCGGCATCTGGCGGATGGGCATCCTGCTGACGGAGGGCGCCCGTGGTGAGGGCGGCATCCTCCGCAACAAGGACGGCGAGCGCTTCATGGAGAAGTACGCGCCGGTCATGAAGGACCTCGCCTCGCGTGACGTCGTCTCGCGCTCCATCTACACGGAGATCCGCGAGGGCCGCGGCTGCGGTCCCGACGGCGACCACGTCTACCTGGACCTGACGCACCTGCCGCCGGAGCAGCTGGACGCCAAGCTGCCCGACATCACCGAGTTCGCGCGCACCTACCTCGGCATCGAGCCCTACACGGACCCGATCCCGATCCAGCCGACCGCGCACTACGCCATGGGCGGCATCCCGACCAACGTCGAGGGCGAGGTGCTGGCCGACAACACCACCGTCGTGCCGGGCCTGTACGCCGCCGGCGAGGTCGCCTGCGTCTCCGTCCACGGCGCCAACCGCCTGGGCACCAACTCGCTGCTGGACATCAACGTCTTCGGCCGCCGGGCCGGCATCGCCGCGGCGGAGTACGCGGCCACCGCCGACTTCGTCGAGCTGCCCGAGGACCCGGCGGCGCTCGTCCAGGACCAGGTCGAGCGGCTGCGCGAGGCCACCGGCAGCGAGCGGGTCACCGAGATCCGCAAGGAGCTGCAGGAGACCATGGACGCCAACGTCATGGTCTTCCGCACCGAGCAGACGATCAAGACCGCGGTCGAGAAGATCGGCGAGCTGCGCGCCCGCTACAAGAACGTGTCCATCCAGGACAAGGGCAGGCGCTTCAACACCGACCTGCTGGAGGCCATCGAGCTGGGCAACCTGCTCGACCTGGCCGAGGTCATGGCGGTCTCCGCGCTGGCCCGCAAGGAGTCCCGCGGCGGCCACTACCGCGAGGACTACCCCAACCGCGACGACGTCAACTTCATGCGGCACACCATGGCGTACCGCGAGGTGGGCGACGACGGCGCCGAGTCGATCCGGCTCGACTACAAGCCGGTCGTGCAGACCCGCTACCAGCCGATGGAGCGTAAGTACTGATGAGCACCCCGACCATCGACAAGCACTCCGCGGCCCTGGACGCGGCCGAGAACGACGCTGCGCACCTGATCACCGTCACCTTCCGGATCCGCCGGTTCAACCCGGAGGTCTCCGAGGAGGCGCGCTGGGAGGACTTCCAGCTGGAGATCGATCCCAAGGAGCGCGTCCTGGACGCACTCCACAAGATCAAGTGGGATCTGGACGGCTCGCTCACCTTCCGCCGCTCCTGCGCGCACGGCATCTGCGGTTCGGACGCCATGCGGATCAACGGCCGCAACCGGCTGGCCTGCAAGACGCTGATCAAGGACATCAACCCCGAGAAGCCGATCACCGTCGAGGCCATCAAGGGCCTGACGGTGCTGAAGGACCTTGTCGTCGACATGGAGCCCTTCTTCCAGGCGTACCGGGACGTGATGCCGTTCCTGATCACCACCGGCAACGAGCCGACCCGCGAGCGGCTGCAGTCCTCCGAGGACCGCGAGCGCTTCGACGACACCACCAAGTGCATCCTGTGCGCGGCGTGCACCAGCTCGTGCCCCGTGTTCTGGAACGACGGCCAGTACTTCGGCCCGGCGGCGATCGTCAACGCGCACCGCTTCATCTTCGACTCGCGTGACGAGGGCGGCGAGCAGCGGCTGGAGATCCTCAACGACAAGGACGGCGTCTGGCGCTGCCGCACGACCTTCAACTGCACGGACGCCTGCCCGCGCGGTATCGAGGTCACCAAGGCGATCCAGGAAGTCAAGCGGGCGCTGATCACCCGCCGCTTCTGACGCGCGCCTGAACCGGCAGGCCCCGCCTCCTCTTTGTGGAGGCGGGGCCTTCGCCGTCTCCGGGCGCCGGGCCGCCGCTCAGCGCGACCGCAGGGCCATCGTGGCCAGCGCCTCGTCCTGGGCGCGGCGTCGCCGCATCAGTCGTGCGTAGGCGCCCAGGGCCGCGCGGCGCTGCTCCAACTCGGCCATCTCGGCGTCGAGTCGGGCCATCTGCTGCTCCACGACGCCGCACGAGAAGGTGCAGGAGACCAGCCCCGGGCCGCCCTGGGCGCAGGGCAGCAGGTCGCGGATGGACTCGGTGTTCAGGCCGGTGGCGAGCAGTTCGCGGACGCGGGCGACGGCCTCCACGGCATCGGCGCCGTAGGTGCGGTAGCCGTTGGTGTCGCGTGCGGCGCGGAGCAGGCCGCGCTGCTCGTAGTAGCGCAGGACGCGGGTGCTGACGCCGGTGCGGCGGGCCAGTTCGCCGATCCGCATCCGGCCCGCCGGCCGGGCGTCCGTCCGTGCCCCGTCCCCCATGTGAGTCCCCTCTCCCCCGCTTCTTCCCGATCCGGCTTGACCTTGACACCGGTGTCAAACGGCAACCTCGTGGGCATGACGCAGATTCCCGTGGCGCGGACTTCCGTGGCGCAGACCCCGTCCGTTTCCCTTCCGCCGCTCTCCACCACCGTCGCGGGCCCGTCCGACGGGCCCGGCGTCCTGCTGGCGCACGGCGCGACCGGCAGTGTCCGGAGCAACTACGGCACCCTGATCCCGGCCCTGACCGCCACCGGCCACCGGGTGGTGGCGCCGGACTACCCCGGTTCGGGCGAAACCCCGCGCGCCACCGGCCCGTTGGAGCTGGACGCGCTGGCCGACGCGGTGGTCGCCGAGGCCGTCGCGGCCGGCCTTACGACCTTCACCGTGATCGGCTTCTCGATGGGCACCGCGGTGTCCGTACGGGCCGCGGCCCGGCACCCGGAGCGGGTGCGGGGGCTGGTCCTGACCGCCGGGCTGGCCAGGGCGGACGCCCGCGCCCAGGTCTGGCTGGACCTGTGGCTGCGGCTCCTGGAGCGCGGCGACCACCAGGGCTTCGCCCAGGCGCGGGCGCTCAGCGGGGTGGCGCCGGAACACCTCAACGCGCTGCCGCCGGCCGAGCTGGCGGCCCTGCTGGACCCGGACCCGACGCTGCCGCCGGCCGGTTCGGCCGAGCAGGCGGCGCTGGTCAAGGTCCTGGACACCACCGCCGACCTGGCGGGCATCGCGGTCCCGACCCTGGTCGTCGCCACCACCCGGGACGCGCTGCTGGACCCGGCCAACTCCCGCTATCTTTCGGAGCACATACCGGGCGCCGAGTACGTGGAGATCGCCACCGGGCATCTGCCGATGGTCGAGCGGAACGCGGAGTGGCTGGCGCTGATCGGGGACTTCCTGGCCGCGCGGGGGCTGTGACCCGGCGGGGCGTGGCGGGGACGGCGGCGGGGGCGCTTCCGGGCCGCCGCCTCAGGCCCCTTCGCCGGACAGGACCTTGTCCAGGAAGGCGTCCAGATTGCGCAGGGTGCGCGCGATCCGGTCCGCCTCCGGCAGGGTCTCCTCGTGGCGGCCGGCGAGCTGGGAGCGCTTGCGGCCGCGGACGTAGAGGGAGCAGGCGAGGTCGGCGCAGAGGTAGGTGCCGACGGTGTTGCCCTGCCGGCCCGCGGGGCCGGCGCGACGGGCGGCGAGCAGGCTGACGCCGGAGCCCGGGTGGCCGGTCAGGCAGATCGAGCAGACCGTCGTCTTGGTGAAGCTGCGCCGCACGCCCTGCGGCACCCGCAGGGTCACGCCCATCAGGCCGTCGGGCCGCGGGGCGACCAGATAGCTGCGGTCCGGCGCTCCGGGGTCGCGCCAGCCCAGGAAGTCGAGGTGCTCCCAGGGGAGTTCGGCCAGTCCCGCGGGCAGGTGGAGCCGGCTCGCCTCCCCCTTGGAGCAGTTCACGAAGGACGCGCGTATCTGTTTCTCACCGACCGGTTCCATGGTTCCGGACGCTAACAGCGGGCTGCGGGGCGCGTCGTCCGATTTTCGGGTGCCCCGCCCCCCGCCGGGTCTCACTCGATCACGGACGGCGGGATCTGCCGCGGCGGGTGCGGGGCCTCGTCCTCGTCGAGGTGGCGGGACCGCGGGCCCGCGGAGCGGCCCCGGGCGCCCTTGTCGGGCTGCTCGCTCTTGGCCCTGCCCGGCTGGGCGGTGGCCGGGTCCGGTGCTGCGCTCGGCCGGGCGCCGCCGCGGCTGCGGTGGAGTCCGGCGCCGCCCTGCCGGGTGCCGCCCGCCGGGCCGGTCGGGCCCTGGGGCCGGGGGGCCTGCGCGGCGGGGGTGCCGGACGCCGGGGCGGCGCGGGCGGCGGCGCCGTCCGGGCTGCCGGCCGCGCCACTGGTGCTCCGGCGCGACCCGCCCGCGCCCCGCCCCTTGCCGGACGCGCCGCCGGCGGGCGTTCCGCCGCCGGTCACCCCGATGACGCCCATGACGGCGCTGCCCGGGAACCCGCCGGCGGATGCCGGGCCGCCGGGCGGGCCGGCGGCCGGGGCCGTGCCGCCGACGGCATGGCCGCCGGCGGGCGGTGCGGCGAGGGTGGCGCCGCCCATGCCCTCCAGGGTGGTCACCTGGGGGTGGAGGTCGGGCGACGGGCGGGCAGCCCGGGGGCTGTCGAAGCCGGCCGGTACCGCGCCGCCGCCCGCGCCGTTGGGCCGCTGGGCGGGCGGCGGGTGGTGTGGCCGGGGGCCGCCGGTCACCGCGGTGTCCACCGGCGGCGGGGCCGGGCTGCCGGACGGGGCGATCGGCCAGTCCCCCGTGGCGCCGGGCCCGGTGCCCTCCTTGAGGCGCCTGCCCTGCGCCTCGTAGTGGGCGGCGAGTTCGTCCATCACGACGACGGCCTCGATCTGGCACTGCTTGGCCGGCGGGAGGGAGTGGCGGTTGAGTTCCAGTGCCATCCGGGTGTCGAGCTTGGGGTTGGCCATGTCCCGCTTGAACTGGCCGTCGTCGCCGGCCTCCGCCGTCGGCACCGCGGCGGCTCCGGCGAGCTGCAGCCTGACCAGCGCCTTCTGCGCCTCGCGGAGGTTGTGCGCGACGCCGGCCTCCGGGCCCGAGGCGCGCGAACCGATCAGCGTGGACTCGACGTTGCGGGCGTGCTGGTAGCTGCGTTCGATCTTCGCCAGCACCTTGGCGGCCTCCCGGCGGAACGCCTCGGCCGCGGTGCCCTCCCAGTGCGCCGAGGCGTGCTCCACGGCGTCCTGGAACGCCTTGCGGATGCCGCCGTGGCCGTCGTCGCCGCCCAGCCGGTCGGCGGAGGACCGCCAGTGCCGGCCGGCGGTCTCGATCGTCTCGGGGCCGGCGTGCTCGATCATCGCCCGGAGGGTGGGCAGGTCGTGCTTCTGGAAGTCGGAGGGGGAGCGCGGCGTCAGCCGGTGCCCCCGGAGCGACTTCAGCAGCTCGGCCCGCTCCTGCTCGGTCCGTCGGCGCTCCATCTCCTGGGCGCCGTCGTGCTGTCGGCCGGTCTCCGTCATGCCGGTCCCCCTCCCTCGTCCTCGCCGTCGTCACCCCCGCCCGGGGGCGGGCGGGGGTCGCGTCAGTGGTGCCCGGGGTGCCGGGCCGCGTGCTCCTGGTCCTCGTAGGCGCCGCGGCTGGCCTCGGTCTTCTCGCCGAAGGTGCCGATGAGGGCCTGTAGTGCGCCGAGCACGTCCGCCATGTACGTCTGCATGCCGTCGTGGGCGCCGGCGAGCCGGCCGGCCTCCTGGAAGCCCTTCCCGAACGCCGACTCCGGGATGGTGGTGTCGTATCTGACGGTCTGGGTGGGATCGTCCATGTCGCGCTGCAGGTGGCGCAGCTGTCGCACGACGACGTCCAGCTCTTCCAGATCGACCCTGAACCGCTCGGTCATGTGCCGCTTCTCCCCGTTCCCCCGCGGGCCTTCGGCACCAAGCTATCAAGCCCGCCGGACTTCCCGTACGTCCGTTCTCCTGATACCCGCTCCGGGGCCGCCCGTAGCGTGGACCAGCCGTCCCGAAGTGGGCAATTCGCCGTGCCACGCACAGATCTGACACTACGTCAGGAAAGTTCGGCGAGGCGGTGGCGGCAGTCCCAGACGCGGGACGAGAGGCGGGCCAGCAGGCGGGCCGCGGGGTCGCCGGTGTCCTGGCCGTCGGCGAGCGGGCCGGTGTAGCAGACGGCCAGTACGTAGGGCGGTGCGTCGGGCGGGTGGACCACCGCCGCGCTGTGCCGCGCCCCGTCGACCCAGCCGTTCTTGCCGGCCAGGCGGGTGCCGGGCGGCAGTCCCGCGGCGAGGTCCACGGCGTGCGCGTTGTGCTCCAGCCGGGCCAGCACCTCCGGTTCGAGGGAGGCCAGCAGCCGGATCAGGTCGTGGGCGGTGACGCGGTTGTCGATGCCGGCGGCGCGGGCGGCGGCGTCCTCGATGCCGCGCGGGCTGCCGGACGCGGCCGACGCCCCGGCCCGCCGCCACACCTCGGCGACCGCCGCCCGGCCGACCGCGGCCGTGCAGAGGCTGGTGGCCAGGTTGGAGGAGTGCCGGACCATCCGGTCGGCGAGCCAGCCGAGCGGTGCGGTGCCGCCCAGCAGCCGCCAGGGCTCGGGGTCGCTGTCCTCGGCCCGGTCGTGGGCGTAGCTGCCGACGGCCGCCGAGGGGAAGTCGTTGACGACGGGGACCGGGTGGTCGTGGTCGAGGCCGCTGCGGTGGACGGCGGCGAGCACCGCGACCTTCATCGTGCTGGCCGCGTAGTGCGGCACGTCGGCGTTCCGCAGGATCACCGGAGGACGCCGCCAGGGGGCTACGGCTACGGAGAGCATGGCTCATCGTAGGGCGCGGCGCCGTACGGCGCCGGGGGTCCGGGTCCGGCCCGGGCGGAGCGGGCGGGCCCGGGCGCGAACGCCCCCGTGCGCCCCGCACGGGCCCGGCAGCACCACCGCCGACGCATTCTGACGCTACGTCAGATTCCGGACCCGTCCCGCAGGCGCTCCGCCAGTGCCGACAGGGCCGTCGTCGCGGCGCGGTGGAGGCCGCCGCCGAAGGTGATCCGGGTCGCGCCCCGTGCGCCCAGTGCGCGCGGGGACGGGCCGCCGGCCCTGGCCAGGGCGTTGAGCGGGAGGGGGGCCGCCGCGGCCAGTTCGGGCAGCAGCTCCGGCGGGGCGAGGATCGGGTAGAGGCAGTCGGCGCCGGCCGCGGCGTAGTGGCGGGCCCGCACCAGCGCCGCGTCCGGGCTCGCCTCGCCGCGCAGGAAGGTGTCGATCCGGGCGTTGAGCACCAGCGCGTCGCCGGCCTCGGCCCGGACCGCGGCCAGCCGGTCGGCCTGCTCCTGCGGGTCGCGCAGGGCGCCGGTGGCGTGGTCGGAGTCCTCCAGGTTGCAGCCGGCCGCGCCGGCCTCGGCGAGCCGGCCGACCAGTTCCCCGGCGGACAGCCCGTAGCCGGCCTCCACGTCCGCCGTCACCGGCACGTCCACGGCCCGGACGATCCGGGCGATCGCCGCGAACATCTCGTCGGCCGGGGTCTCGCCGTCCGCGTATCCCAGGGACGCGGCGATGCCCGCGCTGGGAGTGGCCAGCGCCGGGAAGCCGGCGTCGGCGAAGACCCGGGCGGAGGCGGCGTCCCAGACGGTGGGGAGGATCAGCGGGTCGTCCGGCCGGCGGTCGCGGTGCAGGGCGCGCAACGCCGCGGCGGGGCCGGTGTCGGTGTCGGTCACAGCTGCGCCCCGGGGGGCTGGCGGACCGTGACGTTGACGCGGTTCCAGTTGTTGATGGCGACGATCACGGCCAGCAGGTGGGCGAGTTCGGACTCGGTGAACTGAGCGGCGGCCCGGTCGTAGACCGCGTCCGGGACGGACCCTTCGGTCAGCAGGGTGACCGCCTCGGTGAAGGCCAGCGCCGCCCGCTCCCGCTCGGAGTAGAGGTCGCCGGCCTCCTCCCAGGCCGGCAGCAGGTCGATCCGCTGCTGCTCGACACCGGCCTCGCGGAGGTTCTTCACATGCATGTCGACGCAGAACGCGCACTTGTTGAGCTGGGAGGCGCGCAGCACGGCCAGCTCCGCGAGGACCGGGTCGCCGAAGCCCTTCCTGGCGGCCTCGGTGAGCTTGAGCTGGGCCTGGAAGAAGGCGGGCACCCGGCTCCAGAACGTCATGCGGTGGGTCATCGTGTTCACTCCTGTCCCGGGGCCCGGCGGGTGGTCACGCCGAAGCGGTTCCAGGCGTTGATGGTGGTGATCATGGCGATCAGCTGGGCGAGTTCGGGCTCGTCGAAGACGGCGGCGGCCTGCTCGTAGACGGCGTCCGGGACGAAGCCGTCGGTCAGCACGGTGATGGCTTCGGTGAGCGCCAGGGCGGCGCGCTCGCGGTCGGTGTAGTAGCCGGCGGCCTCCTCCCAGGCGCTGAGGAGGGCGATCCGCTCCTCGGTCTCGCCGGCCTTGCGGGCGTCGGTGATGTGCATGTGGAGGCACATGGCGCACCGGTTGATCTGCGAGGCGCGGATCTTGACCAGCTCGGCCAGGGTGGGGTCGAGTCCCTTACGGGCCGCCACGTCCAGGCCGATCATGGCCTTGTAGACGTCGGGGGCCAGCTCGGCCCACTGCATCCGGGGGCCGTGCCGGTGGCCGGCGGCGGCCGGCGCCTGCTGTCCTGTGGACGGTGTCGGGTTCGTCATGCCCTAGACGCTACGCGGCAAGTGGCGCAGCGGTATGGTCCACTTCCATGGAGAAATCGCGGGCCACTTTCGGACGGGATCTCGGCCGGGACCTGCACCTCGACCTCGGCGGGCCGGGCGGGGTGCGGGCCTCGCTGATGGCCGCGCTGCGCGAGGCGGTGCGGTCCGGACGGCTGGTCCCCGGCACCCGGCTGCCGTCCTCCCGTTCCCTCGCCACCGACCTCGGCATCGCCCGCAACACCGTCGCCGACGCCTACGCGGAGCTGGTCGCCGAGGGCTGGCTGTGCGCCCGCCAGGGCTCGGGCACCGAGGTCGCCGAACGGGTCCTGCCGCGGGCCGCCGACCGATCACCCCGGCACGCCCCGGGCTCGCCGTCCCCCGCCGCCGGCCCGCGCTTCGACCTCACCCCCGGCACCCCGGACGTCTCCTCCTTCCCGCGGACCGCCTGGCTGGCGGCGGCCCGCCGGGCGCTGACCGCGGCGCCCAACGAGGCGTTCGGGTACGGCACTCCGGCCGGCCGCCCCGAACTGCGCGCGGTGCTCGCCGACTACCTGGCCCGGGCGCGGGGCGTGCGGACCGACCCCGAACGGATCGTGGTCTGCGCGGGGTTCATGCAGGGGCTGGGGGTGCTGTGCCGGGCGCTGAGACCCCGCGGCGGCACCCCCGGCCGGGTCGCCACCGAGGCGTACGGGCTGCCCTTCCACCGCGCCGTCATCGCCCGCGCCGGCCTCGGCACCGTCCCGCTGCCGATCGACGCGCACGGCGCGGACACCGGCCGGCTGACCGACCTGGACCACCTGCGGGCGACCCTGCTGACCCCCGCCCACCAGTTCCCGACCGGCGTCCCGCTGCACCCCGACCGGCGGGCCACGGCGGTCAACTGGGCGCGCGCCACCGGCGGTTACGTCCTGGAGGACGACTACGACGGCGAGTTCCGATACGACCGGCAACCGGTCGGGGCCCTTCAAGGACTGGACCCCGACCACGTCGTCTACCTGGGCACCGCGAGCAAGAGCCTGGCGCCCGCGCTGCGGCTGGCCTGGATGGTGGTGCCGGACCGGCTGATGGACCGGGTGCTGGAGATCAAGTCGGCCGGCGAGTGGCAGTCCGGTTCGCTGGACCAGCTCACCCTGGCGGAGTTCGTCTCCTCCGGCGCGTACGACCGGCATCTGCGCGGGATGCG
Organism: Streptomyces sp. BHT-5-2; assembly: GCF_019774615.1. Classification (NCBI taxonomy): domain Bacteria; kingdom Bacillati; phylum Actinomycetota; class Actinomycetes; order Kitasatosporales; family Streptomycetaceae; genus Streptomyces; species Streptomyces sp. BHT-5-2. The sequence continues at coordinate 2,340,119 of NZ_CP081496.1, read as the reverse complement.
GCTGCGCTACCGGCGGCGGCGCGACCAGCTGGTGGCCGCGCTGGCCGAACACGCCCCGCACGTACACGTCTCGGGCATCGCCGCCGGGCTGCACGCGGTGCTGGAACTGCCGCCCGGCACCGAGCGGTCCATCGCCCAGGCCGCACTGTGGCAGGGCCTGGCGGTGACCGGGCTGGCGGATTTCTCCGATCCGGCGGGCCCGGCGGCCGCCCGCGACGCGCTGGTCATCGCCTACGGCCGTCCGCCGGACCACGCGTTCTCGGCCGTCCTGGAGGCCCTGTTGAGGGCGATGCCGCCGGCGGGGTGAGGGCCGGGGCCGGGGCACGGTGTGGTGCGGTGGGCTTCGTTCACGGGCGTTCGGCGGGCACCGTGGTGGAGTCGGGCGGGGACGCCGGTGTGCCGGTGTCCGTGCCGGCGTCGGCGTCGGCGTCGGTGCTCGTACCCGTGTCCGTGTCGGGGGCCGCGGTCGCCGGTGCCTCGCCGAAGCGGGCCAGTGCCAGCGCCCCGGCGACGGCCAGTGCGAAACCGGCGACGGTCAGCGGGGCCAGCCCGTCGCGGGTGCGGTCGCCGAGCCAGACGACGCCGACCACGGCCGGGCCGAGGGTCTCGCCGATCACCATGCCGGCGGTGGCGGTGGTGACCGCGCCGCGCTGGAAGGCGGAGGTCAGCAGCAGGAAGGCGGCGGCCCCGCCGATCAGCAGCGCGTAGCTGGCGGGGTTGGTGAGCAGGTCGGCCGGGCCGAAGCCGTCGATCAGCCGCACCGCGACCTCGACGACCCCGAAGCCGAAGCCCGAGCCGAGGCCGAGCACGGCGGCGCGGGAGCGGTCCGGGAGCCGGCCGGCCAGGGCGCCGGCGGCCAGCACGGCGACCGCGAAGACCAGCACCCCGATCCGCAGCGCGGGGGTGCCGGCCCGGTGCCCCTCGGCTCCGGACGACAGCGCCAGCAGGGCCAGCCCGCCGCAGACCACCCCGACCGCCAGCCATTCGGCGCGCCGGAGGCGGACGCCCAGGACCGGCGCGGCGACCACCGCGGTCACCGCGAGGGTCGCGGCCAGCGCCGCACCGACCGTGTAGATCGGCAGCGTCCGCAGCGCCACCAGCTCCAGCAGGAAGCCCAGCCCGTCCAGCGCCAGCCCGAGCAGATACCGCCACTGCGTCAGCACCCGCAGCAGCAGCCGGGCGTCGACGCCGGAGCCGGAGCCGGGCGAGGTGTCCCGGGCGGCCACGGCCTGGAAGACGGAGGCGGTACCGAAGCAGACCGCGGACGCGAGCGCGCAGATCATCCCGAGCAGCATGGCCCGACTGTACGGGGCGGCGGGGGCACCGGGGCAGGGGGCTTCGCCATGGGGTGCCCGTCCGGCACTCGGCTCGGGGGCTCGCCTCCGAGGACTCGGCCCGGCGACTCGCTCTCGCAGGGCACCCCGGACGGCGCTCCCCCGGGCGACGCTCCCCCTTCCCGGACGACACCCCGGAGCGGACGCTACGCGCCCAGCACCACCCGGAGTTGCTCCAGCCCCCAGTCCAGCTCCTCCTCGTCGATCACCAGCGGCGGCGCGATCCGGATCGTCGCGCCGTGGGTGTCCTTGACCAGCACACCGCGCGCCAGCAGCCGTTCCGAGACGGCCCGGCCGTCGCCGCGCGAGGGGTTGATGTCGACGCCGGCCCACAGGCCGCGGCCGCGGATCGCGTCCACCGCGCCGCCGCCCACGATCGGGGCCAGCGAGCGGTGCAGGCGGTCGCCGAGTTCGGCGGCCCGCCGCTGGTACTCGCCGGTGCGCAGCATCGCGATGACCTCCAGGCCGACCGCGCAGGCCAGCGGGTTGCCGCCGAACGTCGAGCCGTGCTCGCCGGGCCGGAAGACGCCCAGCACCTCGCGGGACGACACCACCGCGGACACCGGCACCACCCCGCCGCCCAGCGCCTTGCCGAGGACGTACACATCGGGCACCACGCCCTCGTGTTCGCAGGCGAAGGTGGTCCCGGTGCGGCCCAGCCCGGACTGGATCTCGTCCGCGACGAAGAGCACGTTCCGGGCCCGGGTCAGCTCGCGCACCCCGGCCAGGTAGCCGCGCGGCGGCACCAGGACCCCGGCCTCGCCCTGGATCGGCTCCAGCAGCACCGCGACGGTGTCGGCGTCGACGGCGGCGTCCAGGGCGGCCAGGTCGCCATAGGGGACGACGGTGAAGCCGGGGGTGTACGGGCCGAAGTCGGCGCGGGCCTCGGGGTCGGTGGAGAAGGAGACGACGGTGGTGGTCCGGCCGTGGAAGTTGTTCTCCGCGACGACGATCCCGGCCCGTCCGTCGGGCACGCCCTTGACCCGGTAGCCCCATTTCCGGGCCGTCTTGATCGCGGTCTCCACGGCCTCCGTGCCGGTGTTCATCGGCAGCACGAGTTCCATCCCGCACAGGTCGGCGAGCTGGGTGCAGAAGTCGGCGTAGCGGTCGTGGTGGAAGGCGCGGGAGGTGAGCGTGACCCGTTCCAGCTGGGCGCGGGCCGCCGCCAGCAGACGGGGGTGACGGTGGCCGAAGTTGAGCGCGGAGTACCCGGCGAGCAGGTCCAGATAGCGGCGGCCGGTGACATCGGTCATCCAGGCGCCCTCGGCGGTGGCCACGACCACGGGGAGCGGGTGGTAGTTGTGCGCGCTGTGGGCCTCGGCGGCGGCGATGAACGCTTCCGTGGACGTCACGGGTGACTCCGTCCGGTGGGCCGGACCGCGGGTCCGACTGCTGTGCCGACCTGCCCGTTCATTGTCCCGCCCGGGGCGGGCGCCCGCAGGCCGCACGCCGCCGCCGGGCGGGCGCGAGTTCGACGGCAGGGCCTAGACTTCCGGTGCGCAGCCGCGACTGGCGTACGGGGAACGGACCCCGAGGAAGCGGTGCGCGGCCACACGCCTACGAGGTGCCGCCCGCCTGGGCACCCCGGGACCACGACCGACCACCGCTCGATCGCCCCGGAGGACGCCATGACGCCCCATTCCCCCACCCGTCCCGCCCATCCCGCCCTGCACGCCGCCGACCCCGAACTCGCCGCGCTGGTCGGCGCCGAGGAGCGGCTCCAGGCCGACACCCTGCGGCTGATCCCCAGCGAGAACTACGTCTCCGCCGCCGTGCTGGAGGCCACCGGGACGGTCCTCCAGAACAAGTACAGCGAGGGCTACCCGGGCCGCCGCTACTACGAGGGCCAGCAGAACATCGACGTCGTGGAGGCCCTGGCCGTCGAGCGCGCCAAGGATCTCTTCGGTGTCGAGCACGCCAATGTGCAGCCGTACTCCGGCTCGCCCGCCAATCTGGCGGCGTACCTCGCCTTCGCCTCCCCCGGTGACACGGTGCTGGGCATGTCGCTGCCGATGGGCGGGCACCTCACACACGGCTGGGGCGTCTCGGCGACCGGCACGTGGTTCAACGGGGTGGGGTACGGCGTACGGGCCGACACCGGGCGGATCGACTTCGACGAGGTGCGCGACCTGGCCCGCAAGGAGCGCCCGAAGATCATCTTCTGTGGCGGCACGGCCGTCCCGCGGACCATCGACTTCGCGGCCTTCGGCGAGATCGCGCGGGAGGTCGAAGCGGTGCTGGTCGCCGACATCGCGCACATCGCGGGCCTGGTGGCGGGCGGTGCGCACCCCTCGCCCGTACCGCACGCCGACGTCGTGTCGACGACCACCCACAAGACGCTGCGCGGTCCGCGCGGCGCGATGCTGATGTCCCGCGCGGCGCACGCCAAGGCGATCGACAAGGCGGTCTTCCCCGGCCTGCAGGGCGGCCCGCACAACCACACCACGGCCGCCGTCGCGGTGGCGCTGCGCGAGGCGTCGGCGCCGTCCTTCCGGGAGTACGCGCACGCCGTCGTCGCCAATGCCAAGGCGCTCGCCGAGGCGCTGCTGGCGCGCGGCTTCGACCTGGTCTCCGGCGGCACCGACAACCACCTGGTGCTGATCGACCTGACGTCGAAGGAGGTGCCCGGCAAGGTCGCGGCCAAGGCCCTGGACCGGGCCGGGATCGTGGTGAACTACAACACCGTGCCGTTCGACCCCCGCAAGCCGTTCGACCCGTCCGGCATCCGGATCGGCACCCCGTCGCTGACGTCGCGGGGCCTGGGGACGGCGGAGATGCCGAAGGTCGCGGAGTGGATCGACCGCGGCGTCCGGGCCGCGTCCACCGGCGACGAGGACTCCCTGACGACGATCCGCCAGGAGGTCACGGACCTCATGACCGCCTACCCGGCGCCGGGCCTCCCTGTGCACGACTGACCTGTGAACGGCTGAGGCGGCGGGGCGCCTCGTGGCGTGACCCCGGGAACACCCCCAACCCCCCTCACGTTATGGCCCCGCAGGGGGCCCGCTCATCCCCTACGGGATGTGTTCGGCCACCCCTTGCGGGCCTCCACGCCCGGGCCTCCCGCGGACCTGAGAGAATGGCTGCCATGGCTCTCGAACGCCCGCCCGTCGCCCACCACCGCCCCAAGGGGAGTGGCTCCGCCATGCAGCATCCTCGGGTGCTCTCCGGTATCCAGCCCACCGCCGGCTCCTTCCACCTCGGCAACTACCTCGGTGCGGTGCGCCAGTGGGTGGCCCTTCAGGAGTCGCACGACGCCTTCTACATGGTCGTCGACCTGCACGCGATCACCGTCCCGCAGGACCCCGCGGAGCTGCGCCGCAACACCCGGATCGCCGCCGCCCAGCTGCTGGCGGCCGGCCTCGACCCGGAGCGCTGCACGCTCTTCGTGCAGAGCCACGTCCCCGAGCACGCCCAGCTGAGCTGGGTCATGAACTGCGTCACCGGCTTCGGTGAGGCGTCCCGGATGACGCAGTTCAAGGACAAGTCGGCGAAGCAGGGCACGGACCGTACGACGGTCGGCCTGTTCACCTACCCCGTCCTGATGGTCGCCGACATCCTCCTCTACCAGGCCGACCAGGTCCCCGTCGGCGAGGACCAGCGCCAGCACCTGGAGCTGACCCGCGACCTCGCGGACCGCTTCAACACCCGCTTCGGCGACACCTTCACCGTCCCGAACCCGTACATCGTCAAGGAGACGGCGAAGATCTTCGATCTTCAGGACCCGTCGATCAAGATGAGCAAGTCGGCGTCCTCGCCGAAGGGCATCATCGACCTCCTCGACGAGCCCAAGGTCACCGCGAAGAAGATCAAGAGCGCCGTGACGGACACCGACACGGTCATCCGCTTCGACCGCGAGGCCAAGCCCGGCGTCAGCAACCTCCTCACCATCCTGTCCACCCTCACCGGCCAGGACATCCCCTCGCTGGAGCGCTCCTACGAGGGCAAGATGTACGGCGCGCTCAAGACGGACCTGGCCGAGGTGATGGTCGACTTCGTCACCCCGTTCCGGACCCGTACGCAGGAATACCTCGACGACCCCGAGACGCTGGACACGATCCTGGCCAAGGGCGCCGAGAAGGCCCGCGCGGTGGCGGCCGAGACCCTGGCCACCACCTACGACCGGATCGGGTTCCTGCCCGCCAAGCGCTGACCGTCCGCGCAGGCCCGGGGACGTGCCCGTCCGGGTCCGTCCCCGGCACACTGGGAAGGGTGCCCGCCCCCGCGGCGCGCACGCACACGTCGGGACGGCACGTCAGGGCGGTACGTCAGGACAGCACGTCAAGGCACACGCAGCGCAGCACGTCAGGGCACATGTCAGGGTACATGTCAGGAGGGAGAACGCAGTGGGGACCGTAACGCTCGGCGTTTCGCTCGCGGTCCCGGAGCCGCACGGCCGCTTCCTCCAGCGGAAGCGCGAGGGCTTCGGGGATCCGGCCGCCCGCGGCATCCCCACCCACATCACCCTCCTCCCGCCGACGGAGGTGGACACCGGCGCGCTGCCCGGCATCGAGCGCCATCTCGCCGAGGTCGCCGCCGGCTCCCGGCCGTTTCCGCTGCGGCTGGAGGGCACCGACACCTTCCGGCCGCTCTCGCCGGTGGTCTTCGTCAAGGTCGTCGAGGGCGCCCGCGGCTGCACGCTCCTACAGGAGCGGGTCCGTGCCGCGTCCGGGCCGTGCGCCCGCGAGCTGCAGTTCCCGTACCACCCTCATGTGACGATCGCGCACGGCATCGACGAGGCCGCCATGGACCGCGCCCAGGCGGAGCTGGCGGGCTTCTCCGCCACCTGGACGATCGCCGGCTTCGCGCTCTACGAGAAGGGCGACGACGAGGTCTGGCGGCTGGAGCGGGAGTACCCGTTCGGGGCCGGCGGGGGCGCGGTGCCGGTGCCCCGGCAGGGCAGTGAGCCCGCCGAGCTGTCCCGGCCCCCGGCCACGTTCCACTGAGTCGCCGCCCGCTGAGCCGCCGCCCGGCCGCCTCCGCCGTCACGCGCCTGCCCGGTGCGTCGGATGGCCGCCGGTCACCGGGGTAGCCGGAGGCTAGTGTTCCGGATCATCAGCCGGAACAGCCGGCACGGGAGGCGGTACGGGGATGAACGGCGGGCGGCACTCGGGCCAGGGCAGCGACGAGGGCCCGGACGAGAGCGACGAGCACAGCGAGCACGACCAGCACGGCGAGCACGACGCGCACAGCAAGCACGACGAGTACGACGCGAGCGCCGGCCAGGACCAGGACCAGGACGAGGACAAGGACAAGGCCCAGGACCGCGCCCCGGTCGAGGGCGCCGAAAGCAGCCCCCTCGCCTGGATCCCCGGGCTTCCGGTCGTCGGACCGCGCCTCGCGCCCCTCGTCGAGCGGCTGCTCGCCACCCACCTGTGGCGCAGCTACGAGCGGATGCTGCGGGTCCACTGGACCCGGCTGGCCGCGGCCATCACCTTCACCAGCTTCATCGCGCTCTTCCCGCTGCTGACCGTCGCCGCCGCGATCGTCGCCGCCACGATCGGCGCGGACCGGCTGCACACGCTGGAGGCCAAGCTCGCCGAGCAGGTCCCCGGCATCTCGAACCAGCTCAATCTGACCGGGCTGGTCGACAACGCCGGCACCGTCGGGCTGATCGCCGGTGCCGCCCTGCTGCTCACCGGCATCGGCTGGGTGCAGTCCCTGCGCGACTGCCTGCGGGCGGTCTGGGAACTGCCCGACGAGAAGACCAACTTCCTGCTCGGCAAGGTCCGCGACGGCGGGCTGCTGCTCGGCCTGGGCGCGGTCGCGGTGGTCTCGGTGGGCTGCTCGGCGTTCGCCTCCGCGGCGGTCGGCCGGGCGGTGGACGCGATCGGCCTGCCCCGGGGCGGCGCGGTCAGCGTCCTGCTCACCGTCGCCGGCTTCTGCATCGCGGTGCTCGCCGACTTCCTGATGCTGGCCTACGTCCTGACCAAGCTCGCCGGCGCGCACCCGTCGCGGCGCGCCCTGGTCGTCGCCTCACTGGTCGGCGCGGTCGGCTTCGAGGCGCTGAAGCTGCTGATCAGCAGCTATCTCCAGGGCGTCGCCGGGCGCAGCATGTACGGGGCGTTCGGCACCCCGATCGCGCTGCTGCTGTGGATCAACTTCACCGCGAAACTGCTGGTCTTCTGCGCGTCCTGGACGGCCGCCGAGGGGGCCGGGCAGCGACCGGACGGAACCGGCCGGCGGCCGGACACGGAGCCCGCCGCCACGGCGTGACGGTTCCGAGCGGACGGGGCCGGCCCACCAGCAAAGCGGCGGGCCGGCCCCCGGTCACGTTCTCGCCGTGTCGCCCGCTCCCCCGCTCACTTCCGCCGACGCCCCCCGGAGCCACCCCGGTGCCCAGGCTCCTGCCCGGTCCCGGCACCGGCCTCCGGCTGCGGACGCCGCCTGCGGACGAACCAAGCCACCGCGGCGATCAGCGCCACCGCTCCGCCGCCGATCCCGGCGATCGTCCACGGTCCGCCCCAGCTGCCGGAGTCCAGCCCGGCCTCGGCCTGCGGGTCGCCGTTCTTCGCGTCGGCGCCGTGGTCCTTGCCCGAGCCCTTCGGGTCGACCAGCTTGCCGACCGGCGTCACCTTGCCGTCCGCCGCGAAGCCCCAGTCGAAGAGCTTGGCCGCCTCCCGGTACGCCTCGTTGTGCTGCTTCTTCTCCGGGTTCATCACGGTGACCAGCAGCTTGCGGTCGCCGTGCTGGGCGAACCCGGTGAAGGTGGACCCGGCGTTGGTGGTGGAGCCGTTCTTCACGCCCGCGATGCCCGGGTAGGGCTTGATGTCGTAGTCGCCGCTGAGCAGCCGGTTGGTGTTCTGGATGCCGAAGGTGGCGCGCTTGCCGTCCTTGCCCATGTCGCCCGGGAACTGCGCGCTCGCCGTGGAGCAGTACTCCCGGAAGTCCGCGTTCTGCAGCCCGGCCCGCGCGAACAGGCTCAGGTCGTACGCGCTGGACACCTGCCCCGGCGCGTCGTAGCCGTCCGGCGTGATCACGTGGGTGTCGGTGGCGTTCAGCTGCACCGCCCGCTGCTGCATCTGCTTGACGGTGGCCTCCGTGCCGCCGTTCATCGCGGAGAGCGTGTGCACCGCGTCGTTGCCGGACCGCAGGAACACCCCCAGCCACAGGTCGTGGACGGTGTAGGTGAGGTTCTCCTTTATCCCGACGAGGCTGCTGCCGACGCCCATGCCCGCCAGGTCGGCCGACTTGACCGTGTACTTCGTGGTCTTGGGGAACTTCGGCAGCACGGTGTCGGCGAACAGCATCTTCAGCGTGCTGGCCGGCGCCAGCTGCCAGTGCGGGTTCTTCGCGGCCAGCACATCGCCGGTCTCGGCGTCCGAGATGATCCACGAGCGGCCGGTCAGCTCCTTGGGCAGCTCGGGCGCGCCCGGCCGGAGCTGCACCTGGACGCCGGGCCGGCCCAGCTGCTCGCCGCCGACCTGCGACATCTTCGCGGGCGGCACGGGGGCCTTGGGCGGCTGACCGCCGTCCACGGGGGCGGCGTGCGCGGTGCCGGCCAGCAGCGGCGACGCCAGCACCACGGAGGACGCCAGCGCGGCAACGGTTCGAACGGCGGACGGGGACGCGGAGGCACTCAAGGTCGTCGGCACGTCCGTGAACGTACCCGCCCGCGACCGCCTCTTTGAACGTGCCCCACGGAAGAGTGCCCCTCCGAACGGCCGGATGGAGCCGCCCTCGCCGTCCGGCCGGGGATGCGTGCCGCTCCCTCGCCCCGCGTCCTGGTTCCCGCCCGCCTTACGGGGGAGCTGACGCATCTGGTCCACCTTTCCCAAACAACTCACCAACACAACGTCAGGACCAGGCAAAAGAGCAGGTCAGAGCCCCCGTAACCGTTCCTGTCGAGGGGCCGCGAAGACATGGACTCCGTTCCCGTCACCGCGCCCGCCCGATGGTCCATCCCCGCCCCGACGTCCGAGCACGCCACCGTCCGGAACGCCGGCCGTCGGCCGGTGCGGGCAGATGTTCCACAGCCCCCAAGACGGACCCCGGCCCCCCACGGATCCACAAACCACCCGTCCGGGACGTGAATCACTTCCACCGGCAGCCCGCACGCCGTCCAGTGGGGTTGACGTGCGGGGCTCCTGACCGCGCCGCGTCGGTCGACGGCGTGCCGCACCGCATCCCGGCCGGGTTTATGCCAAGACGCGCATAAGGAACGTGATCGCATGGACGCGCGGGGCTGAGCCGCCTACGGTCGTGGCCAGTTGGCCCACCAGGGCCAGAAGCGAGGGGGTTTCGGCATGCCACGTGAGGAACTGACCCGGCTCACCGGCAACGGCAACGGCACCTGCGGTGGCGAGGACTGTCCGAATGTCTACCGGGCAGAAAACGGGACACTCATCATGCAGGGAGGAATTTCGGAGGCATTCGCACCGCCGCCCGGTGAGGCCCTGGTAGAGATTCCGGAAGAGGTGCTGAGGGAGGCCGTGCGTGCTCTTGGATGGTGAAGAGTGGCGACGTCGGTTCGCAGAGATCAAACGAGAGGCATGGCGGCTTGAGACGCTCCCGCAGTACCTCGTACCGCAGGAGGCCGAAGCTTTCGCGGCATTCCGCGAGGGGAAAACGCTGGACGCGTACACAGCGTCCTCATACACGGAACGCGTCTCACGTCAGCGGGCGGCGGGGAAGCGCAACGGCCGGGTACATATCGTAACGCGGCCGCTCTCCGACTACCTTCAATTCGAGTTCGCTCGCTACTATCAGGCGCATTCCCAGGCAGGGGACGACATTCGCATTCTCGACGTGACCGATCGCCCCAATCCCCTGGCGGGAGTCCAGGATTTCTGGATGTTCGACCACACAGAAGTCGTGTTCATGAACTATGCGGAGGATGGCCGGCAGATCAATCGTGAGGTATTCGAAGGCGACGTGTCCCCGTTTATCGAATATCAGCGCATCGCGATGGCTGAGGCGGTCCCCTTCGAGGAGTACGTGAACGGTGGCCATCGAGCCTGACCGGCTTGGCCGGTCCGGTCTGGAGCTGGCGGCCATGCTCAGGCAGCTCCGCAGGCAAGCCGGACTCTCGGGAGTCCGGCTTGCTGCACGTTGCCATATGTCCCAGTCCAAGATCAGTCGTATCGAGGGGGGAAAGCTCCGCCCGTCGCTGGTGGACGTGGAGCAGATCCTGCGCGGGCTGAGCGTCTCCCCCGCCGTCGCGGCCGAGGCCCTGGCCATCGCTCGAATAGCTCAGACGGAATGGCAGGACCGCAAGGCCCTGCACCGAAAAGGGCTGGACAAGAAGCAACTGGAGCTGGCCGGCCTGGAGGCGGTCACCACAGACTTCCGATATTTCATGCTGTCCATGGCCACAGGCTTGCTGGCAACGCCGGATTACATCCGGGAAAGCATCACACATGCCCCGCCGACACAACAGGCCAAGACCGTCAGCATGAAGCTTGAACGCCAGGCCGCCCTACTCGATCACTCCAAGCGCTTTGCTTTTCTCCTCACTGAGCAGGCAATCAGGTACCCATTAGTTTCGCCGGACGCCATGGCACTCCAGATTGACCGACTGGCCTCACTGACCCTGCAGTCGAACATCCGGCTCGGCATTCTTCCGATGGGTGTGAGATTCAGCAACACGCCGCTGAGTACGTTCACTGTTTACGACGACCGTCTGGCGACGATCGAGACGGATCTCGGGGCTGCCGTTTTCCGAGACCCCAAAGACATCCGTTCACTCCTCGACCGATTCGCCAGCTATGCGGCACATGCCGTCTACGATGACGAAGCCCGACAGCTGTTGACCACGTGGGCGTGGTCATTCCGCCAGTGATCTTTATTCAACAACGCGAATAAAGCAGTCGCTTCCTTCACTGATGCAGGACCATTGATGCCTCACGGAACAACTGGGGAGGCACAAGAAATAGCCAGCAGCTCGGAAACATCTGAGGGAAATTGGGAGTACCCCACCTACGCGCCCAAGGGGCAGCGGTGCTCCGTTTGCGCGGAGCCGATCCGGACGTTCGAGCTAACTCTCCGAGGTCAGATCGAACGCGCCTCAGAGTCGCCCGTGGTGATCTACCGGCACACCGGCACGTGCCCAAGGTGACGGCCATGGCCAGGCAACCCCGGCTGGATCGACATGAAAGGAAGTCGAAAGATGAGCAGTGCGGCGGTCGAGACGATGGATACGCGTCCACGCGACGCCGAAGGCTGGCCCGGCATCCCGTTCCGGCACCCACGGGATCTGGAGGTCGTCGCCGAGAACGACGGCGGGAAGCACGACGGCGGGCCCATGCCTCCGGAGGCGCCCCGCGATCCGGCTCCGCAGCCCAGCGGCGGCGAGAGCAAGTGAGCCACTGACGGTCGCGCGCCTTCTCGGGGCGGTGATAGCTCACGGCCCTCCCGCAGCGGCTCCCGTCCCGCGACGGGGGCCGCCCGGCGGCAAGGGCGTCGGGCGCGTCCCCCTCAGCTCTCCGCCGCCGCGCCCCGTGCCGCCTCACGGCGCAGTGCGCGAAGGCCCCGGAAGCCGAGGACGCCGATGGCGGTGCCCAGGAGGAACGAGGTGATGGCGAGGGCGAGATGGATCCAGAAGTACGCGGTGGGGTTCCCGTGGTCGAAGGCCAGACCGCTCGCGTCCTTGATCAGGTTCTTGACGAAGGTGACCCACACCACCCAGGACCAGGCGCCGAAGGCGAGCAGGAACCAGGAGACGGGACGGCTGAGCTTCATGGGGCGGTGTCCTCTACTGCGGGGGAGCCTTGCCCTGCCAGTATCCGCGATGGGGGAGATCGGGCTCCGGGGTGTCCCCGACCCGCGCCCGAGCGATCACCGCGGGGCCGGCCCGACGGGCAGGACAGGCAGGACGGGCAGGAAGAGCACCGGCGTCGCCGACCACTCGACCCACGTTCCGGCGCAGCTCAGCGCCAGTCCGCAGGGCTCGCCCCGGTGCAGCGCGGCCACCGCCGCCACCCGTTCCTCGGCGGCCACCCCGCGCAACGCCCGTTCGCGCGCCCGCCCCGGCAGCCCGGCGGCCAGTCTCCGGGCGTCCGCGACGATCGCCCCCACGGCCCGCAGCGGGGTGCCGATCGCGAGGAACGTCCAGGACTCCACCTCGTCCGCGTGCACGGACCGGTACACCGTCCGCTCGCACCAGATCCCCGGTGCGGCCCGGATTCCCGGCGAGGCCGCCCCCGCCTGCGGCCGGTGCACCCCTCCCGCCCCGTCCGGGCGCCTCACGCCGCCAGCCACGTCGCCTCCCGCCCCCGCGGCGTGCCGCTCCCGAACGCGCCGACGCCCCGGCCGCCGGGCCGGGCCACGAGCGCGTACGCGCACCCTTCGGCGTCAACGACGGTCAGCGCGACGGGAGTTCCGGCCACCAGCGCCGCCACCGCCCGGTCGAAGTCGCCCCGCTCGCCGAGCCAGCCCCACGCCCCCGCGCCGTCCGGCACCCCTAACTGCTGCGCGACCTGCTCGGCACGCGTCCGCACCCATCGCGCCGCCCGGCGCGGCGAGTACGACACCACGCCCCCGAGGTCGATCGCCGCCCCGGACGGCCGATGGACGACCAACTCCGCTCGATAGACGGCCACTTCCCCCATGACGCTCACGACGTCCCCGGGGCGGGCGGCATCAGCTCCGCCCACACCACCTTTCCGGTGACGCCCCACTCCACGCCCCAGCCACTTGCCAAGGCGTTCACGAGCATCAACCCACGACCACATTCCGATACCTCCCCATTCCCCTTCGCCTCGTTGATCACTGGCACCCCGTCACTCACGTCGCGCACCTCCAGCCGCAGCCGGTCGCCCGACAGCGTGAACCGGACTCCGATCGCGGGCGCGGGGACGGCCCACGCGGCGTGCGCCCGCACCGCGTTGGTGACCAGCTCGGACACCAACAGCTCGGCGTTCGCGGCGACTTCACCCCCGACGCGCCATGCGCGCAGCTGCCGCCGCAGCTCCCTACGAGCCCACCCGACGCTGCGCACGTCGGCCGGAAGTCGATAGCCGACTACGGGGGTGATGGTCGAAGTTGCTACGAACCGGGCGCGTGCGGACATGGCCATCCCCTTGGTGCGCATGACGGAGCGGCGCCACTACTCAGCGCACCACGGTGCGCGCGTTGAGTGACGATGCTCACGCTAGGGCGCGGGCTCGCAAGTTTGCAAGCTTTGGCCATGCAAGCTTGCCGTTGCTGTGTGTAAGCGTGCAGACTGGATCCGTTACTACTCAACGGTGCATGTTGAGGCGGTCGTTGAAGGGAGGGGCTCATGCCCGCAGGTGGGAGGCCGACGGTACGCAGCCGTAGGCTCGGCAACGCAATGAGGCGCTATCGCGAGACTGCCGGCTTGGATCAACCGGACGCCGCCGAGGCGATCACGAAGTCCGTTTCCAAGATCAGTCGCCTGGAGAGCGGGCATACGTCCGCGTCAGGCTTGGAGGTCCGCACGCTCCTGGATCTGTATGGCGTGGAGGATCCAGCGGAGCGAACCAAGCTGCTCGAATGGGCTCGGAAGAGCAACGAGCGGGGTTGGTGGATCGATTACCAAGCCGCGATCCAACCCGGCCATGTGGATCACATTGCCCTCGAAAACGAGGCAACGTGCATCAGGGCCTGGGAACCCGTCCTCGTTCCGGGGCTGTTGCAGACTCCCGAGTACACCGAAGCCGTCATCACCGTTGGGCCGAGGTCGGTCCCGCCCGAAGAGGTTGTCGAGCTGACGAAACTCCGCCAGGAGCGGCAACGGCAGATCGAGGCAGGCGGAGCTTCCTTCACGGCGATCATCTGGGAGCCGGCCCTCACCGCATTGCACTCCCAACCTCGTGTGAATGTTGGTCAGCTGACGCACCTTCTGGAAGTTGGGAGGCGGCAGAACATCACCATTCAGATCCTCCCAGCATCCGCAAGTCTGATTGCCGGCATGTCGAGTGGCTTCGCCGCCTTCTCGTTCGGGGAAGAAGCGATTGTGGAAGCAGTGACACTTGACACTCCCGCGCACGCCAATGTTGTAGAAGCGCCTGAAGATCTTGCCCGCTATGTCAACGTCTTCGACCAGCTACGCTCAGCGGCACTGCCACCGGACAACAGCGCTGAGCGCATCCGGGAGCTCCTTGAAGACGGAATGCCGTACGAGGAAGTGAAAGCATGAAGCCTGAACTGATCGGCACGTACCGGAAGTCCTCCTACTCGACGCAGGACGGCAACTGCGTGGAGATCGCCTCCATATCCACCGGCGGCCGCGCCATCCGCGACAGCAAGAACCCCGCCGGGCCCCACCTCGCCTTCACCGCCGACGCCTGGGGCGCGTTCACCCAGTCGCTGAAGGGCGGCTGCGACCGCGTCTGACGCACGCGAGCCCCCGGCCCCACTCGATGCGGGCCGGGGACCGTCGCCTACTACCCCGCGAACTTTCGGCTCACCGTGTCGAAGACACGCTCCGCCTCCGGGCCCAAGTAGGGGCCGGCCAGCCAGGTGTGGGCGTTGGAGCTGATCGAGGTGTTGGAGATCAGGGCGAGTCTGCCGTTGCGGCTGACGAACCAGCCGCCGCCGGACGTGCCGCCGGTCATGGTGCAGCCGATGCGGTCCATGGCGGGCGTGCCCTGTTGCATGGTGAGGCGGCCGGGACGGTCGAGGCAGGCCATCATCCGGGCGCCGTCGTAGGGCGGTGCGGCCGGGTAGCCGAACGCCTTGACCGAGCTGATCCCGTCGGCGTGCGGGGCGTTGAACCAGACCTGGGCGGCCGCGCCGACGGTCTCCTGGAGGGACTTTCCGCCGCCGTACTCCGGCCGCACGTGCAGCACCGCGAAGTCGTACGCGGAACCGGCGTTGCCGGACGCCGAGCTGCCCATGTCGATCCACTCGCCGGAGGTGCTGATCCAGTCGGCCCAGAAACGGCCGTACGGGGTGACCTGCTCGGTGGGGCTGGTGCCGACCTGGCTCATCGGCACGCCCTGGTCGTTGTACGAGGGCACGAAGACGATGTTGCGCATCCAGCCGCCCTGCCGGCCGGAGTGGACGCAGTGGCCCGCGGTCCACACGAGGTTGGACTTCCCCGGGTGCGCGGGGTCCTCGACGATGGTGCCGGAGCAGACCATCGGGCCCTTGGGGCTGTCGAAGAAGATCTTCCCGACCGGGGCCATGTGGCGGTGGTAGGGGCGGTCGACCTCCTGGGCGGTGACGGGGCGGGGCTCGGGGTCGGTGGCGCCGTCGCCGTCGACCGCCGTACCGGCCTGGACGCCGAGTTCCGGTGCGGCCTTGGCCTGGGCCAGCCGGTCCGCCTTCCAGTGGTCCTTGATGATCGGGTTGGCGAAGTCCTGGGCCTTGTGCGCCCACTTGTCCCAGTTCTTCCAGCCGCCGTCCTTCCACTTCTTGAGGTCGTCGAGGCTGGTCGGCGCCCCGTCGGGCAGGTGGCCGGCGCCGGTCTTCCGGTCGCCGGCGGCCGAACTCCCGCTGCCCGAAGCGGTGTTGCCGTCGGGGCCGCAGGCGGTCGCGGCGGCGAGCAGGAGGGCGGCCGCCGCGGCGGCGAGGGAGGTACGGCGGAGGGCCCGGGGGCGGGTGCGCCGCCGTGGCGACGGTGCCCCCGGCGGCCCGTCAGAGGCGCGTGGGGCGAACGGTTCGTGCGGGTCGGACGGTTCCGGCGGGCCGGCCGGTTCCGGTGGTGTGGCTGCTGGCATGGTGCAGGTCCCCCCTGATACGTCGGTGCGCCCCCCGTGCGGCTGTCATGCCCCTGCTGGGGCGCCGGGCCGCGCTCTACTATGCCGGTCCGCCGCGCCAGGCGGGGCCGGGGGCCGTGGCCGCGAAAAAGATCGGGACAATCAGTGGTGTCCTGTCCGAACCGTCCCAAGGACCCGAACGTGACCGATCGCGTGATCGACCGCCCCCGCAGCCGCGGGTTCCTCTTCCTCGACTCCCACCCCGCCGGGTGCCGGCAGCTGGTCTCCGACATGTGGGAGGCCGTGCCCGCGCCGGCCGCGGCGCCGCCCGCCGACGGCCCGGTGGCCCTCGTCATCGGCTCGTCCGCCGGCTACGGGCTGGCCGCCACCCTGGCCGGTCTGAAGCGCGCCGGGATCCGGGGCATCGGCGTCTGCTTCGAGAAGCCGGCCACCGCCCGGCGCACCGCCACCGCCGGCTGGTACCGCACCGCCGCCACCGCCGAACTGGCCCGCGAGGCCGGGCGGGACATGGTCTTCGTCAACGGGGACGCGTTCTCCGACGAGGTCAAGGACCAGGTGGCCGACCTGCTGGCGGAGCGGTTCGGCGGCAAGCTGGACCACTTGATCTACTCGGTGGCCGCGCCTCGGCGTACCGACCCGGAGACCGGCACGACCTACGCCTCGGTCCTCCAGCCGATCGGCGCGCCGTCCCGCACCAGGACGCTGGTCTTCGACGACGAGGGCGCGCCCGAGGTCAAGGAGGTGGAGTCCGCGCCGGCCGCCGAGGAGGACATCGCGCAGACCGTGGCGGTGATGGGCGGCGCCGACTGGGAGCGCTGGATCGACCACCTGGCCGGCCGCGGCCTGCTCGCCGAGGGCTTCAGCACCGCCGCGCTCTCCTACATCGGCTCGACGCTGACCGAGGGGATCTACCGCAAGGGCACCATCGGCGCCGCCAAGGCCCACCTGGAGGGCACCGCCCGCGTGCTCGACAAGCGGCTGTCCGAGCTGGTCGGCGGGCGCGCGGTGACGTCCGTCAACGGCGCCGCGGTCACCCAGTCCTCCACGGCCATCCCCGGCATCGCGCTCTACGTCGGGCTGCTGCGCGGCGTCCTCGGCGAGCGGCTGGCGCCGCCGACCGCCCAGCTCGCCGACCTGTGGGACCGGCTGACCGGGGCCCGGCCGCTCGACCTCGACGACGAGGGCCGGGTCCGGCTGGACACCTGGGAGCTGGACCCCGAGGTCCAGGCCGCGGTCACCGAGCGCTGGCAGGAGGCCACCACGGAGAACATCGCCCGGCTCGCCGACCTCGACTGGTTCCACCGCGAGGTGCACCGCCTCTACGGCTTCGCGGTGCCCGGCGTCGACTACGGGGCGCCGGTGGCCACCGAGGTGCCGTGGCCGGGGCAGGCCGGCTGACGGCCCGCGCTCCGCGCCGGGGCGCGGTCAGTGGGGGCGGGCCGCCACCCGGGGGTCCCGTGGGTCCCGGCAGCCCGTCCCGACCGCGTTCCGGTACTCCTCGATCTGCTCGCGGGTCGGGTAGCACTTCTTGTCGCAACGGTGGCACCACCAGCGCCAGTTGTCCCGGTGGACCTCGGTGGTCGTGGTGTCCTTCCACAGGTGGTCGTCGCAGTCGGGGGTCGGGCAGTGCGGCGGCGGCAGAGACATGACGGGCCGGGCCTTCCGTGCGCCGGGGCGTTCCCGGTGGGTCCGGGACGGGTCCCCGGATGGGATGGGGGGCGCCTCCCAGCCTGGAGCGCCGAGGGCGCACGCGGTGGCCCGGCGTGACCGCGGCCATACGATCGGGTGACGTCCGGTATCGCGGCTGACGCGGCCCGCACCGTGGGCATCTGACCGGATGCGATCACCCGCGACCGGACATGCGATCACGCGTGATCGGCGCTGCGATGGAGTCATGGGCACGACCAGGTGGGGCGGGACGCGGCTGCACCGCGTCTTCGAGACCACCTGTGACCGGATGCCGTCGGCGACGGCGCTGGAGTGCGGCGGGCACGTCCTGACGTATGCGGAACTCGACGCCCGTGCCAACCGGATCGCCCACCACCTGCGCGGGCTGGGCGTCGGCGCGGGGTGCCGGGTCGCGCTGCTGGTGCCGCGGTCGGTGGAGCTGTACGCCGCCCTGCTGGCGGTGGGCAAGGCCGGGGCGACGTTCGTCCCCGTCGACCCGGCGGCGCCCGCGGACCGGATCGCCTTCATCGCCTCGGACGCGCAGGCGGACGCGGTGCTGACGGTGGCCGGGCGGGCGGGCGCGGTGGCGGGGCTCGGGGCGCAGGTGGTGGAGCTGGACACCCGGGCGGCGGAGCTGGCCGCGGCGCCGGCCACCCGGCCGCGGGTGCCGGCCCCGGCGCGGCGCCCGGCCCCGGCGCGGGCGGCGGCACCGCCGGGCCCGGAGGACGACGATCCCGTCGACCCGCTCGCGTACATCATGTACACCTCGGGCTCCAGCGGCCGCCCCAAGGGCGTGGCCATCGCGCACTCCAGCATCTGCAACTTCCTCGCCGTCGTCCCCGGTGTCTACGACGTGCGCCCGGAGGACCGGGTCTACCAGGGCATGACCGTCTCCTTCGACTTCTCCATCGAGGAGATCTGGCCCACCTGGGCGGTGGGCGCGACCCTCGTCGCGGGGCCGGCCGAGTCGGGGGCCGGGCGGTTCGGGGCCGAACTCGCCGACGCACTGGACGAGTTGGGCATCACCGTCTTCTACTGCGTCCCGACGCTGCTGGCGACGCTCCCCCGGGATCTGCCGGGGGTGCGCGCCCTGATGGTGGGCGGCGAGGCGTGCCCGGCCCGGCTCGTCGAGCGGTGGAGCCGGCCGGGGCGGCGGATCCTCAACACCTACGGGCCGACCGAGACCACCGTCACCGCGACCGTCGCGGAGCTGCGGCCGGGCCGGCCGGTGACGATCGGCCGGCCGCTGCCCACGTACACGGTGGTGCTGCTGGACGAGGAGCTCCGGCCGGTACCGGACGGGGCGGTCGGTGAGATCTGCGTGGGCGGCCCCGGTGTCGCCCGCGGCTATGTGGGGCGCCCGGAACTGACCGCGGAGCGCTTCGTCGAGCATCCGGCGGCCGCCGGCGGCGGCCGGCTGTACCGCACCGGCGACCTGGGCCGGGTCACCGCGGACGGGGAGATCGCGTTCCTGGGGCGGGCCGACGACGAGGTGAAGGTCCGCGGCTACCGGGTCGACCTCGGCGAGATCGACAACGTGCTGCTGGAGGACGCCGGGGTGGCCGAGGCGGCCACCGCGCTGGTGCGGCTGCCGGACCGCGACGGCGCGGGGGCGAGCCAGGAGTTGTCGGCGTACGTGGTGCCGACCTCGAACGGCGACGGGCCGGCGGCCGCGGCGGCGGAGGAGGCACTGGTGGCCCGCCTCCACCAGCATCTGCGGCAGCGGCTCCCGGCCTACATGGTGCCGCCGTTCCTCGACGTCCTGCCCCGGCTGCCGGCCATGCCGAGCGGCAAGGTGGACCGCCGGCGGCTGCCCGTGCCGTCCGGGCGCCGGCTGGGCGGCGGCGGCCGGGTGGTGCCGCCGCGGGGCGAGTTGGAGGCCCGGGTGCGGGAAGTCTGGGCCGAGGTCTTCGGCATGGCACCCGACGCGCTGTCCACGGAGGCGGACTTCTTCGACGACCTCGGCGGGCACTCGCTGCTCGCCGCCCAGGTCGTCTCGCTGCTCCGCAGCCGCGGCATCGGCAGCGGCACCGGCGCGACCCTGCGCACTCTCTACGCCCGTCCGACGGTGCGGGGGCTGGCGGCCGGTCTGAACATGGCGCCGCAACCGGGGGGCCCGGAGGTCCCCGAGGCCCGTTCGGCGAACGGCGACAGCGCGGCGGGCGGGGGCGTTGCGGCAGGTGGGGGCGGTACGGGTCCGGGCGCCGACAGCGGCCCCGGCACCGCCGCGCCGGCGCCGCCCCAGGTCCGTCCCCGGCCGCTCCGGCACAGCGGGGCCCGGATCGCCGTGGCCGGGCTGGTGCAGGCCGCCGTCCTCTACCTGCTGTTCTTCGCCACCACCGTGCCGCTGGCCGTCGTCTTCAGCCGGCAGGGCGGCGTGTTCACCGGCCGGACCCCGGTCCCCGTACAGCCCGTACTGGCCGCGCTGGTCGGCTATTTCGGGGTGCGCTGGCTGCTGCCGGTGCTGCTCGCCCGCCCCCTGGCCGCCGGCATCCGGCCGGGCCGCTATCCCCTGTGGGGCGCGACCTACCTCCGGCTGTGGACGCTCGGCCTCCTGCTGGGCGCGAGCCCGCTGCCCGTGCTCAGCGGCTCCCCCCTGATGGGCGGCTATCTGCGGCTGCTGGGCGCCCGGATCGGGCCGCGGACGACCGTCGCCACCGGCGCCGTCCCGCTGCCGTCCCTGGTCCGGATCGGCGCGGACGCCTCGATCGGCTACGGCGTCACCCTGCGCGCCTGGCGGGTGGCCGACGGCTGGGTGACCGTCGCCCCGATAGACATCGGCCCCCGCGCCTACGTAGGGGCCCACGCGGTGCTGGAACCGGGCGCCCGCATCGGGACGGGCGCGGGGCTCGGCGAGCAGTCGGCGCTCGGTCAGGGCGAGGCCGTGCCGCCCGGTGCCCGGTGGGCCGGCTCCCCGCCCTCCCCGGTGGCGGCCCTGGCCCCGGACGTCGAGGAGATGCTGCGCGCCGACGGCCCGGCCGGGCGCGGCCGGGCGAGTCACCTCACGGCCGCACACCGCACGGCCGCACTGCTGGGCGTCGTCCTCCTCGAACTGCTCGCCCTGGCCGCCGTGGTGCCCGGCGCCGCGCTGGTGTGGTGTGCCTGGCTGGCCTGGGGCGGCGGCCCCACCGTCCTGGTCTCCCTGGTGGCGGCCGCGCCCCTCTACGTGCTCTCGGTCTGCGCCGCGGTCGCCGGCGCCAAGCGGCTGCTGCTGCGCCGCACCCCGGTCGGCGTCCACTCGGTCCGCTCCGGCCTCGGTGTGCGCAAGTGGCTCTCCGACAAACTGCTGGAGTCCAGCCTCGCCCTCACCAACTCCCTCTACGCCACCCTCTACACCGTCCCCTGGCTGCGGCTGCTGGGCGCCCGGATCGGCCCCGGCGCCGAGGTGTCCACCGCCTCCCACCTCGACCCGGACCTGCTGGCCCTCGGCGAGGGCAGCTTCGTCGCGGACATGGCGGGGGTCGGCGGCGCGACGTTCGCCGGCGGCCGGGTCCTGTGCCGCCGCACCGAGGTGGGCCACCGCGCGTTCGTCGGCAACGCCGCGTATCTGCCGGCCGGGACGCGGACCGGGCCGAACTCGCTGATCGGCGTCGGCACCGTGCCGCCCGAGGAGGAGGTGCCCGCCGGCAGCTCCTGGCTGGGCTCCCCCGCGTTCCGCCTCCCACGGCGCCAGAGCAGCGGCACCTTCCCCGAGGAGCTGACCTTCCGCCCCACCCGCCGGGCGGTCCGCCGCCGCCTGGCCGTCGAATACCTCCGCGCGACGATGCCGGCGGCCCTCGTGGGCACCAGCGCCTACCTCTTCCTCCTCGCGCTCTCCGGCCTCGCCCACAGCCCCTCCCCGGCCCTGCCGGTGCTGCTCGCCCCGGTCCTCCTCATGGCCGCCGGCCTCGCCGTCGTCGCCGCCTGCGCACTGCTCAAGTGGCTGGTGGTCGGCCGCTACCGGCCGCGCGTCGAGCCCCTGTGGAGCGGCTTCGTCCGGCGCACCGAGTTCGTCACCGGCCTGTACGAGGCGGCCGCGGTGCCGGCCGGGCTCGCCGCCCTCGCCGGCACCCCGTTCCTGCCGCCGGCGCTGCGCCTGTTCGGCGCCCGGATCGGCCGCCGGACGTGGCTGGCCACCACCTTCCTCACCGAGTTCGACCTGGTCGAGGTGGGCGACGACGCGGCGATCGGCGCCGGCGTAAGCTTGCAGACGCATCTCTTCGAGGACCGGGTCATGAAGATGTCGAAGGTCACCGTCCGGGCCGGCGCCGGCGTCGGCAGCCGCTCGGTCGTGCTCTACGACGGCATCGTCGGCGAGGGCGTCTGGCTCGACGCGCTGTCCCTGGTCATGAAGGGCGAGTACCTCGTCCCCGGTACGGCGTGGCGCGGCATCCCCGCCCAGGGCCTGCCCCTCCGGCCCGCGGACCGCCCACCCGCCCCGGCCCCGCACCCCACCAGCCCCGCACGGTGAGTCCCATGCCCCCAGACGGCCTCCTCGGCTCCCTCCGCCGGGCCTTCGGCGCCCGCGACGAGACGGAGTCCCCCCTCCTTCCCGCGCCCGACGGCCGCCGCCTGGCCCTGGTCTACCGCGGCCCGGCCGCACGCCCGGCCGGCTGCTCCGAGGCGGTCGCCGAACTGCTCGCCGCCGGCCCCTGGAACCTCGACGTCCGCTACACCGGCCCGCACGAGACGGTCCCGCTCTCCGCCGCGTCCCTGGCGCACGCCCACCTCTACGCCCAGCCGGGCGGCGGCTCCCTGGCCCCCGCCTACCGCCGGCTGCGCAGGCACGCCTGCGAGATCCGCGACTACGTCCAGGGCGGCGGCCGCTATCTGGGCTTCTGCCTCGGCGGCTATCTGGCCGGCGACGACCCGGGCTTCGACCTGCTGCCCGGCGACACCGACCAGTACATCGTCACCCCGGGCGCCACCGTCCGGCACGACGGCGACACCGTCGTCGAGACCCGCTGGCGGGGCCTGCCCCGCACCGTCTACTTCCAGGACGGTCCGCACTTCCTCCTCGACGAGGGCGCCGACGCCACCGTCCTGGCCACCTATCCCAACGGCACCGTCGCCGCCGTCGTCGCCCCCTGCGGCGCCGGGAAGGTCGCCGTGGTCGGCCCGCACCCCGAGGCCACCGACGACTGGTTCCTCGACGAGAGCCTCCCCGTCCACCACACCCACGACCTGGCGGTGGACCTGGTGAACGAACTGCTGGCGGGCTGACGGCCGTTCGGGCGGCCTCCGGGCGAACGCCGCCGGGCGGGCCCGTCCCCGTGGAACGGTCCCGCCCGGTGGCGTGGTGATGCTGCGGCGGCTGCTTCTTCGGCAGCCGGCTACTTCTTCGGAATCCAGCGGTGCCAGACGTCGGGGTGCTCCCGGACCCACTTCTTGGCCGCGTCGTCGGCGGAGAGCCCGCCGGACGCGATCATTTCGGAGACCTCGTTCTGGTCCTTCTTGTCCCAGCGGAAGTTCTTCAGGAACCGCGCCGCGGTGCTGCCGCTCTCGGCGAAGTCGGTGTTGAAGTACTTCTGGAGGGGGGTGGTGGGGTACGCGCAGTCGATGGACTGCGGGTCCTTGGTGCCCTTCGCCGCGCAGGCGTCGGTGTACGGCGGGAGTTTGACCTCCACCATCGGCACCTGGTTGAAGAGCCACTGGGGTTCGTACCAGTAGGTGAGGAACGGCTTCTTCTGCTTGGCGAACTGCTGGATCTGGGTGATCTGGGCGGCCTCGGAACCGGCGAAGACGACCTGGTAGTTCAGGCCGAGGTTCTTCACCAGCGCCTTGTCGTTGGTCACGTAGGACGGCGAACCGTCCATCAACTGGCCCTTGTTGCCGCTCTCCGAGGTACGGAGTTCCTTGGCGTACTTGTTGAGGTTCTTCCAGTTGGTGACGTCGGGGTGGGCGTCGGCCCAGTACTTGGGCACCCACCAGCCGATGTGGCCGGTGACGCCGTTGCCGCCGCCCGCCGTGATCGTCTTCTTGTCCTGGACGTAGCGCTTCTCCTGGTCGGGGTGGCCCCAGTCCTCCAGGATGGCGTCGACCCGGCCCTGGCTCAGGGCGTCCCAGGCGGGGATCTCGTCCACCTGGACGGTGTCGACGTGGTAGCCCAGCTCGTGTTCGAGCAGGTACTGCGCCACCGCGACGTTGGCCTGGGCGCCGACCCAGGTCTGCACGGACAGGGTGACCGACTTGGAGCCCTTGGCGGCGGCGAACGGCGACCCCTGCTTGGTCATGTCGGCCTTGCCGCAGGCGGAGAGGGAGACCAGCAGGGCACCGCTCGCGGCGGTCGCCGCGAGTCCCTTGGCGAGCGTCCGGGTGCGTATCGGCATACGGGGCATGGTCAGGCTCCCTTCCCGGCGGTGCGCCGTTCCGTGGGCTGGGTGACCCGGTCGAGCATCAGGCCCAGGCAGACGATGGCGACGCCGGCGACCAGGCCGAGGGCGAGGTTGCCGGTGGCCAGGCCGGTGACCACGTCGTAGCCGAGGGCACCGCCGCCGACCAGGCCGCCGATGATGACGACGGCGAGGACGAGCACCACGCCCTGGTTGACGGCCAGCAGCAACGCGGGCCGGGCGAGCGGGAGTTGGACCTGCCGCAGGGTCTGCCAGCGGGTGGCGCCCAGGGACTCGGCGGACTCCATGGCGCCCGGGTCCACCTGGCGCAGGCCCTGGGTGGTGATCCGGATGACGGCCGGCAGGGCGTAGACCACGGCCGCGGCGGCGGCCGGCGCGCGGCCCACCGCGAACAGCGCCACGACGGGGATCAGGTAGACGAACTGCGGCATGGTCTGCATGACGTCCAGGACCGGGCGCAGCACGGCCTCGAAGCGCTTGCTGCCGGCCGCGAGGATGCCGACGCCGATGCCCAGCACCAGGGTCAGCACCAGGGCGGCGAGGACCTGGGAGAGGGTGTCCATGGACGGGCCCCACACGCCCAGCACGCCGACGGCGGCCATCGCCAGGACGGCGGTCAGGGCCGTCCGCCAGGTGCCGATGAGCCAGGCCAGCGCGGCGACGACGAGCAGCACGCCGTACCAGGGGAGGGCGGTCAGGCCGTCCCGCAGCGGGTTGAGCACCCAGTTGGTGAAGTGCGCGGCCCAGTCGGCGGTGCCGCCGACGACCGGCACGCCGGAGTAGAGGTGGTTGACCATCCACTCCTTGGCGTCGTTGACCGGGCGGGCGATGGCGAGCGTCGCACCGGCGGGCCAGATGGTGGAGCCGGCCAGCCGGCCGGCGAGCGCGGCCACCGCGGTGAGCACGGCGATGCCGGCCCAGACGGGCCAGCCGCGCAGCAGCCGCGGGCCGGCCGCGGCCGGGGCCGCGCCGAGCTTCTCGCCGGCCGCGGCGGTGGTGCGGTCCATGACGATGGCCAGCAGCACGATCGGGACGGCGGCGGCGAGCGCGGCGCCGACGTCGACGGAGGCGAGCGCCTGGTAGACGCGGTCGCCGAGGCCGGCGGCGCCGATCATCGAGGCGATCACGGCCATGGACAGCGCCATCATGATCGTCTGGTTGACGCCGAGGAGGAGTTCCTTGCGGGCCAGCGGGAGGCGGGCGGTCAGCAGCCGCTGGCGTCCGGTGGCGCCGAGCGAGGAGACCGCCTCCAGGACGCCGGCGTCCGCGCCGCGCAGCCCGAGCGCGGTGAGCCGGGCCATCGGCGGCGCCGCGTAGATCACGGTGGCCAGCAGCGCGGCCGGCACGCCGATGCCGAAGATCATGACGACCGGCAGGAGGTAGGCGAAGGCCGGGAGCACCTGCATGGTGTCGAGGACCGGGCGGAGGATCTTGAACAGCCGCGGGGAGAGCCCGGCGGCGAGCCCGAGGAGCGCGCCGACGACGACCGAGGCGAGCACCGCGACGATCATCAGGGCCAGCGTCTGCATGGTCGGGATCCACATCCCGAGCGCGCCGCTGACCAGGAAGGACACCAGTGCGGTGGCGGCGATCCGGACGCCGGCGACGCGCCAGGCCAGCAGCGTCACACCGGCCGTCACACCGGTCCAGCCGAGCGCCAGCAGCAGCAGGTAGACGCCGCGGACGGAGAGCACCACGGCGTTGCTGAGGTGGCCCAGGACGTAGACGAACAGCCAGTGGCTGTCGCGGTTGTCGATGATCCAGTTGCTGGCGTGGTCGAGCGGTCCGGAGACGTCGACGGTCAGGGCGCTGGGCCAGGCCGCGCCCGGCCAGGCGGCCTGGGCGACCGGCACGAGGACCGCCGCGGCGACGACGAGCAGCAGGAGCTTGGCGAGGCCGCGGCGGCGCAGCAGGGCCTGTATCGGACGGAGCCTGCCGGCGCCGAGCGCGCCGGCCGTGGTCGGGGGTGCGGCCGTACTCATGCCCGGCCTCGCTTCACGGTGCCGGCCGGCACGCCGAGGGCGGCGGCACGCTGGGCCTGGCGCCACCGGCGGAGCAGGGCGGTGCGCAGCCGGGCCCGGGGGCTCGCGGCGGGCGCGCGGGGGACGACGGCGCGGGTGGCGCCGCGGTGCGGAGCGGCGGCGTACATCACGCGGCCACCTCCCCCGGCGTGTCGTACGGCGCCGAGTTCCGGGCCACCACGTTCAGCAGGCAGGTGCTGTCGACGATGCCCAGGCAGCGGCCGTTGTCGACGACCCGGGCGGGGCCGCCGGAGCGGGCGACCGCCTCGATGGCGTCACAGATCAGGGTGTCGGGGGTGAGCGCGGGACCCTCCTCGGCCTCGCCGTCCTCGACGGGGCGCATCGCGCGGCGCACGGTGAGGACCTGCTCGCGCGGCACGTCCCGGACGAAGTCGCGGACGTAGTCGTCGGCGGGCGAGCCGACGATCTCCTCGGGGGTGCCGAGCTGGACGATCCGGCCGTCGCGCATCAGGGCGATCCGGTCGCCGATCCGCAGCGCCTCGGCGAGGTCGTGGGTGATGAACACCATGGTCCGCCCCTCCTCGCGGTGCAGGCGGACGACCTCCTCCTGCATGTCGCGCCGGATGAGCGGGTCGAGCGCGCTGAACGGCTCGTCGAACAGCAGGACTTCGGGGTCCACGGCGAGCGCGCGGGCCAGGCCGACGCGCTGCTGCTGGCCGCCGGAGAGCTGGCCGGGACGGCGCTTCTCCAGGCCGGCCAGGCCGACCTTGTCGACCATCTCGGTGGCCTTCTCGCGGCGTTCGGACTTGCCGACGCCCTGGATCTCCAGCCCGTAGGCGACGTTGTCGACGACGGTGCGGTGCGGCAGCAGGCCGAAGTGCTGGAAGACCATGGCGGCCCGGCGGCGGCGCAGTTCGCGCAGCGTGGTGCGGTCCATGGCGCGGACGTCCTCGCCGTCCATCTCCAGGGCGCCGCTGGTCGGCTCGATCAGCCGGGTCAGACAGCGGACGAGGGTGGACTTGCCGGAGCCGGACAGGCCCATGACCACGAAGACCTCGCCCTTGCGGACGTCGAAGGAGACGTCGCGGACGGCGGCGGTGCAGCCGGTCTTCTCGCGCAGCTCGCGGGCGCTCAGATCGGCGACCGAGGAGTCCTCGGGGATCCGGTCGGCCTTGGGGCCGAAGACCTTCCACAGGTTCCGCACGGAGAAGACCGTGGGCTGCTCGCCGGCGTCGTCCGCGGCGGAAGCGGCCCCGCCGGAGCGGGGGTTGGGGACTGCGGTGGCGTCGGTGGCGGAGGCGGCCATCACGCATCACCTCCCTTGGTAGAGGTCGCGCGGAGCAGTTCGGCGCACTTCTCCCCCACCATCAGCACGCCGATCATCGGGTTCACCGCGGGCATCGTCGGGAAGACGGAGGCGTCGGCGATCCGGATGCCGTGCAGGCCGCGGATCTTCAACTCCGGGTCGACGACGGCGAGTCGGTCGTCCTCGGCGCCCATCTTGCAGGTGCCGGCCGGGTGGTAGACGGTGTGCGCGGCCTTGCGGACCAGCTCGCTGATCTCGGCGTCGTCGGTGACCTCGGGGCCGGGGAAGACCTCCCGCTTGAGCCACTTCCTGAACGGCTCGGCCTCGGCGACCTTACGGGCCAGCTTGATGCCGTCGACGAGGGTCTGCCCGTCGTAGTCGCCCTCGTCCTCGAAGTACTTGAAGTCCAGCGCGGGCTTGACCTCGGGGTCGGCGGAGGTCAGGTAGAGCCGGCCGCGGGCGCGGGACTTGGGGATGTTGGGGGTCATCGAGACGCCGTGCTCGGGGCGCTCGTAGCCCAGTCGCTCGGGGTTGTCGGTGAACGGGATCTGGTAGAAGTGGAACATCAGGTCCGGGCCCTTGTGCTCCGGGTCCCGCTTGACGAACAGACCGGCGTCCGAGTCCATCGCGGAGTTGCCGGGGATCGGCCCGTTGGTCTCCCAGACGATGACCGACTCGGGGTGGTCGATCAGGTTCTCCCCGACGCCCGGCAGGTCGAGCACGCAACTGATGCCCAGCGCCTCCAGATCCTTCCGCGGGCCGATGCCGGAGTGCATCAGCAGCCGCGGGGTGTCCACCGCGCCGGCGCAGACCAGCACCTCGCGGGCGGCCTCGACGTAGACCTCCTCGCCGTCCTTGGTGCGGACGTGGACGCCCTTGGCGCGAGTGCCGTCGAGCTCCAGCTTCTGCGCCCAGGTCTCCAGCATCAGCGTGAGGTTGGGGCGGTCGCCGGCCTCCATGTGGGGGTGGAGGTAGGCGACGGAGGCGGAGGACCGCTTGTTGTTCTCCGGGTGGTAGGAGAGGTCGAAGAAGCCGACGCCCTCGTCGAAGGGCCGGTCGTTGAAGCCGACGACCTCGGGCACGTCCAGGGCGGACTTGACGGCCTCGATCCAGTCCGTGGCGATCTCGTTCTGGTCCTTCTTGGCCACCCGCACGATGTTGTTGCGCAGCTTGCCGAAGTAGGGGTCCATGTCCTTCGCGCCCCAGCCGGTGGCGCCGGCCGCCGCCCACTCGTCCCAGTCGGACGGCAGCGGCTTGAAGGAGATCAGGGTGTTGTGGGACGAGCAGCCGCCGAGGACCTTGGCGCGGCTGTGCAGGATGTGCGAGTTGCCGCGGGGCTGCTCGGTGGTCGTGTACTCGTAGTCGAGGTCGCCGCCGAGCAGGCCGAGCCACTTGCGCAGCGTCAGCACGTCCTCGCGGTCGATGTCGGAGGGGCCGCCCTCGATGACGGCGACGGTGGTTCCGGGGTCCTCGGCGAGGCGGGAGGCGATGACGGAACCGGCGGTGCCACCGCCGACCACCACGTAGTCGTACACGGGCATGGGGTGCTCCTTAACTGGCGAAGTGCGCGGGGCCCGGACGTCGGGGTGTCCGGGCCGGGGGTCGTACCGGAAGGCGGTGCCGGTCAGCCGGCGAACCAGCGGACGGGCTCGGGCCGCAGGTTCTCGTAGATGTGCTTGCTCTCCCGGTACTCGTCGAGTCCGGTCGGCCCGAGCTCGCGGCCGATGCCGGACTTCCCGAAGCCGCCCCATTCGGCCTGCGGCAGGTAGGGGTGGTAGTCGTTGATCCACACGGTGCCGTGCCGCAGCCGGGCGGCGACCCGGCGGGCGCGCGCGGTGTCGGCGGAGAAGACCGCACCGGCCAGCCCGTACTCGGTGTCGTTGGCGAGCGCGACGGCCTCGTCCTCGGTGGTGAAGGTCTCGACGGTGAGGATCGGCCCGAAGGTCTCCTCCCGGACGACCTTCATCCCGCGGTGGCAGCCGTCCAGCACGGTCGGCCGGTAGAAGTAGCCGCCGGCCGGCCGGACGTCGCTCGGCTCGGGGCGGGCGCCGCCGCAGCGCAGGCTCGCACCCTCGGCCAGCGCGGAGGCGACGTACGCCTCGACCTTGTCCAGCTGCTGCTGGGAGACCAGCGGGCCGCACTCCACACCCGGCTCGGTCCCCCGGCCGAGCTTGATCTTCTCGGCGCGGCGGGCGAGTTCGGCGACGAAGCGGTCCCGCACCGAGTCCTCGATGATCAGCCGGGCGCCGGCCGAGCAGACCTGCCCGCTGTGGATGAACGCCGCGTTCAGCGCCTGGTCGACCGCGGTGTCGAAGCCCTCGTCGGTGGCGCAGGCGTCGGCGAACACCACGTTGGGGTTCTTGCCGCCCAGCTCCAGGGCGATCTTCTTGGCGCCGGAGACCGCCGCCGCGCCCGCCTTCGTGCCGCTGACCAGACCACCGGTGAACGAGAAGAGGTCCACGTCGGGGTGGTCGGCCAGCCGCTGACCGACCGGCAGCCCGGCGCCGGTGACGATGTTGGCGACGCCGTCCGGCAGTCCGGCCTCGACCAGCAGCCGGACCAGGTGCACGGTCGAGAGCGGGGTGACCTCGCTCGGCTTGATCACGAAGGTGTTGCCGGCCGCCAGCGCCGGGGCGATCTTCCAACTGGCCTGGAGCAGCGGGTAGTTCCAGGGGGTGATCAGCGCGCAGACGCCGACCGGCTCGTGCACCACGATGCTGTGCACGTCGGCCGAGCCGGCGTCCACGACCCGGCCGCCGCTCTCGTTGACGACGAGGTCGGCGAAGTAGCGGAAGGCGTCGGTGACGCAGTCGACGTCGATCCGGCCCTCTTCCAACGTCTTGCCGGTGTCCCGGCTCTCGATCAGGGCGATCTGCTCGCGGTCGCGCTGGAGCAGGTCGGCGACCCGGCGCAGCAGCGCCGACCGCTCGGCCACCGGCGTGCGGGGCCACACCCCGGTGCCGCCGTCGAAGGCCGCCCGGGCCGCCTCGACGGCCGCGTCGGCGTCCTCGGCGCCGCCCTCGGCGACCAGCTGGAGCACCGTGGCGTCGGCTGGGTCCAGGACCTCGCGCGTGGCACCGGAAGCGGCCGCCCGCCAAACCCCGCCTACGTGAATGGTCTCGCTTGTCTCGGTTGCCGCCACGACGTCCTTCTGCCTTCCGCTTTCCGGTGTTTTCCCGCCGGCGGGAGGGCTGCCCAGTGATCTTCACTGGTTCAACCACTGCCACGCCAGCAACGTGGACCCCTAACCCAAACCTGCATTCCTATGCCGGAACATTCATCGAAAGTGACCCGAGTCACCCCGAGGCGCCCGACCTCTCCGCATGCGCCCGAATAGACCGGAAAGTACGCTGAATAGCCGTATGTCCACCCGGGAGCCTCCCGAAAGGCCCACCGCGGTCCCCCGGGAGCCCCTCCGGACGGAGGTGCCGAGATGTCCCGCAGACGCTCCTCCCGCACCGCCATGGCCTGGGGCGCGGCCGGTCTGATCGCGGCCGCCGCCTGTGCCGCCATGACCCCGGCCGACGACCCGGACGACGAGGGCGACCTCGCCCACAAGTCGGCCCAGCAGATCTCCGACGAGGCCCTGCACGCCCTCGTCGGCGCGGACTCCGTGCGGCTGCGCACCGAGACCTCCGTCGACGCCACCAGGCTCGACCTCACCCTCGACCGGGCCGGGAACTGCGCCGGCAACATCAGCAACGGCAAGCAGGGCCGGGTCGACCTGATCAAGCGCGGCAAGGACGTCTGGCTCAAGCCCGACGCCGCCTACTGGAAGAGCCAGCTGCCCGGCGACGAGGGCGCCACCGCGGCCCGGACCTACCGGGACCGCTTCCTCCACGGCACCACCGACGACAGCTTCCTCCAGAGCATCGCCACCGCCTGCGACCTCACCGCCTTCCAGAAGGCGGTCACCCCGCAGTCGCCCGCCCCCGAGGACAGCCCCGCCCCGACCCCCGCCGTCACCCTCTCCAAGGGCCGCCCCACCACCCACGAGGGCACCCGCGTCCTCCCCGTCGTCAAGAAGGCCGGCGACGCCACCCAGACCGTCTACGTCGCCATCAAGGGCACCCACTACCCCCTGAAGCTCGCCACCCGGGTCGACGACGAGACCAGCACCGTCCTGCTCAGCGACTACGACCACCCGGTCCCCGCACACACCCCGCCCCCCGGGCAGACCGTCGACGTCTCCGTCCTGGAGGGCCAGAACCAGGCCGTCTGACGTCAGCTCGCGCGCGACGTTCACCCCCCGTGGTGCTCGTACATACGTATCGTTGAACCGTGCGGCTCCCCGCATCCCGCGGCGGAGCGGGGAGGAGCGGCACGATGACCATCAGCCTTGAGCGGACCGAATGGATCGAGATGGCCGAGCCCGGTGAGCTGACGTTGGACCAGTTGTTCGATCGGCTGGAGCGGATGCCCGTCCCCGAGGGATACAAGGTCGAGATCGTCGAGGGGACCGTTTTCATGACGCCGCAGCGGGACGTCCACTGGCAGACCATTCGCCGGCTCCTGTGGGCGCTCGAAGACCACTTCGGTCGCGACGCCGTGATGGTGTCGGATGTGAGGATCGACTTCCCGGGCAGGAGCAACGGCTTCTGCCCGGATATGGCCAAGCTCTCCGACGGCGCCGCGAAGACGAACGGCTGCTGGCGTTATCAGGACGTCGAGTTCGTCGCGGAGGTCATTTCCCGGGGGACAGCCATGAACGACTACGGGCCCAAAGAAAAGGCATACGCAATCGCCGAAATCCCCGTCTACCTCATCGCCGACCCCTACCTCGGCCGCTGCCGCGTCTTCACGCACCCCCAGGACGGCGAGTACAAGCGCGATCTCACCCTTGCCTACGGCGAACCCATCGACCTCACCGACACCGTTCTCGGCATGACCCTCTCGACGGAGGATTTCCCCCGGGACTGACGGTCGGCCACGGCGAGCCACCCCGGGCAGCCGGGCGGTGCGCGAGACACTGCCGCCATGGCGAGCAAGGCACCCAAGGCAGTACTCCAGGGCGGCCCCGAGGGGATCACCGCACGGATCGTCGAGGTGGATCCCGGAGCGGGCGACCTGAAGGTCCCGTACCGCGGTGGCTACGAGCACTTCCGGCCGACCGCGCGGCAGTGGGACACCGTCGACGGCCGGCTGCCGGTCTACGAGTGGTGGGAGCGGACCGAACTGCCGGGCTGACGGCCCGGCCGGCTGCCCGGGTGGGCGGCCGGCCGGCAGTGGCCGCCCGAGGCAGGGCCGTCAGGCGGTCGGGGCGAAGGACTCCAGGGCGATCCGCTGGACCTCCGCCTGCCGGGGCCAGTCGGCGTCCGGGCCCAGCGCGAGGACCGCGAACTGGCGGCCGTCGGGGACCGTGAAGGCGCAGTCCACGGCCCGGACGCGGACGCCCAGGCGGTCGCTGTCGTAGGCGTAGGTCAGTTGGGCACCACTGGGGCCGGGCGGGCCCTGACGCGGCTCCAGGCCCAGCTCTTTGTAGCCGGGGTTGCCGGCGAGGCCCTTGGACGCCTGCTCCAGGGCCTGCCGAGGAGTGAGGTCGGGCTCGGTGATCTGGAAGATCTGGAGCAGGCTGCGGCCGTCCGGCGAGGTGTAGAAGACCCCGGTGGAGCGCAGCTCGCGCCGCCAGCCGTCGGGGACGGCGAGGGTGAAGCCCTTCTCGTCGTGGACGAGGTGGGAGCCGCCGGGTACGGCCGTGGCGGAGGCGTCGGCGGTGGGCGAGGCGGTGGGCGCCGCCGCGCCGCTCGGGGCGGCGGTCGCGGTGCCGCTCGCCGAGGCGGTGGGACGGATCGGCGAGACGTGCGGGCCGCGGCCCCACAGGGCGTAGGCGCCGCCGGCACCGGCCACGACGACGGCGGCCACCGCGGCGGCGATCAGGATCCGGGTCCGGCGGCCGGTGTCCGCGGCGGGCACGGGCAGACCCGCGGTGTCGGGGACCGTCGCCGGCGGCGGGCCGGGAGCGTAGGGGGCCGCGGCGGGGCCGTCCGCGCCCGGCACCGGGCCGGCGGACGGCGGGGGCGCGGCCGGGCGGGGCGGCGGCGGGCCGGTGTACGGGCGGACGGGGCGCGCGGGGCCGGTCTCCCAGGACTGGGTGTCGGGGTTCCAGCGCGGTTCGGGGCCTTGGGGCACGGGCCGTCACCCTCCCAGAAGGGCGGCGACCGCCTGGACCACCGCCGCACCGGACGCCAGCAGCCCCACCACCGCACCGGCGTCGGTCAGCGCGGCGCGCAGCCGGGCCAGCCGGCCGGGGGCGGCGGCGCCGGTGCCGGTGATCTCCTCCTCGGTGCCGGTGAGTTCGGCCGTCAGCGCCCGGACCTCGGGGCTCTCCACGGCCCGTCCGAGGTCCTCGCGGAGGGTGCGGACGGCCCGCAGGAGCTCCTCGTGGGCCGGGTCGATCGCGGGCCCGGCGCCCTGGGAGTTGGCGCCGTGGTGGGTGACGGTGTTGTGGTCGCCGATGGCGAAGGCGCCCTGGACGCTGCCGATGTGGATGCCGTTGCCCTTGCCGGTCGAGTCAGCTGATGCCACGTCAGGACCTGCCCTTCGGGGAGGAGTCGGCCCCGCTGCCAGGAGCGGGGTCACCGTTGCTGGTGATGGTGTTGTGGTCGCCGATGCCGACGGCGCCCTGGGCGGACTCGACATAGACCCCGCCGTCGGCGACATGGACGACGCGCTGCTCGAACTCGGCCGTTTGGTAACCCGCGTCGTGCAGCGCGCTCTTCACCCCGGCCGCCACCCGCTGCTGAACGGTCTTCAGATAGCGGGCCACGTCCATGTACTGGAAGAGCGACGCCTCGCCGGTCGCGCCCAGCTCGCGGACGGAGGTGGCCGGGCCCTCCGGCAGGGCGGCGCCGTGGCCCTCGGTGGCCAGCCGCCACGGGCCGCGCAGCCCGCGCGCCAGGGTCAGCAGCGCCTCGCCGGCGGACCGGGGACTGTGGGCCAGCGCCCAGACCGCCTTGCCGAAGCGATGGTGGTGACGGTACTGGTGGGCGATCCGGTCGGCGTCCTGGAAGAGCGGGCGCAGCGGCCACAGCACATGCGGGGCCACCTCCATCATCAGCATCCCGCCCTGGGTGTGGACGCGGACGAAGACCGTGGTGACCACGCCCTCGTGCCACCCGCCGACCCGGATCCGCAGGAAGTGCCGGCGGGTCTCCCCGCCCTCCTCCAGGGCCGCGGCCCGGTGCGCCTCGAAGGCGGCGGGGGCGTACGGCGCGGCGGCGCGGCTCGGCAGACCGTCGACCGGCAGGAAGACGCACTGGTCGACCTCCAGGGAGCGCAGTCGGTCGCGGACCGCGTCCGCCGTCGCCGGCGAGCCGGACGGCACCCGCAGCGCCTCGACCAGCGGGACGATCCGGGCGAGGATCTCGCCGTTGTCCAGCGGCACGGCGCCGCCGTCGGCCCGGGGCACCAGCTCCACCGACAGCGACCACGGCTTGACCGGCTCCCCCGCGCCGCAGAACGGATCACCGGGGCGGTACATCACCAACGGCCCGTGCTGCTCGGTCCGGACCCGGTCGCGCAGCCGCTGGAAGCGGACGCCCTCGGCGCGCTCCGCCGGGTCGGACATCATGTCGGGGAAGTGCTCGCGGGACAGCTCACGGGCCAGCGCGCGGGCGAACTGGCCCCGCTTGAGCGCGACCAGGACGGCCACGGCCACGGGCAGCAGCAGCGCGACCCAGATCCCGAGCACCGTCGGGGCGCCGATGCCGGAGGTGTCGAGGGCACCGCCCGGGACGCTCCATCCGCCGCCGTAGGACGGGCCGGTGACGCCTGTCGCGCCGAGCAGGGCCTGGATCAGGGCGAGCGGCGACAGCGCCGGCAGGATGCTCGATGCAGTGCTGTCGAAGACCATCACCGCCAGCCCCACCACAAAGACCGTCAGCACGATCCGGGCGTACCAGCGCAGCAGGAAGGCGGTGGACCGCAGCACCCGGGAGGTCGCCGACAGCCCGCGGACGAACCGGCCCAGGCCGAGCAGGGCGACGAGGTACAGATAGGACCAGGCCAGCCCCGCGGACAGCGCGGTGGCCACCACCCACGCCAGCACGATCGCCGCCGACCAGCCGAGCTCCAGCCGGCGGGCGCGCAGGGCGTGGGCGAGCACCCGGGCCGCGTCGATGCCCAGGGAGGGGGCGGCGAACCGCTCCTCGTGGATGTAGAGCTCGTCGATGACGGCGTCGCGGAAGGACGTGTCGAGGTAGGTCCCCGCGCACAGCAGGCGGGTCGCCTCGCTGGCCCCGGGCGGCGTCGGCGGCAGCGGCCCGGCCGCCGGGATGCCCGCGGCCGCCCCGTACCGCCCGGGCCCTCCGTGCTCCTTGTGTTCCGCTGATTCCTTGCGCAGCCACGGCCGTTCCGCCGAACCGCCGGGCTGCGCGGGCACCTCGTTACCGCTCATCGGACTCCCCCGTAGCTGCCGTCCTGCCAGCGCGTATCCGTCACAACGCACCGGCGCGGCGGCGCAGTTCCGCCAGCGCGCACCTTCACCCGTACGTGTGAAGGGACCGCAGAGCATAGAGGAACGGAGGGCGTCGTGTCAGCGCGTTATCGTCGACTGACGTTGCGTCAACGGGCCGAGCCCGCACGGCCGTTGGGCCATGCGGGCTCGGAAGGGGTGGTGCGGCGGTGCGCCGGCGCCGGCTCAGATCAGGCCGAGGGCACGGACGGCCTCGCGCTCCTCCGACAGCTCCTTGACGGAGGCGTCGATGCGGGCGCGGGAGAACTCGTTGATCTCCAGGCCCTGGACGATCTCGTACACGCCGTCCTTGGTGGTGACGGGGAAGGAGGAGATCAGGCCCTCCGGGACGCCGTAGGAGCCGTCCGAGGGGATGCCCATGGAGGTCCAGTTGCCCTCGGCGGTGCCGTTGACCCAGGTGTGGACGTGGTCGATGGCGGCGTTGGCGGCGGAGGCGGCCGACGAGGCACCGCGGGCCTCGATGATCGCCGCACCGCGCTTGGCGACGGTCGGGATGAAGGTGTCGGCCAGCCACTTCTCGTCGTTGACGGTCTCGGCGGCGTTCTTGCCGGCGACCGTGGCGTGGAAGATGTCCGGGTACTGGGTGGCCGAGTGGTTGCCCCAGATGGTCAGGCGGCGGATCTCGGACACCGGGACGCCGGTCTTCTGCGCAAGCTGGGTGACCGCGCGGTTGTGGTCCAGGCGGGTCATCGCGGTGAAGCGCTCGCGCGGCACGTCCGGGGCGGCGGCCTGGGCGATCAGCGCGTTGGTGTTGGCCGGGTTGCCGACGACGAGGACCTTGATGTCGTCCGCGGCGTGGTCGTTGATGGCCTTGCCCTGCGGCTTGAAGATGCCGCCGTTGGCCTCCAGCAGGTCGCCGCGCTCCATGCCCTTGGTACGGGGGCGGGCGCCGACGAGCAGCGCGACGTTGGCGCCGTCGAAGGCCACGTTCGGGTCGTCGGTGATCTCGATGCCCTGGAGCAGCGGGAAGGCGCAGTCGTCGAGCTCCATCGCGGTGCCCTCGGCGGCCTTGAGACCCTGCGGGATCTCCAGGAGGCGCAGCTTGACCGGCACGTCCGCGCCGAGCAGATGGCCGGAGGCGATGCGGAAGAGGAGGGCGTAACCGATCTGGCCGGCGGCGCCGGTGACGGTGACGTTGACGGGAGTGCGGGTCATGGCGATCTCCTGCGCGGTATTCCGGGGGCAAGCCCCTGGACCACCTTGGGTCGGCGGTGGGTGTCCCTGCCCATTCATCAAGGTCTCTTGGTATCGAGAGACTCGGCCGTCAGGCTATCGGACCCCCGACCCGCACAGGTGACGGGCCGGTGTGGGACACCTCACCGGCCGTCACGCCGTCCCGGCCGGACCACCTCGGCGGCCGCCGTGCGGGCGGCCGGCGGGCCGGCCCGGCCGGGGGGGACGACGGCCGCCCGCTCTTGGAGGGGCAGCGCGGGCGGCCGGCGGTTGTGCATACCCGTGGGGGGGTGTGGTGCGCATGCCCGGGATACGGGAGGGCAATCCCCCCACTCTCGCGGCGGTTCCACGACGACGGCGATTCCCGGCCAGCCGCACAGGCCGCCGGGGCCGGCTCAGGCGGGCGCCATCGCCTTCTGCAGCCCGGCGTCCAGCGCCTCCAGGAACTGGTCGGTGGTCAGCCACGGCTGGGCCGGGCCGATCAGCAGCGCCAGGTCCCTGGTCATCTGGCCGCCCTCGACGGTCTCCACGCAGACCCGCTCCAGGGTGTGGGCGAAGCGGGTCACCTCGGGGGTGTCGTCCAGTTTGCCGCGGTGCGCCAGGCCGCGGGTCCAGGCGAAGACCGAGGCGACGGGGTTGGTGGAGGTGGCCTTGCCCTGCTGGTGCTGCCGGTAGTGGCGGGTGACGGTGCCGTGCGCGGCCTCGGCCTCCAGGGTCCGTCCGTCGGGCGTCATCAGCACCGACGTCATCAGCCCGAGCGAACCGAACCCCTGGGCGACGACGTCCGACTGCACATCGCCGTCGTAGTTCTTGCACGCCCAGACGTAGCCGCCGGACGACTTCAGGGCCATGGCCACCATGTCGTCGATCAGCCGGTGCTCGTACGTCAGGCCGCGGGCCTCGAACTCGGTCCGGAACTCGCCGTCGAAGACCTCCTGGAAGAGGTCCTTGAAGCGGCCGTCGTACTTCTTGAGGATCGTGTTCTTCGTGGAGAGGTAGACGGGGTAGCCGCGGTCCAGCCCGTAGCGGAACGACGCCCGGGCGAAGTCGCGGATCGAGTCGTCGTGGTTGTACATCGCCAGGGCCACGCCGGCGCCGGGGAATTGGTGCACCTCCAGCTCGGTCGGCTCACCGCCGTCCGCCGGGGCGAAGGCCAGGGTGAGCGTGCCGGGCCCGGGGACCTTCAGGTCGGTGGCGCGGTACTGGTCGCCGAAGGCGTGGCGGCCGACGACGATGGGGCTGGTCCAGCCGGGGACGAGCCGCGGAACGTTCTCCATGATGATGGGCTCGCGGAAGATCACGCCGCCGAGGATGTTGCGGATCGTGCCGTTCGGCGAGCGGTACATCGCCTTGAGGTTGAACTCCTCGACCCGGGCCTCGTCCGGGGTGATCGTCGCGCACTTCACCCCGACGCCGTACTCCTGGACGGCGTGCGCGGCGTCGACGGTGACCTGGTCGCTGGTGGCGTCCCGGTGCTCGATGCCGAGGTCGAAGTACTTCAGCTCGACGTCGAGGTACGGGAGGATCAGCCGGTCCCTGATGGACGACCAGATGATGCGGGTCATCTCGTCGCCGTCGATCTCGACGACGGGGCGGGCAACCTTGATCTTGGCCATGCGTGGACGTCCCTCTCGCGGTTGGGGCACCCCCCGGACGTCGCCAAGTTACCCGCGTCACACAGGCGCACGGCGCTACGGCACGAGGTGTGCCGCAGCGCCGCGAAAGGCCGGTGGCCGCGTCCTAGCGGACCGTGAAGTGGACGATGTCGTCCAGGAGCGGGATGTGGATCCACGGCTTGGGCTGCACCATCATCGCCAGGATCACGATCACGAAGCCCAGGCCGCCGTAGGTGATCATGTCGGTGAAGCGGGACCGGACGGCCAGCATCCCCACCGAGGGCAGCGCCCACCGCAGCACCGCGCCGCCCAGCAGGGCCAGCCCGATCACGATCGAGCCGATCCGGAACGCGTCCAGCGCGACCAGCAGCAGCCCGAGGGCGACCCCGCCCAGCACGCTCAGCAGCGGCCACTGCCGGGCCGGCGCCGGGTAGTTGCCCGAGGCGGCCCGGCCGCCGCCCTCGGGGCGGGCGGTGTCGCGGGTCAGCTGCGGAAAGCGGCGCGAGGTGCGCTGCGGCTCGGACGCACCCTCCGAGTGCGCTTCGGCAGCCATGTCTGGCGGTCAGCCCCTTCCGGTGTCCGGGTCGGTGTGGAGATCGGGATGGAGGTCGGTGTCGCGGGTTCGTCGCACGGGACGGCGGGCCCTCTTCCAGGCTCGCACGTCCGGGCCGGTCACAGACTCCCCCAGCTAACGCTGGGCGGTGCCCCCAGCCGCGCGCTCCGCCGCCTCGACGACGTTGACCAGCAGCTGGGCGCGGGTCATCGGGCCGACGCCGCCCGGGTTGGGGGCGACCCAGCCGGCCACCTCGGCGACGCCGGGGTGCACATCGCCGACGATCTTGCCGTGCTCGTCCCGGCTGACGCCCACGTCCAGGACGGCGGCGCCGGGCTTGACGTCCTCGGGCTTGATGATGTGCGGCACACCGGCGGCGGCGACGATGATGTCGGCCTGCTTCAGGTGTGCGGAGAGGTCGCGGGTGCCGGTGTGGCACTGGGTGACCGTGGCGTTCTCGGACTTGCGGGTGAGCACCAGCGGCATCGGCCGGCCGATGGTGATGCCACGGCCCACGACGACCACGTGCGCGCCCTTGATCTCGACGTCGTGCCGCCGCAGCAGCTGGACGATGCCGTACGGGGTGCAGGGCAGCGGGCCCTCGATGCCGAGGACCAGGCGGCCCAGGCTCATCGGGTGCAGCCCGTCGGCGTCCTTGGCCGGATCCATCAGCTCCAGCACGCGGTTGGCGTCGATGCCCTTGGGGAGCGGGAGTTGGACGATGTAGCCGGTGCAGGCCGGGTCCTCGTTGAGCTCCCGGACGACGGCCTCGATCTCCTCCTGGGTGGCGGTCTCCGGCAGTTCGCGCTGGATGGAGGCGATGCCCACCTGCGCGCAGTCCCGGTGCTTGCCGTTGACGTACCAGCGGCTGCCGGGGTCGTCGCCGACCAGCAGGGTGCCCAGGCCGGGGGTGACACCCTTGGCCTTCAGCGCCTCGACGCGGGCGGCGAGCTCGGACTTGATCGCGGCGGCGGTGGCCTTGCCATCCAGAATCTGGGCAGTCATACCCCCCATCCTCCCGGATGGAGGCACCCGTGTTCCAATCAGGGCGCGCGGACGGCAGTTGTCCGGAAATGATCATTGCGGTTGCACAAAGACCGACCGCCTTGACTGGACAGACGGAATCCTCACCTAGAAGGATTGACGGCGCAGTGCCGCAGGCATCGTCGGGGGCGGGCCATGAATACACGTGTTTTTCCTCCGAGTCACGCCGCGTCGTCCCCCACTGACACCAACGGAGGAAAGCAGCACCATGAGCTTCGGTGACCCGAACAACCCGTACGGCCAGCCGCCGCAGGCCCCCCAGGGGCCGTACGGTCAGCCGCCGCAGGCTCCCCAGGGCCCGTACGGCCAGCAGCCGCCGGCCCCGCCGCAGGGCGGTCAGCCCGGCTACGGCTACCCCCAGCAGGGCGCCCCGCAGCAG
The DNA here is from genome assembly GCF_019774615.1 of Streptomyces sp. BHT-5-2. Taxonomy (NCBI): domain Bacteria; kingdom Bacillati; phylum Actinomycetota; class Actinomycetes; order Kitasatosporales; family Streptomycetaceae; genus Streptomyces; species Streptomyces sp. BHT-5-2. Next base: position 2,299,635 of record NZ_CP081496.1, on the reverse strand, counting down.
CCCCAGCAGCCGTACGGCTACCCCCAGCAGGGCCAGGTCCCGCCGCAGGGCCAGCCGGGCTACGGCTATGCGCAGCAGCCGGCGGCCCCCTACGGCCAGCCGGGCATGCCGGGGATGCCGTCGGGTTACGCGAGCTGGGGTGCGCGGGTCGGCGCCCTGCTGATCGACTTCCTCATCGTCGGCCTGGTGCCGGTCATCCTCTACGTCATCGCCTTCGCCGTGGCGGCCGGCTCGGCGAGCTCGGCCAGCAGCTCGGCCAGCTCGGCCGCCTCCAGCTGCCCGCCGGGGGACTACAGCTGCCTCAACCACGCCTACGAGTCGGCCACGACGTCGAGCACGCCGGCCATCTTCTTCATCCTCATCGGGATCGCGTGGCTGATCGGCGTGAGCGGCGGCTTCTTCCTCATGGCGAAGGAAGGCGGTACCGGTCAGACCCCGGGCAAGAAGGCGCTGGGCATCAAGGTCATCAAGGAGACCACCGGCCAGCCCATGGGCTTCGGCATGACCTTCGTCCGCTACCTCTGCCGCGGCCTGAACGGCGCGCTGTGCGGCATCGGCTGGCTGTGGCCGCTGTGGGACGAGAAGAACCAGACGTTCGCGGACAAGATCGTCGGCACGGTGGTCGTCGAGGCTCCCAAGTAATGCCATAACGGGCCGCACTACCTGCCCCGCACAGCCCAGTGAAGGCCCCCTCGCAGCAGCGATCGGGGGCCTTCACGGCGCTCGCCGATACCGCTCCAAGTCGTCTGAAGGGCACCGCTCGTGAGTTATCCCAACCCCAACCCCAACCCCTACGGCCCTCCACCGGGCCAGCAGCCCGGTTACGGCTATCCCCAGCAGCCGCAGCAGCCGCAGCAGCCGATGGCCCCGTACAGCCCGTACCCGGGCGGTCCGTACGCGGGCGGTCCGATGCCCGCGGCGCAGATGCCGTACCCGACGGTGATGCCGAGCAGCGTCAAGACGGCCCGGGTGATGCTGTTCGTGCTCGCCGGGCTGAACCTCATCGGCCTGGTCCTGTCGGTGGTCATGCTGGGCGTCTTCAGCAAGGCGTCGCACGAGGCGTCGTCCTCCCCGTACGCGGACTCGTCCGCATTCGCGGTCACCAAGGGCTTCGCGATCGCGGCCATCGTGGTCATCGTGATCTTCACGGCCGCCGCGCTTACGCTCGCCGCCCAGTTCGGCAACGGCAGCAACGGTGTCCGCATCAGCACCATCGTCTTCGGCGCCGGCACCACCTTGCTGAGCTTCGCCTCCTTCCCGCTCGGCCTGATCCACACGGCGCTGGGCATCACAGTGATCGTCATGGCCTCCAAGGACGAGAGCAAGTCCTGGTTCAGCAGGCCGCGTCACTAGGCACCGCGCAAACAGCGGCGGAGGGCCGCACCCCGAAGTGACGGGGTGCGGCCCTCCGCGCGTGACCGGTCCGGCTCAGTGGAAGAAGTGCCGGGTACCGGTGAAGTACATCGTCACGCCGGCCTTCTGGGCGGCCTCGACGACCAGTTCGTCACGGATCGAGCCGCCCGGCTGGACGATCGCCCGCACCCCGGCGCCGATGAGGATCTCCGGCCCGTCGGGGAACGGGAAGAAGGCGTCGGAGGCCGCGTAGGAGCCGCGCGCCCGCTCCTCGCCCGCGCGCTCCACGGCGAGCTTGCAGGAGTCGACGCGGTTGACCTGGCCCATGCCGACGCCGACCGAGGCGCCGTCCTTGGCGAGCAGGATCGCGTTGGACTTGACGGCCCGGCACGCCTTCCAGGCGAAGGCCAGCTCCTGGAGCTCCTCGGGGGAGAGCGCCTCGCCGGTCGCCAGCGTCCAGTTGGCCGGGTCGTCGCCGTCGGCCTGGAGCCGGTCGGTGACCTGGAGCAGCACACCGCCGTCGATCTGCTTGGCCTCGACCCGGTTGCAGGGCGCGCTCGGGGCCTTCAGCACACGGAGGTTCTTCTTCTTGGCGAGGGCCTCCAGGGCCCCCTCCTCGTAGTCCGGGGCGACGATGACCTCGGTGAAGATGCCGGCGACCTGCTCGGCCAGCTCCTTGCTGACCGGCCGGTTCACGGCGATCACGCCGCCGTACGCGGAGACCGGGTCGCAGGCGTGCGCCTTGCGGTGCGCCTCGGCGACATCCGAACCGACCGCGATACCGCAGGGGTTGGCGTGCTTGATGATCGCGACGCACGGCTCGTCGTGGTCGTACGCGGCACGGCGGGCGGCGTCCGTGTCCGTGTAGTTGTTGTACGACATCTCCTTGCCGTGCAGCTGCTCGGCGGCCGCGAGGCCGGCTGAGCCGTCGACGTAGAGGGCCGCGTCCTGGTGCGGGTTCTCGCCGTAGCGCAGGGTGTTCTCGCGCTCGTAGATGGCGCCGAGGAAGTCGGGGAAGGAGGACTCGTCCACGGGGGCGTAGGACGAGGCGAACCAGGAGGCGACGGCCACGTCGTAGGCGGCGGTGTGCCGGAACGCCTCGGCGGCCAGGCGCTTGCGGGCGGCCAGGTCGAACCCGCCGCCGTTGACGGCCGCGAGGACGTCGGCGTAGCGCTCGGGGCTGGTGACCACGGCGACCGAGGGGTGGTTCTTGGCGGCGGCGCGGACCATCGAGGGGCCGCCGATGTCGATCTGCTCGACGCACTCGTCCGGCGAGGCGCCGGAGGCGACCGTCTCGCGGAACGGGTAGAGGTTGACGACGACCAGGTCGAACGGCTCCACGCCCAGCTCGGCGAGCTGCTCGCGGTGGGGCTCCAGCCGCAGGTCGGCGAGGATGCCGGCGTGCACCTTGGGGTGCAGGGTCTTGACCCGGCCGTCGAGGCACTCGGGGAAGCCGGTGAGCTCCTCGACCTTGGTGACCGGCACCCCGGCGGCGGCGATCCGCCCGGCCGTCGACCCGGTCGAGACCAGCTGGACGCCCGCCGCGTGCAGCCCCTGGGCCAGCTCCTCCAGCCCGGACTTGTCGTAGACGCTGACCAGCGCGCGGCGGATGGGCCGCTGCGTACCTTCGGTGGCGATGCCTTCGGTGGCGGTCACGAGATACGTACCTTTCGTCCCTCTATGTGGTAGCCGTGCCGGGCCAGACGCCCCACGACATCGACGAGCAGTGATCGCTCGACTTCCTTGATGCGCTCATGCAGCGCGGATTCGTCGTCCTCCGCCCGGACCTCGACCACGCCCTGGGCGATGATCGGGCCGGTGTCGACGCCGTCGTCGACGAAGTGGACGGTGCAGCCGGTGACCTTCGCGCCGTACGCGAGCGCGTCGCGCACACCGTGGGCACCGGGAAAGCTGGGCAGCAGCGCCGGGTGGGTGTTGACCGTCCGGCCGCCGAAGCGGGCCAGGAAGTCCTTCCCGAGGATCTTCATGAAGCCGGCCGAGACCACCAGGTCGGGGGCGTGCGCGGCGGTCGCCTCGGTGAGCGCCGCGTCCCAGGCCGCGCGGTCCGGGTAGTCCCTGACCCGGCAGACGAACGTCGGCAGCCCGGCCCGCTCGGCGCGCTCCAGGCCGGCGATCCCGGTGCGGTCGGCGCCCACCGCGACGATCTCGGCGCCGTATGCGGCGGCACCCTCCTCGGCGATGGCGTCGAGCAGCGCCTGGAGGTTGGTGCCCGAACCGGAGACGAGTACCACGATGCGGGCCGGGGCGGAGCGAGCGGGAAGAGAGGAGGGGGCCACGGTGGGGTCTTTCTCGCCGGGTCTTGCGGGTCTGGGGTGCTGTGCGGGGCTCTGCGGTCTTTCGGGGTCCTACGGTCTTTGTGCGGTCGTACAAAGCCAGGGGTTTCGCGAATCCGGGGAACCCTACGAACGCGCCGACCGTCAGCAACGATACCGGCACACCGCGCGGCCCCCGCGGGACGGGGGCGGGCACGGGAGGTAGCGTCGGGCGGGAGAACGCATGCAGTTCATGGTGACCGTCCGCCCGGCCCACCCGCCGGACGGACGCCCGCGACAAGGGGAAGACTCACTCCAGATGCCGGACCGACGCCGCCGCGCGGCTCTCCTCCTCGCTCCCCCGGCCGTCGCCGGGTGGTGCCCCCAGCCCGCCACCGACCCAGGGGTGGTCGTCCTGCCGCGCGAGCGCAAGTCGTCGTCCGCCCCGGGCTCACCGTCCGCCGGCGGCCCGGACCCGTCCTCCTCCGACCGGGACGACAACCCCTTCGCACCGCCGCCGGCCGGCACCCCCGACCAGGAGTGGCGACCGCGTCCCCACCTCACGGGGCAGGCCCAGGGCGACGGTGACGGTGACGAGGAGCAGCGGCCGCAGGACCAGCCGCCGGCCTGGGGCAGCCAGTGGAGCAGCCGCCAACCGGGCCGGCAGGGCGGCGGGTTCGGCACCCGGCCCGGCCGGGGCGGCGGTCAGGGCGGGCAGGGCGGTCCGGGCGGATCCGGCGGACCGGGCGGGCAGGGCGGCGGCCCCGGCGGGCTGCGCTGGGACCCCACCGACCCGCTCCAGCGGCGGGCCCGCTACGCCCTGCTGGCCGGGATGTGGGCGTTCTTCTTCGTGCTCTTCAGCCTGCCGGAGGTGGCGCTGCTGCTGGGTGCGCTCTCCCTCTACTGGGGCGTCAGCGCACTGCGCGGCAAGGCCGAACCGAAGAAGGCGAACGCCACGGCGCCGGAGGGGCGTCCGGCCGGCGGCGCCACCCCGCCCCCGCCGGGCCGGCCCGGCGGCGCACCGGCCGCCACGACCCGGCCGCAGACCACCGCCGCGATCGCCGGCCTGGTGACCGCCTCGCTGGCGCTGATGATGGTGGCCGCGACGTTCACCGTGCAGGTCGTCTACCGCGACTACTTCACCTGCGTGAACGACGCGCTGACGCAGGCGGCGAGCAAGTCCTGCGAGCGGCTCCTGCCGCCGCAGCTCCGGCCGCTGCTCAGTCAGCAGCAGCAACAGTAGGGACCGGGCGCGCCCGGGCGCGCGCCCTCAGGCGGCGGACTCCTGGTCGCCGCCCCGGCCGTCCTCGGTCCGACCGTCCTCGGTCCGGTCGCCCTTGGTCGGGTCGGGCTTGGCCGGGTCGGCCTTGACCGGGTCAGCCTTGATGGGGCCGTCCTCGGTCCGGTCGTCCTTGCCGCGGCGGGCCTTCTCCCGGCGGCCCTTGGCGCGGGCGGTCCACCGGCCCGCCGCTCGGCCCGCCCGCCGTTCGCTTCCACGGCCCCCGCTCGGCTCGTCGATCGGGGCCGCCGGGTCCTCCGGCGTCGAGCCGGCCGTCGGGACCGGCGTCACGTCCGACACCAGGTCCGGCGTCGTCGGGTCCGCCGTCGTCGGGTCCGGCTCCCGGCTCGACTCCCCGCTCGACTCCGGGATCAACTCCCCGGCCGGCTCCGGGATCGGCTCCTGGCTCGGCTCCGTGCCCGGCTCCGTGCCCGGCTTCGTGCCCGGCTCCGGTTCGGTCGTCCGGCCGCGGCGGAACAGGAGGCCGGGCAGGGCTCGGAGGCTCGGCCCGCGGCCCTCGACCGCCCGCCGCCGGCCCCGCCGCCAGACGCGCAGCCCCAGCGTCCCGGGCACCCCGGCCAGCGCCGTCCAGCCCGCCGCCACGGGGCCGATGAGCCATCCGGCGGGCCCGAACGACGCGAGCGCACCCTCGCCCAACGACCCGCCGGCCAGGCCGCCGAGGACCCCCGTCGCCACCCCGCAGAGCACCGCCGCCACGGTCGCCGTGCCGGCCGTCCGCCCCCAGGAACGGTGGCCGTCCCCGGCCGCGTAACGGGCCAGCAGCACCGTCGCGGACGCCGGCACCACCAGGGCCGGCGCGATCTGCCACCAGGTTCCGGGCCCCGGGGCCGGCAGCCCGCTGAGCAGCGGGAAGTGCGGCAGCGCGGGGCGCGGCGAGGTGGCCAGCGGTCCGACCGCGGTGCCCGCGCCGACGGTGAAACCGGGCCCGAGTCCGTACGCGGCGCCCCAGACGGCCGCGTTGGGGAGCAGCGCGAGACAGAGCAGCAGCACCGTGCAGCGGCCCTGCCAGTCGGGGGCGAGCTGCCCCAGGTCGTCGGCGAACCGCCCCGGGTGCAGGGCCAGTCCGAGGAGCACGAGCACCGTGCCCGAGGCGAGCAGCCCGAGGGTGGCGGCGGCGGCCGCGCGCAGCGCGGTGTCGAGCCGGGGGCCGGTGAGGGCGGCCCGGAGGGCGTCGGGCAGCGCCCGGAAGGCGCTCCGCACCCGCGCCGGCAGCAGCGCCGCGGCGTCCCGGCCGAGGAGCCGCCAGGCGGTCGCGCCGAGCGTGGCGGCGGCGGTGCCGGGGACGGCGAGCAGCGCGGAGAGCGGCGCGGCGGTCAGCCGGCCGGTCGAGGCGTAGACCAGCGCGGCGGCGGCGACCAGCAGGTATCCGGCCAGCAGGGCGCCGAGCAGGGTGCGCGGAGCGACCGCGGTGCCGTCGTCACGGCGCTGGTCGGCGGCGGTGGCCAGGGTGTCCCGGGCGGCGCGGTGGACCAGCCAGACGGGGAGGACGCACAGCAGCAGCGGGGACACCGCGAGCGGCGCCGCGGTCCCGGACAGCGTCGTCTCGCGGACCAGGCCGCCGCCGTGCGCCATGAACCAGAGCCCGGCGGCCAGGTGCAGCGCCCGGGAGGGGCCGCTGTCGGGGTACGGGGAGGCGACCCAGAGCAGCAGGACGGCGACCGCGAGCGCGCCGAGGCCGAGTCCGGCGGCGGTCACCCCGCTGACGACCGCGGCGGCGATCGCGGACGAGCGCTGCGCGGCGGTCCGGCCGTGCGAGGACAACGGGGTGCCGCGTTCGGTCAACTGGCTCACACGGTCATGCTGCCAATAACGCCCCTTTCCGCCACGTACCGGGCATCCGTCCGACGTGTCGCGCGCGCTCCGCGGCCCGCGTTTCCAGACTTCCGGTATGAGCGAGCACGACCGGCGGCAGCCCCCGACCACCCCCGACACCCCGCACGACGCCACTCCCCTCACCACTCCCGTCACCGACTCCGTCACCACCCCCGCAACCGCCTTCGCCACCGACTCAAATACGGGCAATCAAGCCTTAGTTGACTGCCAGTCAGAGCATTTCGACGCACTGTACGGTGCGCACGCCGGGCCGCTGATCCGGCAGGCGCTGCTGCTCACCGGGCGGGCCCGGCTCGCCCGGCGAGCCGTCGAGCGGGCGTTCCAGACGGCCTGGCAGCGGTGGCCGGAGGTGGTGGCGGATCCGGACCCGGTGGGGTGGGTGCGGGCGGCCGCGTACGAGTACGCGCTGGCGCCGTGGCGGCGGCTGTTCCCCGGGCTGCGGCCCACCGAGCGTCCCGGGCCCGGGACGCCCGCGCCGCCGCCGGCCGCGCCGGAGGATCATGCGCTGCTGACCGCGGTGCTGGCGCTGCCCGTCCCCTACCGCCGGGCGCTGCTGCTGCACGACGGTGTGGGGTTGGGGCTGCACGAGACCGCGGCGGAGGTGGAGGCCACCACGCCGGCCGCGACCGGGCGGCTGACGCATGCCCGGGAGTGCCTGGCCGAGCGACTGCCGGAGCTGGGGCTGAAGGGGCTGCCGCCGGACCGGCAGGGCGCGGTGCTGCACGCACGGCTGGGCGCGTTGGCGGCGCTGCGCCCGGTGGTGGTGCCGCCGGCGCGGGAGGTGCGGACCGAGGCGGAGCGGCGGGCCCGGTTGACCACCCGTACGGGGTTCGGGGCGGCCGGGCTGCTGGCGGTGGCGGCGCTGGCGGTGTCGCTGAGCACACCGGACGGCTACCGGCCGCCGCCGCGGCGCCCGGCGGTCGCGGCCCCGTCCTCGGCGCCGGGGCCGGCGGCCCAACAGGCGGACCGGCCGCAACGGTCCGGCCCGAAGAGCGGGCACGGGGGCCGGGAGGCCGGGCACCACGCCCGGCGCGACCGGGCACTGCCGAACGGCGCCCGGCTCACCCCCGACGCCCGGTGAACGGAGCGCACCCCGGCACCCGCCGGAAGCGGAACGGCCGTGGGCCCGCACCCGGAAAGGGTGCGGGCCCACGGCCGTCATACGGTGCCGCCGCGGCGGTACGCGGACGAGCGCGCGGTTCAGCCGCCCAGGATCTCGCGGGCCAGCAGCGCGGTCTCGGACGGGGTCTTGCCGACCTTCACGCCCGCGGCCTCCAGGGCCTCCTTCTTCGCCTGGGCGGTGCCGGACGAGCCGGACACGATGGCGCCGGCGTGGCCCATCGTCTTGCCCTCGGGCGCGGTGAAGCCCGCGACGTAGCCGACGACCGGCTTGGTGACGTTGGCCTTGATGAAGTCGGCCGCCCGCTCCTCGGCGTCGCCGCCGATCTCGCCGATCATCACGATCAGGTCGGTGTCGGGGTCGGCCTCGAACGCCTCCAGGGCGTCGATGTGGGTGGTGCCGATGACCGGGTCGCCACCGATGCCGACGGCCGACGAGAAGCCGATGTCACGCAGCTCGTACATCATCTGGTAGGTCAGCGTGCCGGACTTCGACACCAGGCCGATGCGGCCGGGCTTGGTGATGTCGCCCGGGATGATGCCGGCGTTGGACTGGCCCGGGGTGATCAGACCGGGGCAGTTCGGGCCGATGATCCGGGTCTTGTTGCCCTTGGACTTGGCGTACGCCCAGAAGGCGGCGGAGTCGTGCACCGCGATGCCCTCGGTGATGACGACGGCCAGCGGGATCTCGGCGTCGATCGCCTCGACGACGGCGGCCTTGGCGAAGGCCGGCGGGACGAAGAGGACGGAGACGTTGGCGCCCGTCTTCTCCATCGCCTCCTTGACGGAACCGAAGACCGGGACGGACGTGCCGTCGAAGTCGACCTCGGTGCCCGCCTTGCGCGGGTTCACGCCGCCGACGATGTTGGTGCCGTCACCGAGCATGAGCTTGGTGTGCTTCATGCCGGTGGCGCCGGTCATCCCCTGGACGATGACCTTGCTGTCCTTGGTGAGGAAGATAGCCATGGTTGTTGGAGTCCTCGTCCCTTACTTGGCCGCGGCCAGCTCGGCGGCCTTGTCGGCCGCACCGTCCATCGTGTCCACACGCTGCACCAGCGGGTGGTTGGCGTCCGAGAGGATCTTGCGACCCAGCTCGGCGTTGTTGCCGTCGAGGCGGACGACCAGCGGCTTGGTGACGTTCTCGCCCTTGGACTTCAGCAGCTCCAGGGCCTGCACGATGCCGTTGGCGACCTCGTCGCAGGCGGTGATGCCGCCGAAGACGTTGACGAACACGGACTTCACGTCCGGGTCGCCGAGGATGATCTCCAGGCCGTTGGCCATGACCTCGGCGGACGCGCCGCCGCCGATGTCGAGGAAGTTGGCGGGCTTGACGCCACCGTGGTTCTCACCGGCGTAGGCGACGACGTCCAGGGTGCTCATGACGAGACCCGCGCCGTTGCCGATGATGCCGACCTGGCCGTCGAGCTTGACGTAGTTCAGGCCCTTGGCCTTGGCCGCGGCCTCGAGCGGGTTGGCCGCCGCCTTGTCCTCCAGGGCCTCGTGCTCCGGCTGACGGAACTCGGCGTTGGCGTCCAGGGAGACCTTGCCGTCGAGGGCGAGGACGTCACCGGAGGCGACCTTGGCCAGCGGGTTGACCTCGACGAGGAGGGCGTCCTCCTTGACGAAGGTCTGCCACAGGGTGACCAGCACCTCGGCGACCTGCTCGGCGACCTCGGCCGGGAACTGCGCCTGGGCGACGATCTCGCGGGCCTTCTCGATGGAGACGCCCTCGTTGGCGTCGACCGGGACCTTGGCGAGCTTCTCGGGGGTCGTCGCGGCGACCTCCTCGATGTCCATGCCGCCCGCGACCGAGGCCATGGCCAGGAAGGTGCGGTTGGTGCGGTCGAGGAGGTAGGAGACGTAGTACTCCTCGGCGATCTCCGGAGCCGTCTCGGCGATCATCACCTTGTGGACCGTGTGGCCCTTGATGTCCATGCCCAGGATGTCCGTCGCGCGCGCGACGGCCTCGTCCGGGGTGGCGGCCAGCTTGACGCCGCCGGCCTTGCCGCGACCGCCGACCTTGACCTGCGCCTTGACGACAGACCGGCCCCCCAGCCGCTCGGTCACCTCGCGCGCCGCCTCAGGCGTGTCGATGACTTCACCGGCCAGCACCGGTACACCGTGCTTGGCGAAGAGGTCCCTCGCCTGGTACTCGAACAGGTCCACGCGCGTCCGTCCCTTGTCTTCTCAGAATCGCCGTAGTGATCGCGGTTCGTTCGTCTGCGATGGGCGTGCCGCGAAGGGCAACGTGACGGCGCTGTCACAGGGGAGGCGTATACACGGTGTCCGGATACGCGGCATGTCCGTCTCGCAGCGTATCGCCGCTGGACATGCGTCCCTAAATCACAGATCACACTCCGGCGGTGATTACGGTCACAGATCTTTTGGCCAACGTGCGGCGCCGCCCCTTTTCCGCAGGGATGCCTCGGCGCGTCGAGCGCATTTCACAGGCCCGACCGGGCCCGCGTGAGGCTTCGCCGTCATCTGCCGTACACGGAGCCGCCGTGCGCCGTTCGTGGCGGGGCGGGTGGAGCGAGGCGGGCGGGGCGGTGCGGACGGGTGGGGTGGACATCGGGTTTGGGCTCTCGGAGCCGGCGCGCATCCCTCGGTCCGGTGGTAACTCCCGTTCCTGGAACGGGAATACGCCGCCTGCCGCAGCACGTTGCGGCCCCGAAGGGGGGCCTTGCGTCCCCTAGGGAATCCGTTCGCCTCCCCCTTACGGGAGACGCCCCGCCCTCCCCGCCCTCCCCCCGCACGCACGAAAAAGCCGGGTGGCCCTCCCCCACAGAGGGCCACCCGGCGTCTTTCACTGGGCGGTGCGCAACGATCCCCACATCTCTGCGACCGCCTCATCCGGCGTCCCGCGTGCCCCGGTTTCCCGACCGCCGCCGCGGCCGTTTCACCGGTGCACTCCCTACGGGTCCGCCGGACGGCTCAGAGACCCTGCACGGGAAGCGCGGGCACCGCCGGGATGTTGGCGGCGTTGGTCAGGTCGGCGAGGTTCGCGGGCACGGCCGGGGCCAGGCCCTGGGCGCCGGCGACGGTGGTGGTCGCGGTGCCCTTGGCGTCCGTCACCACGACGGTGGTCAGGCCCTGCCCGAACGGCACCGCGTCGCCGCCCACGCCCTGCGCGAGCATGGTGGCCTGACCGGCGATGCCCTGTGCGAACGGCACCGCCTGGCCCTGCGCGCCCTGCGCGAACACCTGGACGCGGCCGCTGACGAGGGTCACGAACGGGGTGGCCTGGCCGGCGGCGTCACCGGCGAGCACGCCCACGTTGCCGACCGCGCCCTGGGCGACCGGCAGGACCTTGGCGACGGCGCGGCCGGCGACCGGCGGCAGCACGTCGGCGGCGGTGCGGTCGACGACCGGACGCGCGGTGGCCAGGGCGCCCTGGGCCTGCTTGGTCAGCTGCTCGGGACGCAGACCCGCACCGGCGAGACCGGCCAGCAGGTTGTCGGCGGAACCCGGGGCCTTGGGCAGGCCGGGGACCTTGGGCAGCGCCGGGACGCCGGGCAGGCCCTTGGGCAGACCGCCGGGCAGCTTGGCGGCGGGCACGCCCGGGACGGCCGGCAGCTTCGGCAGCGCGGGCAGCTTGCCGTCCACCAGCTTGCCGGCCTTGCCCAGGTCGGCGTGGTCGGCGACCTTGCCGACCTGCTTGACGGTCTTCGTGGCCTGCTTGGCGTCGACGGCCTTCTGGACGTCGCCGGTGTTCAGGCCGGACGGGCCGGCACCGCCGACGAGCTTGCGCACGCCGTCCACGACGCCGCCGACCTGCGGAAGCCGACCGGTGGGCAGCTTGTCGGCCGACACACCGCCGCCGAGGACCCCGGTCGCCTTGCCGGCCACGCCGTTCACGGTGGCGGTGGCGGTGCCGGCGGCCTTCTGGACGGTGCCGGTGACCGCGCCGGTGGGCAGGTGCCCGGCCGCACCGGTGACGGTTCCGACGGCGGGCAGGTCCGGGGTGGCCGGCAGCTCCGCGGCATTGGCGGCGACCGAACCCAGGGCCCACAGGCCGGTGGCGGTGGCGGCGACGGCGATGGAACGGCGGATATTGGTGCGCATGGTGGTGGTGTCCTTCGAATTCGGGAGGTTCAACGGGCAGACCTGTGCCGCCCCCGCGCGGCAGGTCCTTTCAGACGCGGAGCGGTCTGCCCTAGCCCGGGAATTCGAGGATTTCTTCGGCCCGTCGGCGCGTCGGGGCGCCATCGGCCGTACGGACGCCACCCGGCAGCAGCCGGAAGCGCGGGGAGTCCGCCGGAACGGCGGCGTGCTGGTCCCCACCACGGGGACCGTGGCCGTCGCCCGCGGTGTGCGCGGGCGGCGCGGCCGGACCCTGCGGGCCCTGGCCCGGCAGGTCATGGTGACCGGCGTCCCGCTGCGCGAGCGCGACGGGACGGTGCTGGTGCGGTGCGGCGGCCGGGTGCTGCGGCGCGTAACCGCAGTGCGCCGGGCGGAACACGTGCGAGGCGGCCGGGCCGTCGCCGGCCGGCACTGCGCCCGGACCCGTCGGGGCGCCACCGGGCGTCCCGCCGTGCGCGGGCGTGCCGCCGTCGCCGGGCCGACCCGGGTGGGTGCCGACGGGGAGGTGGACGGGCAGCGCACCGCCGACCGTGTCCCCGATCTCGCCGATCCCCTTGACCACGCCGGCCACCTCGCCCAGCGGGCCGGTGAGCCGTCCGGTGACCGGTGCGGCGGCCCGCTCGGCGGGGCGCACCGCGCCCTCGACCGTGGCCGCCGCGGTGTCGGTACCGCGGGCGATTCCGGCGTCCGCCGCCCGGCTCTGGTGTGCCAACTCGTCCCCGGACTCCGGCAGTCGGCCGGTGCGCCGGGTGGCGGTGGCGCCCTCCGGGGCCTGGGCCCCGGTCAGCGCGGATGCGGCCGGGTGGCCGTCGGCGGGGCTCCGGTCGGCGGCGTGTGCGCCGGTGCCGAAGGCGATGCCGAGGAGGACGAAGCCGATCAGGAAGAGCCCCGACAGCAGTGCGCGCCGTACGGCCACGGTGCGCGGCAGGCGCACGGCGGCAGGCAGGGCGAGCACAGCGGACAAGGAGGGGACCTTCCCATGCGGACGGGGACAGCCGGGCACAGTGCCTCGGTGTCACACCCGTCACGGGTGATCGAGCGATGCCTGATCCTTGCACGACACGCCAGGTGCCGCGCAAGTCCCCCCGGGTTTCCTGTCACCGTTGCTCCGCCATGTCCGGTATGGGCAGCGGCCTCTTCTCCAGTGCGGCCGCCATCACCTCCGGAAACCGGTCGGGCGTGCAGGCGAACGCCGGTGCCCCCAGGGCCGCGAGGGCCGCAGCGTGCTCCCGGTCGTAGGCGGGCGTCCCTTCGTCGGACAGTGCGAGCAGGGTCACGAACTGCACGCCGGACGCCTTCATCGCGGCGACCCGCTTGAGCATCTCGTCGCGTATGCCGCCCTCGTAGAGGTCGCTGATGAGGACGACGACGGTGTCGGCGGGGCGGTGGATCCGCGACTGGCAGTACGCCAGCGCCCGGTTGATGTCCGTACCGCCGCCGAGCTGGGTGCCGAACAGCAGCTCCACCGGGTCGTCCAGGTGGTCCGTCAGGTCGGTGACGGCGGTGTCGAAGACGACCAGCCGGGTGTCGAGGGCCCGTATCGAGGCCAGCACCGCCCCGAACACCGAGGCGTACACCACGGACGCGGCCATCGATCCGGACTGGTCGATGCAGAGCACCACGTCCTTCGCCGCCGCCCGTGCGGCGCGGCCGTATCCGACGAGCCGTTCGGGGACGACGGTGCGGTGTTCCGGGAGGTAGTGCCGGAGGTTGGCACGGATGGTGCGGTCCCAGTCGATGGCGCGGTGCCGGGGGCGGCTGGTCCGGGCGGCGCGGTCCAGCGCCCCGGTGAGCGTGGCCCGGGTGCGGGTGGCCAGCCGCCGCTCCAGCTCCGCGACGACCTTGCGGACGACCGCCCGGGCGGTCTCCCTGGTGGTCTCGGGCATCACCTTGTTCAGGGAGAGCAGGGTGCCCACCAGGTGGACGTCGGCCTCGACGGCCTCCAGCATCTCCGGCTCCAGCAGCAGCGCGGACAGCCCCAGGCGGTCGATGGCGTCCCGCTGCAGCACCCGCACCACGGACGACGGGAAGTAGGTGCGGATGTCGCCCAGCCAGCGGGCGACCTGGGGTGCCGACGCGCCGAGCCCGGCGGCCCGGGTCCCGCCGTCGTCCGGTGCCCCACGGCCCGATCGCCGATGCTGTCGCCGCTGTCCGTAGAGGGCCTCCAGCGCCCCGTCCATCGCGGCGTCCCTGCCGCGCAGTTGGCAGTCGGTGCCGTCCGCTCCGGCCCCGCCCAGCGCCAGCCGCCAGCGGCGCAGCCGCTCCGCGTCCCGGTCGGTCGCACTCGTCATCTCCCCGCCCCCATCACGTAGTTGGTCCCTCGTCGCGGGCCGGTCGTCCTGCCCATGCCGGCCGCGCCCATCTCGATGGCGCCGTGCTCGGGTATGCCCAGCAGGAGGCGGAGGGTGGGGAGGACGGCGGCGGCGCGGTCGCGGTCCAGGCCGGGGCCGAAGCCGGGCGCCGCCGGCTCCGCTAGGCCGGCGCCGGGGTGGCGGGATGCGTCGGACGGGCCGCGGCGGACCAACTCGCCGAGGGTGCGCCGGACTCCGGTGCCGTACGCGGCGAACGTGCGCCGCAGCAGCGGCAGGACGTCGGTGAACGCGGCGTCCGGGACCCGCGTCAGCCAGGTGTCCACCAGTGCCAGCAGCCGCTCGTCGTGGACCAGCAGCAGGCCGCCGTCCGGGCCGCCGACGAAGCCCTCGATCCAGCCCGCGGCGTCGGCGGGCGGGGTGCCGGGCGAGAGGGCGAGTGCCATCAGCCGCTCCGCGCCCTCGCCAGGCAGTCGTCCGTCGTCCAGCAGCAACCGGGTCGCCCGTCCGCGGAGCAGCCCGGGGACGGCCTCCCGTTCGGCGAGCACCCGGAGCACTGCCGCCCAGCGCTCCCGGAGGGACGCGGCCCTGGCCCCGCCGGTCGTCGTCCGGTCCGATGCCTCGCGGTTCTCCCCGATCTCCCCGATCTCCCCGATCTCCCCGTCCTCTCCGCCCTCTTCGTCCTCCCCGTGCCGCTTCTGCCTGTTCTCCCCGCTCCGATCCGTGGCCTGTCCGAGGAGGCCGATGGCCTGGTGGGTGGTGTCGAGGTGGCCGCGCATCTCGTCCGCCCCGTCGGCGTCGAGGCCCGCGCAGGCCGGGGGCAGGCCGACGAAGATCCGGTCGGCCAGGCCCAGTGCCACCTCGCGAAGCCCGCCGGCATCGGTGCCGCGGACGTCCCCGTAGCGCTCCGACCGGACGAGGGCGGGCAGCGCCTGGGCGAGGTGGCCGACGTCGGCGTCGAGGGCCGCGCGGTCCGCCAGGGCCCGCATGACCACGGGCAGGGCGTCGGGCAGCCCGGCGCGCAGACAGCGCTCGGCGAGGGTGGTGATCTCGGCGAGCGTGCCGGCCTCCGCGGCCTCGGCGGCGGCCTTGGCGGTGGCCGCCGCGAGCACGGTCGTGCCCCAGATGCCGGCCTCCGCGACCCGCACCGACAGCTCCGGCTCCCAGCGCAGCCGCCAGGTCTCCCGGAAGGTGCCGGTGCCGCCCCGGGAGCGGACCGGCTCGCCCCAGGGGATGCCGAGCAGCCGCAGCCGGTGCAGCAGTCGACTGCGGCCGGCGTCGGTCTCCTTGCGGAGGTCCAACTCCAGCTCCCGCTCGGCCGCCTCGGGCTTGAGCCGCAACGTCCGCCGGCGGCGGTCGAGGTCCCGTTGGAGGGGGACGGCCGGGGCGTCCTCGGGAACCCGGCCCAGGACGTCGCCGACCACCAGGCGGTCGCGCATCAGTGCGGCGGGGACGTCGGAGCCGTCGCCCATGACGGCGCGGACGGCGTCGTCGAGTTCGGCGAGGCCGGCCAGCGGGCGGCCGCGGACCGCGGCGAGCCCCTCGGCGAGCCGCACCGCCTCGATGACATGCGCGGACGAGACGGCGTAGTCGTCCTCGCGGAGCAGCCGGGCGGCCTTGGTCAGCCAACGCTCCACGGGACGGTCGGGGGCTTCGAAGAGGTGGCCGTACCAGCCGGGTGCGGCGATGCCGGCACCGTAACCGCCGCGCCGGGCGAGCCGCCGGTGGGTCCAGGGCACCCAGGTCAGTGCCGTCCTGATCTTCGGTAGCCCCTTGAGGAGCTGCCGGTCGGCGGCCGCCGTGGGGTGGGGGCCGGAGCGCCGCCGCCCGTCCGGGAGGGCCAGTGCGGGGACGTGCCAGGCGCCGCATACGACGGCGATCGGATCGCCGAACTCCCGCCGTGCGGCGCGGAGTCGGAGTCGCATATGGGCCTCCCGCAGCGCGTCGCGATCACCCCCGCCGTCGCCGTAGGTCGCACGCAACTCCGCCATGGCCTCGGCGAGCGCGGCGAACGGAGCCAGCGCGTCCGTGTCCGTGTCGGCGTCCGCCCCGCGCGTGCCGCGGTGCTCGACCGCGTCCTCCCACCAGCGCTCGGGGTCGTCGTGCCCGGCGGCCCCGGCGAGCATCCGCAGCGGATCCAGCCGCGCGCCCCCTGGCCCTCCCTCCGGCGCCGCCTCCCCCTTCGGTGCCGTCTCCCCGCCCGGCTCCGCCGCCCCGTCCGGCATCGCCAGCGAGTGCGCCGCCGGAAGGTCGATGAAACGCACCGGAACGTCGTGCTCCAGCGCCCAGCGCAGCGCCACCCACTCCGGGGAGAAGGCGGCCAGCGGCCAGAACGCCGCGCGGCCCGGGTCGTCCACGGCGTGCGCCAGCAGGGCGACCGGCGGCCGCATCTCCGGGCGGGCGGCCAGTGGCACCAGGGCGTCCGCCTCCGGTGGTCCCTCGATCAGCACCGCGCGGGGTGCGCACTGCTCCAGGGCGGCCCGCACCGCCCGCGCCGAGCCCGGACCGTGGTGCCGCACCCCGAGCAGCACCGGCCCCGCCGCCCCGCTTCCGCCGGTCATACGCCCACCTCCCGGCAGGCGCGGTAGAAGTCCTTCCAGCCGTCGCGCTCACGGACCACGCTCTCCAGATACTCCTGCCAGACGACGCGGTCGGCGGCCGGATCGCGGACCACCGCGCCGAGGATGCCGGCGGCCATGTCCCCGGGGCGCAACACGCCGTCCCCGAAGTGGGTCGCCAGCGCGAGGCCGTTGGTGACCACCGAAATCGCCTCCGCCGTGGAGAGCGTGCCCGTCGGCGACTTGAGCTTGGTGCGGCCGTCGGCCGTGACGCCGTCCCGCAGCTCGCGGAAGACCGTCACCACGCGGCGGATCTCGTCCATCCCCCCGGGTGCGGGCGGGAGTTGGAGCGAGCGACCGATCTGCTCGACCCGCCGGGCGACGATGTCCACCTCCTCCTCCGGTGTGGCCGGCAGGGGCAGTACGACGGTGTTGAAGCGGCGGCGCAGCGCGCTGGAGAGGTCGTTGACCCCGCGGTCGCGGTCGTTGGCCGTGGCGATCAGGTTGAAGCCGCGGACGGCCTGCACCTCCTGGCCCAGCTCCGGTATCGGCAGGGTCTTCTCCGACAGGATGGTGACGAGGGTGTCCTGGACGTCGGCCGGGATCCGGGTCAGCTCCTCCACCCGAGCGGTCATGCCCTGCGCCATCGCCCGCATCACGGGGCCGGGCACCAGGGCGTCGGCGGTGGGGCCGTGGGCGAGCAACTGGGCGTAGTTCCAGCCGTAGCGGATCGCCTCTTCCGGGGTGCCGGCGGTGCCCTGGACCAGCAGGGTGGAGTCGCCGCTGACCGCCGCCGCCAGGTGCTCCGAGACCCAGGTCTTGGCGGTACCGGGCACGCCGAGCAGCAGCAGCGCGCGGTCGGTGGCGAGGGTCGTCACCGCGACCTCGATGATCCGCCGCGGGCCGACGTACTTGGGCGTGAGGACCGTGCCGTCGGCGAGCGTGCCGCCGAGCAGATACGTCGCGACCGCCCACGGCGAGAGCCGCCAGCGCTCCGGCCGGGGCCGGTCGTCGGCCGCCGCGAGCGCCGCCAGCTCCTGCGCGAAGGCGACTTCGGCGTGCGGTCGCAGTACGTCCCCGGCCGCGGGGCGCGCCCGGTCCTGTGTCGTGTTGCCGTTCTCGCTCATGCTTCCCCCTCGTCGCACGATGTGCGGCCGGCACCCCGCGCGGAACCCGCCGGCCGCTTGCGGTTCCAAGCCTGCACCAGACCACTGACAATCCCCCGAAAACCGGCCTGACCTGGGCAGTTGGCGTCGGCCGAGGGCGATTGTCAGTGGTGCGTCGTAGCGTCGAAGACAGCGAATCCGCAGAGGTTCGAAGCAGGGCGCGGAAGCAGGGCGCGAAAGCAGAGTTCGACGGCAGGGTTCAACGGCAAAGGTTCGACGGGGTTCGACGGAAATCCGCAGGGGGATCGGATGAATCTTCAGGAGGAGAGCAGGGCGATGGACCAGGCGCTCACGCCGACGCCCGGCGGGGCCTCGTGCGCAGCGGGCGAAAGGCTCGCCGCGGCCCGGCAGCGCGCGACTCGCCGCATGCAGCGGATCGGCGCCGGGGCCACGGAGTTGGAGCAGCGGCTGGAGGATCTTCTGCACTCCGGCCTCGCGGCGAACGGCCGCGCCAGCGGGGCCGTCTCGCACATCGACGCCGTCTCGCACACCGGCGCCGCCGCGCACATCGGCACCCCCTCCCACACCGGCACGGACGGAGTCGACGCAGCCGGGCCGGACTCCTGGGAGGAGACCGCCGCCCGAATGGTCGACGCCCAAGCTCCCGGACTCGCCTCCCGGGTACGCGAGTTGGGCGGTCCCACCTTCTCCTCCGGCCCGGACTGGCCGTCCCGCCTACTGGAGGAGTGCGCCCTGCTGCACCTCCTCGACCAGGCATTCCTGGGTCTCGAACGACTCCCGGCCCCGCTGGCCGCGACCGTCCGCGCCCGGGTCGGCCTGACCACGGAGGCCGCGGACGTCCTGTCCGACCCGGACTCGGTGACGATCCGGGACCGCTGGCTCGTGCTCGCCCAACAGGACGGGGAAGAGGGGCTGTTGACCAGTCGTCGGATCTTCCTCCGCGGCGAGCGGACCGGCCGGATGGCGCTGCACCTCTCCTTCGGCGGACCGCACCGTCCTCTGGAGGTGGCTCTGCCACCGGGCCTGCTGCTCGACGCCGATCTGGCCTACTACCCGGGAGCCCGGCCGCTGCGTGTCGCCCTCGGCGAGCGGCACTCCCCCGCGGCCCCGGGGCCGGTCCCGTCCGGCTGTGGCATCGACGCCGCCCTGGTCGCATACGGCCACGCACTGCGCGACGACCCGTGGCTGGACTCCTGGCCGGTGGTGCTCACCGACGTCACCCCCATACCGGGCGGGGAGGGCCGCGGCTGGCAACTGGCCGACGCCGACGGCGAGTCCGCCCTCCCCCTCGACCCAGGCTTCCTGGGGCGTACGGCCCTGTGGCAGCTGGCGGCCATATCGGGCGGCGCACCGGTCACGGTCTTCGGGACCTGCGGCCATCGGGGATTCCTGCCACTGACGGTCTGGGACCCCTCACCGGTGCCGCTGCCCCTGTGACCCGCTGACCCGCTGACCCGCGGCGCGCAGCGCGCACCACAGCGCCACCCACCACACCGCCCCGCCGGCGACAGCCCACTGCCCACCACCCGCCGCGCCGACACCCCGGCGCGCCAGGCCCCCATCCGCGCACCACCCTCCCCGGAGGCAGGGCATGCCAACCACACACACGACATCCAGCGCATCGACGGCACCCACGCCCCCCGCGCAGCCCCCGTTCCCAGACGCCGACGTCTCCGCCACTGCCCCCGCCCCCTGGCCCGACCTGGTGGGCGCCGCGCTCCTCGGTGTCGGGCGGCGTACCCCGCCGGTGGCCGTCCGGGCCGGGCAGAGCCCCGCGGCGGCGCTGCTGGACGCGGCGGCCGTGAGCACCGTGCGGCGGCGCGCCGCGCTGCGCCCCGCGCCGGCCGGTGAGCGGCCGCCCCCGGCCCCCGCCGACCCCCGCCCGCCGCTGCCACCGGCCGCCCGGCGCCGGCTCGGGCTGCTGCTCGCCGACCGCGATCCCGGTTCCGGCGGCCGGCGCGGCACGGACCCCGATCTCACCGAGCTGCTGCCCCAGTGGCTGTCGGCGGCCGACGAGCGCGGCTACCGCGCCCCCGAGGCGCTGCTGCCCGCCTTGTTGGACGCCGCCCGGTCCCGTACGGACCTGCGGCCCGCAGCGCTCGCCCTGGCAGGCCCGCGCGGCCTGTGGCTGGCGCGGCTCAACGCCGACTGGAGGTTCGCGCTCCGCGGCATCGCCGGCGGCCCGCTCTCGCTGCCGGGCGCGGAATCCTCCGAGGCGGTGCGGCAGTTGTGGGAGGAGGGGCTGTTCGCGGAGCGGGTCGCGCTGCTGACATCGATGCGGCGGCGCGACCCGCGGGACGGGCTGGAGCTGCTGGCCGCCACCTGGGCGACCGAGCGCGCCGAGGACCGCCTGATGTTCCTGGACTCGCTCGGCGAATGCCTGGCACCGGCCGACGAGCCGTTCCTGGAGCAGGCGTTGTCCGACCGCAGTCGCAATGTCCGCACCACCGCCGCGGAGCTGCTCTCCGCCCTGCCCGGCTCGGCGCTCGCCGCCCGGATGGCCGAACGGAGCCTGGCCTGCGTCCGCCTGGCCGCCGCCGGCCCGGAGCAGCCGGCCCCCGGCGAGGTCCTCGTCCTCGATCCGCCGCGGGTCTGCGACGCCGGGATGCAGCGGGACGGCGTCGCCCCCAAGCCACCCTCGGGGCGGGGGGAACGCGCCTGGTGGCTGGGCCAGTTGGTGGAGGCGACGCCGCTGGACCGCTGGCCCGTTCACCTGGGCGGCCACAGCCCGGCGGAGATCGTCGGGCTCCCGGTGGCGGGCGACTGGCGTACGGAGCTGCACGACGCCTGGTGCCGCGCCGCGGTGCGCCAGCGGCACGCGGAGTGGGCGCGGGCGCTGCTGGGCGCGCCCGGCGATCCCGGCCGGGCCGCGGCCGAGCTGGCGCCGGCCGGCTCGTCCCGGGATCTGACGAAGCTGCTGACGGCCCTCCCGGGCGATGAACGGGCGGGCTGGGTAGCCGAGTTCATCGCCGTGCACGGCCTGGCGGACGCCTTCCGGATGCTGGGCGTCTGTGCGGTCCCGTGGTCCGAGCCGCTGGGCCGGGCGGTGGTCGACGCACTGGACATCGCCCGGGACGCGGGCAGCTATCCATGGAGCTTCAGCGGGGTGATGGGTCTGGCCGAGCGGTGCCTGGACCCGGCGGCGGCCGACCGGCTGGAGATGCTCACGGCGGTCACGGACGAGCCCGAGGGCGCTTCCCCGGGCTCCGGCGGCTACTGGTCCGAGGCGTTCCAGCGCCTGGTCGGCACGCTCCGCCTGCGCGCCACCATGCACGCCGAGCTCACCGGGGAGGCATCATGACGCCCGCGGCCGCCCACCGCCGGACGGCCCGTACCGCGGGCCCGTACCGCCGACAGCGGCTGGGTCCGCCCCGGGGGCGGACCGGACCACCGTCGCACACGGACCACCGAACGGGCCGCCGTACGGGCCGTCATCCGGGCCGTCCGGGCCGTCGAGCGCGGGCCTCTCAGACGGCCAGCGGGCGCACGTTGGCGTTGACCCACTCGACGATCGAGGCGGTGGTCGCCCCCGGCGTGAAGATCTCCGCGACGCCCTGCTCCTTCAGCGGCGCGATGTCCGCCTCCGGGATGATGCCGCCGCCGAAGACCTTGATGTCCATCGCGTCCCGCTCTTCGAGAAGGGCGAGCACCTTCGCGAAGAGGGTGTTGTGCGCGCCGGAGAGGATGGACAGTCCGATGGCGTCGGCGTCCTCCTGGATCGCGGTGTCGACGATCTGCTCGGGCGTCTGGTGCAGCCCGGTGTAGATCACCTCCATGCCGGCGTCCCGCAGCGCCCGGGCGATGACCTTGGCGCCCCGATCGTGCCCGTCGAGCCCCGGCTTGGCGACGACGACCCGGATCGGCCCCGACCGGCCCACCGCTCCCTGGCCCTCCGACTGCGCCCCGTCCTGCCGCGCCACACTCATCCCTGCCTCCAAGCCATGCGCGACCCCGCCAGGGCGGTGCCGCCGAGCCGACATTCGATCGCGCCACCGCGATCCGGCGGCCACGAGCGTGAACGAACGTTATCTACAGCATCCCGTACGCAGCCGTTTCGTGACATCCGGCGAGGGGGAAATCACACATGGGACACATTCGCCACGCGCCGCGCTCCGCGTGTCGGCCGCCGCCAGGGACGGCCGGCGCCGCACACACGGACCGGGCGTCCGGGGAGCCGCAGCCGGGTCGGCGCGGGGCCGCCGCATCGCGATCGCCGCTCACGGTTTCCCACAAGGGCATTCGGGGGTCGTCGCCTTCCGCATGCCGTTCGGGAGGTCGGCCATGGGGGCTCTGCCTGTTCTCTCCGCACCCCTTCTCTTCCGTACGACGCTCGTGGAGATGGGCGTGCTCGCCGCCCATCTCCTCCTCTATCCCACCGGCATCGCCCAGGAGCAACCCCTGCCCGTACCCTCCGCGGCCGGCGCGCCGGCCCGCCTGCCCACCGAGGGCCGCGCCCACCCGCCGGTCCTGCTGCTCCACGGCTTCGTCGACAACCGCTCGGTCTTCGTGCTGCTGCGCCGCTCCCTGCACCGGCACGGCTGGCGCCATGTCGAGGCGCTCAACTACTCCCCGCTGACCTGCGATCTGCGCCGGGCCGCCGAGCTGTTGGGCCGCCATGTGGAAGAGATCTGCGCCCGGACGGGCCACCGTCGGGTGGACATCGTCGGCCACAGCCTCGGCGGCCTGATCGCCCGCTATTACGTACAGCGGCGCGGCGGCGACGCCCGCGTCCGGACGCTGGTCACGCTGGGCACCCCGCACTCCGGCACCCGGGTCGCGCCCCTGATGTCGGCGCATCCGATCGTCCGGCAGATGCGCCCGGATTCCCCGGTGATCGCGGAGTTGGCGCTTCCGGCACCGCGCTGCCGAACGCGTTTTGTGGCGTTCTGGGGCCAGGAGGACCAGGTCATGGTGCCCGCCACCACAGCCCGGATCGACCACCCGGACCTGATGGTGGAGAACGTCCGGGTCATCGGCGTCGGCCACCTCGCGCTGCCGGTCAACGCCACCGTGGCGGCCGGCATACGGAAGGCACTGATGTCCACCGAAGCGGCCGCCTCCGCCCGCGACGCGATATCGGTCGCCTGAGCGGCGTCCCGAGCGGCCACCGGACCACCGGACGGGCCGCCCACCAGCCGCCCCGCTCCCCACTCGGCCGCTGCGCGCGTTCCGCTGCCCGCCTCCCGACCTCCCCTTTCCTCGAACGGACTTCGAACGAGCCGCCAGGAACGCGCATGCGCGCCGACGGAAGGCGGCCGATCGCCCGGCGTCGCCGGGCCCGAAACTTCGGGAAGATTGTCGCCGTCGCGTACCGCCGGGTACAGTCGCCGCTAATTCTCCTGCAGCCGAGGCGAAAGAGAAGTTGGTGGACGACCGTCACCCATCGGGGGCTCAGCTTCCGACCGGCCACGCTTCCGATGCCTCCTATGCACGGCAGGCATACGGCGACGGTGCCCCCCTCTTCGGCTCGCACCCCGGCGGCCACGACCACGGCACCTACGACACCGGTGCCCACCAGGCGGCCCACCACCTCACCGACGCCTACGGAACGGGCAGTTACCCCACCGCCGGATACGACACCGCCGCCTACGGAAACGCCGGCTACGACCCGTACGCACACACCGCCTACGACACCCCCGGCTACGGCACGGACACCACCGCCGCCCCGTATGACACCGGGTACGACACCGCGGCCTACGGGCACGTCGGCGGCTACGACTCCCTGCCCCACGGCGGCGGCAGCGGCTACGACGACAACAGCGGCTACGACAACGGCGCCTACGCCGCCCACGGCACCGGCGCCGCCTACGAGGACGCCCTCACCGGCGGCTACGACACGGGCAGTTACCCCACCGGCTACGCCCCGGCCGCCTACGACACCGCCTCCTACGACTCCGGCTACGGCGCCGCGGCCTACGACACCAACGCCTTCGCGGCCGCCGCCACCGCCGTCCAGGAGCCGATCGGCTACGAGGCCACCGCGGTCTGGTCGACCGCGGACTACGCCGACTACGCCGACCCCAGCGCCCCGCCGTCCGCCCCGGCCCCCGGCATCCCGGCCCAGGCGGGCCCGCCCGCGGACGACACCGTCGGTGCCGGCGACACCCTCCTGTGGGACGCGCCCCTCGCGTCGTTCGCCACCGGGCCCGCCGAGACCACCGGGACCGCGCAGTCCCCCGAGGGCGAGGCCACCGCCGCTTCGACCACCGACCCCTCGGCCACCGGCGCCGCGTCGATCGCCGAGGCGATGACCCAGGCGATGCCGGTCACCGCCGTCCCGGAGGAGGACGCCGCCGCCCCCGTACCGGTCAGCGGTCCCGCGGCGGGCAAGGCGGTCCGCGGCGGCAACCGCGGCCGGCGGCGCCAGGCCAAGCGCTCGGCGCTGCTGACGGTCGCGGTGCCCTCGGTCGCCGCGATGGGCGTCTGCGCGGCGGCCGCGGCCTCGGTCGGCCAGTTCGGCGGGGACGAGAAGGACACCGCGACGGCCCAGGCCGCACCGGACGCCGGCACCATGAAGCAGGCGACGGCGGCCAACAAGAAGCTGGACAGCCAGCTGGCCGGACTCAGCGCCAGCGCCCAGGACTTCCGCGAGCGGGCCAGCCGTACCCAGGAGCGGCTGGACCTCAAGGAGCGGCAGGACCTGGAGCGCAAGCGCAAGGCGGAGGAGGCCGCCCGCAAGGAGGCGGCGCGCCCCAAGTTCGTCCTGCCGGTCACCCAGCACGGCCTGAGCGCGCTCTTCGGCCAGGCCGGGGTGAACTGGATGTCGGTGCACACCGGCATCGACTTCCCGGTCAGCTACGGCACCCCGGTCATGTCGGCCACCGACGGCACCGTCCACACCCAGTGGAACTCCGCCTACGGCAACATGGCGATCGTGACCGCGCCCGACGGCACCGAGACGTGGTACTGCCACCTGAGCAGCACCAAGATCCGCTCCGGTTCGGTCAAGGCCGGCGACACCATCGCCTACTCCGGCAATTCCGGCAACTCCACCGGCCCGCACCTGCACTTCGAGGTGAGACCCGGCGGCGGCGCGGCGGTCGACCCGATACCGTGGCTGCGCGCCCACGACCTCAACCCGTACTGAGCCCGTACGGGCCCCGCGCCGCCGGGCGCGGGGAAGAAGCGCCCGGGGCCCGCCGCACACCGCGACGGACCCCGGGCGCTTTCCGCTCGGCCGGGACGGGGTTCTAGAGCTTCAGAGCTTCTCCACCGGTGCGTAGCGCAGCAGGAGGCGCTTGGGCTTCTCGCCGCCGAAGTCGATGGTCGCCTCGGCGTTGTCCCCGCTGCCCTTGACGCCGACGACGGTGCCCAGCCCGAAGCTGTCGTGGGTGACGCGGTCGCCGACGGCCAGCGAGACCACCGGGCGGTCGGCGGCCCGCCGGGTCGCGAAGCCGCTCGGCCCCTTGGACCGCGCCGACGACAGCGAGGCCCCGATCCCGCCGCCGATGCCTCCCCCGCCGGAGGAGCCGCGCGACGACGACAGCCCGCCCATGGACGCGGACGGCGTCGCGGGGCCGGTGCGCTTCCAGTCCAGGTACTCGTCCGGGATCTCCTCCAGGAAGCGGGAGGCCGGGTTGTACGAGGGCTGGCCCCAGGCGCTGCGCATCGTGGAGCGGGTGACGTAGAGCCGCTCGCGGGCGCGGGTGATGCCGACGTAGGCGAGCCGGCGCTCCTCCTCCAGCTCCTTGGTCTGGCCGAGCGCGCGCATGTGCGGGAAGACGCCGTCCTCCATGCCGGTCAGGAAGACGACCGGGAACTCCAGGCCCTTGGCGGTGTGCAGGGTCATGAGGGTGATGACGCCCGTGCCGTCCTCGTCCTCGTCGGGGATCTGGTCGGAGTCGGCGACCAGGGCGACCTGCTCCAGGAATTCCGCGAGCGTGCCGGGATTTTCCTCGCCGCGCTCCTGCTCGAACTCCAGGGCCACGGAGGCGAGTTCCTGGAGGTTCTCGATCCGGGTCTCGTCCTGGGGGTCGGTGGACGACTGGAGTTCGGCGAGATAGCCGGTGCGCTCCATCACGGCCTCCAGGACCGTGGCGGGGCCGGCCCCGGACTCCACGATCGTGCGCAGCTCCTCCATCAGGACGTTGAACCGCTTGACGGCGTTGGCGGAGCGGGCGGCCATGCCGTACGCCTCGTCGACCCGGCGCAGCGCCTGCGGGAAGGTGATCTTCTCGCGCAGCGCCAGGGCCTCGATCATCGCCTCGGCGCGGTCGCCGATGCCGCGCTTGGGGACGTTGAGGATCCGGCGCAGCGGGACGGCGTCCTCGGGGTTGGCGAGCACCCGGAGGTAGGCGAGGATGTCGCGGACCTCCTTGCGCTCGTAGAAGCGCACGCCGCCGACGACCTTGTAGGGCAGCCCGACCCGGATGAAGATCTCCTCGAAGACCCGGGACTGGGCGTTGGTGCGGTAGAAGACCGCGACGTCGCCGGCCTTGGCGTCGCCGGCGTCGGTGAGCCGGTCGATCTCGTCGGCGACGAACTGGGCCTCGTCGTGCTCGGTGTCGGCGACATAGCCGGTGATCCTGGGGCCGGCGCCGGCGTCCGTCCAGAGGTTCTTGGGGCGGCGGTTCTCGTTGCGCTCGATGACGGCGTTGGCGGCGGAGAGGATCGTCTGCGAGGAGCGGTAGTTCTGCTCCAGGAGGATCGTGGTGGCGTCCGGGTAGTCCTCCTCGAACTGGAGGATGTTGCGGATCGTGGCGCCGCGGAAGGCGTAGATCGACTGGTCGGCGTCACCGACGACGCACAGCTCGGCGGCGGGCGCCTCGGCTGTGCCGGGGCCGACGAGCTCGCGGACGAGGGTGTACTGGGCGTGGTTGGTGTCCTGGTACTCGTCGACGAGGACGTGGCGGAAGCGACGGCGGTAGTGCTCGGCGACGTCCGGGAACGCCTGGAGCAGGTGGACCGTCGTCATGATGATGTCGTCGAAGTCCAGGGCGTTGGCCTCGCGCAGCCGGGCCTGGTACATCGCGTACGCCTGGGCCAGGGTCTTCTCGAAGCCGTCGGCGGCCGTCCCGGCGAAGGTCTCCTCGTCGATGAGCTCGTTCTTGAGGTTGGAGATCTTCGCGCTGAAGGACTTGGGCGGGAAGCGCTTGGGGTCCAGATCGAGATCGCGGCAGACCAGGGCCATCAGGCGCTTGGAGTCGGCCGCGTCGTAGATCGAGAAGGAGGACGTGAAGCCGAGCTTCTTGGACTCGCGGCGCAGGATCCGCACGCAGGCGCTGTGGAAGGTGGAGACCCACATCGCGTGCGCGCGCGGGCCGACCAGCTGCTCGACCCGCTCCTTCATCTCGCCCGCGGCCTTGTTGGTGAAGGTGATCGCGAGGATCTGGCCGGGGTGGACGTGGCGCTCGGCGAGCAGGTGGGCGATCCGGTGGGTGAGCACCCGGGTCTTGCCGGAGCCGGCGCCGGCGACGATCAGCAGCGGGCCGCCGCTGTGGACCACGGCGGCCTTCTGCTGGTCGTTGAGCCCCTCCAGGAGCGCCGCCGGGTCGATGGCCGGGCGGGCGGCGCCGTCGCGGTAGTACGGCTCCCTGGGCGCGGGCGCGTCGAACCTCCCGCCGAAGAGGTCGGCGGGGATCTCCTCCGGGGCCGGGCCGTGCTCGTCCTCGGGCGGCGGCGGGGGCTCCTCGTCCGCGGGGCCGAGGTCCGCCAGGAAGCTGTCGTCAAAGAGGCTGCTCATCGCCCACCGAGTTTAGGCCGCCGCACTGACACGTGGTTGCGGAGTGGCGGATTGGCCGGTACCGCACGGAGGGGTCGCCGTCGTGTGCGGTGGTGCGCAAACCTGGGGCCGCTCACATTCTGGTCACAAAAAGGTTTCGGGCATATCGAACACCAGCCTTCACAGGAGCCACACGAGTTGGCTACGGTCTCGCTCGGGCAGCCCGCCGTCCCAGCGGACGACAGCGTTCGCACGGGCCGCCCCCGCCGAGTCCGGACCTGCCGTCAGGCACCCGGAGCCGGGGACCCGACACGCACCACCGGGGTGAATCGACCGGTGCGACCGTCGCCAGGCGGGCGCACGGGTCGTAGGGCAAGCCTTCCGTCAGCACACCGCCCGAACCCGACAGCTAACCCGGTAGGCGGTCCACGGAAGGAGTCGCCGGCCTTGGCGTCCCACCGCAAGCCGCGCACCCCCATACTCGCCACACCCGGCGGCCGTCGTACGGCGGCCGGGCTCACCACCGCCGCCCTGGCCTCGGTCACGCTGCTCTCGCAGACCGCGAACGCCGCCCCCAAGGCGCCGCAGCCGACCATCGAGGAGGTCAAGCAGAAGGTCGACGACCTCTACCAGCAGGCGGAGGTGGCCACCCAGAAGTACAACGCCGCCAAGGAGAAGGCGGACGGCCAGCAGCGCACCGTGAACCGCCTGCTCGACGAGGCCGCCCGGCGCGCGGACAAGATGAACGAGTCCCGGCGCCGCCTGGGCGCGTTCGCCTCGGCGCAGTACCAGACCGGCGGGATCAGCCCGACCGCCCAGCTGATGCTGGCCAAGGACCCGCAGCAGTTCGTCGACCGCAACCACCTGATGGAGCAGCTCACCGGGCGGCAGAAGCAGGCGATCACGGACTACGAGGAGCAGGCCGCGGCCGCCGCCCGCCAGCGGGCGGAGGCGACCCACAGCCTGGAGGGCCTCCAGGAGTCGCAGGCGTCTCTGAAGGAGAGCAAGCGAAACGTTCAGGCCAAGCTGGCCGAGGCCCGGGAGCTGCTGTCCCGGCTGACCGCCCAGGAGAAGGCGCGGCTTGCCGAGTTGGAGCGGCAGAAGGAGGCCGAGGCCCAGCGCAAGGCCGCCGAGCAGGCCCGCAAGGAGGCCCAGCAGCGCCAGCAGCAGCCCGGCGGCAGCGGCTCCGGACAGGGCTCCGGCGGCGGCACGTCCGACAGCGGCTCGTACTCCACCAAGGCCGGCAAGGCGCTCGCCTTCGCCCGCGCCCAGATCGGCAAACCGTACGTCTGGGGCGCGACCGGACCCAGCTCCTACGACTGTTCGGGGCTGACGCAGGCCGCGTGGCGGGCCGCCGGGGTCGACCTGCCGCGTACGACCTGGGACCAGGTCAAGGTCGGCACCCGGGTCACCAGCAGCGATCTCCAACCCGGCGACCTGGTGTTCTTCTTCAACGACATCAGCCACGTCGGGATGTACATCGGCGGCGGCGAGATGATCCACGCCCCGCACCCGGGCGCCAGCGTCCGGGTCGAGTCGATCTACGGCATGCCGATCTACGGCAGCGTCCGGCCCGGATAACCGACATACGGGCGCGCACCCCGCGTCCTTGACGGCCCCCGCCTCCGCGGCCCTGCACGCCACCCCCCTCACACCCCGCCACACGCCACCGCGCGGTCATCCGCCGCCTCCGCCTCCGGATTTCGGAGCGGGAGCGGGATGACCGCGCGGTGAGCCGTCGGTACGGCGGTGTGGCCTGTGGCCCGTGACCCGTGGGCTCAGGTCCAGAGCACCGCGAGAAAGATGTTGAACATGGTGAGCCCGCCGACCGCGCCGAAGAGCGGCTTGGGGAGCTTCTCCTCGTCGCGCTTGACGTAGACCAGCGCCAGGATCACCACCAGGACGGCCATCTTGATGCCGATCTTGATGTTGTTGATCGAGTTGCCCTGCATCTGGTTCAGGCCGACCAGCACGATGCCGGTGACCAGCATCGTCAGCGCGCCGTGCAGCATGGCCGGCACGAAGCGGGCGGCGCCCGCGCCCATCGCCTTCATCTGGGTCAGGAAGCCACCCAGGAGGGAGGCGATGCCGATGATGTGCAGGGCGACGAAGACATTGATTACTACGTCCATAGTGCTGGATCGTATCCGTCCCATAGCACGCCCTTTCCGGCAGGGCGCCCGCGATGCCCGCTTCGGTCAGCGCCCGCCGTTCCTCGGCCCCGTCCCGGGCGGAGGGCCGGTCATCCCCGCCTCGCACGCGGTCGGAATCGGGCAATGCCGGGCAAGGGGGTTTCTCGTCGTGACCCCGGGCTTAGCTTCCTCCTTCAGACGACCGGGCCCGTACCCCGCCGGTCGTTCCGCCCCGCAGGGAAGGAAGTGACGGCCGCCATGGCGTCGCACCACACGGCCGGTGAGCGGCCGCCGCTCACACCACCGCCGGCCCTGGGCCGTACCGCGCGCAGCACCCGCAGCGGGCTGCTGCTCGTCGCGGACCCGCAGCGCTATCTGGACGGCGCCACGGTGCTGGAGCGCACGGGCAGCCACCAGGCGACCGCGGTGGCGGGCTGGGCCCGCCGCCTCGGCAGCGTCCGCCGGCTCGGCAGCCACCCCACGACCACCACGGACCGCCCCCCGGATCCCACCGCCCCACGGCTGCCGGAACAGGCCGGACCTGACGCGGTGGAGCAGCCCGCCTCCCGCGGCCCGCAGCAGCCCACTTCCCACCGCCCGGAGCAGCCGGCCTCCCGCGCCCTGGAACCGTCACACCCCCGCGCCCTGGAGCCGTCGGGTCCCCGCACGCCTGCGCCGTCCGGCCGTCGTGCCCTGGAGCGGTCAGGTCCCCGTATCTCGGAGCCGTCGGGTCCCCGCGCCCCCGAACAAGCCGCGCCGTACGCCGCCGAGTGCTCGACGCCGCGCGTTCCGGAGCCGGCGGCAAGCGTGGCCGCACCCGCGCGGCCGGCCCCTGCGCCCGTCGACCGCGCCGCCCGGGCGGTGGCCTTCGCCCACGCCGCCCTCGGCAGGCCCTACGCCTGGGGTGCGACGGGCCCGGCCGCGTACGACTGCTCCGGGCTGACCCTGGCCGCCTGGAAGGCCGCCGGCGTCACCCTGCCCCGGACCACCTACACCCAGATCACCTCCGGCACTCGCGTCGCCTGGCCCCATCTCGCCCCGGGGGACCTGGTGTTCTTCTACTCCGGCATCAGTCATGTGGGCCTCTACATCGGCGGCGGCGAGATGATCCACGCCCCGCACCCGGGAGCACCCGTCCAGATCGCCCCACTCGACCAACTGCCCTTCGCAGGAGCCACCCGCCCCGCGTAGCGCGGCCCGCCGCGTGCTCCTCGCGGGCCCGCGGATACCCGCCGAACTACCCGAATATCTCCGGTCGTTCGGCCAGCCCGCCATGGCGGTCCGCACGGGCCGCACGGACCGCCTGCGCATACCCGCCGACCCGGCTGAACTCCGACTCGAAGGTGGTGCGATCGGCGCTCGGCCCGGCATACGGCACCATGGGAGCCGGCCGCCGGGCCGTCTCCCTTCCGTCCGGGACGCGTTGCGCCCCTTCGGCGTCGGAGTGCCGCCTCGACCCGTCATCGATGTCGACCCGCATTTCGCCAACCCCCGTTTCGTCGTGCATGACCTCCGTCACTCGCACAACGGTCCCCGGCGCGGGTTTGTGCCCGCTTCCGCCGACTCCGGCGGAGTTTCACCCGAAGGGTGAATTCCGCCGGAGGGCCGGCCGGTCAGCCCCGCAGCAGCAGCCCGAACCAGCGGAAGATCTCCGGAACTTGGCGCTTCCACACCGGCACGGTGTGCCCGCCCGCACCGGACGAGATCTGCTCGACGGTCACCGTCGTCGGCTGCTTCGCCAGCTGCTTCAGGCCCATTCCGGCCTGGTAGCCGTCGCCGCTCGCGCCCGAGATGTACAGCGCGGTGCGGGGCGGCTTCCCGGCGTCGTTGGCGGCCTTGAGGATGTGCATCGGGTTGGTCTCGACGCGCAGCTTGGGGTCCTTGCCGGCGAGCGAGTCGCGCTCTATCGCCGGGTCGTTGTAGCCGGACATGCCGACCGCGGCGCGGTACCGGTCCGGGTGGGCCAGCGCCAGTTTGGTGGCGCAGTGCGCGCCCGCCGAATAGCCGGCCAGGCCCCAGGAGTCCGGCTTGTCGCCGGCCCGGAAGTTGTCGATCACCATCTGACGGACGTCGACGGTCAGCCAGCTGTCGGCGTTGACCTTGCCGGGGATGTTGACGCACCCGCTGTCGGCGTTGGGCAGGACGTTGGTGCGCGGCGCCACCAGGATGAACGGCTTGACCGCTCCGCTCTGCATCAGCGAGCCGAGCTGCTCGTTGGCCTTGAGCGAGCCGAACCAGGACTTGGCGGACCCGGGGTAGCCGGGCAGCAGCTCGACCACCGGGAACTTCTTGTGCTTGTAGGCGGGGTCGTTGTACTGCGGCGGCAGCCAGACGTACACCTCGCCGTTGACGCCGGAGATCTGGCCCTTGAGGTCGGTCATCTGGACGCCGGCGCCCAGCACCGGGTCGTCGGCCGGCCGGAAGTGCTGGAGCACCTTGGGCTCGTCCTTGAGGTTCTTGCCGCCCAGGCCGTCCGGGCCGAGGTTCCTGGCCTGGTCGATGTGGTTGCCGGTGCCGAGCAGGTCGCCCCAGCTGTCGTAGAGGTTGTTGGCGTTATTGACCATGACGAAGACCACCGTGATGGCGGTGACCTGCGCAAACAGCAGCATCAGCAGCCGCGACAGGCCCCGCAGCAGGGGCGGCCCGGCCACCTTGCCCCACAGGGCGAACGGCAGCACGACGGCGATGATCAACAGCAGGATCGAGAAGAGGAAGAAAGGCGTACCCGTCAGGCTCATCGGGATCTCGTCTCCAGGACGTGTGCGCGTGGGGCGTGGGCGTGGTTCCGGCCCCGCCTTCGGCAGCGAGCCTCTCCGCGCCCTTAGATGGCGATCCACACGATCCTGGTTGCCCGGCTTGAAGCCTTCTTTACGCGCCCCCTTCGCGCCCTCCGCTGCGGGGGCGGCTCCCACTCGTCCGCCCCCGTGCGCCCCCTTCTCGGTGAATCCGCAGGTCAGACCAGCCGGCGAGCGGCCGCCCAGCGGGTGAGTTCATGGCGGTTCGAGAGCTGGAGCTTGCGCAGCACGGCCGAGACATGTGACTCAACCGTCTTGACGGAGATGAACAGCTGCTTGGCGATCTCCTTGTAGGCGTAGCCGCGGGCGATCAGCCGGAGCACCTCGCGCTCGCGCTGGGTGAGGCGGTCCATGTCCTCGTCCACCGGCGGGGCGTCCGTCGAGGCGAAGGCGTCCAGGACGAAGCCGGCCAGCCGCGGCGAGAAGACCGCGTCGCCGTCGGCCACCCGGAAGATCGCGTCGACGAGGTCGGTGCCGGTGATCGTCTTGGTGACATAGCCGCGGGCGCCGCCGCGGATGACGCCGATGACGTCCTCGGCCGCGTCGGAGACGGAGAGCGCCAGGAAGCGGACCGGCCGCTCGGGGTCGGCCATCATCGCGGCGCTGCGGCGCAGCACCTCGACGCCGCCGCCCCCGGGGAGGTGCACGTCCAGGAGGACGACCTCGGGGCGGGTGGCGGTGATGACCGTGATCGCCTGGTCGACGTCGGCGGCCTCGCCGACCACCTCGACCCGGGTCTGCTCGGTCCGGCCGATCTCGGCCTGGACGCCGGTGCGGAACATCCGGTGGTCGTCGACCAGCACGACCCGTACGGTGCGGCCCTGGTCCTCGCCGCCGGCCTCGCCCTGCTGTGCGTCGTCGCTGCTCATCTCGTCCGTCCGTCCTTCGGTGTCTGCCCCGTCATGATTCCCTGCCCCGGGCGGCAACGCCCCCGCGGGCCCGCGGCCGGCGCCGTCTCCCTCCGGGGCGGCCGGGAATGCCGCCGCGCTCATTCCGGCGCCCCCTCCCCGCCGGTGCGGTCGCGGTCCTCGGCGCGCTCCATCTCCAGCTCGACGACGGTGCCGCCGTCGGGCGCGGCGC
Organism: Streptomyces sp. BHT-5-2; assembly: GCF_019774615.1. Taxonomy (NCBI): domain Bacteria; kingdom Bacillati; phylum Actinomycetota; class Actinomycetes; order Kitasatosporales; family Streptomycetaceae; genus Streptomyces; species Streptomyces sp. BHT-5-2. Next base: position 2,266,012 of record NZ_CP081496.1, on the reverse strand, counting down.
GCAGCCGGGCGGTGCCGCCGTTGCGCTCCATCCGGCCGATGATGGATTCCCGTACCCCCATCCGGTCCGCGGGGACCGCGTCCAGGTCGAAGCCGGGGCCGTGGTCGCGCACCGAGACGAAGACCGTGCGGCCCTCCACCTCGGCGAACACCTGGACGGCGCCGCCCTCGCCACCGTACTTGGCGGCGTTGACCATCGCCTCGCGCGCGGCCTGCATCTGGGCCCCGAGCGCCTCGTCCAGGGGGCAGTCGCCGACGACCACGACCTCGATGGGGACGCCGTGGTGGTCCTCGACCTCGGCGGCGGCCGCCCGCACGGCCTCGGCCACCGTCGCCGGTTCCTCGTCCTCGTCCTTGCCGCGGCCCTCGGGTTTGTAGAGCCAGGCGCGCAGCTCGCGCTCCTGGGCGCGGGCCAGCCGGGCCACTTCCCTGGGATCGTCGGCGTTGCGCTGGATCAGGGTGAGGGTGTGCAGGACGGAGTCGTGGACGTGCGCGGCGACCTCGGCGCGCTCCTGGGCGCGGATGCGCATCAGGCGCTCCTCGGAGAGGTCCTGGGTTATCCGTACGAGATAGGGGCCGGCCAGCAGGGCGATGCCGACGACGACGGCGAGCGCGGCCTGCAGCACCGAGCCGAGGTTCTGCACGGAGCCCTGGAGGACGACGATGCCGGTGACGCCGGCGCCGACCAGGAGCACCCCGGCCGCGCCGCGCACCATCGGCAGCAGGCCCTTGCGGCGCCCGAGCTCCAGCCACTGGGCGCGGCGGGAGTTGTCCGCCTGGCGCCAGACCAGGGCGACGCCGGCGCCGATCAGCAGCACCGGCCAGAGATAGACGTTGGCCCGGCCCGGCTGGAACCGGGACGCCACGATCGCCGCCCCCACCAGGAGCGCGACCAGCGCGAGGACCTGTCCCTTGTCGGGCCTGCGGCCGAGCAGGCGCCGCCGGTCCTCCCCGGGTGCGGGCGGCCGGGTCTCGACGCCGCCGACGCCCAGTGGCACGAAGAACCAGAAGGCGGCGTAGAGCAGGGCGCCCATGCCGTCGGCCATGAAGAGCGCGACGAAGACGATCCGCACCCAGGAGACCGGGAGGCCGAGGTGCCCGGCGAGACCGCGTGCCACGCCGCCGAGCAGCCGCCCCTCGGCGCTGCGGTAGAGCTTGCGCACGGGCGGGTCGTCGGGGTCCGGCGCCGGGGCGTAGATCGTCTCGGCGCGGGGTGGCGCTGTGGTCATGCCTCAGATCGTCACACGCCGACCGGGCCCGGGACATCAGGGTCGGACCCTGAACCGTCCCTGACCCGCCCCGGGGTTCTCCCGCGGGCCGCTCAGCCCGTCGGCGCGGTCTTCCGGAACCCGTCCTTCACGTTCGCGAAGACCGGCTCGAACTTGGACCAGTTCGCGGACGGCGCGGAGACGTAGACGGCGTACTCCTTGCCGCCCTCGCGGCCGAAGCCGAGGTCGATGCCGCGGTACTCGCGGGCCCGGCCCGGGAAGGTGAACTCCCAGATGGCGGCCGGGTCGCCCTGGTAGATGGTGTCCTGGAGGCGGAGCCGCTTGTAGCCGGGGTACTGGACCTTGAGGTCCGATTCGACGCTCTTGAAGTGCTCGACCTGGTCCGCCGAGGAGAAGTCCAGGCCGCTGACCGTGAGTTGGGCAAGCTCGGCGTCCGAGGTGTAGACGATCTGCCGGCCGCCGTCCTTGACCTCCCGCCGCCACCCGGACGGCACGGGGAAGGACGCCGCGATGCTCTTCTCCGTGACCCGGCGGTAACCCTTCGGGGTGGGCGGCGGCGGGCTCACGCCGACGTGGGGCGCGCCGGGCAGGACGGGGGTGCTCTTGCCGGCGTCGTTGCCGGACGCGGAACCGTCGTCGCGGTGGTTGAGGTACCAGGCGGCGCCCCCGCCGCCTCCGGCGATCAGGACGCCCGCGACGGCCCAGGCCACTACCCGGCCGCGGCGTCTGCGCGGGGCCGGGCCGTTCGTCACCACGTCCGTGCGGGCGCCGGCGAGCGGCCCGGTGGTCCTGCCGGCAGCCAGTGCCACCGGGCCGGTGGCCTCGGCGTCCGCGGTGCCGGCGGGGCGGTGCGCATCGGTGGTGGTGCCGGCGGGGTGGTGGTGCGTGCCGGAGGCGGCGACGGCGGCCGTCCCCGTGGTGGCGGTGCCGGCGGTGCTCCCCGTGGGCGCGCCGGTGTCCGTGCGTTCTCCGGTACCGGTGCCGCTCTCGTCGGCCACCGGGACGGAGGTCTGCGTCACGGGGTGGGTGAGGGCGTCGGACGGCTCGCCCGTCGCGGTCCGGCCACGGCCGACGGTGCCCAACGCCAGCGTGGGCCAGCCCATCAGCGCGGTTTCCGCCTCGGCCTCGGCGGCCCGCAACGCCTGCTCGACGACCTCGGCGGTGGGCCGGTCGCCCGGCTCCTTGGCGAGCAGCGCCTCGATCAGTGCGCCGAGCTGGCCGGCGTTGCGCGGCGCCTCCAGCGGGTCGACGGCGATCGCGTAGGCCGTCTCCACCGCGGTGTTCTTGCGGAACGGAGGCTTCCCCTCGACCGCCTGATAGAGCGTCGCGCCCAGCGCCCACAGGTCCGAAGCGGGGCCCGGCGTCGAGCCCTTGACCCGCTCGGGCGCCAGGTAGTCGATGGAGCCGACGAGTTCGCCGGTCTTGGTGAGGGTGGTGGTGCCGGTGGCGACGGCGATCCCGAAGTCGGTGAGGACCACCCGGCCGTCCTCGCCGAGGAGGACGTTGCCCGGCTTGACGTCGCGGTGCAGCACACCGGCGGAGTGCGCGGCGCGCAGCGCGGCGATCATGCCGCGGCCGATCCGGGCGGCCTCCCGGGGCGTGAGGTAAGTGCCGGACCGGGCCGCCTCCTTGATGGCGTCGCCGAGCGTCGAGGAGGGGACGTACTCCATGACGATGCACGGCGAGCCCTCGTCGTCCACGACGTCGTGCACGCCGACGACGTTGGGGTGGTTGATCCGCGCGGCGGCCTGCGCCTCCCGGGTGGTGCGGGCGTGGCGGGTGGCGAGTTCGTCCGCGTCCAACTGGGGTGAGACATGCAGGCGCTTGACCGCCACCTGGCGCCCGAGGAGCTCGTCCCGGGCCCGCCAGACGGTGCCCATTCCGCCTTGGCCTATCCGCTCGACCAGGCGATATCGCCCGGCGACCAGTCGCCCCTCATCCACCGACGCCGCTTCCGCCACCGCACGCCCCTCCGGAAACCCGTACGTATTCAGGGCGCAACGATAGTCTTCGGCAGGCCGAAACAGACCTCCGGCCACCGCCGCGACGTGTCTTTTTCCTGTGCGGGCCACGGCCCGCGGGGCGTGCGCGGCCCCTGCGCGGCAAATGCTACCGCCGCCGCCTCCCGCCCGGCGCCGCCCCTCCCGCCGCGGTGACCGCCCTCCGCGCGGGACCGTGACGTCGGTCCCGACGCCGGTCCCGGCGTCCGCCCGTGACGCCCGGCAGGCACGGCGACCCGGCCACGCCCCAGGGGAGGCGTCGGGGACGCGTCAGGGTCGCCTCGGGGGAAATCAGGGATCGGCCAGGGTTTTCACCGATACCGCGAACGCCGCCGCGCTTGTCACCATGGCTCCATGAACGATGCACCCACCGCCGCGGAGCCGGCGGCCTCCGACCCCGCGCCGCCGCCCGCCCCGCTGCGCCGCAGCCGGCGGCACAAGGTCGTCGCGGGCGTGTGCGGCGGCCTGGGCCGGCAGTGGGACGTCGATCCGGTGCTCTTCCGGGTCGTGCTCGCCGTGCTGTCCATCGGCGGCCTCGGCCTGATCTTCTACGGCTTCGCCTGGCTGCTCGTCCCCCTCGACGGCGAGGAGGAGAACGAGGCCCGCCGGCTGCTCTCCGGCCGCGTCGAGGGCTCGGCGCTGACGGCCCTGCTGTGCGCGCTGGCCGGCTGTGCGCTGTTCCTGACCACGCTCGGCAAGGGCAGCATGATGTCCTTCGCGATCATGGTGACGCTGGCCGTGGCCGGCGCCGCCTACTGGTCGCGCCGGCGCCGCCGCGCACAGACCGAGGGGCCCGGTTCGGTGGACGCCGCCACGGCACAGGCGGTCGCCGACGCGCCGCCCGAGGCCACCGCGCCCCCGGCGCCCAACAGCCCTTCCTGGTGGCGCGATCCGCGCACCGAGCCACTGCTGCGCCGGGGCTATCTCTGGGGCCCGGAGGACACCCGGCTGGAGATCAACTACGACTTCGCCCACGGTGTGTCGGACGGCCCCCGTCCGCGCGGCAGTTGGTCCCCGGGGCCCGGCCCCGCGGCCGCGCCGCGCACCGTCGCCGCCCCGCCCCGGCCCGCCCGCGCCGCCGTTCGGGGGATCGGCGGCCGCACGTTCCTGCTGGCCGTCGTGGCCGGCGCCGGTGCCGGCCTCACCGTCACCCGGCACGCCGCGCTGGCCCAGTCCCTCCAGGCGGGCCTGGCCGCCGCGCTGGTCGTCTTCGGGCTGGGCCTGGTGCTGAGCGCCTGGCTGGGCCGCACCGGCGGCGGCACGGTCTTCATGGCGGTGTTGACGGCCGCGCTGCTGGCCGGCGCGATGGCGCTGCCCACCAACATCACCGCCGACTGGCAGAAGCGCACCTGGTCCCCGACCACCGTCGCCGCCGTCCAGCCGCACTACGCGGTCGGCTCCGGCGAGGGCCGGCTCGATCTCGGCCAACTCGCACCGAAGCCCGGCACGACGGTCCGCAGCAGCGCGGAAGTCGGCGCCGGGCGGCTCGTGGTGACGCTGCCGCAGGGCACCACCGCAATGCTCCGCCTCCGGCTGGGCGTCGGCGACATCCAGCTGCCGGGCGACGCGGCGAACGACGTGGAGATCGTCGCCGGCCACCGCGAACGGCAGGTCACCCTGCCCGCCGAGGGCCTCAAGAAGGGCGAGAAGCCGCGCGGTGCGGTGGAGCTCGACCTCAAGGTCGGCGCCGGTCAGCTCACCGTCGAACGCGCCACGTCCGCCCCGCCGTCCACCGCGACCTCGGCCCCGGCTCCGGCCTCGACCCCGCAGGGAGCCCCCCAGTGAAGCGCCATCCCTTCGAGCCCGGCCGGCTGATCGCCGGTGTCGCCGCCCTCGTCGTCGGCGCCGGCTACGGCCTCGACGCCCTCGGCCTCTGGCACGCCCCCGGCCCCTGGCTGTTCTTCGCCCTCCCCGCCGGCCTGCTGCTCGCCGGGATCACCACCGCCGTGTGGGCCACCGTCCGCCGCCACCACCAGCGGGACGCCCCGCCCCGGCAGCCGTCATGACCGCCGCCCCGCACGCCCGGCGGCCCTGCGCGCGGGGCTCGCCCCCGTCAGCCGTAGAGCCGGGTGCCGTGCCGCCGGCGGCGGTTGGCCAGCGCCGCGTCCAGCGAGAATCCCGGCGCGCCGGCCAGCACCAGCGGTGTCCAGGCCATCAGGTAGGCGAGGTCGTTGCCGTAGTAGTAGGGAGTGGCGGGCCAGCTCACGGTGAGCCACAGCGTCAGCGAGATCAGCGCGCCGCCGAGGGCCGCCAGCCGTCCCAGCAGCCCCAGCAGCGTCCCGATGCCGACCAGCACCTCGCCGCCGGCGACCGCATAGCCGAAGGCCACCGGGCTGCGTTGCGCCAGCTCCACCAGCTGCGGCAGCGCGGCGCTGCCGTGCACCTGCCCCAGCAGCGCGCCGAGCGATCCCTTCCCGCCGGCGGCCAGGAACGCCGGGTCGGTCAGCTTCTGGAGCCCCGCGTAGAGGAAGGTGGCCCCCAGGAAGATCCGCAGCGGGAGCAGCGCCAACCGCCCCGGGCCGCCGCGGAGTCCGCCGGTTCGGGCCTCACCGACGTCGACGGGATGTGTGCGGTGTGCGTGAGCCATGGCGTCCGCCTCTCCGTTGCCACCGGGGCAGACGATTGTGCCGGTGCCCGCACGGCTTGGCGAGATACGTACGCATGGACGCGCGGGATTCCCTCCCACGCCACCTGCGCCCCCTCCAACACCTCCCCCGCCCCCACGGAACCGCCGCACGCCCTACCGGCCGCCACGAGGCCCCCCGACGCCCGCCCCGCACGGACCACCCGCCCCGTACGGTCGGCACGCCCCGCACGGACCACGCGCGCCCGTAGCCCTCCGGCTCCGTCGGTCCTGGACCTGGATCAGTCCTGGACCTCGATGCGGTAGGCCCGCGTCTCCGCCCCGGCCGCCGTGATCACCCGGACGTCCACGGGCCCCGGCTCCACATCGACCGGCACCGGCACGGTCAGCACCCCGTCCGTCGGGTTGGCGAAGCCCCCGGGCACCGGCACGAGCGGCACGGGCACATGCACCCCGCCGATCCGGACGACCGTACGGGCCAGCCCGTCCGGGGTGCCCGCGCCGGGCGGCACGAAGCCGGCGCCGCGGATCTCGATGTCGTCACCGGTGCGGATCGGCGCGGCGAGATCGCCCAACTCCCGCGAGCGAACGACGGAGAGGATCACCGGCCGGCCCCCGGCGACGGCCTTGCCCGCCAGATACGTCACCCCGGAGAGCCCCGCCAGGACGACCAGCACCCAGGGGAGCGCGGGCAGTCGGGCCGGGTCGGCGGCCAGCCGCACCAGCGCGAACGCCAGCACCGCGGCGTTCACCAGCACATACTGCGCGTCGGTGAAGCTGCCGCGGCCCGCGTCGTCCGCCAGCAGGTCGGCGGCCCGGGGGCGGTCCGCCGGAATCTTCTGCACCCGCCCGGAGCGGACGCGCCCGGCCGTCATCCCGTAGGCCAGCACCGCCACCGCACAGCCGATGGCCAGTATGGCCAGCAGTCCCCCCGAGGCGAGCAGCCCGAGCCCGGAGAGCAGCCGCTGCCGGGCGTCCGGGGCGGGCACCACCGCCAGGTGGACGGCGAGCGTCAGCACGGCGTAGAGCACCGCCGCCACCCAGGCCGCGGCGACCGCGCGGGAGGTGGACAGCCGGCGGTCCTCGCCGACCAACGGGGCCAGTGCGCCGCCCTGTTCGCGGTGGAGCCAGGACGCCGCCGTCGCCCCGACGGCGAGAACGGCGGCCGCGGCCAGCGTGGCCGTGCGGCCGGCCGTCCAGCCGGATCCGACGGCGGTCAACGCCTGCCCCAGCAGCAGCGCCAGCACCAAGGCCCACACCGCCACCACCGTGTGCCGGCGGGCGGCCGCCGGCCAGGAGGCGCTCTCGGCGGCGCCGCGCTCGGCCAGCAGCCGTGCGGACAGCGTCAGTTCGTCCGACACCCACTGCCGGGCGGCGCCTGCGGAATGCGCCAGACCGGCCGGCACTCCGCGCCCGGCGGCGAACTCCTCACGGAGCGCGACGAACGCGGTGAGCGCCTGCCGGTGCCCCTCGCGGGCCCCGTGCGGGCACCGGCCGCAGCGGCACGCGCCGCCGTCACCGGGCGCCCCGCCACCCCTCGGCTCGCTCCTTCCGGCCACTTTGCTCGCCGAATCCACCGACACGTCCGTACCGCCCCGCCGCCGCTTGTATCAACTTCTCGTCTCTCAACGGGAATTGTGCCCCAGGTCACCGGTCGGGCCGGTAATCGTCCTGGTCACGGAAGTCCCGTACGGCGTCAGCAGGTTGACGCTCAACTGTGCCCCCGATGCAGCGGGCTTCCGGAAGCCGCCCGGACGCCCTGTCGCGCACTTCCCCCGTTCGGGCGAATCGCCGTCGAACAGCGGCTGCGCGGCCCGGGGGCTGCGCAAGCTTCCCGCCGTGCGCGAGATACACGAATCCGACCGAACGGTCCCGGCCCCGCACCGGGCCCGGCCCCCGTTCGCCACCCTGGTCCGCGCCGCGGCGCTGGCGCTGGCCGCGGCGTCGACGCTCGCGGCCGCCCTGGCCCTGCTCACGCCCCCGTCGGCCGCCGCCCGCGCCGGAGCGCTCCCGCGGCCGGCCGGCGACAACTGCGCCTACGCCGGCACCGCGCCCCCCGTCCACCTGCCCACCGACTTCCCCGTGCCGCCGGGCTGGCACATCCCCTGCACCCGGCCCACGCCCACCCCGAAGCCCACTCCCCCGCCCCGCCCCTCGCCGCCGGCCCCACCGCCCGCACCGGCCGCGCCGCCACCGAGCCCCCACCCGCGCGCCACCCCGGCCGCCCCCGCACCCGCGCCCCGGCCCGCCCCGCCGGTCCGCCGCACGCCACCGCCACCGGCACCGCCGCCGCCACCGGCCGTGCAGCACCTGGCGGCCCCGGCCCCCACCCGTCCGCTCGGCTACACGCCGACCCGCGCCAAACCGCCCCACACGCGCTCCGTGGTGACCAGGACCCTGCTGGTCACCACCCCCGCCGTGCTGGCCTGCGTCGCGCTCCGTCCCCGTTCGCGCTCCGCGTCCCGCTCCGCCGGGCGCGGTTCCTCGTAGGAGGTCTCCATGTCGCAATGGCTGGTGCTGACCATCGCCATGGCCGCGGTCTGCGGCGTCGTCCTGACCATCACCGTCCTCAAGGAGCGCCGGATCGGCGAGGACGACGACCCCTCCGAGACGCCTGACGTGATCGAGTACCTCACGATGATGGTGGGGGTGGTGTACGCGATCGTGCTGGGCCTGGCCATCGCCGGTGTCTGGGAGGCCCGGAGCGGCGCCGAGGACACCGTGCGGACCGAGGCGCAGGCGCTGCACGAGGTCAGCGCGCGGGTCCAGGTCTGGCCGGCGCCCGTACGGGACACCATCCGCAAGGACGTCGAGTCCTACGTCGGCTATGTCGTCCACAAGGAGTGGCCGGTGATGGCCGAGCGCGGGGAACTGACCCAGCGGGGCGCCGACCTGCTGGCGAAGGTCCGTACCGACGTCATGGGCTACCACCCGCGGGACGACTACGAGCGGGAGTCCTACCAACCGCTCGTCGACCAGGTCGCGGCCGCGGACAGCGCCCGGATGGCCCGTTCCGACGCGGCGGATTCCACGCTTCCGGGGGTGGTGTGGTTCGGGCTGATCATCGGGGGCGTGATCTCCATCGGGGTGATGTACACCCTCCAGATCCGGCGTTCGGGGCGGGAGATGCTGATGGCCGGCGTGTTCAGCGCGCTGATCGCCTTTCTGCTGTTCCTGGTCTGGGACTTCGACGCACCGTTCAGCCGGGGGCTGCAGGCGGCCGCGGATCCCTTCCTGGCCCTGTTCCCGCACGTGTGACGCGGAACGGGCGGCAGGGTCGGCACCCAACGGGCGGCGCCCCGCGGCCACTTCGGCCGTGCGGGCGCCGCCTCGCTGTACGGGCGGGCGGTCAGCCGAACAGCTCGGGTTCGCGGTGCGCGATCTGCTGGTACAGCGGCTGGTAGTTGATCCACGCGACCAGGTCGCTGCCCAGCTGTTCCCGGGTGCGCAGCGCGTCCTGATGGCCGATCGGCACCGGTTCGCCGGCCGCCCTGGCCGCCAGCTGCACCTGGCAGCAGCGCTCCATCGTGAGGAACCACCAGGCCGCCGCGTCGACCGAGTCGCCGACCGTCAGCAGCCCGTGGTTGCGCAGGATCACCGCCTTGCGCGGGCCGAGCGAGGCGGCGACCCGGCGCCCCTCCTCCTCGTCCACCACCACGCCCGTATAGGCGGTGTGGAGGGCGTGGTCCTCGTAGAAGGCGCAGGCTTCCTGGGTGATCGGGTCGAGCGGCTCCCCGAGGGCGGCGAGCGCGCGGCCGTGGGTGGAGTGGCTGTGGGCGACCGCGACGACGTCCGGGCGGGCCCGGTGGATCTGCGCGTGGAGGGTGAACGCCGCCTGGTTGACGTGGCGGCGGCCGTCGACGACCTTCCCCTCGCCGTTGACCAGGACCAGGTCGCCGACGGTCAGCAGCGCGAAGGGGACGCCGAACGGGTTGGCCCAGTAGCAGTCGGCGAACTCCGGGTCACGTACGGTGACTTGGCCCGAGACGCCCTCCTCCAGGCCGTGCCGCGCGAACAGGCGCAGCGCCGCCGTCAGGCGCTCCTTGCGGTACCGCCGCTCCTCGTCGACGCCGGTGTGCGCCGGCGGCATCGCGAACTGCAACTGCTCGGTGGGTATCGGCGTCGGCTCGGGCATGGCGGTTCTCCTCCTGGCGCGTACGGCTCACGGCGCTCGGGCGGAAGCTACCTTCCGCCTCCACCGGAATCCAGGCCCGCGCCGTCACGAACCGCGCCGCGCCCCCGGCCTACCGCTCCCGCCCGTACCCGCTGAGCAGTTCCACCCCGCGGAGCAGCGCCGAGTGGTCGAGCGCGCCGTCACCCCGGGCCACTGCGGAGGCGATCAGCTGGGCCGCGGCGGCGCCGACCGGGAGGGGTGCGCCGACGGTGCGGGCGGCGTCCGTGACGATGCCCATGTCCTTGTGGTGGAGTTCGAGCCTGAAGCCCGGGTCGTAGGCGCGCCGGAGGAAGTTGTCCTGCTTGCGGGTCAGGACGGTGGAGCCGGCCAGTCCGCCGCCGAGGACGTCGAGGGCGGCGGCGAGGTCGACACCGGACTTCTCCAGGAAGACCACGGCCTCGGCGACGGCCTGGATGTTGACCGCGACGATCAGCTGGTTGGCGGCCTTGACGGTCTGGCCGGAGCCGTGCGGACCGCAGTGCACGAGCGTGGTGCCGAGGGCCTCCAGGATCGGCCGGGCGGCGTCGAAGTCGGCCCGCTCGCCGCCGACCATGATCGACAGCACGCCCTCCACGGCGCCGGCCTCGCCGCCGGAGACCGGCGCGTCCAGGACCCGCAGGCCCTTCTGGGCCGCGTTCCGGGCCAGGTCGACGGAGGTCTGCGGGGTGATCGAGGACATGTCGATCAGCAGCGCGCCGCGCCTGGCGTTCGCCACGATCCCGTCGGGGCCGTAGGCGAGCGCCTCGACCTGCGGGGACGCCGGGACCATGGTGATGACGACGTCCGCGTCGGCGACCGCCCCGGCCACCGACGCCGCCTCCCGGCCGCCGGCGGCGACCAGCGCGTCCGCCTTGCCGGGGCTGCGGTTCCAGCCGAGCACGGTGTGGCCCGCCTTCGCGAGGTTCACCGCCATGGGGCTGCCCATGATGCCGAGGCCGAGGAAACCGATGGTGCTCATGCGCACACCCCACTCAATTCCGCATCGCGGAGATAAGTTGCCGTAATACGGAATCAATCTTCCGCTCCGGACTCTCGGTCGTCAACCACCGCCGGCACCACGCCGCACCCACCCCCGCAAACGGCGACGCCGCCCCCCACAGGCGTGGGAGACGGCGTCGGCAGGCGTCAGCGGGAGACCGCGGGGGTCACTCCCACTCGATGGTGCCCGGGGGCTTGCTGGTCACGTCGAGGACGACGCGGTTGACGTCCGCGACCTCGTTGGTGATGCGGGTGGAGATACGGGCCAGCACCTCGTACGGCATGCGCGTCCAGTCCGCGGTCATGGCGTCCTCGGAGGAGACCGGGCGGAGCACGATGGGGTGGCCGTAGGTGCGGCCGTCGCCCTGGACGCCGACCGAGCGGACGTCGGCGAGCAGGACCACCGGGCACTGCCAGATCTCGCGGTCCAGACCGGCCGTGGTCAGCTCCTCGCGGGCGATGGCGTCGGCCTCGCGCAGCAGGTCCAGGCGCTCCTGGGTGACCTCGCCGACGATGCGGATGCCCAGGCCCGGGCCCGGGAACGGCTGGCGGTGGACGATCTCGTCGGGCAGGCCCAGCTCGGAGCCGACCATCCGGACCTCGTCCTTGAACAGCTTGCGCAGCGGCTCGACGAGCTCGAACTCCAGGTCGTCGGGGAGGCCGCCGACGTTGTGGTGCGACTTGATGTTCGCGGTGCCGGTGCCGCCGCCGGACTCGACGATGTCCGGGTAGAGCGTGCCCTGGACCAGGAAGGCCACTTCCTCGCCCTCGGCGCCGGCCTCGGCGACGAGCTCCGCCTGGGCCTGCTCGAAGACCCGGATGAACTCCCGGCCGATGATCTTCCGCTTCTGCTCGGGCTCGGAGACGCCCTTCAGCGCGTTGAGGAACCGCTCGCTGGCGTCGACGACCTTGAGCTGCACGCCGGTCGCCGCCACGAAGTCCTTCTCGACCTGCTCGGTCTCGCCCTTGCGCATCAGGCCGTGGTCGACGTAGACGCAGGTCAGCTGGTCGCCGATGGCCTTCTGGACGAGGGCGGCGGCCACCGCGGAGTCCACTCCGCCGGAGAGCCCGCAGATCGCCCGCTTGCTGCCGACCTGCTCGCGGATCGCGGCGACCTGCTCCTCGACCACGCTGGTGGTCGTCCAGGTCGGCTCGATGCCCGCGCCGCGGTAGAGGAAGTGCTCCAGGACCTGCTGGCCGTGCGTGGAGTGCAGCACCTCGGGGTGGTACTGCACGCCGTAGAGCTTCTTCTCGTCGTTCTCGAAGGCGGCCACCGGAACCAGGTCCGTGGACGCGGTGACGGTGAAGCCCTCGGGGGCCGCCGAGCAGGCGTCGCCGTGCGACATCCACACGGACTGCTCGGCGGGGGTGCCCTCGAAGAGGGTGGAGCCGGGCCGGCTGACCGCCAGTGCGGTGCGGCCGTACTCACGGGCGCCGTTGTTGTCGACCGTGCCGCCGAGGGCGGTGGCCATCAACTGGAATCCGTAGCACATGCCGAAGACCGGGACACCGGCCTCGAACAGCGAACGGTCCAGGCGGGGGGCGCCTTCGGCGTAGACCGACGACGGACCGCCGGAGAGGATGATCGCCCGGGGGTTCTTGGCGAGCATCTCCGCCACCGGCATGGTGGACGGCACGATCTCGCTGTAGACCCGGGCCTCGCGGACCCGGCGGGCGATGAGCTGGGCGTACTGTGCGCCGAAGTCGACAACGAGGACGACGTCCGGTGCGGCGGCAGGGGGCGCTGATGGCACTTCGGCGGCCTTCCGGCGGTGTGGAGCAGAGGTTGGACTTTCGATTCTAACGGGCTCATACTGAACGCCATGTTCCAGCAGCACAGCTTCGCCTTTACCTATGGCACCGGCCCGTCCGGCTGCCATGGTCGTGCTGCTTGATCGACTGACACACGACTTCCCCAGGCGCCCCGGGCCGATGACGGTCCGGGGCGCCTGGTGTTTCCGTCCGGACCGGCAGCGGCCTCCAGGGCTCCGGGGCCCCACTCCAGGAGAGACGGACATGACCACGACGAGCAGCACCGCACCGACGACGACCACCGCCCCGGACTCCGGCGCACGGACCCCCGAGGCGGCCGACGTGATCCAGGACGCCCGGCGCCGGATCGACGATCTCGACGGCCGCATCATCGGGCTGATCCAGGAACGGATGGCCGTCTCGGCGGTCATCCAACGCGAGCGGATCGCCTCGGGCGGGCCGCGCCTGAGCCTCTCCCGCGAGATGGAGGTGCTCGGCCACTACCGCGGCCAGCTCGGCCGCCAGGGCACCGCAGTGGCGATGACCCTGCTGGAGCTCTCCCGGGGCCGGGTCTGAGACGGCTCCGCGCCGCTGCCGCGGCCGGATCCGATCGGTCGCCCGGCCGGTTCCGGCCGGGGTCCGCGTGGAGGCCCGACTGGAACTGAGTTCGGGTGCCCTCTCACCCGTACGGCGCGTGACCGGTTCCGGAGAGGGGTCGTTGTTCCCGGTGCCACGCCAGCCAGGCGCGGCCTGCAGGACTACGCGTAGACGCCGCCCCACGGGCGGAAAGCCGGAGCGATGAGACGCCGGCCGCTGGCAGCGGTCCGCGTCGTGGGACCTCGTTCCGGTCCGTGACCGGTCAGCAGGGGACAGCAGCCCGGTCACACCGATGGGGTGGTCGGTCCTGGGGACGCCCGGGACCGACCGCATCCGTCGAAACGGTTGCGCCAGGTGAGGCGCATCCAGGACGATGCTCGACGAACCGAGAACCGCCTCCGGTACGGACCTTCGCCTCGTACGACACCGGTCCGCATCGGAGCGACAGCGATCTCGCGCACCACCCCGCACCACCCGATGAGCCAGCGGCGCTACCCCCCCCCCAGCGCCGCCCGTCGGTGCCGGCGCTGCCCTGACGCCGGCACCGAAAGCCAAGGGCCCCGTGGCCTCCGCGTTCCCCCCTCGCGGAAGGATTCGGGGCCCTTCGCTGTGGGTGGGCGCGTCAGGGAGCCGCGTGGGTGCGGCTACTCCGGGGGCTCCTCCGACGTCGTGGTCTCCGGCGTCGGGTGGTGGGGGTTCTTGGGCGGCACCGGGGGGACGGGCAGGAGGGGGAGTTTGAGGGCCGCGAAGGCCGAGGCGGGGACGGCCGGACTGAGGGGCTCGACGGGCACCACGCGGGCGTAGGGCCGCCCGGGGGCCGGGCGCGGGTCCGGCTCGCCCTTGTTGGGCCACAGGGACATGGCGCGTTCCGCCTGGGCGGTGATCGTCAGGGACGGGTTGACGCCGAGGTTGGCGGAGACCGCGGCCCCGTCGACGACCGAGATGCCGGGGTGGCCGTAGAGCCGGTGGTAGGGGTCGATGACGCCGCTGCCGGCGTCCGCGCCGATGGGGCAGCCGCCGAGGAAGTGCGCGGTCAGCGGGGTGCCCATCAGCTCGCCGACGTTGCTGCCCGCGAAGCCGTTGATCTCCTGGGCGAGCAGGGTGGCCGCCTCGGTGGCCTCCGGGATCTGGTCGGGGTTGGGGGCGCCATGGCCCTGCCGGGCGGTGAGCAGGCCCTTCCCGAGGCCGCGCGGTTTGCGGTACGTGGTGAGGGAGTTGTCCAGGGACTGCATCACCAGGCCGATGATGGTGCGCTCGGACCAGCGGCGGTTGGAGAGCGAGCGGAGCGCCAGCACCGGGTGGCGGACCATGTTGCCGGCCCAGCCCAGGACCCGGCCGGCCGGGCGGTACGGGACCTGAAGCACCGTCAGGCTGCCCATGGCGTTGGAGCCCCTGCCGTAGCGGACCGGCTCGATGTGGGTGTTCTCGTCCGGGTGGATGGACGAGGTGATCGCGACGCCCCGGGTGAAGTCGACCCGCTCGGCGCCGTGCCGCGCGCGGTAGCGCCGGCTGGTGGTCTGCGCGCCCACCAGCGCCTCGGAGTTGGTGCGGGTCAGGGTGCCCAGGCGGTCGGAGAGGTACGGCAGCAGCCCGCTGTCCTTCATGCGGTGCAGCAGGGTCTGGGTGCCGTAGGTGCCGGCGGCCAGCACCACCCTGCGGGCGGTGAACGTCCTGCCGGCACCCTTCTTCTTGTTGTCGGTGGGCAGCGTCCGGACCGCGAAGCCGCCGCGGGAGTCCTCGGTGAGGGCGACGACCGAGGTCATCGGGTGGATCACCGCGCCCGCCCGCTCGGCGAGGTGGAGGTAGTTCTCGGTGAGGGTGTTCTTGGCGCCGTGCCGGCAGCCGGTCATGCACTCGCCGCACTCGGTGCACGCCCGGCGGGACGGGCCCGCGCCGCCGAAGTAGGGGTCGGCGACCTCCCCTCCGGGCTTCGCGCGCGGTGTGCCGTCGGCGTCCTCGCCGTCGCCGAAGAACACCCCGACCGGGGCCATGTGGAAGGAATCGCCGACGCCCATGGCCTGGGCGGCCGCCTTCAGATGGACGTCGGACGGGGTCATCGTCGGGTTGAGCCGGACGCCGAGCATCCGCCGGGCCTGGTCGTAGTACGGCTGCAACTCCTGCTGCCAGTCGGTGATCTCGCGCCACTGGGGGTCGTCGAAGAACGCCTTGGGCGGGACGTAGAGGGTGTTGGCGTAGTTGAGCGAGCCGCCGCCGACGCCGGCGCCCGCCAGCACCATGACGTTGCCGAGCAGATGGATGCGCTGGATGCCGTAGAGGCCGAGGGCCGGGGCCCACAGGTAGTTCCTGAGGTCCCAGGAGTTCTTGGGCAGGGTGTCGCGGGTGAAGCGGCGGCCGGCTTCGAGGACGCCGACGCGGTAGCCCTTCTCGGTCAGGCGGAGGGCGGAGACGGAGCCGCCGAAGCCGGAGCCGATGACTATGACGTCGTAGTCGTAGCTGGACTCGCCCTTTGGGGCGTGGGGTTGGGCCGGGTTGGGCTGTGGCACCGATACCTCCGTATCCGTTTTCGGGGCTCCGCCCCGGACCCCGCTCCTCAAACGCCGGAGGGGCTGGAATTCCCCCGCCGGAGGGGACGAACATCCCTGCCGAAGGGGACGAACTTCCCCGCCGGAGGCGGTTGAACGTGCTCAGCGCAGGCGCAGGGCCTTCATGGCGCGCAGGCTGCGGGTCATGAAGGCGGCGTACTTTTCGTCGGTCATGCCGAAGGAGGGGGCCAGCGGCATCAGTCGCTGGTGGGCGACGGTCTGGGCCTCGGTGTACTTGAGGATGCCCTCGGAACCGTGCCGGCGGCCCAGACCGGAGTCGCCCATGCCGCCCATCGGGGACTGCACGCTGCCGTAGCCGGCCGCGTAGGACTCGTTGACGTTGACCGTGCCGGTGCGCAGGCGGGCCGCGACCGCCCGGCCGCGGCGGCCGTCCTTGGTCCAGACGCTGGAATTCAGGCCGTACGGCGTGGCGTTGGCGCGGGCCACCACCTCGTCCTCGTCGCGGAAGCGGTAGATCGAGACGACCGGGCCGAAGGTCTCCTCGCCGCAGACGGCCATCGGCGGCTCGACGCCGTCCAGGATGGTCGGCTCGTAGAAGAGCGGGCCGATGTCCGGGCGGGGGCGGCCGCCGGCGAGCACCCGGGCGCCCTTGGCCACCGCCTCCTCCACGTGCCGGGTGACGGTCTCCAACTGGCGCGCACCGACCAGCGAGCCCATGTCGGCGCCGTAGGCGAGGGCGTTGCCCAGCCGCATGGCCCTCGTACGGGCGGCGAACCGCTCGACGAAGGCGTCGGCGATCGACTCGTGGACGTAGAGCCGCTCGATGGAGATGCACAGCTGGCCCGCGGAGGAGAAGCAGCCGCGGACGGCGCCGGCGGCGGCCTTCTCCACGTCGGCGTCGTGCAGCACCAACATGGCGTTCTTGCCGCCGAGTTCGAGGGAGACGCCGACGAGGCGGTCGGCGGCGCCCCGGGCGACCTCGCGGCCGGTGCGGGTGGAGCCGGTGAACGAGACGTAGTCGGCGTGCCGGACGACCTCCGGGCCGACGACCGGGCCCTCGCCGAGGACCACCTGCCAGACGTCCTCGGGGAGCCCGGCCTCGATCAGCTGCTCGCGCGCCCACAGGGCGGTCAGCGCGGTCTCGGTGTCGGGTTTCATGACCACGGCGTTGCCCGCGACGAAGGCGGGCAGGGCGTCGCCGACGGTCAGCTCGAAGGGGTAGTTCCAGGGGGCGATTTGCCCCACCACGCCGCGCGGCTGGCGGAGTTCGGTGACCTTGGTGAGGGTCGGGACGACGCCGGTGTGGCCCTTGGGGCGGAGGTAGGCCGGGGCCTTGCGGCCGTAGTGGCGGGCGGCGACGGCGACCGCCTGCACCTCCTCGTGGGCGTGCAGCCGGGCCTTGCCGGTCTCCAGCTGGATCAGGTCGAGCACCTCGGCCTGGCGGCGCAGGACCAGGTCGTGGAAGCGGAGCAGGACCGCGGCGCGCTGCCGGACCGGTACCTTCGCCCAACGCTCCTGCGCGGCCCGGGCGCGCTCGAAGGCGGTGGCGACGTCCTCGGGGGTGGACTCGGGCAGGTCCGCCAGCTTCTCCCCGGTGAACGGGGTGTGGTTGGCGGTCGTCCCGCTGCCGACCACGGCGCGGGTGAGGCGGGCGGCCACTTCCGGGGGGACGACGTCCGCGGCGGTACGGGTGCCGGGCGCGGCGAGCGCGACCGGGTTGCCGTCGGCGGGGGTCTCCTGGGCCGGGGCCCCGGGGGCCTCCTGGGGGACGCTCTGGGCCGCGTCCCGGGGGGCCTCGTCGGCGGCGGAGGCGGAAGTTCCGGTGTCCTGCGAGTCCGTCATGCGGGCGAGCGTATTCGCCCGGGACCGCTTTGTGTACCCGGCAGTAACAGGTTTTCGCGCGCGGCACACGATTGCGCCAGTGTTTGCTGGCTACAAGGGTGCTGGTCTGGGCGGACGCCCGCCGGCCCTGCCCTCCGGCGCGTCGGGAAGGCAGGGCCGCCGACCTGCCGCTCAGTGGCCGGCCAGCTGGAAGGAGTCGATCGCGGTGTCGAACTGCCGCTTGGCGTCCGCGCGGGAGGCGACCGGCGAGGAGATCCAGACGTCCATCATCCGGCCGCCCTCGTTCCAGCTGAGGTCGTAGGTGTAGCGGGCGCCGGCGTCCTGGGCGCTGCCGTCCCAGACGAACTGCCAGCGGCCGGCCCGGAGGCCGTTGTGGGTGGTCTCGACGACGGTCCCGTCGCGGTAACCGGGGTAGTTCTTCGGCCCGTTGGCGTCCGCCGTGCGCATCGCGCCGATCGGCCCCTCGGGCACCGGCTTCTGCAGTTGCACACCTATCCGGAAGCGCTTGCCCTCGGAGTAGTAGTAGACCCGCGAGTTCTCGTAGGAGCGGGTGAAGCCGGTGGGGACGGCCATGGTGAAGCCGGCTGGGTCCCGGACGGTCTGGTAGCCGGGCGGGGCCGGTGCGGCGGCGTCGCGCCCGGCCGACGCGGTCACCGTGATCGTGGGGCCGAGGTCGCCGGGCGCGATGCCCCGTGGGCCCGACGAACCCGCCGGGTCGGGGGTACCGGTGGGGCCGGGCGGGCCCTGCCGCCCCTTCTTCCCCTTGTGAGCGGTCGCCTGCGCCGACGTACCGGTGTGCGCGGCGGTCAGGTCGTCGGTGGCATGGCCGCCGCCCCCGTTGGCCAGGAAGGCGGCGAGACCGGCCGCGGCACCACCGATGCCGACGACGGCGGCGGCCGCCACCAGGACGAGGCTCCTCCGGTGGTCCTGTGGGCGGGTGGCGGACGGTACGGGGGTTCCGGGGGTCCCAGGGGTGGCGGCTCGGTGGCCGGGGGGCGCGGCGTGCTCCACGTAAGCGGGAGCGACTCCGGCCGAGGGCGCGGCGCCCGGGGCGGGAGCGGGGCCAGCCGGCATGGCCCCGGCCAAGGGGGCCACGGGAGCGGCGGGAGCCCGGCGGCCGGCCGCGCCCAGCGGGCGGAACGGGTCCGTGTGCGGCGGGCGGGCATCCGGCCGGGCACCGGCACCCCGCTCGGCGAAGGGGTCGCGCGCCGGGGCCGGGACGCCGCTCAGCAGCCGCTCCGTCGCGTCGAGGTCCAGCCGCCGCCGCGGATCGCGCTCCAGCAGGCCCCGGATCGCCTCCGCCAACGGCCCGTCCGCCGAGGGGAGTTCGATGTCCTCGTAGACCACGGCGTGCAGCACCCCTGCCATGGAGTCCCGGCGGAACGGCGTCACACCACTGAGGGCGGCGCACAGCAGCACGCCCAGCGACCACAGGTCGGCCTCCGGGCCGGCGCCGCGCCCGGCCATCCGCTCCGGCGCGGTGTACTCCGGCGACCCGACGAAGCCGGCGGCGCCGGTCAGCGTCGTCGCCCCCGGCACCTGGGCGATCCCGAAGTCCGTGAGGACCACCCGGTCGCTGCCGTCCTCCAGCAGCACGTTGGCCGGTTTGATGTCGCGGTGCAGCACGTCACGGGCGTGCGCGGCCCGCAGCGCGCCCAGCAGCGCCCGGCCGATCCGGGCCGCCTCGACCGGCGCGAGCGGCCCGGCGGACGCCAGCCGGTCGGCCAGCGACGGGCCCTCCACCAGCTCCATCACGATCCACGGCCGCCCGTCCTGCTCGACCACGTCGTGCACCACGATCACGTTCGGGTGCTTGACCTGGGCGACCGTCCGCGCCTCCCGTATCGCCCGGTCGCGCTGCACCCGGGCCTCGGGCTCGGCCGCGACGTCGTCCAGGTTGAGTTCCTTGACGGCCACCTGGCGGCCGAGTAGTTCGTCCGTGGCCCGCCAGACCGTTCCCATACCGCCACGGCCCAGGCGGATGCCCAGGCGATAGCGCTCACCGATCAGCCGGCCTTCTCCCCCGAAGATGCCCATGGCGCCATCTTGCCGCACGGCGGGTGGCCGGATGACGGCGGCTCCCACTCCAACACCGGCCCCGTTACGGCAAGTTACTGCCGGTATGACGGCAACGCGACCTCCGCCGGCACCAGTTGGAAAAGGCCGGGAACATCCCTTCCGCTGTCCTGGACCGCGCCGAGCGGATCACGGCCGAGGTGACCGAGATCCACTGGGCCGAGGACCGCGACGCCCTCACCGAGCTGCGGGCCACACCCGACGGGGCATCCGCGAGTTCGTGGGAGTCACGGCCCGCCGGGTGCGGTGAACGGGAGCGCGGGTGCGCCCGTTCGCATATGGGGACCACGCCCGTTCACATATGGGGACCATGCCCGTTCGCGCAGGGCGGGCCGGGCCCGTATCTTGATCAACTCGCGACACACGGAGCGGAACCTCCCCCGCCCCTCCGCCCGTCCTTGACACAGTGAGGCGGCGGCAGCGGCGCCACCGGCGACAACTCCGCAACGGCAGCAGGCAGCACGGCACGGAAACGGGGATCGGCCATGGTGATGCGGGACGGCGACGCGCTGGACGTCCGTCCGGGCGGCGATCCGTCCCGCGCCGCTGCCCACCATCACGGCGCGTACCACACCACCGCGTTCTTCCTCACCCTCTACGCCGCCGCGCTCACCGCCTGGACGGTGTACGGCATCGTCCAGGGCGACAGCTCCGTATGGGACTTCGTCGAGGGGCTGTTCAATCCGGGTGCCTCGCCCGCCTCCCAACTCGTCGGCCCCTACGAGTGGGCGTTCGCCGCCGCGTTCCTCGCCACCGCCGGGCTCGCCGTGGCGCACCGCCGGCCGGCCCGCAGCGCGGCACTGTTCTCCGGGTTCTTCCTGCTGGCCGTCTCGCTGCGGGAGGCGGTCGGCCTGTTCGACGCGGCCTACCGCGACCAGTACGCCACCGATCCGCTCGGCGGATGGGCGCTGGCCACCCGGGTACTGGGCCTGGTGGTCGCGGTGGTGGTGCTGGCCGCCATGCTCCCGGCGACGGAAGGACGGGCTCGGGGGCGAGTTCGGGGGCGGACCGGGTCCGTCGGGCCGGAGGGGCAGGGGCCAGGACCGGACCGGACCGATTCCGCGAGTGCGGTTACGGCTACGGGCGCGGGTACGGACGCGTCCGCGCCGGGGCCCTGTGCCGGCGCCCGGGGCCGGTGCCTCTCCCGTATCTGCGGTGTCCTCTTCCTCGCCATGGGCGCGATCCGGCTCGCCTGGACCACCCGTGACCTGTCCACCGCCGGGATGGACACCTTCCGGTACCTCCGCGGCGCGGTGGACGGCTCGGTGCTGGGCACCCTGAACCTCGCCGCCTCCGCCGAATTCACCACCCTCGGCTCGATCCTGGCCTTCTTCTTCCTGGGCGTACTGGCGTTCCGCGCCCGCGGCGACGTCCGCGGCGCGCTGCTGGTCTTCGCCTCGGTCGAGCTGTACCTCACGGTCCGCACGGCGGTCTGGCTGACCGTCACCGACTTCTTCAACCAGTCCTTCGAAACCCCCGACGGCGCCCTGTCGATGGCCACCACCGCGTTCAGCCTGGCGGCGATGACGTCGGTGGCGGTGCTGGTGATGGGGTGGGGCCCGGGACGCACGGGGGCGGCGGAGCCGGCGGGGGCGCCGGAGGGCGGCGGGGAGGCGCGGGGCGGTCTCCCGCAGGCGTAGCGTGGTCGATACGTCCGTCTCGCGGGGGTGGCCATGGAGTTGTTCCACGAGGAGCCCGGCATCGGGGACCGCATCGCCCGGCTGCGTGCCCGGCGCAGGCTGACCCAGGAAGGGCTCGCCGAGCGCGCCGGGTTGTCCGTCGACATCGTGCGCAAGCTCGAACAGGGCGTGCGCCGGACGGCCCGGCTGGGCACGCTCAACGCGCTGGCCCGTGCGCTGGACGTGGAGACGTCCGCGCTGGTCGGCAAGGCCACCACCTTCGAGGTGCGCAGCGACGGCGAGCAGCCGTCCGTACTGGCACTGCGCCAGGCCGTCTCGCCGGTGTCCGAGCTCCTGGGAGAGGAGCCGGATCCCGAGGACCCGCCGGGCATCGCGGCGTTGCAGGCTTCGCTGCGCTCGACGGAGGGCATCCGCCGCGAAGGGCGAATGGCCGAAATCGGTTCGCTGCTGCCGCAGTTGATCAGGGACGCCAAGGCGGTGGCGCACGCGTCCACGGGAAGTGCGGCGGCCTCCGCCCAGTCCGTGCTCGCCGAGGCGTACCAGATCGCCGCGACGACACTGGCGGCGCTGGGCAAGGAGGACGCCGCGTTCACCGCGCTCGAACGAGCACGGGCGGCGGCGGCCAAGGGGGACGACCCGCACCTGGAGACCATGGGCTTCTCCAGCCTCGCCTGGGTGCTGACCAAGCAGGGGCGGTTGACGGACGCCGAACGCGTCGCGCTCAGTGCCGCCGAACGCATCGAACCGGGCTTCCGTTCCCCGCCGGCGGAGTTGGCGCTGTGGGGAATCCTGCTGCTGCGGGCGGCGACGGCGGCCGTCCGGCTGGAGCGCCGGGACACCGTACTCGACCTTCTGACTCTGGCGGGCGCGGCGGCGGCCAGACTCGGCGCGGACCGGATCGACTACGCCACGCCGTTCGGCCCCACGAACGTCGGCGTGGCGAAGGTCAACTTCCTGGTGGAGATGGAGGACAGCGCGGAGGCCCTGCGCGCGGCGCGCACCGTGCCGGAGCTGCGGGCGCTGCCACCGACGTGGCGTGCGCGGTTCCACGTCGACCGCGCACTGGCCCTCGCCGATCTGCACCACGACGGCGGAGCGGTGGCCGCTCTGCTCACCGCGGAGCGCACCGCCCCCGAGTGGATGCGCTACCACTCCACCAGCCTGCGCCTGGTGTCCGAACTCCGGGGGCGGGAGAGGCGGCGGACCTCTCCGCTGGTGGAGCTCGCCGACCGGCTCGACCTCGACGCGTAGGACGCGATCGTCCGAGGGAGTGGCGGGTGGGACAGAACGTCCTACGCCCTGCCCGAAGTGGCACAGGACGTCGCTGTCCGTGCGGTGCGCGCCCGCCTAGCGTTGCCGGTCCGTCGAGGACGACGGACCCGGTCCGCACACCGGACCGGGCGCATCCCACCGAGAGAAAGCAGGCCGACGTGTCGCATGCCGATGCCCGTTCCGATGCCCGTTCCGGTGCTCATGCCGGTGCCCGTTCCGATGGGCGTTCCGTTGTCCGGCTGCTTCCCTGGACCGGTTCTTCCGAGCAGCCCTGCTATCTGCTGACCGACCGTACGGGCGACGGGCCGGTCTCCCGTTACGCGGACCGGATCGAGGCGCTGCAACTGAGGATGAGCGTCGGGCTGCTGGGCCACGCCGAGCCCATCATCGACGATCCGTCGGCCGACGCCGGGCAGTTGCGGTTCCTGTCGGCGCAGTTGCGGACCGCGCTGGAGGACACCGTGCGGGTCGCGGAGAGCCGGGGCGAGCGGCTGGAGGAGTACCGACGGGCCGAGGAGGCCGATGAGGTGGACGAGGCAGACGAGGTGGATGAGGCGGACGCGGACGACCGGGGGCCGGGCGTCCCGGGCCCGGGCGAAACCGGCCCGGACGAAACGGACCGGTCGGGCACGTCGGGGGAAGACGAAATCGGCGGCGGGAGCGGCGGCGACGGGACCTCGTAGGCCCCTCATGTCCGTTCGGGAGAAGTCCCCTTCGGGCCGCCCCCGCACGCCGGGGACGTCCGCCGCGTGTGGGGGCCGCGGCGGCCGTCGATGTGAGCTGCAACGCGTCCTGGGCTTGTGGCCTCTTCAGTGGTGCAGCATGTGAACCACTCTGCCCGCGGGGCCCGCCCCGCGCCATCGTCCGCAGGTCGGGCGAGGACCCCCGCCGGTCGGCGGGGGCGGGACCCTCCTGAGGGGGACCCGGCGGCAGAGGACGGAGTCGCGCAGCGCCGGGCGGTTCCGGGGCTCGGACGGGAGTGTGGGAAGAAAGGGGCGGCCGGTGATCCGTGTCGCTGTGGTGGACGACGAGAGACTCGTCAGGTCCGGACTGCGGATGATCCTGGGGACCGCCCCGGACATCGAGATGGTGGCGGACTGCGGCGGCGCGGAGGCCGTGGAGACCGTGCTGGGCTGCGCGGCCGAGGTCGTCCTGCTCGACATCCGGATGCCGGACGTGGACGGCCTGACCGTACTGCGCCGGCTGCGCGCCACCCCGGAGCCGCCGGCCGTGGCGATGCTCACCACCTTCGACGCGCAGGAGTACCTGACGGCGGCGCTCCGGGAGGGCGCGGCGGGCTTCCTGCTCAAGGACTCCGACCCGGAGCAGCTGGTACGGGCGGTGCGGACCCTGGCGGCGGGCGGCAGCGTGCTGGACCCCGGGGTGACCCGCGCGGTGATCGGCGGCTATCTGACGGCCGAGGACCAGGCCGCCGCGGCCCACGCGGTGAGCGGGCTGACCCCGCGCGAGTCGCAGGTGCTGGCGCTGCTGGGCGAGGGCCTGGGCAACGCGCAGATCGCGGAGCGGATGGGCCTGGCGCCCAGCACCGTGAAGGACCATGTGCGGGCGCTGCTGGCCAAGTTGGGCGGCATCAACCGCATACAGGCGGCGATCGTCGCGGACCGCGCGGGCCTGGTGGCGGGGGTTCCGCGGGGGTCCGGGTGATATCCGGCCGGGGCGGCGCGGCGGGCCGGGAGGCGGCGGCAGGCGGGACGGCGGGCCGGGCCCGCCGCGCGGTCGGCCGGCTCCGTCGCGGCCGGCTGTTCGGGTTGCTGCGGCGGTTCGGCCCGCTGGTCGTCCCGGTGTTGCTCTCGATCGTCGACGCGCTGCTGGTCAACGGGCTGGAGATGGCCCTGGAGCTGGGCGTCTCGGTGGTCGCGGCGGCGGCCCTGCTGCTGCGGCGCCGCTGGCCGCTGCTGGTGTTCCTGGTGACGCTGCCGGGGCTGTACATCGGCTACATCTGGTTCGCGCCGATGATCGCGCTCTACACCCTCGCCGCGTCCCCCCTCCTCGGCTCGGCACCCACGGGAGGCACCCCCGGCCGGGTCCGCGCCCGACTCGGCGTGTGCGCGCTGCTGTTGGTCACCGCGCACTTCCTGCCGTACCCGATCTCCGACTTCGAGCCGACCGCGTACCGCGAGAACACCCTGGTGCTGATCGACGCCTGTGTCACCTCCGCGGCCCCGATCGCGCTCGGCCTGCTGGTGCGGACCCGCCGCGAACTGGCCTCCCGGGTCGAGGACCTGACCCGCAGCCTGCGCCGCGAGGACCGGCTGCTGGCGGAGCGGGTGAAGGCCACCGAACGGGCCCGGCTGGCCCGGGAGATGCACGACGTGGTGGCCCACCAGGTCAGCCTGATCAGTCTCCAGGCCGGTGCCGTGCAGGTGAGCACCGCGGACGAGGCGGCGCGGGAGGGGGCCCGCACGATCCGCGAGCTGTCCGTCCGCACACTGGAGGAGCTGCGGCACATGGTCGGCGTCCTCCGGGCGGCCGGCGGCGACGCCCGGGACACGGGCGAGCCGGCACCGCAGCCGTCCCTGGACGAACTGCCCCGGCTGATCGAGCTGAGCGCGCTGGACGTGACGTACGAGGGGCCGGCGGCGGACGGCGACGGGGACGCGCGGGCCGTTACGGGAGCCGGGGCGGGCCGTCCGCGCGGCACCAGGACGGTCGAGCGGGCCGCCTTCCGCACCGTCCAGGAGGCGCTCACCAACGTCCGCAAGCACGCGCCGGGGGCGCGGGTGCGGGTCCGGGTCGACGCGGTGGAGCTGGGCGCGCCGGGCGGCGCGGGGGCGGCGGAGCGGGCGCGGGAGGGGCTGCGGGTGGAGATCCGCAACGGGCCGCCGGACGCGACGGCGCCGGTCCCCGCGCTGCCCGGGGGCGGGCACGGTCTGGTGGGGCTGCGCGAACGCGCGCAGAGCCTCGGCGGGACGCTGGAGGCGCGTCCGACGTCCGAGGGCGGCTTCGTCGTACGGGCGGAGTTCCCGTACGGGGCGGGGTAAGGGTCCGCCGCCCGGCCCGCGGCCGCTACGGCCGGGCGTCCGCCTCAGGCAGACAGTGGGGCGGCCGCCTCGTCCACCGCCGTGGGCAGGTCCGGGTAGACCTCGAAGAGGCGGCGGACGCCGAGGGCGGCGAGGACACGGTTGACGTGCGAGCCGTCGACGGCACCCTGGGCGGGCAGGATCAGCCGCAGCCGGCCCTGACAGGAACGCATCAGGCGGCGGGCGGCGATCAGCACGCCGACCCCGCTGGAATCGCAGAACCGGACCTCGGAGAGATCGAGCACGAGGGACCGCCGGCCCTCGGCCACCGCGTCGTGCACGTGCTGGCGCACCGCGGGCGACGTGACCAGGTCCATCTCGCCGGAGACCTGCAGTACGGCCCAGGGGCCCTTTTCGTCCTCTGCCACCTTCAACGACACGCGCTCGAAGCCTTTCGCTCGCTTTCGGACCGGATGTGCCCGGATTGCAATCCGGAACCCACCCTTCCCGGCTCGACTGCCCGGCCTCTCCCCCGCGAAACGCTTTCGATTCCGTGGCACGGCGGGCTTCCCGTCCCCAAGGCTATGCCCACAGGACGGCGGATTTTCGCCCGCAACCGGTCACACCCGGATAACGCACGGGTCGATACAGGCATGAACGGTCCACAACGATCCACTTCGAGCGCCGGACACACCCCGATCACCCCCAGGTCTGCCACCACCTCATCACGCCCTTACCACCCGCGACGCCCTCACGACCGGCTTTGCCGCAAAGGCGGGTGCTTTGTCGGACCCTCCCACTACATTCGGGAACACGGTCGCCGTCACGGCGCGCACCCGCAGCGCGCCACGGCGTCCGGGCGCCAGCGCCGGTCCACAGCCGGCCGGGCGCGCCGCCGGATCGGGTGACGACCCCGGCGATCGTGAGCGGAGGGGTGGATACGGGTACGACAGTGGGCGGGAGTGACGACACGGGGCCCTGCGACGCGCGGGCCCTCCGGGGAGGCCGGGGCCGCTTCGCGCTCCCCGGCGGAGCGCCGGCCGAGGTGTGAGCCCGGCCGCGACGGGCAGGGATGGGGGTCCCATGGCACATGACGCACCACCGCGCTGGGACAGGCGGATGCAGCAGCGGCTCGCCCGCGGCGAGGCCGCCGCACTCGGCGAGCTCTACGACCGTTTCGCCTCGCTGGTGCACAGCCTCGCCCACCGGGTCCTGGACGACGAGGACGCCGCCGACCGCATCACCCGCGAGGTCTTCGCCTACATCTGGGAGCACCCCGACTCCTACGACCCCAAGCAGGGCTCGCTGCGCTCGTGGGTGGCCGGCATCACCCGGCACCACGCCGTCCAGCGACTGCGCCAGACCGAGGCCGACTCCGCGCGCGACCGCGGCGAGGCGGACCCCGGGTCCGCCGAGTCGGAGCGCGAGCTGGAACGCCGGATCCACGAGGCGTCCACCGCCGCCCGCGCCGACTACATCGTCACGTCCATGCCCGCCCCGCTGCGCCAGGCCCTGGAGCTGGCGTACTTCCAGCGCCGGGACTACCGCCAGACCGCCGCCGACCTCGGCGTCACCGAGGACGAGGCGCGGCGCCGGCTCCGCCTGGGCCTCCAGCTGCTGTCCACCGCCCACAACCACCAGGCTCTGCCCGCGGTCCCGATGCGCCGCGGCCCCCACGGCCCGCACACCCCGCGCCCGCCGCACTCCACACCGCCCGGTCCGGGCCACGGGCGGTCCCGGTGAGGGGCCCGGACGAGTGGGACGGCCACGAGCACCCCGGGGGCGCCGGTGAACGTCCCCGGATACCGTCCCCGCGCCCCGCCGCGGAGGACCACGGCCCGCTGCCGGACCTCCCGCCCGTCCCACCAGCCCCCCACCCGGGGCCCGGCCCCGTCCCGGCCCCCGCCCCGCCCCACGACGTCCCTGCGGAGTACGAGAGCGATGACCACCCCGTGACCGGCGACGGCACCGACCCGAGCCACCCGCCCCCGGCCGCCCCGTCCCACAAGGTGCTCAAGTCCCTGCTGGGCGCCTGGGCACTGGCCGCCTGCTCTCCGGAGGAGACGGCCGCCGTCGAGGCGCACCTGACGGACTGCGCCGGCTGCGCCGAGGAGGCGCTGCGGCTGCGCGACGCGGTGGGGCTGCTGCACCCCGCGGACAGCCTCGATCTCGACCCGCTGCTGCGCTCGCGGGTGCTGGAGGGCTGCCTGGGCCGCCGGCCGCCGCGCATCCCCGTCCCCGAGTGGGCCACGCCGCTCGACGCGGAGGCCGCCAAGCTGGACGCGCTGCTGCGCGACATGGGCGAGGCGGAGTGGCGGGCCCCGGTGCGGCTGCGCTGGTTCGACGGCCGCGAGCCGGTCGAGCGCGGGACGACGGTCGCCGGGGTGATCGGGCATCTGATGGCCGTGGACGGCATGGTCGCCACCGCCCTCGGACTGCCCGACCCGCTGGGCCCGTCCGCCCCGGAGCAGCCCGGCCCGCGCCGCCGCACCGAGGCGTACTGGCGCACCCTGGGCGAGGACCCGGACCCGCGGGCGCCGCACGGCCCGTGGCGCGAACAGAGCCAGGAACTGACGAGAACGGCGTCGTTCGCCGGCGTAGGGGTCGCCGAACTCTCCGTCCCCTACGGCAAGTTCGACCTCGCGCTGCGCGACGCCTTCCTGGACCGCGCCTTCGAGACCTGGGTGCACGCCGGGGACATCGCCGACGCCGTGGACTATCCGTACAAGCCGCCGGCCGCCGGTCATCTGCACCTGCTCGTCGACCTCGCGGCCCGGCTGCTGCCGAGCACGCTCGCGCAGCGGCGACGGGACGGGCTGGCGTCGCCGGCGCAGCGGCTGGTCGCCGCGGGCGCCCCGGGCCGCTCGCTCCATCTGGAGGTCGAGGGCAGCGGCGGCGGGGACTGGTACATAGCCCTGGACTCGCCGGCCGCGGTCGGCTCGCCCGAGCACGCCGTCGCCCATCTCGCCCTGGACAGCGACGAGTTCTGCCAGCTCGCCGCCGGGCACATCTCGCCCGAGGAGACCGCGGCGGGCCAGGACGGCGAGCGCGAGGCGATCCGCGAGGTGCTGTTCGCGACGGCGGCGCTGTCCCGGCTGTGAGCCGGCCCGCCGGGCGCCCACGGCGCCCGTCGTCGGGCCGACCGCGACCGGGTGCGGCGGGTCCGCTTCGGGCGAAGGCCGTCAGGCGAAGAGCGTCAGGCGAAGACCACCGTGCGGGTGCCGTTGAGCAGCACCCGGCGCTCGCTGTGCCACTTCACGGCCCGCGCCAGC
Organism: Streptomyces sp. BHT-5-2; assembly: GCF_019774615.1. Lineage (NCBI taxonomy): Bacteria > Bacillati > Actinomycetota > Actinomycetes > Kitasatosporales > Streptomycetaceae > Streptomyces > Streptomyces sp. BHT-5-2. Next base: position 2,237,112 of record NZ_CP081496.1, on the reverse strand, counting down.
GCCTGGCACTCCACGTCCCGGCCGATCTCCACCAGCTGGTCCGGCGTGACCTCGTGGCCGACGCGCTCGACCTCCTGCTCGATGATCGGGCCCTCGTCGAGGTCCGCGGTGACGTAGTGCGCGGTGGCGCCGATCAGCTTGACGCCGCGGGCGTGCGCCTGGTGGTAGGGCCGGGCGCCCTTGAAGCTCGGCAGGAAGGAGTGGTGGATGTTGATGACGCGGCCGGCCAGCGCCTTGCAGAGGTCGTCGGAGAGCACCTGCATGTAGCGGGCGAGCACCACCAGCTCGATCCGCTCCTTCTCCACCAGCTCCAGCAGCTGCGCCTCGGCCTCGGCCTTGGTGTCCCGGGTGACCGGAATGTGCCGGAAGGGGATGCCGTACGAGCCGACCAGCTCGGCGAAGTCGGTGTGGTTGGAGACCACGGCCGCGATCTCGATGGGCAGCGCGCCGATCCGGGAGCGGAAGAGCAGGTCGTTCAGGCAGTGCCCGAACTTGGACACCATCAGCACGACCCGCATCTTCGCGTCGGCCTGATGGATCTGCCAGTCCATGCCGAAGGAGTCGCCCACCGCGGCGAAGCTGGCCCGCAGCTTCTCGACGTCGACCTGCGCCTCCGCGGTGAAGTGGACGCGCATGAAGAACAGCCCGGTGCTGTGGTCGCCGAACTGCTGGCTGTCCTCGATGTTGCAGCCGGTCATGAAGAGATAGCTGGAGACGGCGTGCACGATCCCCTTCTTGTCCGGGCAGGACAGCGTGAGGACGTACTGGTTGTTCCGGTCCTGCTGACCGGGCTGGGTGGGCTGCGACTCGCTCATGACCTCATAGGGTCGCATATCCGCCGGGCGGCTCCGACCGCGGCGCCGGGAGCGGCGGTCAGGCCGGGGCCTGGAGCGGGCCCGTCAGGGCCGCCAGCGCTTCGAGGGAGTGCGGGGCGGTGTCCGGGTCCTCGCCGTCCGCGGCGGCCATCTGGACGTGCGCCTCGCGGGCGGCCCGTACGGCGTCGGGCCAGCCGGGGTGCTCCAGGTAGGCGGCGACCGGGGCGTCCGGCCCGACCGCGTGCATGATGCGCAGCACCCGCAGCACGGCGACGTCCACCAGCTGCGCCTCCTGCGTGTCGCGGAAGATCGTGCCGATGTACTTGTCGGCGGACCAGTTGTCCAGCCAGGTGTCCTCGACGAGCCGGTAGACGGCGTCGGTCACGTCCCCGTACCCGGGCCGGCCGGCGAGCCAGGTGTGCTGCTGGAAGACGGGGTCGGAGAGCATGTGCAGCGCGGAGCGCACATTGCTGCGCCAGCGCCACCACGGCATGTCAGAGAGCGGCATAGCGCCCATGGTGGTCGAGCGGCGGCCGCGACGGGAAGACTTCTCCGAACCTTGCACAGCAGGGAATCGTACGTTCCTCCCGATTGCTCTCGATCGGCCCCCCGGACTTCACCGCGATGTCACCTTCCGTTGCGCGGATGTCACGCACGCGTTCGGTACGGGAGGCAAGGCTGCGGGGTCATGACCGGTCGGCGACGCTCCTCCCCCCGCCCCTTCCCCCGCGCCTCGGCGACCGCCGCGGCGTGCACGGCGGTCCTCGCGTCGCTGCTGTCCGGCTGCGGCTCCCTCCCCGGCACAGGGGGCGGGGAGGGGGCGCCGGTCACGGTGATGACCTGGGCGCCCGAGGGCACCCGGACGACCAACATGCCGGGCATGCCGGCCATGGCGCAGGCGTACGCCCGCTGGGTCAACTCCCGCGGCGGCATCGCCGGCCACCCGCTGAACGTCCTCACCTGCAACGAGCACGACGACTCGGTGGAGGCCGCGCGGTGCGCCCGGCGCGCGGTGGACGCCGGGGCGGTCGCGGTGGTCGGCTCGTACAGCCGGTGGGGCCGGTCGTTCATGTCCCCGCTGGAGGTGGCCGGGATCCCGTACATCGGCGGCTACGGCGCGTCCGCCGAGGAGTTCGCCAGCCCGCTGTCCTACCCGGTGAACGGCGGCCAGGCCGCCCTCCTGGCGGGGAACGGCCGCCAACTGGCCGCGGACTGCCGGCGGGTGGCGCTGGTCCGCCCGGACACCATCCAGGGCGACCTGATGCCGAACCTCCTCGACGCCGGGCTCGGCAGCGGCCGCGGCACCGGCCGGAACCCGGCCGTGGACGTCAAGGCGCCCGAGGGCGGCACCGACTACTCGGCGCAGGTGGCCGCCGCCCTGAAGGCGGTGGGCGCGGAGCCCGCCCGCTACGGGACGGCGCGCTCCGGCGACGAGGCGCCCGGCTCCTGTGTGGCCGCCTCGCTGGGCGACGACACCGACACCTTCTTCGACTCCTTCCGGCGCCTCCAGGAGAGCAGCCCGAAGGTGCGGGTCGGCTCCGTCCTGGGCAGCGTCGACCAGTCGATGGTCAACCGTGGCGGCGGCGCCTCGGGACCGCTGGAGGGGGCGGACGTCACCGGCTGGTACCCGGTGCCCGGCGATCCGCGGTGGGCTCCGATGCGCCGGGTGATCACCGAGGAGGCGTTCGACGACAACCGCCTCGATCCGGCCGACCAGGGTGTCCAGACGACCTGGATCGCCTACACGGTGCTGAGCGCGGTGATCCGGCAGCTGGCCGACGCGGGCGTGGAGGACATCACCGCGCACGCGCTCCAGAACGCCCTGGACCACGGCGACCGGGCCGTCGACACCGGCGGCCTGACGCCCAAACTGCGCTGGCGCGACGACGACATGCTGGCCGTCGCGGACTTCCCGCGCATCGTCAACGCGGACGTGACGTACCAGGTGGTGCGCAACGGCGAACTGGTCGCCGCCCGGGAGGGGTTCGTCGACGTCGGCGGGACACTGGAGCGGCGGCCCTCGGACGACTACTGACGCCCGCGGGGCCGGCCGCGCCCCTCACAGCTGCTCGGGCTGGTGCTCCCGGAGGCCGTACTTCTGCGCGAGCGGGTTCCACAGGCCGGCCGCCTGCTGCTTGGCCTGGGTGGCCGCGCCGCTGGCCGCGTTCCCCTGGGACGCCTCCTTGCCGCCCTTGGCGTGGCCCTTGTCGCAGCCGCCCTTGCCGCCCACCTTGTCGGCCCAGGCCGCGTAGTGGTTGTCGGCGGCGGCCGAGGACTGCCACGCCTTGGTCAGCGCGGCGGTCAGCTCCGCGCTGTTCGGGATCTTGTCCACGGGGAGCTGCTGGAGCCGCTTGACCAGGTCGTTGCGCTGGCCCGCGGCGGACCGCAGGTCGTTGGCGGCAGCGGGGAGGTTGGCGCAGGACTTGATGTTCTGGACGGCGCCGATGACCGCGGAGCGGCTGTTGTTGCTGTCGGCGAGCAGCGCGTCCAGCCCCTTGGCCTGGCCCGCGGCCGGGTCGTCGGCCGACTTGGAGGAGTTGTCGCCGCCGGCCGACTTGGCCGTACTGGAGCCGGGCTCCTCCTTCTTCTTCTGCTGGCCGGTGTCGTCGCCGCCGCTGCCGCTGAGCGCCCAGCCGACGCCGAGGCCGACGGCCGCCAGCGCGACCACGATCGCGCCGATGATCGCCGCCGCGGGTATCTTGCGGCGCCGGGGGCCGTCGTCCTCGTAGGAGGCGTACTGGTCCTGCCCGCCACCGGGGGCGAACGGGCCGCCGGGGCCGCCCTGTTGGCCGTAGGGCGGCGGGGTCTGGTGGTCGAAGCGCGGCAGTTGCGCGGTGGAGTCGGGGGCGGCGGCCGCGCCCGGGCCGGCCGGGCCGTCGCGGAACAGGCCGTCGAACTCGGCGGGGGTGGGCCGGTCGCCGGGGCCGCCGGGCGGGACGCCGTAGGGCGCGCCGGGCGGCGGGGTGGGCGCCCCGGGGCCGGTGGCGGCCCCGACGGGCGGGATCAGCTGGGTGGGCTCGGAGCCCTCGGGGTCGGCGCCGGGCATCGGCTGGGACTGCGGCATCGGCCGGGCGGCCGGCGGCGCCTGGTCGGGCTTGATCGCCCGCAGCATCTGGGTGGCCGCGTCGCGGGGCTCCGGGGCGGCGGCCTGGGGCGGCAGCGGGGCGGCACCGGGAGAGGGCGCGGCGCCAGCCGCTCCAGTGGAGCCGGTGCTTGCACCGGGGACGGGCGGCAGGAGGGTGGTCGCCTCGGCGTCGCCCGCGGCGGGCGGCAGCGGCGCGCCGGCCTGCCGCGTGGCCCGGACTATCTCGCCCGACGGGTGCGGCAGCCGGCCGGCGTACGGGGCGTTCTGCGGCGGCAGGGCGCCGGCCCCGGGCTCACCGGCGGGGGCCGGCTGCTGGGCGGACCGGCCGCCGAGGTGCAGGACGGTGGTGGCCTCGGGGCCCCCGGCGGCGGGCGGCAGCGGCCCGGTGGCCGGCGGGCCCGCCTGGGGCGCCGGGGCGGGCTGCTGGGGCGCCTGCGGCGGCATCGGGGGCGCCGCGGCCGGCATCGGCGGGGTCTGCGGCTGTCCCTGGGGCTGCTGGGGGACGCCCTGGTACGGCGGCTGCTGCGCGGTCGGGGGCTGGGCGGCCGGGTAGCCCTGCGGCGCGTGCTGCCCGTACTGCTGCGGTCCGTCGGGGGCGCCTGCGGGCTGCGCCGGCTGTGGTGCGGCCGGCTGCCGGCCGGGCCCCCAGGGCTCGCCCCACGGCTGTCCGGCGGGTGGTGCGGCCTGCTGCTCGGGCGCCCAGGCGTCTCCGCCGCCGGCGGGCAGCACTACGCCCTCCCTGGCCGGGCCCGCCGCAGAATTCTGCGGGTCGTGGCCCTGTCCGCTCTGCGTCACCGGGACTCCTACCATCGTGCAGACCTACGGAATCGTCGGCTGCACGCTACCGGTTCGCAGCAACGTTCGACCATGTGTCCTGGTCACCGCCGGATCGTGCACCGGCCACGGCCCCGGCGCCGCCGTCCGCCCGCCGGGGCGGGCCGGAATCCCGGCCCGCCCCGGCGGCACACGGCCGAACGCCCCTCGGCCCGTTCCTCCTTCCGCGCGCGGCCGGCCCCCGTTTTCCCGGCTCGCGGTCGCCCCCTGAGGCGTTGCTCACGCCGCGACGCGGAGTTCCATCCGTGCGGTGAATTCCCTTACGACTGGTTCGTCCTGATACGGCTCCAGGCGTTGCCGGAAGTCGTCCAGGTATTCCGTACCGCGGTCCGAGCGCAGCGCACCCAGCAACTCGATCGCCCGGGTGCCCGTATGGCAGGCCAGCTCGACCTCCCGCTGCTGCGCCTGGGCGCTGGCCAGCAGCACCATCCCGATGGCGCGGCGGCGCGCCCGGCTCGCCGGATGGCCCTCCAGCGCCTCCTGCGCGCACTGCGCGGCCGGGACGGGCTGACCCAAGTCCCGGTGGCAGTGCGCCAGTTCGTCGGCCAGGTATGCCGGGTCGAAGTGGCCGATCCACGCCGGGTCGTCGCCGGCGTCGGCGGCCGCCTCGGCCCGCTCCATGGCCGCCACCGCACGGCCCGCGACCGACTGGAAGGCCCGGGCGTCGCCCATCAGGGCATGGCCGCGCGCCTCCGCGGCGAAGAACATCGCCTCCGCCCGGGGCGTGACCTGCCCCCGCGCCCCCTCCTGGGCGGCCCGCGCCAACTGGGCGATCTCCCGCGGATTCCCCAGCGACGCGGCCAGATGGCTCATGCTGGCGGCCAGCACATAGCCGCCGTAGCCGCGGTCGCCGGCCGCCTGCGCCAGCCGCAGCGCCTGGATGTAGTAGCGCTGCGCCAGACCCGGTTGCCCCGTGTCGACGGCCATGTAGCCGCCCAGTTCGGTCAACCGCGCGACCGCGGCGAAGAGTTCCCGGCCGACCGCCTCGCGGTACGACCCCGCCAGCAGCCCCGAGACGACGCTGTTGAGGTAGTGCACGACGACCGGCCGGACGTGCCCGGAGCCGAAGCGGTGGTCCAGTTCACTGAGCGCCGACGTCATGGCCCGTACGGCCGCGACGTCCGAAATGCCCACCCGGGCCCCGGCGTTGCGGGACACCTGGCTGTCCGCCCCGGTGATCAGCCAGTCCCGGCTGGGCTCCACCAGCGCGGAGGCGGCGACCGTGGATCCGCTGAGGAAGTCCCGGCGCCCCACGTCACTGCGCCACAGCTCGCAGACCTGCTCGATGGCGCCCAGGACGGTGGGTGAGAACTGTAGCCCCACCCCGGACGCGAGGTTCTTCCCGTCGGCCATCCCGATCTCGTCGATGGTGACCGTGCGGGCCAGTTTGCGGCCCAGTGCCTCCGCGATGATGGCCGGGGCGCGGCCCCGCGGCTGCTGCCCGCGGAGCCAACGGGCCACGGAGGTCTTGTCGTAGCGCAGGTCGAGGCCGTGTTCCGCGCCGCACATGTTGACGCGGCGGGCCAGACCGGCGTTGGAACAGCCGGCCTCCTGGATGAGCGCCTGCAGCCGTTCATTGGGCTGGCGCGCGACGAGTGGCCTGGCGGCCATGGTGTGTACCCCCTGTACTGCTGCTGCGCGTTCACCGGCGAACGCCGTCCCCGCGATCAATTCCCCGTACATATCCGGGATATCCGAGACATCCGGGATATGCATCGGTACGAACCGGGCGACGCGCTTCACAGCGGATGCCCGGGATACGCGCGATGTGCGCGTTGCCCGTGCGTCGTCGTGCGAAGCGCGGCATCCCGACGTCCGTGCCGCGAAGGGCTGATCCACGAGGAGGGGGCGCCCGGTGCCCGTGCACCGGTCACGGCGGGCGATGCAGCTCTCCCCTGCTGCACCGGCCGTCCGCCGGGCGGCCTCTCCGCCCGTCACGCAGGTGGCTACCCGCTTCCCGGGCCCCATCCGCACACGCGCCCCCACTGGTGCATCCATGCGCCCCACGTGCGGGAACGATGCGCCGGTGCTGTCACCCATTCGGCCGTAACCCTTGGTGACACGTGCAGTTGTCATCTGCGTGGAAGAGACCATCGGAGTCACAGGAGCCCCGCAGATCCCCAAACAGCGCGGCGAGCAACTCATCGAAACTGCGGTGCGTTATGCGGAGGAACGCCATTGGGAGGTGTTCCCCGGCGCATGGCTGGAGCACGACGGCGACCGGCCGCGCTGCTCGTGCAGCGCCGTCAACTGCCCCTCCCCCGGGGCCCATCCGACCGCGCCGGGCTGGGCCGGCACGGCCACCGGCAGCGCCACCGCCGTCCGCCGGATGTGGAGCAAGCACCCGCGGGCGTCGATCCTGCTGCCGACGGGCCGGGCGTTCGAGGCTCTGGACGTGCCCGAGATGGCGGGCTGCCTGGCGCTGGCCCGGATGGAGCGGCTCGGACTGACCCTCGGCCCGGTGACCCGCACGCCGGACCGTCGGATGCTCTTCCTCGTCCTCCCCGGCGCCTCCGCGAAGGTCCCGGACCTGGTGCGGAACCTCGGCTGGGCGCCGGCCGCGCTCGACCTGATCTGCCGCGGCGAGGGCGAGTACATCGCCGCGCCGCCGACCCGGGTCGGCTCGCACGGCGCGGTGCAGTGGGCGCGCCGCCCCACCGCCAGCAACCGCTGGCTGCCGGATGCGGAAGAGCTGATCAGCCCGCTGGCGTACGCCTGCGCACGCGACGCGGCGGCGCTCCGCGCCCGCTGACGCGGGCGACGGTCGGGATGTCAGTGCCTGCCCGTATCGTGGGGTGCCTGGACGGGGGCCGTGACCAGGCCCCTGCGGGGACGTCGAAGGGCAGGCCGTGGCCAACGAACCGGGGAAGAAGCAAGCGCGGGACGGGTCGGTCACGACCCCGGGCGGCGCCGTGGACGGGCCGCCCGCGGTCCGCATCGAGGGCCTGTGGAAGCGGTTCGGCGAGCAGACCGCCGTCCACGGCATCGATCTGACGCTGCCGGCGGGCCACTTCATCGGCCTGGTGGGGCCCAACGGCGCCGGCAAGACCACCACGCTCTCCATGGTGACGGGCCTGCTGCGGCCCGACTCCGGACTGGTCGAGATCGGCGGCCACGACGTCTGGCGCGACCCGGTGGCGGTCAAGTCCAAGATCGGCGTGCTGCCGGAGGGCCTGCGCCTCTTCGAGCGCCTCTCCGGGCGCGAACTCCTCGCCTACATAGGCAGGTTGCGCGGCCTTCCGGGCGCCGAGGTCGACAAACGGGCCGGCCAGCTGCTGGACGTGCTCGACCTCTCCGGCTCCCAGCACAAGCTCGTCGTGGACTACTCCACCGGTATGCGCAAGAAGATCGGGCTCGCCGCGGCCCTGCTGCACAACCCCGAAATACTCTTCCTGGACGAGCCCTTCGAGGGCGTCGACCCGGTGTCCGCGCAGACCATCCGCGGCGTCCTGGAGCGCTACACCTCCTCCGGCGCCACCGTGATCTTCTCCAGCCACGTCATGGAGCTGGTCGAGTCGCTCTGCGACTGGGTCGCGGTGATGGCCGCCGGCAAGATCCGCGCACAGGGCCCGCTGGCCGAGGTGCGCGGCGCCGCGCCCTCCCTCCAGGACGCCTTCCTCGAACTGGTCGGCGCCCGCGGCCGCGGCGCCGGGCAGAACCTCGACTGGCTGGGCGGCGGCGCCCGATGAGCACCCAAGCCACCGCCCCCTCGCCCCTCCCGGTCTTCATACGCCTCAAGCTGACCCTGCTGCGCAACGGCCTGCGCCAGTCGACCGGGCGAGCCGTCGCCTTCGCCTTCTCAGCCCTGGCCGGGCTGCTCCTCGCCGCCGTGGTCGTGCTCGGCCTGGTGGCGCTGCGCGGCAATCCGTACGCCGGGGTGCTCGCCGTCATCCTCACCGGGCTCCTCACCCTGGGGTGGGCGGTGATGCCGCTGTTCTTCCCCACCGGCGACGAGACCCTCGACCCGACCCGCCTGGTGATGCTGCCGCTGCGGCCCCGCCCGCTGATCGGCGCCCTGCTGGCGGCATCCCTGGTCGGCGTCGGCCCGCTCGTCACCCTCGCCCTGGCGACCGCCGCCGTGATCGCGGTCGCGGACGGGGCGCTCTCCGCGCTCGTCGGCGTCCTGGCCGTCGTCCTGGTGGTGCTGGTCTGCGTCACCCTGGCACGGGCCATCGCCACCGCCTCGACGCGGCTGCTGACCAGCCGCCGCGGCCGCGACCTCGCGGTGCTGGGCGGCCTGTTCGTCGCCTTCGGCGCCCAGGGCATCAACCTCGCCGTCCAGCGCCTGGGCCGCCCCGACGGCCTGGCCTTCCTGGAACCGCTGGGCGAAGTGCTGCGCTGGGTGCCGCCGGCCTCCGCCCTGAGCGCCGTCGACGACACGGCGCACGGTGCCTACGGCCGCGCCGCGGCCGGCCTGGCACTGACGGTGCTCGCCCTGGCCCTCCTCCTGTGGTGGTGGCAGCGCACCCTGACCACCCTGCTGACGTCGCCCGACGCCTCCACCCTCCAGGCCGTGGAGAAAGACAGCGCACGCCGGCCCGTCGGCGCCGAACGCGGGCTCGCGCGACTGCTGCCCGGCGGACGCACGGGCACCGTCATGCTGCGCACACTGCGCTACGCCTGGCGCGACCCGAAGTCCAAGATGTCCTGGGCCATGTCGCTCGGCTTCGGTCTGCTGATGCCGGTCGTCTACTCCACCCAGGGCAACCGCAGCGTCTACATCGCCTTGTGGGCTGCCGGGATGCTCGGGATGCAGATGTTCAACCAGTTCGGGCAGGACACCTCGGCGTTCTGGATGGTGGCCCAGACGGTAGCCACCGCGCGCGACGCCTACACGGAGCTGAAGGCACGCGCGCTGGCCGTGGCGCTGGTGGCCGTCCCGTACACCATGCTGGTCGGCGTCCTCGCCGCAGCCCTCATCGGCCCGTGGTCGGCCTTCCCGGAGGTCTACGGCCTCTCGTTGGCCCTGCTGGGCGCCCTGATGGCCACCGGCGCGATGGCCTCGGCGCTGGCCCCGTACTCCATCCCCTCGGAAGGCAACAAGAACGTCGCCGCCGGCCAGGGCTCGCTCGTATGGTCCAGCTTCCTGGCCGGAGTACTGGCCTCCGGCGCGCTGATCTCGCCCCTCCTCGGCCTGACCATCTGGCTCCATGTGGCGGACCTGCACGCCCTGTTGTGGATCCTGCTGCCGGCCGGCGCGCTGTACGGCCTGGGCGTCGCGGCACTGGGCCTCCGGATGGCGGCCCCGCGCGTGGTGTCACGACTGCCGGAGATTCTGGCGGCCGTGAGCAAGGGGTGACCTTCGCCCCCCATTACCTTCTTGGTGGCCCCGCAATGGGGCGCCCGGCCTTCGGAGTTGGCATGACTTTCTCCCCCTGTCGAACGTATGGCCTGGGGGGTGGTGTCACCGGCTCCGGAGGCATCGACAGACCGCTGATTAGGGGCATGACCACCGGCTTGTCCGCAGGTCGGGAGGCTCTTCGTAATGTGGATGTGGCGATCGGTGCCGTGGGACGGCCGGGCGGGAACGACCAGAGGACGCACGTGATCGACGTCAGTGAGATCGGCGCCTTCCTCGGCCTGGACGTCGGCAAGAGCGAACACCACGCCACCGCCGTCACTCCGGCCGGAAGGAAGGCCTTCGACAAGCGGCTGCCCAACAGCGAACCCAAGCTCCGCGACGTGTTCGCCAAGCTGAAAGCCAAGCACGGCACCGTGCTCGTGGTCGTCGACCAGCCCGCCTCCATCGGCGCCCTGCCGCTGGCCGTGGCCCGCGACATGGACTGCCCCGTGGCTTACCTGCCGGGCCTGACGATGCGGCGGATCGCCGACCTCTACCCCGGTGAAGCCAAAACCGACGCCCGCGACGCCTTCATCATCGCGGACGCGGCCCGGTCGATGCCGCACACTCTGCGGGCCGTCGAGCTTGCCGACGAGGCAGTAGCCGAGCTGGAAATGATCGTGGGTTTCGACGACGACCTGGCCGGCGAAGCCACCCGCATCAGCAACAGACTGCGGGGACTGCTGACACAGATCCACCCGTCGCTGGAACGGGTACTGGGACCGCGAATGCAGCACCCAGCCGTGCTCAAGCTGCTCGACCAGTGCGGTTCGCCGGCCCAGGTCCGCAAGGCCGGACGGCGTCGGCTGGTGAACCTGATCCGCCCAAAGGCACCACGGATGGCGGAACGGCTCGTCGATGACATCTTCACCGCCCTGGACGAGCAGACAGTGGTCGTGCCAGGCACGGCCGCGGCCGCATTGATCGTCCCCAGCCTCGCCAGCTCGCTCCAGTCGGTACTTGACCAGCGCAAACTCCTCGCCACAAGGATCGAGGAACTGCTGGAGGCTCACCCTCTTTCCAAGGTCCTGACGTCCATGCCGGGGATCGGCGTCAGGACCGGAGCACGCATCCTCATCGACATCGGCGACGCCAGCAGCTTCCCCAGCGCCGCCCACCTCGCCGCCTACGCCGGCCTCGCCCCGGCAACCCGCAGTTCCGGGTCCTCCATCCGCGGCGAACAGCCATCGCGCAGAGGAAACAAACAGCTCAAACGCGCCTTCTTCCTCTCCGCGTTCGCCGCCCTGGCCGACCCCGTCTCCAGGGCCTACTACGACAAGAAGATCGCCCAGGGAAAACACCACACCCAAGCCCTCCTCTGCCTCGCCAGACGACGAGCCGACGTGCTCTTCGCCATGCTCCGCGACGGCACCTTCTACCAACCCCAACCAGCCCCCACGGGTTGACGAAACCCATAGGGGCACCCCATTACCTTCTTGGTGGCCCCGCAATGGGGCGCCCGGCCTTCGGAGTTGGCATGACTTTCTCCCCCTGTCGAACGTATGGCCTGGGGGGTGGTGTCACCGGCTCCGGAGGCATCGACAGACCGCTGATTAGGGGCATGACCACCGGCTTGTCCGCAGGTCGGGAGGCTCTTCGTAATGTGGATGTGGCGATCGGTGCCGTGGGACGGCCGGGCGGGAACGACCAGAGGACGCACGTGATCGACGTCAGTGAGATCGGCGCCTTCCTCGGCCTGGACGTCGGCAAGAGCGAACACCACGCCACCGCCGTCACTCCGGCCGGAAGGAAGGCCTTCGACAAGCGGCTGCCCAACAGCGAACCCAAGCTCCGCGACGTGTTCGCCAAGCTGAAAGCCAAGCACGGCACCGTGCTCGTGGTCGTCGACCAGCCCGCCTCCATCGGCGCCCTGCCGCTGGCCGTGGCCCGCGACATGGACTGCCCCGTGGCTTACCTGCCGGGCCTGACGATGCGGCGGATCGCCGACCTCTACCCCGGTGAAGCCAAACCCGACGCCCGCGACGCCTTCATCATCGCGGACGCGGCCCGGTCGATGCCGCACACTCTGCGGGCCGTCGAGCTTGCCGACGAGGCAGTAGCCGAGCTGGAAATGATCGTGGGTTTCGACGACGACCTGGCCGGCGAAGCCACCCGCATCAGCAACAGACTGCGGGGACTGCTGACACAGATCCACCCGTCGCTGGAACGGGTACTGGGACCGCGAATGCAGCACCCAGCCGTGCTCAAGCTGCTCGACCAGTGCGGTTCGCCGGCCCAGGTCCGCAAGGCCGGACGGCGTCGGCTGGTGAACCTGATCCGCCCAAAGGCACCACGGATGGCGGAACGGCTCGTCGATGACATCTTCACCGCCCTGGACGAGCAGACAGTGGTCGTGCCAGGCACGGCCGCGGCCGCATTGATCGTCCCCAGCCTCGCCAGCTCGCTCCAGTCGGTACTTGACCAGCGCAAACTCCTCGCCACAAGGATCGAGGAACTGCTGGAGGCTCACCCTCTTTCCAAGGTCCTGACGTCCATGCCGGGGATCGGCGTCAGGACCGGAGCACGCATCCTCATCGACATCGGCGACGCCAGCAGCTTCCCCAGCGCCGCCCACCTCGCCGCCTACGCCGGCCTCGCCCCGGCAACCCGCAGTTCCGGGTCCTCCATCCGCGGCGAACAGCCATCGCGCAGAGGAAACAAACAGCTCAAACGCGCCTTCTTCCTCTCCGCGTTCGCCGCCCTGGCCGACCCCGTCTCCAGGGCCTACTACGACAAGAAGATCGCCCAGGGAAAACACCACACCCAAGCCCTCCTCTGCCTCGCCAGACGACGAGCCGACGTGCTCTTCGCCATGCTCCGCGACGGCACCTTCTACCAACCCCAACCAGCCCCCACGGGTTGACGAAACCCATAGGGGCACCCCCCCGCGTTCTGGCCCCTTTGGGGCCGTTGCCCCCACGTCGTCGGCTTTCCCGCCGTGGTGGTCTTCCGCCGACGGCGGAGGGGGGCGTGGGGCGGGGCCCGCCTCTGTGGGTGGTGGGTGGCGGGTGTGGGGCCGCAGGGGTGGGTGTTCGGACTGCTGCGCTTTACGTCCGAACACCCACCCCTGCGGCCCCACACCCTCCCGTCCGACGGCGGCGATCCCCGCCCCGGTGAGTGAAGGGGAGGTCAGGGGGGCTCGCGCATGAGCAGAGCTTCTGGTCTCGGGGCCACCACAACGGCCCCGTCTTTCCCCCACTCCCACCGGCCCACGCCACAGCCCCACCCCGCCACCCACGAACACAAACAGCGGCCCCGCCCAAGTTATCCACAGCCTTTCCCGCCGCACAGCCCACCGCTGTAGCGTCATCGCAACGACACGAACCAGGGGGGCGGTGGAAGCCGTGCAACGCACCGTAACGTCGCGGGCGACACGATGGTTGGCAGCACTGTTCGCCGCCGCCACCGCATTCCTCTCCGCCAGCGTGGCGCACGCCGCACCGACAGCACCGGCACCGGCCCCCGCCGCGGCGCGGCCAACCGCGGCCGCCGACGCCCAGGGCCAGTTCGCGTACCTCGCCGCACAACTCCGGCACAGCCCGGTCTACATCAGCGACGAACTGCCGCGCGCCGTGCCACGCTCCACCGCCCCCTTCTTCGCCGCGCAAGCCCGGCGGCTGCACGTTCCGGTGTACGTCGTCGTGCTGCCGTTCACCACCTCCGGTGGCCTGGATTCCGGGCTGCTCGCGGGGATCCACGACCACCTGGGGCGCAAGGGACTGTATGTCGCACTGTCCGAGATGGGCCTGTCGGACGTCCAGACATTCGGCGTGAGCGTGCCGGGGGCGGCGGACGCGAAGACCGCGACGACGTACGAGATGCCCCTGGACGCCACGCCCCGCGAAACCTTCCGGCACTTCGCCGACGTGCTCCTCTCCGGGCATGCGGATCAGCGCGCCGACCAGGCCCGCGCCCGTTACGGCGGTGCGTACAACTCCAATGAACCGCCCGCTCTGCACACCACGCAGACGGATCGGGAGGACCAGAGCTTTCTGACCGGTGTCACGGTCGTCGGAGTGCCGCTGACGGCGCTGCTGATCGCGAAGTACGCGGGAGCCAGGCGTCGTTCCCGACGCGGCCCGAGCGCCATGGGCACCGTGACCATCGGGGACGCCGGGAGCGTCGGCGGCGCCGCCCCCGCGTCCCCGGCCGGGCGCACGGCGGTGAGGAAGGGCACGTCGAAGAACGGCCGCACGAAGGCCGGCACGGCAAGGGCCGGCACGGCGAAGTCCGGCACTGCAAGAAGTCGCACCGGGAAGAACGACGGGCTCCGCCGGACCGTGACGTCGGCCAAGCCCGGCGGCGCAGCCGCCCCCGCTCGGCCGCGGCGGCAGTGGCCGCTGCTGGAGCTCGGTGCGCTGGCGCTCGCTGCGCTGCTCGCCCTCACCGCGTCGCGGGTCTTCGACGACACCACCACCGGCGACGGCTCGGTGCCGACGGCCGCCGATATGCGGGCCCGGGTCGATCGCGTCGCCGAGGGGCTCCGCCACGATCCGATCTACGTCGATCCGGAGATCGCGTCCCCTCTGGACGCCGCCCGGCACGCCGCGTTGCGCAAGCGGATCGGCACACTGTCCGTCCCGGTGCTGGTCGCCGCCGTGCCCACGTCGAGGGACGACGAGTCGCGGGGCGACGAGGACCTGCTGGCCGAGCAGTTGCACGACCGACTGCGCCGGGACGCCCTGTTCGTGCTCGCCGACCCGACGGGCGGCCGCATCGAGATCGTCAACTACGGCGCCCATGTGGACGCCTCCTACCTCTACGACCGCCCCAAGGACCTCTCCTACGCGGATCCCGCCACGGCCCCGCTCGGCCCCCGTCTGGACAGGCTGCTCAGCTATCTCTCCAAGGCGCCCGGGTCCGCGCAGGCCGGCCGGCCGTACGATCCGCCGCCCGCGCCGGACCCGGTGGCGCAGCAGAAGCTTCCCGGCCTGTTCTCCGGGGACTTCCGGGCCGGGCTGTTCATCGGCGGGCTGGCCGCCGTGCTGCTCTTCGGGCTGGTGGTGGCGGTCTGGGCGCTCGTCCGGTGGCTGGGTCGGGGGCGCGCCCGGGCCGTGGCCGCGGCGGCGGCGCCCGTGGAGCCCCGCCGCACGTGGCTGCGACGCACGGCGTGGGAGGAAGTGGACGCGCTCACCGCCGAGTTGGAGTCGGTGGCCGAACTGCCGGAGGAGGCCCGGCGCCGGGCGTGGGAGTGCCTGGACGCCGCCGCACTGCTGGTCGACGGCGACAGCGACGGCCGCATCGACGGCGACGCCACCGCCGCCGGCTTGGCCTGCGCGATCGTGCTGGCCCGGGCCGGCCGGGCCGCAGTCCGGGAGCCGTCCGCCGCGGCGTATGTCTGCCACCGCAATCCGCTGCACGGCACGGCCGACGGGCAGCGGTCGAAGCCGACCGCAGGCCGCCGCAAGGTGCCGATACGCCCGGTCTGCGCGGCCTGCCGGGAGAAGCCCGGCGAGGTGCTGCGGCTCTACGGTGCGGACGGTTCCGGGCGCCCGGGCAACCGCCCC
This sequence comes from Streptomyces sp. BHT-5-2, assembly GCF_019774615.1. Taxonomy (NCBI): domain Bacteria; kingdom Bacillati; phylum Actinomycetota; class Actinomycetes; order Kitasatosporales; family Streptomycetaceae; genus Streptomyces; species Streptomyces sp. BHT-5-2. Next base: position 2,221,530 of record NZ_CP081496.1, on the reverse strand, counting down.
TACCCGCTGCATCCCGGCCCCCTGGCGGCCCTCGCCAACGGCGCCGGTATAGATCAACTCACCCGCGAGGTACGGGAGTCCTTCGGTGTCAACTGACCTTCGCCACCGCCGTCCGCTGCGGTCCGCCCTCGCCGTCGGCGCGGCCTCCGCCGCACTGCTCTGCGCCGTCGCAGGGCCCGCCGCGGCCGCCGAGAGCCCGGGGCAGAAGATCGCGGACGCCCTGCGCAGCTCGCCGGTGTACGTCGATCCGTCCCTCTCCTCGGCGGTCGACGCGGACGACCAGCGCGCACTGGTGAGGCAGATCGCCCAGACGCGGCTGCCGATCCGGGTGGTGCTGGTCCCGCTGGTCGAGGGCGACAACTGGGGGGGGAAGCCGGAGCAGCTCGCCGAAGTGGTGCACGAGCGGACGGGCGGCGGCCCGGCCATCCTTATCACCCCCGGGGACCTCGCCGACGACATCGAGGCCAAGGAATGGCCCGCCCACGCCCACCAGGCCGAACACGCCGCCGCCTCGGTGTACTTCGACGACGCGCTGAAGGGCGCCGGGCTGACCAAGCGCATATCCCGGGCGATCGACATCATCAAGGCCGGCGACGGCGACCAGGTGTACGAGCGGCTCACCGCCCACCTCGACCCGTCGGGCGGCAGCAGCGCCCCCAGGAAGCCCGCGTCGGGGGCGTCCCCGGTCTCCCCGGTCGTCCGGGTCGTGGCGCTGGCCGCCGGGCCGGTGCTGTTGCTCGCCGCGGCCTGGCTGCTACTGCGGCGCCGCTCCCGGTTGCGCGACTTCGGAACGCCGTTCGCCATGCCCCGGTCCGTCTTCGCCGCCGCGCACCAGGCCGACGAGGAGGGGCTGCGCGAGCGGGCCGGCGAGGCGGTGGTGCGGCTCGGCGAGGAGGCCCGCGCCGCCGGCGGCGACCCGGCGGCCATCGAGCGCGCGCTGGACGCCTATGCCGCGGCCGGCACGGTGCTGGACCGCGCCCGCGGCATACCGGACCTGGCGGGCGTGTTCGCGCTGGTGGCCGAGGGGCGCGCGGCGCTCTCGCCGGCCCCCGGCACGCTGCCGCTGTGCTTCTTCCACCCGCTGCACGGCCCGGCCGGCCGCCGCATACCCTGGCGGCCGCTGGGCCGCCGGGAGCAGCTCCGGGTCGCCGCCTGCGACGCCTGCCTCCGTGCCGTCCGCACCCGCCGTGCGCCCGAGGTCCTCACCGACCGTCTGGAGGGCCGCCCGGTCCCGTACTTCGAGGTGCCGGCCGAGCGGAGCCTCTGGGCCGCCACCGGTTACGGCTCCCTGCTGGCCGGCGACTCGCTCGCCGCCCGGGTCCAACGCGGCGATTTCACCCGCACGTTGGCGTGAGCGCACAGCCCGGAGGACGCGTGGCACGGCGGGCCGCGCCGACGCGGGCACGGCACCCCGGCCGGCCCGCCCCGGTTATGCGAAAACCGGGTACAAGTTTTGTTCGGGGATTACCCTCGACTCCCAGCCGGAGCGCAATGCCGTTGAATTCACCCGCAATTGGACGCCGGGGGCGAGGGAATCCGCGAGCCTTTTTGCTGGAATTGCGGTGAATCGGCCGAGACGCTCCCGGACCGGCCCAACGGAAGGTGACCGGCACCTGCATTCCGCGTTTCGACACGGTGGAAAGCGCGCTCTTATGCTCCGCTCTCACGACCGTTCGCGCGCACGGGGCAACGGTGCCGTGCAACGGGGGAGAGCAAGGACCGGGAGAACGTTTTGCTGCACACCAAGGCCGCATGGCTGCGCGCCGCCGCGCCGGTCGCCGTCCTGGCGCTGGCGCTGACCGCCTGCGACGGGAGGAACCTGCCGGCTTCCGCCACCGGTTCCCGGGCGGACGTCGGGGAGAACTCCGCGCACACCGGGGCACCGGTGGGCGGAAAGCCGGCCGATGCGGCCGGCGACGGCGTGCTGAGGTCCGGCCAGAGCGGCACCGTGCAGTACAAGGAGGACTCCGGGAAGATCGCCTACGAGGTCCTCGCGCAGCAGGTCCATGTGGGCACCGAGGCCGACGCGCAGAAGATGGTCCAGGATCCCAAGGACGCCAACGGCCTGGTCGCGGCGACCGCCTATGTGAAGTTCACGAACAAGGGCCCCGTCGTCGTCAAGGGCCTGTCGAAGGTGGTCAACGGCACCGAGGTCTACGCCGACGGCCAGCGCGGCGGCCTGCTCACCGGCGCGCCGGAGGACCTCCCCGGCTGCGAGGACCCGGTCGACATCGACAACTGGCAGGTCGGCGAGAGCCATGTCATCTGCCGGACGTACATGATCCCCAAGGGCGCCCGGTCCCTGGAGATCCACTGGGCCGACGCGGGCACCACGAAGCCGCTGGTGTGGAAGTTCGACGGGACCGGGTGAGGTGGCGTCAACCCTCATAGGGGACGGCGCCGTTGCGGTGGCCGCGGCCCGTGCGCCGCGGCCGCTCACCTCCCGCCGCGGAGGCCGCGAAGGCTGTGGGCCGGCAGGGCGGCGGGCCCGACGGGCAAGCGGCCGACACCTCGTCGGGCCGCACGTCGGACCACAGGCCGGCGGGCCCCGGGTCGACGGCCGGTGAGCGGTGCGCAGGAGGCGGTGCGCCGTTGCGCGGACGCAGCGCCCCACGCCGCACGCGGCCCCGCCCCTGCCCTCCCCGCCCTTCAGGAACGCGCCGCCACCGCGCCGAGGAAGGACTCGATGACGCGGCACCAGGCGTCGGGCTGCTCCCAGGGCAGGAGATGGCCGGCGTCGGGGATCTCGGCGTAGCTGCCGCGGGGCAGGACGCGGACCATCTCCTGGGCCTCGGCGCGGCCGAGTTGGGCGTCCAGGCCGCGGACGACGAGGGTGGGGCAGGCGACCTGGGCGAGCTCCTCCCAGTGGGCGTCGTGCACCCAGGTCTCGCGGGCGCTGAGCATCTGGCGGCGGGAGAAGACCGGGCGCCAGCCGTCGGCGCGCTCGGCCATCACCTCGGCGAAGAACTCACCACGGGCCGGCCGGGGGCGCTCCAGCGTCGGATCCTCCTCGCCGAACCACTTGCGGACGTCGGCGAGGGTGGCGAACGGCACCGGCCAGGAGCGGAACCACTCCGCCCACTCGCGCTGCGAGGCCGCGCCCAGCGCCGAGGCGCGCATGTCGCAGATCACCAGCGCGCTGACCAGATCCGGGCGGCGGGCCGCCACCTGCCAGGCCGTCAGGGCGCCCATGGCATGGCCGACCAGGGCCGCCGGGGCCAGCTCCAGCTGCTCGACGGCGGCGATGGCGTCCTCGACGTACGCGGTGCGGTCGAGCGGGCCGTCGGCGGGCTTCTCGCTGCGGCCGTGGCCGCGCTGGTCGAGGGCGACCGGGCGGTGTGCGGCGCTCAACCGGCGGGCGGTGTCCGCCCAGTGGGAGGCGCGGCCCATCAGGCCGTGGAGCAGCAGCACACCGGGCCGCCGCCCGCTCTCCCCCAGGCCGCCACCGCTCTTGGGCGGGTCGGTGAATTCCCAGGCCGCGAGCCGCACGCCGCCGGACCCCGTCACATCGATACGCCGCACCATGTGCCCTGGCACCCCCAATCGTCCCCTGACCTGCCCCGCACACCCCAGACTATCGAACCTATATTCGAGTAGATCGCTGCCGCGCCCAACACCCCACTTTCGAGTGACCTTGCTGCGGGATTGGCCACGCCCACCACGGGGAGACATCTGCCGGGAGGCGGGCCCTACCGGGAAGGGGGCCCGTGGGGAACGACCCTGAGAGCTCGGGGCTCCGGGTCACGGTGGGGGGACATGGGGAGGCAGGGCCCCGGCAGCTCGCAGCGCCGGGGCCCTGACCGTCCTCGACCGCACTCAATGGACACATCCGGGCCCCCTCGGCCGTCAGCACAGCACGCCGGAGTGACGACGCATGGCCATGCGTCAGCGCCAGAGTGACACGAGCGCGGCCGATCCGCACGGACTCGCACAAGACCGTTCATCGCCGCGGAAGTTGACGAGCCCGCCGGCGTGCGCATCGGCGCAGCTCAGCGGGCTCATGGGCGGCAGCGGCGGGGAGGAGTGAGGGGCGTGCCCGGCGGCCGCCGCCGCGCGGGGCCTCCGGGCCGTGGGACGCTCAGCGCGCCGTGGTGCCGGGCTCAGCGCTTGGCGACGAAGACATGACTGGCGATCTCGGCGTCCAGCTCGGCGGCCTCGCCGCTGCTGCCGACCAGCACCCCTGCCGGGGACTCCGTCACGCTGACCACCGCGCCCGGCTGCACCCCGGCCCGCCGCAGCGTGTACATCAGCTGGGGGTCGGCCTGGATGGGCTCGCCGATCCGGCGCACCACGGCCGTCTTGCCGTCGGCGCCCGGGTCCAGATCCATCAGGCTCACCATGCCGGCGTCCAGGAACGGATCGACCTCGGCCTTCTCGCCCAGCTCCGCCAGGCCCGGGATGGGGTTGCCGTACGGGGACTCGGTGGGGTGGCGCAGCAGCTCCACGACGCGGCGCTCGACCGCCTCGCTCATCACGTGCTCCCAGCGGCACGCCTCGGCGTGCACCTGCTCCCACTCCAGACCGATGACGTCGACCAGCAGGCACTCGGCGAGGCGGTGCTTGCGCATCACCCGCGTCGCCAGCCGGCGGCCCTCCTCCGTCAGCTCCAGGTGCCGGTCGCCCGCGACCGTGAGCAGACCGTCCCGCTCCATGCGGGCCACGGTCTGGCTGACCGTCGGGCCGCTCTGTTCCAGCCGCTCCGCGATGCGGGCCCGCATGGGGACCACACCCTCCTCTTCCAGTTCGAGGATGGTGCGGAGATACATCTCCGTGGTGTCGATCAATCCGGACATGTGTGCCCCTCGATATGTCGTGCGGTGGCCCTGGATTCAATTCTGACGCATCCCACTGACAACGGTGCCTCCTCGTCCGCGCAGCGAAGGCTCCCCGACCGGTGCAACGGTGCGTTGTCCGGCGTATTGACAGCGCACTGGTCCAGACCGCAACGTGATCCGGGCCACTGATCCACGAGGCGACGACGGGGCGCCGACGCGCCGGTTCCGTCCGCCCCGGATCCCATCCAGACGCGACGAGAGGGGCCCGCGGCAATGGCTGAGAGCGACCGGAGCGAGGGGCTGGCCGGGCGGTACTTCGACGCCGCCATCGACCTGCTGCGCCAGGTCCGCGACGCGGAGGCGGACCGGATCGCGGCGGCCGGGCGGATGATCGCGGACACCGTGGAGGCGGGCGGCCGGGTCTTCTCCTTCGGGGCCGGGCACTCCTCGCTGCCCGCCCAGGACACCGTCTACCGCGCCGGCGGACTGGCGGTCATGAACCTCCTCGCCGTCCCCGGGGTCGTCGGTGTGGACGTCCGCCCGGCGACGCTCGGCAGCGCACTGGAGCGGGTCGACGGGCTGGCCGGGGCGGTGCTGGACACCAGTCCGCTGGAGCGCGGCGACGTCCTGGTGATCATCTCGCTCTCGGGGCGGAACGCGCTGCCGGTCGAGATGGCGATCAACGCTCGGGCCCTCGGCATCAAGGTCATCGGCCTGACGTCGGTGGCCTACGCGGACGCCACCAAGTCCCGGCACTCCTCGGGCAGCCACCTCAGGGACCACTGCGACATCGTCCTGGACAGCCGGATCCCGGTCGGCGACGCGGAGCTGACGCTGCCCGGCATCGAGGCGCCGTTCGCCCCCGCCTCCACGGTCGTCACCAGCGCGATCATGCAGGCCGTGGTGGCGACCGCGGCCGGTGCGCTCGCCGAGCGCGGGGTGCAGCCGCCGCTGCTGCGCTCGGGCAACGTGGACGGCGGCCACGAGTGGAACGACCGGGTGATGCGGGAGTACGCGGACCGGATCTTCTACCGGCACTGAGCGACCGGGGCGGCCCCCGGGCGCAGGCGGGCGGGGCGCCGGCCCGCCGGGCACCGGCGCCCCCGGCACGCTCACGCCTCCGCCGCCCCCGCGAGGTCGAGGGCGGCCGCGATCCGGGCGGCGACCTCCTCGGCGTAGTCGGCGTCCGCGCGGTCGAAGGGGCGGCGGGCGGGCGCCCGCAGGAAGGTGGCGACCCCGAGGGTGCGGCCCCGGCTGCGGAGCACCACGCACAGCCCGTGGACCGTGCCGTCCGGCCAGTTGCGGGCGGCCGCCCAGCCCTCGGCCGGGGCCGGGCCGGCGGTGGCCCGCACCGAGCCGCACCGCACATACGCCTGGAGCGCCGGATGGCCCTGGACGTAGGCCACCGGGATGCCGGTCGGCGGGACGGCCTCCGAGGGGCCGGGCGCGCCCGCCGGGGAGGCCAGCGCCCGCACCAGCCGCGGCGCCGCGGCACCGGGACCGCCTCCCTCGGCGGGCGGCGGCTCCGCGTCCCACGCCGCGTCCGCGTCCACCGCGCCGTACGGGGCCGGGGCCGGGGTGCGGGCGAGGTCCACCAGGGCGTGGTCGGCGAAGCCCGCCAGCGCGAAGTCCAGGTGGACGGCGGCGGCTTCGGCCGGGTCGGGGCACTCGGCGGCGGCCCGGCCCGCACGGTGCAGCTGGTGGGCGCGGAAACGCAGCAGGGAGCCGTCCTGTTCGGCCCGTTTGAGGTCGGTGACGTCCTGGAAGAGCCAGGCCACACCGAGCGGAACGGGCTCCTCCGCCAACGGCGAGGCCAGCCGGACGAACCCGCTGCGCCAGCACCGGCGCGGGAGTTCGGCCTCGCCGTCCCGCAGCGTCACCCACACCTCCGCGACGGCCGGCGGCGTGCCCTCGGCCAGGACGTGCTGGAAGGCGTTCTCCAGCTCCTCGACGCCCTGGGCCAGCACATCGCCCAGCGGCCGACCCAGCAGCGCCGTACGGCCCCTGCCGATGACACGGGCGGCATGCGCGTTGACGACCGCGGGGCGCAGGTCGGCGTCGATCAGCACCACGCCCCAGGTGGCGTCCTCGAAGAGCGCCTCGCTGAGCGCCACCGCCCGCTCCAGGTCGAGCTGGGTGTGCGACTCGCCGAAGGCGCAGTAGACCCCGGCGACCCGCCCGTCCGGGGCGCGCACGGCGGAGGACTGGGTGCGCACGAGGACGCGGTGGCCGTCCTTGGCCAGCAGGGCGAAGTCGTGCACCTGACGGCCCGGGGCGCGCATGGCGGCCGTCAGCGCGGACTGCACGCCGTCGGCGTCCTCCGCGCGGACCGCCCACCCCTTCAGGCCGGGGCGGCCGACCGCCTCCTCGGCGGTCCACCCGAGGATGCGCGCGGCCTCGTGGTTCCAGTGGGTGACCGTGCCGTCCGCGGCGAAGGCCATCAGCGCGGCGTCCATGCCGTCCAGGAGGGCGGCGAGCAGTCCGGAGTCGTCGGCGTCCGGGGGCCGGTCGGGCTCAGCGCCGGCGCCGGTCCGCAAGGACCCGGGGGCCGCCGGTCCGGACCCGTCCGCCGGGCCGGGCGGGCCGGCGGACGACGGCCGTTGCGACGACGAGGCCGACGAGGCAGAAGAAGCTGACGAGGCAGTCACTGGCACCCCTTACGAACGCGGCCGCACATGCTCCACGTGGGGTCATTCAACTGGAACGTGACGTGGGACACACCCCATTCGCGGAAATCGCCACCAGGGATTCCGGCCCCGGAAAAAACCGGTTGTGCGGCGCCGGGACAGTTCCTAACGTGTGGGGTACACGAGAAGGGAGGTGGTTCGGCAGATGATTTCGCACCGGACGCGTGAGGTGGCTGCGGGCTAGCAGCCCGACGCTTCACCGAAGTGCAGCGCCGGATCCGCGCATACTGCAGATGCGCAGCCGGCCCAATCCCAAGCAGTCACCCGACCCGCGGGCTGCCGGTTCGTCCGACCGGCCCTTCGCGCCACCGGCGCGGAGGAGAGAGCCCGCGGGTCGTCTGCGTCCAGGGCCGGGAACGGCCCCGCAGGCATCCCCCGTTACGGCGCGAGGCGCTCCACCCGCCACTGGCCGGCCTCCGGCGCACCCTCGCGGACGTACCGCAGCCGGTCGTGGAGGCGGTTCAGGCGGCCCTGCCAGAACTCGATGCTCTCGGGGGTGACGCGGTAGCCGCCCCAGTGCGGCGGCGCCGGAACCTGCTCGCCCTCCGGGTAGCGGGCCGCCAACTCCTCGTAGGCGCGCTCCAGTTCGTCGCGCGAGGCGATCGGCGCGGACTGCTCGCTGGCCCATGCCCCCAGTTGGGAGCCGTGCGGACGGGTGCGGAAGTAGGCGGCGGTCTCGTCCCGGCCGATGCGCTCGGCGGTGCCGATCACGACGATCTGGCGGGCCAGCGGATACCAGGGGAACAGCAGCGAGAGGTGCGGGTTCCCGGCCAGGTCGCGGCCCTTGCGGCTGGTGTAGTTGGTGAAGAAGACGAAGCCGCGCTCGTCGAATGCCTTCAGCAGCACGGTTCTTGAACTGGGCCGGCCGGCGGCGTCCGCCGTCGAGACGACCATGGCGTTCGGCTCGTGCAGACCGGCTGCCGCCGCGTCCTTGAACCAGCGTCCGAACTGGTCGTAGGGGCTCGCGGCGAGGTCGGACTCGGCGATTCCCTCGGCGCGGTAGTGCGCGCGCATGGACGAGGGGTCGGGGGTGTCGGCGGAGGGCATGTCGGCGGGATGCACGGCCTCATCTTGCAGCATCGGGCCCGCGCCGGGCAGCCCGATGGGTCGGAAGTCTGCCCCCGGTCGCCGGGCCGTAACCCTCCCGTTGGCAAATCGCCCAGTGTGCCGGATGTCACGCTTCCCCGCTGCTGATGAACCCGCCAAAATCATGGCCCGGCCCACTGTGGCCCTCGGACACCGGAAGCTATCGTGTCCGTCTTCAGGCCGCCGCGGGCAGCACACGTGGCGGCCCGCGCCCGTGGATCGACCACCCGTGGGCGGAACCGTCGCGTGGCCCCTGCCACGGCGGGGCATCACCGGGGTGACCGGTACGGACCGCGAGCTGCCCGGCGCAGCCGCGTAGCCGCACCGGCGCCGCAACTGACTCGACCGCACGGCAGCCGGTCACCGGCCGGCTGCCGTCCCCATCTTGAGGAGCCGCCTGATGTCCGACTTCGTTCCCGGGCTTGAGGGAGTCGTCGCGTTCGAGACGGAGATCGCCGAACCCGACAAGGAAGGCGGCGCGCTCCGCTACCGCGGGGTGGACATCGAGGATCTCGTCGGGCACGTCTCGTTCGAGAACGTCTGGGGGCTGCTGGTCGACGGGGCGTTCAAGCCGGGGCTGCCGCCCGCCGAGCCGTTCCCGATCCCCGTGCACTCGGGTGACATCCGCGTGGACGTGCAGTCCGCGCTGGCCATGCTGGCGCCCGTATGGGGCCTGAAACCGCTGCTCGACATCGACGAGCGGACCGCCCGCGACAACCTCGCCCGGGCCGCGGTGATGGCGCTGTCCTACGTCGCCCAGTCGGCGCGCGGGCAGGGCCTGCCGATGGTGCCGCAGAAGGAGATCGACAAGGCGGAGACGGTCGTGGAGCGCTTCATGAAGCGCTGGCGCGGGGAGCCCGACCCCAAGCACGTCAAGGCCGTCGACGCCTACTGGACCTCGGCCGCCGAGCACGGCATGAACGCCTCCACGTTCACCGCCCGGGTCGTCGCCTCGACCGGCGCGGACGTCGCCGCGGCGCTCTCCGGGGCGGTCGGCGCCATGTCCGGCCCGCTGCACGGCGGCGCACCGTCCCGCGTCCTCGGCATGATCGAGGAGATCGAGCGGACCGGCGACGCGTCCGCCTACGTCCGCCGGGCGCTGGACAACGGCGAGCGGCTGATGGGCTTCGGCCACCGCGTCTACCGCGCGGAGGACCCGCGGGCGCGGGTCCTGCGGCGCACCGCCAAGGAACTGGGCGCCCCGCGCTTCGAGGTCGCCGAGGCCCTGGAGAAGGCGGCCCTGGAGGAGCTCCACAACCGCCGCCCGGACCGCGTGCTGGCCACCAACGTGGAGTTCTGGGCGGCGATCGTCCTGGACTTCGCGGAGGTCCCGGCGCACATGTTCACGTCCATGTTCACCTGCGCCCGCACGGCGGGGTGGAGCGCGCACATCCTCGAACAGAAGCGGACCGGCCGCCTTGTGCGGCCGTCTGCGCGGTATGTCGGCCCCGGCGCGCGCAGCCCTCGGGATATTGCCGGCTACGACGGCATGGTTCGTCTGTAGGGCCCGGCCTACGTAGCCGGCGTGTCCGCTTGCAGGTTCGCCGCTTGCCTGTCGTGCCTGCGGCGCGGTGCCCGCCTGACGGCGGGATTGTGGTCCGCTGCGCGGGGCTGTTGGGTGCGGTGACGGGCCTGCGGGGGTGGTGTGTCGGACTGCTGCGCTTTACGTCCGACACACCACCCCCTCCGGCCCGTCCCCTCCCGTTGAGGGTCATAAAGACGGTGGGTGGGGGCCGGCCTCAGTGGTCCACCAACGGTCGCTTGTCGAGGGCTGACGGTCACTCGTTGAGGGACGGCCGCCCGTCAGTCCAGAGCCCGCAGGAGCCCAGCAACCGGAGCCCCGTCTACGGGTTTTCATGACCACCCACGGGAGGGGACGGGCCGGAGGGGCAGGGGGTGTGTCCGGACGTAAAGCGCAGCAGTCCGGACACACCCCCTGCCCCGGAGGCCCGTCACCGCACCCAACAGCCCCGCGCAGCGGACACGCAATGCGCCGCAGGCGCAAACGGCAAGCGGCGAACCCCGGCGGAAACGCCGGCAACGCACCCTACGGGCGCGAGCCCGCCAGCACGGTGTCGATGATCGCAGCCCATTGCGTGACAACCCCGACCCGTCGCGCCGAATCGTCCGTCAGGAGGTTCGCCAGGCCCAGGCCGCGGGCCATGTCCAGGAGGCCCTGGACCGTCTCCCGGACGCCGGGGACGGACTCGTCGGCGGCGAGCAGCGCGACGGCCGTGCGGTGCGCCTCACGGCCCACCCGGGCCTCCAGGGCGGTGACGCGTTCGCGGAGCTGCTCCTCGTCGGAGGCCGCCACCCACAGGTGGAGCGCGGCGCGGAAGAGGGGGCCGGTGTAGAGGCCGACCAGTTCCTCGACGATCCGCCGGGTGCGGGCCTGGGAGCCGGCCGGCGGCAGGTCGTGTGCCAGGGCGTCCCTCAGGGCGCCCTGGCGTTTCTCCGCTACGTGCTCGACGGCCGCGGTGAACAGGTCCTCGCGGGTGCGGAAGTGGTGCTGGGCGGCGCCCCGGGAGACGCCCGCCCGCTCGGCGACGACGGAGACCGTGCTGCCGGTCCAGCCGCGCTCCGCGAGGCAGGCGACGGCGGCCTCCAGCAGCCCGAGCCGGGTGGCCCGGCTGCGTTCCTGCTGGGGCTCCTTGGCTCCGCGGGCCGGGGTCAGCGCACCCATGCCGGGTCCCGTCGCTCCAGGAAGGCGGTCATGCCCTCGCGGGCCTCGGGGGAGGCGAAGAGCCGTGCGGACTGTTCGGCGAGCGCGTCGGTGTCGCGGTCGAAGGCGGCCAGCACGTCGGCGGTGACCAGTTTCTTGGACTCGGCGAGGCCCTGCGGGGAGCCCTTGCGGACCCCGTCGAGCAGCGGGGCGAGGCCGGTGTCGACGTCGTCGGCGGCGAGGGTGACGAGGCCGATCCGGGCCGCCTCGGCCGGGCCGAACCGCTCGCCGGTGAGGTAGTAGCGGGCGGCGGCCCGGGCGTCCAACCGGGGCAGCAGGGGTAGCGAGATCACTGCGGGGGCGAGGCCGAGCCGTGCCTCGGTGAAGGCGAAGGTGGCGTCCGGGCCCGCGACGGAGAGGTCGCAGGCGCCGAGCAGGCCGAGCCCGCCGGCGCGGACGTGGCCGGTGACCCGGGCGACGACCGGTTTGGGCAGCTCGACGAGGGCGCGCAGCAGCCGGGCGAGCCCCAGGGGGCCGTCCTTGGCGTCGCCCGCGGTGGCCTCGGAGAGGTCCGCGCCGGCGCAGAACGTGGTGCCGGTGTGGGCGAGCACCACGGCCCGGACGGTGTCGTCGGCGGCCGCGTCCGCGAGTGCCCGGTGCAGTGCGGCGACCAGGCGGGTGGAGAGCGCGTTGCGGTTGTGGGGGGAGTTGAGGGTGAGGGTGGTGATTCCGCGCTCGTGGGCGCGCTCCACGTCCGTCATGGGGCCGTCGAACTCCTTTCCGTTGCTGAAAGCGTCAGCAGCTATCGGCACTCCCGACCTTTCGGACGGGAAGGTCCGTGACATCACCGAAGCGAGCGGGCTTCGGCTTGACGACGGTCTCGCGGTCGTCGAACGCCGTCGCAGCGTCAGCCGGGCCGGTGTTCCCAGGTAACAGCCCAGTCGGATGCTGCGCGGGCAGCGCCGCAGTGCGACCACATGCGCGCCTCGACGACAGCGTTCGGATCGAGCGCGAACCGATACGCCTGGACGACGAAACCGGGCCGCGCACAGAACTTCTTCACCGCGCACTCCCTTCTCGCCGCCTTGGTGAACTGAGGTGAATCTACCGCCCGTTACTGAAACTCCGCTCCCACCGCCAGTGTGCTGCACGACTGCGAACAGGCCCCACCGGTACACGACCAGGAAGGTTGAGGCTCGTTGAGATACGCAGCAGTCGACGCCCCCTTCAGTACGACTTGGGCAGCCCCAGGGACTGGTGGGAGACGTAGTTGAGGATCATCTCCCGGCTGACGGGGGCGATCCGGGCCACCCGGGCGGCGGTGATCAGCGACGCCAGCCCGTATTCCCGGGTGAGGCCGTTGCCGCCCAGGGTGTGCACGGCCTGGTCGACGGTGTGCACCGCGGCCTCGGCCGCCGCGTACTTGGCCATGTTGGCGGCCTCGCCGGCGGCCACGTCGTCGCCGGCGTCGTAGAGCAGCGCGGCCTTGCGCATCATCAGGGCGGCCAGCTCCAGTTCGATGTGGCACTGGGCCAGCGGATGGGCGAGGGCCTGGTGGGCGCCGATCGGCTCCTTCCAGACCTGGCGGGTGCGGGCGTAGTCGACGGCCCTGGCCAGTGCGTAGCGGCCCATGCCGAGGGCGAACGCGGCGGTCATGATGCGTTCGGGGTTGAGGCCGGCGAAGAGCTGGAGCAGTCCGGCGTCCTCTTCGCCCACGAGCGCGTCGGCCGGCAGCCGCACCTCGTCCAGGGTCAGCTCGAACTGCTTCTCCGGGGCGGCCAGTTCCATCTGCACGGGGCTGCGGCCGAAGCCGGGGGTCTCGCGCGGGACGATGAACAGGCAGGGCTTGAGCTTGCCGGTACGCGCGTCCTCGGTGCGGCCGACGATCAGTGTCGCGTCGGCGATGTCCACTCCGGAGACGAAGATCTTCCGCCCGTTGAGGATCCAGTCCCCGCCCTCCCTGCGGGCGGTGGTGGTGATCCGGTGGGAGTTGGAGCCGGCGTCCGGTTCGGTGATGCCGAAGGCCATCTTGCGGCTGCCGTCGGCCAGTCCGGGCAGCCAGGCGCGCTTCTGCTGCTCGGTGCCGAAGCGGGCGACGACCGTGCCGCAGATCGCCGGCGAGACCACCAGCATCAACAGGGGGCAGCCGGCGGCGCCCAACTCCTCGAGGACGATGGCGAGTTCGGTGATGCCGGCGCCCCCGCCGCCGTACTCCTCGGGGAGGTTGACACCGAGGTAGCCGGCCTTGGCGGCCTCCTGCCACAGCGCGTCGGTGTGGGCGCCCTCGGCGACGACGGTGGTGAAGTACTCCCGGCCGTAGCGGCCGCCGAGCGCGGCGACGGCCGCACGCAGGGCGCGGTGCTCCTCGGACTCGATCACGGGGTTGCTCAGGGCGTTGCTCATGACGGCTCCCGGGGCGGTGAGTGAGTGCCTGCGGATGACGGATGGCGAGGACGGTCCGGTGCGGACGCCCGTGGTGCGGCCGGGCTCAGTCGGCGACGACGGCGAGCAGGGTGCCCACCTCGACCTGCCGGCCGGTCCGGACGGGGAGGGCGGTCAGGGTGCCGGCCGCCGGTGCGGTGATCCTGTGCTCCATCTTCATGGCCTCCAGCCACATCAGCGGCTGGCCGGCCGCCACGCGGTCGCCCTCGGCCAGCCCGTCCGCGATCCGGACGACCGTGCCGGGCATCGGGGCGAGCAGCGAACCGGGCTCGGTACGGGCGGTGGGGTCGGGAAACCGGGGCAGCGCGGTGAAGGTGCGGGCGCCCAGCGGCGAGTCGACGTGGACCCGGTCGCCGTGGCGGGCGACCGCGAACGTCCGCCGCAGCCCGTCGACGTCCAGCACCACCTCGTCGGCGGCCAGGGCGACCAGCCGGACGCCGGGGTAGTCCTCGGCCGTCAGGCCCTCCCGCCCGAGCCGGTAGCGGATCTCGTGGATGGTGTCCGCGCGGGCGTAGCGCTTGACCTGCGGGCCGGCCGGGACGTTGCGGAAGCCCCCGAAGCGGGAGCGGCCGGATGCGTCGGCGAGTGCGGCGGCCAGTGCGGACAGGGCGTCGCCGGCGGTCTCCGGCGCGGTGAGGGCGGCGAGGTTGCGGTCGTAGAAGCCGGTGTCGAGCCCGGTGGCGGTGGCGAACTCGGGGTGCCGCAGGGAGCGGACCAGCAGCTCGCGGTTGGTGACCAGGCCGTGGATCCGGGCCCGTTCCAGGGCGCCCGCCAGCTTGCGGACGGCCTCGGCGCGGGTCGGCGCCCAGGCGATCACCTTGGCCAGCATCGGGTCGTAGTGGACGGTGACGGTGTCGCCGTCGGTCACCCCGGAGTCCAGCCGGACGCCGTCCGGTACGGCGATGCGGTGCACGGTGCCGGTCTGCGGCTGCCAGCCGGCCGCCGGGTCCTCGGCGTAGAGCCGGGCCTCGATGGCGTGGCCGTGCGGTTCGGGCAGCGCGGCGGGCAGCGGGCGGCCCTCGGCGACGGCGATCTGGAGGGCCACCAGGTCGAGCCGGTAGATCTCCTCGGTGACCGGGTGCTCCACCTGGAGGCGGGTGTTCATCTCCAGGAAGTACCCGCGGCCGTCGGCCGACACCAGGAACTCGACGGTGCCCGCGCCCCGGTAGCCGATGGCCCGTGCGGCCTGGGCGGCGGCCCGGAGCAGGGTGTCCCGGAGCGCGTCGGGCAGCCCGGGTGCCGGGGCCTCCTCGACGACCTTCTGGTGGCGCCGCTGGAGCGAGCAGTCGCGGGTGCCGAGCGTCCAGACGTCGCCGTGGGCGTCGGCGAGGACCTGCACCTCGACATGGCGCCCGCCCTCCACATAGGGCTCGACGAACACCTCGCCGTCCCCGAACGCAGCCGCGGCCTCCGCCTGTGCCGCCACCAACTCTCCGTCCAGCAAGGCCAGTTCGCGAACGATCCGCATACCGCGCCCGCCGCCGCCGGCCGCCGCCTTCACCAGCAGCGGCAGGTCCCCGGCGGCGACCGCGGCCGGGTCGACCGGGGCCAGCAGCGGCACCCCGGCCGCCGCCATCAGTTCCTTGGCGCGGGTCTTGGAGGCCATCGCCTCGATGGCGGCCGGCGGCGGCCCGATCCACACGAGCCCCGCGTCCACCACCGCCGCGGCGAACGCCCCGCTCTCGGAGAGGAAGCCGTACCCCGGGTGGACCGCGTCCGCCCCGGCCGCCAGCGCCGCCTTCACCAGCAGCTCACCGCGCAGATAGGTGTCCGCGGGCGCCTCCCCCGGCAGCCGGACCGCGACGTCCGCCTCCCGTACGTGCGCGGCGCCGGCGTCCGCGTCGGAGTACACCGCGACGGTGGCGATGCCCAGTTCACGGCAGGTGCGGAAGATGCGGCGGGCGATCTCGCCGCGGTTGGCGACCAGCACCGAACGGATCTCCACGGGGCCCGCCGCCCCGGACGCGGCCGCGGCCGCGGAATCGCTGGTTGTCACAGGAATCCCCTCCCTCACATCCGGAAGACGCCGAAGCCGCCCCGCGCGCCCTCGACCGGCGCGGAGTGCACGGCGGACAGGCACAGCCCGAGGACGGTACGGGTGTCCCGCGGGTCGATGACGCCGTCGTCGTACAGCCGCCCGGACAGGAACATCGGCAGCGACTCGGCCTCGATCTGCCGCTCCACCATGGCGCGCAGCGCCGCGTCGCCGTCCTCGTCGTAGGGCCGGCCCTTCGCCTCGGCCGAGGCGCGGGCCACGATCGAGAGGACGCCGGCGAGCTGCTGCGGGCCCATCACCGCCGACTTGGCGCTCGGCCAGGCGAACAGGAACCGCGGGTCGTAGGCCCGTCCGCACATCCCGTAGTGCCCGGCCCCGTACGAGGCGCCCATCAGGACCGACAGATGCGGGACCCGCGAGTTGGACACCGCGTTGATCATCATCGCGCCGTGCTTGATGATGCCGCCCTGCTCGTACTCCCGGCCGACCATGTAGCCGGTGGTGTTGTGCAGGAAGAGCAGCGGGATGTCCCGCTGGTTGGCCAACTGGACGAACTGCGCGGCCTTCTGGGACTCCGCGCTGAACAGCACGCCCTGGGCGTTGGCGAGGATCCCGACCGGATAGCCGTGCAGCTCCGCCCACCCCGTCACCAGACTCGCCCCGTACAGCGGCTTGAACTCGTCGAAGTCCGAGCCGTCGACGATCCGGGCGATCACCTCGCGCGGGTCGAAGGGGGCCCGCAGGTCGCCGGGGACGATGCCGAGCAGCTCCTCCTCGTCGTACTCCGGCGGCGCGGCCGGGCCCGGATCGGCGTGCGCCTTGCGCCAGTTGAGGCGCGCCACCACCCGCCGCGCCTGCCGCAGCGCGTCCGGCTCGTCCACCGCGAAGTAGTCGGCCAGCCCCGACGTCCGGGCGTGCATCTCCGCCCCGCCCAGCGACTCGTCGTCGCTCTCCTCGCCGGTCGCCATCTTCACCAGCGGCGGCCCGCCGAGGAAGACCTTGGCCCGCTCCTTCACCATGATCACGTGGTCCGACATCCCGGGGACGTACGCGCCGCCGGCCGTGGAGTTGCCGAAGACCACCGCGACCGTCGGGATCCCGGCCGCCGAGAGCCGCGTCAGGTCCTTGAAGAGCGCCCCGCCGGGGATGAAGATCTCCTTCTGGCTCGGCAGGTCGGCGCCGCCGGACTCCACCAGGCTGACCACCGGCAGCCGGTTGGCGAGGGCGATCTCATCGGCCCGCAGCGCCTTCTTCAGCGTCCAGGGATTGCTCGCCCCGCCGCGCACCGTCGGGTCGTTGGCGGTGATCAGGCACTCCACGCCCTCGACCACCCCGATGCCGGTGACCAGCGACGCCCCCACCGCGTAGTCGCTGCCCCAGCCGGCGAGCGGCGACAGCTCCAGGAACGGCGTATCGGGGTCCAGCAGCAGCTCGATCCGCTCCCGGGCCGGCAGCTTGCCCCGCCCGCGGTGCCGGGCCACGTACTTCTCGCCCCCGCCGGCGAGCGCCCTGGCATGCTCGGCCGCCACCTCCCCGAGCTTCTCCAGCATCACCGCCCGCCGCTCGGCGTACTCGGCACCGGCCACGTCCAGCCCGCTCCGCAGGACGGTCATAGCAGCACCTCCGGTATCTCCATGTGACGGGAGCGCAGCCACTCCCCCAGTGCCTTGGCCTGCGGGTCGAACCGGGCCTGCGAGGCGACGCCCGCCCCTAACAGCCCCTCGACGGTGAAGTTCAGCGCCCGCAGATTCGGCAGCACCTCCCGCCGCACCGCCAATCCGGCTGTCTCCGGCAGGAGTTCGCGCAGCCGCTCGACGGTGAGGGCGTGCGCCAGCCAGCGCCAGCCGTCGGCCGTCCGGGCCCACACCCCGATGTTGGCCGAGCCGCCCTTGTCGCCGCTGCGCGCCCCGGCGACGCGTCCCAGCGGGGCCCACCGGACCGGCCCGTCCGGCAGCGGCTCCGGCAGCTCCCCCGCCACGGCGTCCGGCCCGTCCGCCGAGGCGGGCCCGGGCGCGACCGCCACCCGCGCCCCGTCCGGCAGCACCGCCACCTGCCGGACGTCCGCCGCCGGCACATACGCCGCCTCGAACACCCCGTACGGGGCGCCCTTGCCCGGCGGCGCCGTCACATGGAAGCCCGGGTAACTGGCCAGCGCCAGCTCGACCGCCGCCCCGCTCACCGCCCGCCCCACAGCCTCCGCTTCCGGGTCCCGCACCACCAGCCGCAGCAGCGCGCTCGCCTCCTCCTGCGCGCCCGCATCGGCGTGATCGGTGCGCGCCAGCGTCCAGGTCACCTCCCTCGGGCGGCACCCGGCCCGCTCCAGCGCCTCCGTCAACTGCCCGCGCACCAGCTCGGCCTTGGCCTCGATGTCGAGGCCGGTGAGCACGAACACCACCTCGTTGCGCCAGCCGCCCATCCGGGTCAGCCCGACCTTCAACGTCGCCGGCGGCGCCTCGCCCCGCACCCCCTCGATCCGCACCCGGTCCGGCCCGTCCGCCGCGAGCCGTACGGTGTCCAGCCGCGCCGTGACGTCCGGCCCCGGATAGCGCGCCCCGGCCGTCTCGTAGAGCAGCTGGGCCGTCACCGTCCCCACCGTCACCGCTCCCCCGGTCCCCGGATGCTTGGTGATCACCGCGCTGCCGTCCGCACGGACCTCGGCCAGCGGGAACCCCGGCCGCCGCACGTCGCCCAGCTCCTCGAAGAACGCGTAGTTCCCGCCCGTCGCCTGCGCCCCGCACTCCAGCACATGCCCCGCGACCACCGCCCCCGCCAGCCGGTCGTGGTCGTCCGCCGCCCAGCCGAAGTGCGCCGCGGCCGGCCCGCTGACCAGCGCCGCGTCCGTCACCCGCCCGGTGACCACGACATCCGCCCCCGCCCGCAGGCACGCCGCGATCCCCGCGCCCCCCAGATAGGCATTGGCGGTGAGCACGCCCTCGCCCCACCCCCGCCCCACCAGGTCGTCCCCCTCGACGTGCGCGACCCGCACCGGCACCCCGACCCGCTCGCTCAACTCCCTGACGGCGTCCGCGAGTCCGGCCGGATTCAGCCCGCCCGCATTAGTCACGATCTTCACGCCCCGCTCGACGGCGAGCCCGAGCCCCTCCTCCAACTGCCGCAGAAACGTCCTGGCGTACCCCAGCCGCGGGTCCTTC
Organism: Streptomyces sp. BHT-5-2; assembly: GCF_019774615.1. Lineage (NCBI taxonomy): Bacteria > Bacillati > Actinomycetota > Actinomycetes > Kitasatosporales > Streptomycetaceae > Streptomyces > Streptomyces sp. BHT-5-2. The sequence goes on along the minus strand of NZ_CP081496.1, from coordinate 2,202,730 downwards.
AGCCGGTCCCGCCCGAGGATCAGCATCGTCAGCTCGGCCAGGTAGTCCCCGGTCAGCACGTCCAGCGGCCCGCCGGTCAGCATCTCCCGCACGGCCTCGAACCGGTCGCCGTAGAAGCCGGACGCGTTCCCGATCCGTAACGGCGCCACGCTCCCCGGCCCCGTCACCGCCGCACCACCTCGCCCGGCGCCCGGCCCGGCCCCGCCGGCCCCGCGAAGGACTGCGCGATGCCCAACCACCGCTCGGCGTCCGCCCCCACCGCCACCAGCGAGACGTCGTCCCGGTGCGCCCGCTGCGTCACCAGCAGGCAGAAGTCCAGCGCCGGCCCGCTGACCCGCTGCGCCGCGTCCTCCGGCCCGAACACCCACGCCTCGCCGCCCGGCCCCGTCAACTCGACCCGGAACTCCTCCGCCGGCGGCGTCAGTCCGTGCACCGCATACGCGTAGCCCCTGGCCCGCACCCCGATCCGGGCCACATGCCGCAACCGGGCCGTCGGCACCCGCCGCACCCCCAGCGCGTCCGCCACGTCCTGCCCGTGCGCCCAGGTCTCCATCAGCCGCCCGGTGGCCATCGACGCCACGCTCATCGGCGGCCCGTACCACGGCAGTTTCTCCCCCCGGGGCCGTCCCGCCAGCACCTCCAGCAGCTCGGCCCGACCGGCCCGCCACCGCGCCAGCAGCTCGGCGGGGGCCAGCCGCGCGCCGCGCTCGGCCCCCTCGTCCACGAACGTCTCCGGCGCGGTGAGCGCCGCCTGCGCCTCCCGCGCGAACCCCTCGGGATCGACCGCGGACCGCACGGCCCGCTCGTCGGTCCACAACAGGTGCGCGATCTGGTGCGCGATGCTCCATCCGGCGGCCGGGGTCGCCCGCCCCCACTCCGCTTCGGGCAGCCCCGCCACCAGCCCGTCCACTTCCTCACCCTCGGCCCGCAGGTCCGCCAGGACCTCCCGAACCTCCCGCGGATCGGCCATCGCGCGCTCTCCTCATCCACGCCGGTGCGCTCATGTCCCTCACGGACAGGGCGCGTTGACATCTGCTGCGGTGATGCGAGAACCGAGGGTGGCAGCACCCCCGGAAACAATCAAGCATGCCTGCATGATTTTCTGCCATGGCGCGCCGCCGCATACACGACGCGCGAGTACCCCGCGTTACGGCCGCACAGGCCCCGACGCGGCGTAACGGACGAACGCGGCCCAGGCGGCGGGGGCGAGGGTGAGGCGGGGGCCGGGCTTGTCCTTGGAGTCGCGTATGAGGACGCGAGCGGTGGTCGGGCTGGTGGCGATCTCGACGCATTCGCCGCCGGCGGAACCGCTGTAGCTCGACTTGCGCCAGACCAGTTCGGTGCTCATAACTACCCCGCCAACTTCTCGATGAATTGCAGGGATTCCCTGGTGGACAGGGCCTGCGTACGGATCATGGCATAGCGCTGCACAAGTTCGGCGACCTTCTTCCGGTCGGAGACGAGCTGACTCCTGGCATGCCCTTCTACATAGCCCAGCGTGCGCGGGTCAGGCATGTCCAGCAAGACCAGCGCACCGTCGAGGCACGGATGCTCCTCGATGTTCGTCGGCATGACCTGGAGGGTTACGTTGCGCAGGTGTAGCCGCTCCAAGACCTCCGCCATCTGTTCCCGGTGGATTTCCCGGCCACCGATCGGGCGCTCCAAGGCACACTGCTCAACGACGAAATGGAGCGGCGGCCGATCTTCGCGGGTGAGCAACCCTTGACGCTCAAGCCTGCCGGAAACCAAGCGCTCCACCTCTTCGTCGGCATGGACAGGGACGTGCGATTCGATCACCGCACGCGCGTAGTCCTTCGTCTGCAACAGCCCCGGCACGACCAGCGTCTCGTACGAGCATCGACGTACGCACTTCCGCTCCAGCTTCGCGACATCGCGGAAGAACATCGGATACTGCGCCTCCTCCAGCAGCGGAATCGCCGCTTTCAGCACACCCCTCGCGCCCAGCAGTTCGTCCGCCCGCTCCACCGTGGCCGGTTCCGGGATGCGCTGGGCCAGCTCGTACGACTTGATCGTGTGGGACGCGTAACCGAGCTTCCTGCCAAGCTCCTCTCGGCTCAGCTCGGCGAGTTCCCGGAAGAGCTTGAGCTGCCCCCCGAAGACGCGCAGCGCCTTCGACGTCCCCTCCGCGCTACCGCCTGAATTCATCATGCTGCCGACCTCCTCGGATACCGCCGTCACCGCACGCCACTACGAACACTCTCCGTATGCGCGCCACTACTGGTCAGGCTAGGCAGGCCGCTCGACCATCGGAGTCATGAATCAGAAAAACCCCTCATCCGGGGACAGTGCTTTGGCCCAAGGGCAGCGGGCGGCAGAGGAGTTGGCGTCCGCACTGACCACCGCCGGATTCACCCTTCCCTCGCTCCGGGGCGACTATCCCGTCATGGATCGGGGCCGCGTCGAACTGGGCGGGATTTCCGCGTCCGAGGCGTCCCGGCTGGCGGCCTGGGTTCGCGAACGTACGGAGAATCAGCGGGGGCGGGAGCACGGCCGGTGAAGATCAGCCCGCGGCGCATGACGCTGTCCGTGTACCGGGTCTCGGCGGCCGGGGTGCGTACCCCGCTCCGTAGGGTCGTCGTGCGGACCGACGACCCACCGCGGTTCGTCGACGAGACGCCGGGGCGTTACCCGCCCTGCGAATGCCCCAGTTGCGCGCCCAAGACCTGACCCAAGACGTGACCCAAGACGTGAATCGGGACCAAAGTCCCTATGTGCCGGGGAAGATCGCCGATTGCATGGCTTCCCAAGGCATTTCCGCTCTTCCAACCCCCAACGGATTGGGTCCCCCATGAGCCATGTCTCCAGACGGCGTCTCCTCGCCGCCGTCCCCGTCGCCGGCCTCGCGGCGGCCGTCCCCGTTTCCCTCGCGACCGCGGGTGCCGCGGTCGCGGCACCCAGCCGTCCGAACGCCCCGCAGGCCGCCACTCCCCGCAAGGCGGCCGCCCGCTCGCTCCAGGAGATCACGGACGAGTGGGGGAAGTGGATGGCCCGGGAACGGTTCCCCGGTTCCAACGGCTGCCGCTTCACCGCCTCCACGGACTACGGGCAGCGCGGTGAGCTGGGCAGTTACCACAAGTACCAGGTGAGCACGGCGTACACCGGCATCACCTACGACCCCAAGGCCCCCTCGCCCATACCGGGCCAGGTCAGCTCCGTGACGACCAACTACCGCAACGGGTCGTCCGTCGAACAGACCGTCACGTACAAGCAGAGCAAGACGACCGAGCAGGACCTGCGGATCTCGGTGACCGAGTCGCTGAAGATCGGCGTATCGATGGAGGTCTCGGCCGAGATCCCGGCCGTGGCCAAGGTGTCGGAGACCACCTCCATCGAGACGAACCTCTCCTCTACGCAGGAGTACTCCCACAAGGAGACGCAGAACTGGAGCGTCGACCTCCCCCTGAAGATCCCGGCCAAGTCGGCGATCGAGGCGTCCCTCGTGATCGGCACCCAGAAGTACGACATCGACTGGACGGCCACGGTCGGCATGTCGGGAGCGGTGGCGATCTGGTTCAACGACAAGGTCGATCTCAACCACGACGGCGACTACCACTGGCTCTGGTTCGTCCCCATCGAGGAGGTGTTCCGCGACTGCCGCGCGCACTCGATCATCGACACCTCCGGCTACGAGATCACCGGTAGCGGCGTGGACGCCTTCGCCAGCGGGAAGTTCGGCGGCGGCCAGGGCGTGTCCGTCAACGTGAACGTGGTGCAGAAGGATCTCGACGGCCGCACGAAGCGGAGCGCCCCGCTGTCGATGCCCGTGCCGCTCACCCCGGACGGCAAGAAGGTCATCCGCTCCGGCCGCTGATCCCTCCCCGCACCGCCCCACTCGCGTCAGCCCCCACCCACCGTCTCCATGACCACCCACGGGAGGGGACGGGTCGGAGGGGCAGGGGGTGTGTCCGGACGTAAAGCGCAGCAGTCCGGACACACCCCCTGCCCCGGAGGCCCGTCACCGCACCCAACAGCCCCGCGCAGCGGACCGACAACGCGCAGCGGACCAACAACGCCCGCGAAGCGGGCCGGAAACGCCCCGCGCAGCGGACCGGCGCCGCCAGGCGCAAAAAGGCGAACCCCTACGGCGGGAGAGCCGACAACGTGGGAAGCGCCGACCAATCCTCACCGGCGAGAGCCACTGAGCACCGCCCCCGCGCTGGCCACCACCACCAGCCCGATCGCCAGCACCTCGACCCACCCCAACGCCTGCCCCAGCACCAGGAACCCGGCCGTGGCCGCCGCGGCCGGTTCCAGGCTCATCATCACCGCGAACCCCGAGGCCGGCAGCTTCCGCAGCGCCAGCAGCTCCAGCGTGTACGGCAGGACCGACGACATCAGCGCCACGGCGGCGCCCAGCCCCAGCGTCACCGGGTCCAGCAGCGCGGTGCCCGCGCTGAGCGCGCCCAGCGGCAGGCTCAGCACCGCCGCGACCGCCATCGCCAGCGCCAGCCCGTCCGCCTGTGGGAAGCGCTGCCCGGTGCGCGCCGACAGCAGGATGTACGCCGCCCACAACCCACCGGCGGCCAGCGCGCACCCGGCGCCGACGAGGTTCAGCCCGTCGAGCCCCTCGCGGCCCAGCAGCACCACACCTCCCAGGGCCAGCACTGCCCACAGCACGCTCAGCAGCCGCCGCGACGTCACCACGGAGAGGATCAGCGGTCCGAGGAATTCCAGGGTGACCGCGGCCCCGAGCGGAATCCGGTCGATCGCCTGGTAGAAGAGCGAGTTCATGCCGACGAGCGCGACGCCGAAGGCGACGACCGTGGCCCAGTCGCCCCGCGAGTGGCCCCGCACCTTCGGCCGGCAGGCGACGAGCAGCACCAGCGCCGCGACGACCAGCCGCAGCGTGACCACACCCAGCGCCCCGGCCCGCGGGAACAGCAGCACCGCCACCGACGCCCCGAACTGCAGCGAGACGACCCCGCCGACGACCAGCCCCACCGACACCAGCCGGCCCCGTGCCCGCGCCGCCGCCGTATCGCCCAGCCCGCGGGCCGCGGCCCACTCCTCCGCCGACAGCACCTCGCGCGAGGGCGGCACGGGCCCGGGTATCCCGGGCGCGACGGACGCGACGGACGGTGAAACAGGCCCGGCGGACGACGACGCGGACCCTACGGAAGAAGGAGACAGGGAAGGAGCAGAAGCAGACTCGGCGGACGACCCGGACGGCGCGGAGGAAGCATTCACGTCCCCACGCTACGACCCACGTTCGCGCACGTGAAATGCCATTTCGCCGGTTGTTATGCTCCGCACGCATGAGCCTCGAGCTGCGTCATCTCCGCTGCTTTCTCGCCATCGCCGACACCCTCAGCGTGACCCGCGCCGCCGAACGCCTCCACCTCACCCAGCCCGCCGTCTCCCGCACCCTCCGCCAGCTGGAGGCGGCGTTGGGCGTCCGCCTCGTCGAGCGCACCACCCACCACCTCGCCCTCACCCCGGACGGCCTCGCCTTCCGCGACCGGGCGGCACTGGCCGTCTCCGCCTTCGACCGCGCCCTGGCCTACGGCCGCCGCACCGGCTGGCCGCTCCGCCTGGGCCACGCCTGGTCGGCGGCCGGCGCGGAGACCACCACGCTGCTGCGCCGCTGGCACGAGGAACACCCTCAGACGCCGCTGGAACTCCTCCGGATCGACGACCGCACCGCCGGTCTCGCCCGCGGCGACGTGGACGCGGCCCTGCTCCGGGGCGAGGTCACCGCCCCCGGCCTGATCACCGAGGAGCTGACGACCGAGCCCCGGGTGGCCGGCCTCCCCTCCGACGACCCGCTGGCCGGCCGCACCGCCCTCTCCCTCGCCGACCTCGCCTCCCGCACCATCGCCCTGAACACGGTCTCCGGCACGACCGCCCTCGACCTCTGGCCGCCGGACGCCCGCCCCACGTCCACGATCACCATCGGCAACACCGACGACTGGATCGCCGCCATCACGGGCGGCCGCGCGGTGGGCGTCACCACCTCCGCCACCGCCGGCATGCACCCGCACCCCGCGATGGCCTACGTCCCGCTGACCGACGCCCCGGCCGTCCCCGTCGTCATCGCCTGGCGCGACGGCCCCGGCCACCCCCGCATCCCGGCCCTGGTGGCACTGGCCCGCGAGGTCCTGGCCTGAGCCACTCCCGACGGACCTCCGCGGCTCCCGGCGTCCGTCTTCCGGACGCCGACGTCTCCGTCGGCACCGGCGTCGGCACCCGAACACGGGAGACGACGAACGCGCCCCGTCAGTGCCCTCCCCCGGCGCCCTCCCTTCCCGGTGCCGTCCCCTCCGGCAGTGCCTCTGCCAGCACCTCCGCCAGGTGGCGGCCGCGGCGGCCGCCGAGTTGGGCGAGTTGGGTGCGGCAGGAGAAGCCGTCGGCGAGGATTTCGGCGTGCGGGGCGGCCCCGCGGACGGCGGGGAGGAGCTGGTCCTCGGCGCAGGCCGCCGAGACGTCGTAGTGGCCGCGTTCGAAGCCGAAGTTGCCGGCCAGACCGCAGCAGCCGCCGCTCAACGCCCCGGTGAGGCCGGCGCGTTCGCGAAGGCGGCGGTCGGCGGCGTCGCCGAGGACGGCGTGCTGGTGGCAGTGGGTCTGGCCGGCGACCGGGCGGTCGATCCGGGGCGGGGTCCAGTCGGGGGCCAGCTCCTCCAGTACCTCGGCGAAGGTGCGGACGGCGGCGGCGAGCCGGGCGGCCCGGGGATCGTCGGCGAGCAGCTCCGGCAGGTCCGTGCGGAGCGCCGCGGCGCAGCTCGGTTCGAGGACGACCAGGGGGCGGCCGGGGCGCACCAGGGGGCCGAGCACCTCCACGGTCCGGCGCATGACGGCCCGGGCCCGGGTGAGTTGGCCGGTGGAGACGTAGGTCAGGCCGCAGCAGAGGCCGGGGCGGTGGAGCCGGGGCAGCGGGAGCGAGGGGCGCGTCGCCAGGGGGGCGGTGGGTGGGAGCAGGGGCCGCAGCCCGGCGGCTTCCAGGACGCGGACGGCGGCGCGGCCCACCTCCGGGGAGAGGTGGTCGGTGAAGGTGTCGGGCCACAGGACGACCGTCCTGCCGCCGGTGGGGGCACCCGCCGTGGCGTGCCGGCGCCACCACCACCGGCGGAAGGTCACCCCCGCGAGCGCCGGGATCTCCCGCTCCGGGGCGATGCCGGCGAGCCGCTTGGCGGCCGCGGCCAGCGGGGTGCGGGCGAGGGCGTTGAGCACCGGTGCGGCGGGGGCCGCGGCGCGCAGCCACTGCGGCAGGCGGCCCATGGCGTAGTGGGCGGCGGGGCGGATCCGGCCCTCGTAGTGGTGGTGCAGGAACTCCGCCTTGTAGGTGGCCATGTCGACGCCCACGGGGCAGTCGCTGCGGCAGCCCTTGCAGGACAGGCAGAGGTCGAGGGCGTCGCGCACCTCCGGGGAGCGCCAGCCGTCGGTGACCACCTCGCCGGCCAGCATCTCGTGCAGCAGCCGGGCGCGGCCGCGGGTGGAGTGCTGCTCGTCGCCGGTGGCCCGGAAGGACGGGCACATGACGTCGGTCGACCCCGGACCGAGCTGCTCCGTACGGCACTTGGCGACGCCGACGCAGCGGCGGACGGCGGCGGAGAAGTCGCCGTCGTCGTGCGGATAGCCGAACTCCACCGGGACCGGGCCCTTGGGCAGCGGGGCGAAGCGGAGGTTGTCGTCGAGGCGGTCGGGGCGGACGAGGATGCCGGGGTTGAGGCCGGCGGCCGGATCCCAGAGGTCCTTGAACCGGCCGAAGAGGCCGACCAGTTCGTCGCCGTACATCGCGGGGAGGAGTTCGGCGCGGGCCTGGCCGTCACCGTGCTCGCCGGAGAGCGAGCCGCCGTGTGCCACCACCAGGGCGGCGAGGTCGGTGGAGAACTCCCGGAAGCGGCGGATGCCGGGCGGGGTGAGCAGGTCGAAGTCGATCCGGACGTGGATACAGCCGTCGCCGAAGTGGCCGTAGGGGGTGCCGCGCAGGCCGTGCTGGGCGAGCAGGGCGCGGAAGTCCCGCAGATACGGGCCGAGTCGGGCGGGCGGGACGGCGCAGTCCTCCCAGCCGGGCCATGCCTCACTGCCGTCGGGCAGGCGCGTCGCGGTGCCGGAGGCGTCCTCGCGGATCCGCCACAGGGCGCGCTGGCCGGCCGGGTCGGTGACGAGGGTGTGGCCGGTGGCACCGTCGGCCCGCGCCGCGCGGCACAGCTCCTCGGCCCGGGCGGCGGCCTCGGCGCGGCTCGCCCCGCCGGCCTCGACGAACAGCCAGGCGCCGCCGTCCGGCAGCCCGGTGGCGTCCTTGCCGACGAGGTCGGCGGCCATTCCCTCGACGGTCAGCGGGCGATACGGGAGAAGGGTGTGCGCGGCCTCGGCGGCGGCGCTCTCGTCGGGGTAGCCGAGGACGGCCAGCGCGCGGGCCGCGGGGGCCTCGACGAGCCGGACGGCGGCCTCGGTGACGACGCCGAGGGTGCCCTCGCTGCCGGTCAGGGCGCGGGCCAGGTCGGTGCCGACCTCGGGGAGCAGGGCATCCAGGGCGTAGCCGGAGATGCGGCGCGGGAGGCCGGCCGGATAGCCGGTGCGCAGCAGCGCCAACTCGCCGTCCACCAGGGCCTTGACGCCGTCGCGCAGGCGCGGTGGGAGGCCGGTGGGGCGGCCTTCGGGGTCGGTGCCGCGGCCGGCCCGGACCGCCTCGCCGCCGTAGGTGAGCACGTCCAGGGTGCGGACGTTGTCGGCGGTGGTGCCCCAGGCGACGGAGTGCGAGCCGCAGGAGTTGTTGCCGATCATGCCGCCGAGGGTGCAGCGGCTGTGGGTGGAGGGGTCGGGGCCGAAGGTCAGGCCGTGCGGGGCGGCGGCGGCCCGGAGGTCGTCGAGGACGACGCCGGGCTGGACGACGGCGGTGCGGGCCTCGGGGTCCAGTGCGACGATCCGGCGCATATGGCGGGTGAAGTCCAGGACGGCGCCGATGCCGGTGGACTGCCCGGCGATACTGGTGCCCCCGCCGCGCGGCACCACCGGGACGCCGCGGGCGCGGCAGATCCGCAGCGCCGCGGCGACGTCCTCGGCGTCCCAGGGCGCGACCACCACCTCCGGGACCCGCCGGTAGTTGGACGCGTCCATCGTCATCAGGGCGCGGTCCGCGGCGGCGGCCGAGACCTCGCCCCGTATGGCCGCGGCGAGTTCGCGGGCCAGGTCCCGGCGGGCGGTCGCCGCCCGGTCCGCCGCCCGACCGCTCGTGCCCGATCCGTCGCCGTTGTGCTTGTCCGTCTCCGTGCGATCAGCCATGCCCCCAGCCTGCCCCTGGAGGGAGGGGGCACGGCAAGGGCTGTGGACAACGGTGTGGCGGGAGTCCCGGGGCCCGACGACGGGGTCGGGCGCGGCGGCGGACGCCGCGGGTCTCACACCGCGTACGGATGGAAGCGGAAGACGTTCTCCGGGTCGTGGGCGGCCTTGAGGCCCGCCAGCCGGGACCGGACCGCCGCGCCGTGGGTGCTGCGGGCCACCTCGGCCGCGTCCGCCCGCCCCCGCTGCTCGCCGAGGAGGAAGTTGACGCTGCGGCCGAGCCGCCAGGGCGCAACGGCCGCCAGCACCTCGGCGTGTACGGCCCGTACGGTCGCCAGTTGGCCCTCGGGGTCGGTGTCGCCCAGTGGGGACAGCACCCGCAGTGCGAAGCGGGCCTCCCGGTGGCCCACCGCACCGGCCTCGCCGCCCACCGGGCCGGTCGCCAGCGCGCCGCCCAGGTGGTTCAGCTGCGCCACCACCATCACCGGGGCGGCCGGCCCGGCCAGCTTCGCCACCCGGTGCAGCGCCGCCGCGTCCAGGTCGCCGAGCAGCACGTTGTCGCCGTTGTACGCGTGCGGGTCGCTGGGGTCGCGGTGGATGGTGTGGGACTCCTCGTAGGGCATCTCGCGCAGGTCGTCGGAGACCGCCGGACCGACCGCGCGCAGTGGCGCCACCAGGCGCTCGCCGTCCTCGGCGCTGCCGGTGAACGCGATCCGGATCTGGAGGAGGTGGCGGCCGCGCAGCGGGGCCGGCAGCTGCGGCAGGTCCGGGTAGACGATCAGGCCGAGCGAGGAGGTCAGGGTGTCCGGGACGGTCCCGGTCCAGCGCAGGTAGGCGGCGAGCGCGTCGTCGATCTGCTCGGCGCCGAAGACCAGTTGGCCGCCGTAGAGCCGCGCGACCGGCACCAGCCCGAACTCCATGCCGGTGACCACCCCGAGGCCGTGTCCGCCGCCGAGCAGCCCCCAGAAGAGGTCGGGTTCGGTGTCGGCGGTGACCCGGACCCGGCGCGCGTCGGCGGTGACCAGGTCGATCGACCGGACGTGGTCGGCGGCGAAGCCGTAGGTGCGGGCCAGCACCCCGACGCCGCCGCCGAGGGTGTACGAGACCACGCCGACGCCCGGCGAGGAGCCGTTGAGCGGGGCGAGCCCGTGCGGCGCGGCGGCCGCGACGACCTGGGCCCAGACGGCGCCCGCGGCGACCCGGGCGGTGCCGGTCACCGGGTCCACGGCGACGTCCGTCATCCGCCGGGTGCTGATGAGCAGCCCGCCGTCGGTGGCGGTGGACAGCCCGTGCCCGGTGGCCTGGACGGCGACCGGCAGCCGCCGGGCGCGGGCGAAGCCGACCGCGGCGGCCACGTCGGCGGCGTCCACCGCGCCGACGATGACGGCGGGGCGGTGCCGGTGGCCGGCCTGGTATCCGGAGCGCTCGGCGTCGTACCCCTCGTCGCCGGGGCGGAAAACGGGGCCGCGGACCTGCCGTTCGAGGTCGGCGAGGGCGTCCGGGGCGGGCCGGGCGGGCACAGTGGCCGGGCGGTGCGAGGCAGTGGCGAGGGCGTCGGTCGTCGTCATGCAGCGCACTCTCCGGCAATAACCTGACACCGGCCGTCATATTTAGAACGCGGCCCGGGGGCGGGATATAAACCGGGGGGTGAAGGCCGACCGACTGCTCTCGATCCTGCTGCTGCTCCAGACCCGCGGCCGGGTCCCCGCGAGCGAACTGGCCGCCCGTCTGGAGGTCTCCACCCGCACCGTCTACCGCGACATCGAGGCGCTGTCGGCCTCCGGGGTGCCGGTGTACGCCGAGCGCGGCCGGCACGGCGGGATCGCGCTGCTGCCCGGTTACCGCACCGACGTCACCGGGCTGACCACCGACGAGGCCCGGGCGCTGTTCGTCCTGGCGGCGCAGGGCGCACACCGCGCGCTCGGCCTCGACGAGGCGCTGGGCTCGGCGCTGCGCAAGGTGATGGCGGCGCTGCCGGCCCCGCACCGCCCGCCTGCCGAACTCGTCGGCCGCCGCGTGCTGGTGGACCCCGACCGCTGGCTGAGCGGGCCCCGCCCGGCCGTCGACCTGGACGACCTGCAGACCGCCGTCTTCACCGACCGGCGGCTGCGCATCAGCTACCGGCACAGCGGCGAGCCCCGTCCGCGCACCTACACCGTCGACCCGTACGGGCTGGTCGCCAAGGCCGGCACCTGGTACCTGGTCGCCGACCGGCGCGGCCGGCCGCAGCTCTTCCGGGCCGACCGGGTGGCCTCGGCGACCGTCACCGACGCCCCGGTACGGCGGCGGCCGGACACGGAACTGGCGGACGTCTGGGCGCACTTGCGACAGCAGGTGGAGGAGCGGCCGGCGCCGGTGCGGGTGACCGCCCGGATCCGCCGGGAGCGGCTGGACATGGCGGTACGGATCCTGGGCACCGCGCTGACCGCACCGCCTCGTACGGAGGGCGGCGGGGAGCGCCGGGCGGACGGGACGGCCGCCGCCGGAGGCCCCTGCGACGGCCCCGGCGAAGACCCCGGCGACGGCTGGGCGTTGCTGGAGCTCGGGTACCCGGTGCTCTCCGCCGTCCGCCAGCTGCTCCAGTTCGGCGACTCCCTGGAGGTCCTGGACCCGCCCGAGGCGCGCCGCGTCCTGGCCGGCGCCGCGGCCGCGCTCACGGACCTCTACGCGGCGGACCGCCCCTGAGCCGGGTCCGCCGGGCCGGCCGCCCCCGTGACACCCCGCGTCCACACTCCGACCGGCCGTCATCTCACCGGCTGGACGCTCCGCCCGGCCCCCGCGCGACCCCTTAGGCTGCCCCCGTGGCTGATATCGAGATCCCCGCTGACATCAAGCCCGCCGACGGACGCTTCGGCGCGGGCCCCTCCAAGGTGCGGACGGAGGCGCTCGACGCGCTGGCCGCCACCGGTTCCTCGCTGCTCGGCACCTCGCACCGCCAGGCCCCGGTCAAGAACCTGGTCGGCAGGGTGCGGCAGGGCGTGCGCGACCTCTTCCAGCTCCCCGAGGGCTACGAGGTCGTCCTGGGCAACGGCGGTTCCACCGCGTTCTGGGACGTGGCGACGCACGGCCTGATCGAGAACAAGTCGCAGCACCTCTCCTTCGGCGAGTTCTCCTCGAAGTTCGCCAAGGCCGCCAAGCTGGCCCCCTGGCTGGCCGAGCCCACCGTCGTCGCCGCCGACCCGGGCACCCACCCCGAGCCGGTCGCCGAGGCGGGCGTGGACGTCTACGCCTTCACCCACAACGAGACCTCGACCGGTGTCATGGCCCCGATCCGGCGGGTGGCCGGCGCCGACGAGGGCGCGCTGGTGCTGGTCGACGCCACCTCCGGCGCCGGCGGCCTCCCGGTGGACATCACCGAGACCGATGTCTACTACTTCGCGCCGCAGAAGTCCTTCGCCTCGGACGGCGGCCTCTGGCTCGGCGTCTTCTCCCCGGCCGCCCTGGAGCGCGCCCGCAGGATCCACGCCTCCGGCCGGCACGTCCCGGAGTTCTTCTCGCTGCCCACCGCGATCGACAACTCCCTGAAGAACCAGACGTACAACACCCCCTCCCTCGCCACCCTCTTCCTGCTGAACGAGCAGCTGGAGTGGATCAACGGCCAGGGCGGCCTGGACTGGGCGGTCGGCCGCACCGCCACCTCCTCGCGCACCCTCTACGGCTGGGCCGAGGACTCCAAGCACGCCACCCCGTTCGTCACCGACCCCGCGAAGCGCTCGCAGGTCATCGGCACGATCGACTTCAACGACGACATCGACGCGGCGGCCATCGCCAGGACGCTGCGCGCCAACGGCATCGTCGACACCGAGCCCTACCGCAAGCTCGGCCGCAACCAGCTGCGGATCGCGATGTTCCCGGCCATCGACCCGGCGGACGTCGAGGCCCTGACGGCCTGCATCGACTACGTCGTCGAGCGCCTCTGACGGCGCCCCGCACCGGCCCGGGCGGGCCCCGGCGGACACGGCGCACGGCGCCCCCGCCGGGGCCCGCCCGCATGACGAATCGGGCGGGGTGTGCCTCCATGGAGGCATGAGGACCACCCCCAGCCCCGGTCTCGCCCCCTTCGAGAAGCAGACGACGATCCTGCTGACCACGTACAAGAGGGACGGCACCGGGGTCGGCACCCCGGTCAACGTCGCGGTGGACGGCGACCGCGCCTACTTCCGCACCGTCGGCAGCGCCGGCAAGGTCAAACGGATCCGGAACTTCCCCGAGGTGGAGTTCCGCGCCTCGACGTGGCGCGGGCGGCCCGTCGGACCGCCCGTCCGGGCCCGGGCCCGGCTGCTCGATGCGGACACCCGTGAATTCCGGCGCGCCGAGCGGTCGTTGACCCGCAAGTACCCGCTGATCCACGGACTGGTGGCGCCGCTCGTCCACCGGCTGCGCCGGGAGCGGACGCTCCACTACGAGCTGCGGCTCGTCGAGGACGCGCCCCCGCCGTAGCCGGGCGGCGTGGCCAGCGTCACGTACCCGTCGGTAGCGTTCTCGGACATCATGGCCGGATGAGGATCATGTGCGTCGGGGACTCGATGACGATCGGCAGCTCCGGCGACTTCACGTGGCGCTACCGGATGTGGCGGCACCTCACTGCCACCTACCCCGGCCCGTTCGCCCTCGTCGGCCCGCGCACCACCCTCCACGACCCGGCCACCGGCGCCGCGGACTCCTTCGCCTACGCCGATGCGGCCTTCCCCGAGAAGGCCCGCCACCACCTGGCCGGCTGGGGCGAGGGCTGGCTGCACATGGCGCCGCTGATAGAGGACGCGGTCCGCACGCACCGGGCCGACACCCTGCTGGTCTCCCTGGGCCTGATCGACCTCGGCTTCTACACCGACCCCGAGCAGACGGCGGAGAACGTCCGGCGCTTCGTGGCCGGCGCGCGGGCCGCCCGGCCGCGCGTCCGGGCGGTGCTGATGCCCGTGATAGCCAACATACGGGCCCTGGGCGACCCGGAGTTCGACGCCCAGTGCACCCGCTTCAACGAGCTGCTGGCCAAGGCGGTGGCCGACCTCTCCACGCCCGCCTCGCCGCTGCTGCTGGCCTCCGAGCCGGCCGGCTGGGACCTCGACCGGGCGACCTACGACGGCACCCACCCCTCGCCGCTCGGCGAGCACCTTCTGGCCGGGGCGTTCGCCGACGCACTGCACCAGGCGTGGGACGTCGGTGACCGCTACGCCCCCTGACCCCTTGCTTCGCGCCCGCTCCAAGGGCTTGGCTGGACGACCATGGAGTACACGCAGCTGGGACGCACCGGACTAAAGGTCAGCCGCCTCGTCCTCGGGACGATGAACTTCGGGCCGCAGACCGACGAGGCCGGCAGCCACCACATCATGGACGCCGCGCTGGACGCGGGCATCAACTTCTTCGACACCGCCAACGTCTACGGCTGGGGCGAGAACAAGGGCCGCACCGAGGAGATCATCGGCTCGTGGTTCGCCAAGGGCGGCGGCCGGCGGGAGAAGACCGTGCTGGCCACCAAGGTGTACGGGAACATGGCTCCGGACGGCACCCCGGCCTGGCCCAACCACGACCGGCTCTCCGCGCTCAGCATCCGCCGGGCGGTGGACGCCAGCCTCCGGCGGCTGGGCGCCGACCACATCGACCTCTACCAGTTCCACCACGTCGACCGGGCCACCCCCTGGGACGAGATCTGGCAGGCCGTCGACGTCCTCGTCCAGCAGGGGAAGATCCTCTACGTGGGGTCGTCGAACCACGCCGGCTGGCACCTCGCGCAGGCCAACGAGGCGGCCGCGCGCCGCGGTTCGTACGGCCTGGTCAGCGAGCAGTGCCTCTACAACCTCGCCGAGCGGCGGGCCGAGATGGAGGTCGTCCCGGCCGCCCGGGCCTACGGGCTGGGTGTCATCCCCTGGTCGCCGCTGCACGGCGGGCTGCTGGGCGGGGCGCTCCGCAAGGAGCGGGAGGGCGGCGGGGCGGGCCGCTCGACCTCCGGCCGGTCCGCGGCCGCCCTGGCCGA
Organism: Streptomyces sp. BHT-5-2; assembly: GCF_019774615.1. NCBI lineage: Bacteria > Bacillati > Actinomycetota > Actinomycetes > Kitasatosporales > Streptomycetaceae > Streptomyces > Streptomyces sp. BHT-5-2. The sequence continues at coordinate 2,187,519 of NZ_CP081496.1, read as the reverse complement.
CCCGGCGATCCGGGCGCAGATCCAGACCTACGAGGACCTGGTCGGCAAGCACGGCCTGGAGCCGGGCGAGGTGGCGCTGGCCTGGCTGCTCACCCGGCCCGGGGTGACCGGCCCGATCGTGGGCCCGCGCACCGCCGACCAGCTCGCCTCCGCACTGCGCGCGGTGGAGCTGGCGCTGCCGGCGGAGCTGCTGGCGGGCCTGGAGGAGGTCTTCCCGGGGCCGGGGCCGTCGCCGGAGGCGTTCGCCTGGTGAGACGCGGGGTCAGCGCAGCGCCGCCGCCACGACGACGACGATCAGCAGCACGGCGAGCAGCCCGGACATGATCCGGTTACGGGTCTTGGGATCCACCCTTTGAGCGTAACCGGGGCGGAACCGGGCGCCGCACCGGCCCGGCCCGCCACCGCGCCCGGGGCCGGGCTCAGCCGCCCAGCGGCCACCGCGCGACGGGCGCGTAGTGCGGCTGGGCGCCCGGGACGCCGGGCGCCGGCGGGTGGCTGCGCATCAGCGCCATCTCCTCGACCGTCCAGGGGCTGCCGGCGAAGTCGGCGAGGGCCGCCGCGTACGGCACGAGGTCGAGATGGCCGGTGCGGCTCCGGGCGAGGGTGAGGTGCGGGGTGTACGGGCGGTGCTCGCCCATCTTCAGGCCCATCCGGCGGCCGGCCGCCTCGGCGGCGTCCGCGAGGTGCCGCATCGCCGGCCGGTCGCCGTCCGCGCCGGCCCACACCACCCGGTCGCCGAACCGCCCGCCGCCGGCGATCCGCAGCTCGTAGGGGGCGTGCCGGCCGGCGGCGCGGGCCAATCGCTCGCGGAGTTCGGGCAGGTCCTCGTCGGGCACCTCGCCGTAGAAGGCGAGGGTGAAGTGCCAGCCGTCGTGGCCGGTCCAGCGCAGCCGGTCGGCGTCCGGCAGCTGCTTCAAGTGGCCCACCACCGAGGCGAGTTGACCGAGGGAGGAGTCCGGGGGCAGCACGGCGGCGAAGAGTCTCATGGGGCCAGTGTTGCCCCCGCCTCGCCGCCGTGCCCGGCGGACCGCGCGGTGTGCCTTACGCCGCGGCCGTCAGCTTCTGCCCCGGGGCCTCGTCGCCCACCCCGGCGGCGCGCATGCGCGGCACGAACGCCACATGCTGGTGGCCGCGCCGCAGGTCGATCTTGAGGCGGAGTCCGCCGGACCGGGCCAGGAACAGGCCGACCAGGGCCGCGGCCGCCATGGAGACCACCCCGCCGGCGAGGAAGCCGATCCGCGGGCCGTAGGTGTCGGTGACCCAGCCGACCAGCGGCGCGCCCAGTGGCGTCCCGCCCATGAAGACCATCATGAACAGGCTCATCACCCGGCCGCGCATGGCCGGGTCGGTGGCCATCTGGACGCTGGAGTTGGCGGTGACGTTGATCGTCAGGCCGACCAGGCCGATCGGGGCGAGCAGCGCCGCGAAGACCCAGAAGCCGGGCGCCAGCGCCGCGACGCACTCCAGCAGGCCGAAGACCAGCGCGGCGCCGACCAGCGCCCGCAGCCGGGAGCCGGAGCGGCGGGCCGCGAGCAGCGCGCCGATCAGCGAACCGGCCGCCATCAGCCCGTTGAACAGCGCGTAGGTGCCGGCGCCGGCGTGGAAGACCTTGTAGGTGAAGGCGGTCAGCCAGATCGGGAAGTTGAAGCCGAAGGTGCCGATGAAGCCGACCAGGACGATGGGCCAGATCAGTTCGGGGTGTTGGCGGACGTAGGCCAGGCCCTCCCGCAGCTGCCCCTTGCTGCGCGGGACGCGGTCCGCCTTGTGGAGCTCGGCGGTGCGCATCATCAGCAGGCCGGTGAGCGGGGCGAGGAACGACAGGCCGTTGAAGAGGAAGGCCCAGCCGCTGCCGAAGGCGGTGATCAGCACGCCGGCGACGGCCGGACCGATCAGCCGGGCGGACTGGAAGTTGGCGGAGTTCAGGCTGACGGCGTTGCGCAGGTCGCGCTGCCCGACCATCTCGGAGACGAACGCCTGCCGTGCCGGGTTGTCGACGACGGTGACCAGGCCGAGCAGGAAGGCACCGGCGTAGACGTGCCAGACCTGGACCTGGCCGCTGAGGGTGAGCCCGGCCAGCGCCAGGCCGGTCAGGCCCATCGCGGACTGGGTGCACAGCAGCAGCTTGCGCTTGGCGAAGCGGTCGGTGAGCACGCCGCCGTAGAGGCCGAAGAGGAGCATCGGCAGGAACTGCAGCGCGGTGGTGATGCCGACCGCGCCGGACGAGCCGGTGAGGCTGAGCACCAGCCAGTCCTGGGCGATGCGCTGCATCCAGGTGCCGGTGTTGGAGACCACCTGACCGCTGGCGAAGAGGCGGTAGTTGCGTATCCGGAGCGAGCTGAACATGCCCGTGCGGGCGGGCACGTCCGGTCCGGTGTCGCGGGTGGGGGTGTCGTCGGGGTTCGGTGCGGGGGCGGAGGGTGCTCCGGATCCCGTACTCAAAGTGGGTTCGCCTCCTTCAAGGCCGTGCGGCTACAGCTGTGCGAGTTTCTCCAGTACGGGCGCGGCGTCCCGCAGCTTGGCCCACTCGTCCGCGTCCAGCCCGGAGGCCAGCTCGGCGAGCCAGGCGTTGCGCCGGCGGCGGCTCTCCTCGAGCATCGCCTCGGCCTGTTCGGTCTGGGTGACCACCTTCTGGCGGCGGTCGTCGGGGTGCGCCTCCAGCCGGACCAGTCCCTTGGCCTCCAGCATCGCCACGATCCGGGTCATGGACGGCGGCTGGACGTGCTCCTTGCGGGCCAGCTCGCCGGGCGTGGCGCGGCCGCACCGGGCGAGGGTGCCGAGCACCGACATCTCGGTGGGGCTGAGCGACTCGTCGACCCGCTGGTGCTTCAGTCGGCGCGAGAGCCGCATCACGGCGGACCGCAGGGAATTCACGGCGTCAGCGTCGGCGCCGTTGGACAGTTCCGGCATGGTCTTTAGCATAGCTCATTAGCCTCTCTAAGGAAAGCGCCGGTCCGACCCCTCGCGAGCAGGAACCGGGTATCACCCATATGAGTGAGGACGTCGCGAAAAGCGACACACCTGACCATGCAGTGCGGGGACCGTGTCCGTATGGGATCGGGAGTGCTCAGCCTGCGCATGGACGGGGAGCTGCTGGAGCGCCTTCGGCAGCATGCCGCAAAACGCGGAATGAGCGTCCAGGACTATGTCGTCCGGACGCTCATCCGCGAGGACTTCGATGAACGGCTGTCGAGCTCGGTCGACGCGACCGAGCGGCTGCACGGCTGGGGCCCGGCGCCCAGGCCCTCGTGACGGGTCCCGCCCGTCACCCGACCTCCGCCCCCGGAAGACGGCGCTGCGCGCCGGCCCCCCTGTCGCCTACCTGACCCCGAGCAGCTGCTCGATCGGGTTGAGCAGGAAGTAGACGAGGAAGCAGACCCCGACCGCGTCCAGCAGCCAGGGGATCTCCTTGAAGCGGCCGGTCGCCGTCCGCAGCAGGATGAAGGCGAGCACGCCGATGCCGATGCCGTTGGTGATGCTGTAGGTGAACGGCATCGAGGCGATGGTCAGGAACGCCGGGACGGCGACGGTGAAGTCGCTCCAGTCGATGCCCCTGACGTTCGAGGCCATGATCAGGAAGCCGACGACCAGCAGCGCGGGCGTGGCGGCCTGCGACGGCACGACGGTGGCCAGCGGCGTGAAGATCAGGGCGAGCAGGAACAGCCCGCCGGTGACGAGGTTCGCCAGGCCCGTGCGGGCGCCCTCGCCGACGCCGGCGGTGGACTCCACGAAGCAGGTGTTGGCCGACGCCGAGCCGAAGCCGCCGCCGGCCACCGCGATGCCGTCCACCATCAGGATCCGGCCCATGTTCGGCAGGTTGCCGGTCTCGTTGTCCAGCAGCCCGGCCTCCTCGCCGACGCCGATGATGGTGCCCATCGCGTCGAAGAAGCCGGACAGCAGGACGGTGAAGACGAACAGGCAGCCGGTCAGCACGCCGACTTCCTTGAAGCCGCCGAAGAGGCTGATGTGCCCGATGAGTCCGAAGTCGGGTGCGCCGACGATCCGGTCCGGGACGTTGGGGACGGCCAGCCCCCAGGACGCGTCCGGGATGTGCGCCACCGCGTTGATGACGATCGCGACCACGGCCATGGTGACCATGCCGATCAGGATCGCGCCCTTGGTCTTCCGCACGGTCAGCACGAACATCAGCGCCAGGCCGAGCACGAACACCAGCACCGGCCAGCCCTTGAGCTGACCGCCCTGGCCCAGGCTCAGCGGGACGGTGGTGTGCGCGGCGTCCGGGTTGCGGCTGACGAATCCGGCGTCCACCAGGCCGACCAGCGAGATGAACAGGCCGATGCCGATCGCGATGGCCCGCCGCAGCCCGCCCGGGATGGCGTCCATCACCCGCTGCCGGAGCCCGGAGGCCACCAGGATCATCAGCACCAGACCGGCGAGCACCACCATGCCCATCGCGTCCGGCCAGCTCATCTTGGGTGCGAGCTGGAGCGAGACCACGGCGTTGATGCCGAGGCCGGCCGCGATGGCGATCGGGACGTTGCCCATCACGCCCATCAGGACGGTGCCCAGACCGGCCATCAGGGCGGTGGCGGTGACCAACTGGCCGTTGTCGAGATGGTGGCCGTATTTGTCGACGCCGGCACCGAGGATGATCGGGTTCAGCACGATGATGTAGGCCATCGCGAAGAACGTGGCCAGCCCGCCGCGCAGTTCACGACCGACCGTCGACCCCCGCTCGGAGATCTTGAAGAAACGGTCCAGACCGTTCCTGGGCGGCTGGGGGCCGGGACTCTTCACGGCGTCGGCCGTGGGGGTCGAGGGCGGCATGCAAGACCTCAGTCGTACGGGCCGGGGCAGGCGCGAGCCCGGGGGCCGGGGCGCGCACAGGCGGCGGGAGAGCAACCAATGAACCGGAACAGTCTGGAGGGATCAGATTGGAGGAAGCAACGATCTGAACCAGCCAGTTCCGGAAAGGTTCAGTATGAATAAACAATTCGTTGATCGCTATCTCCGCGCGTAGACCCGCTGTCCGGAGCCCGTGCGCACGCTCCCGGACCGGCCCGGGCCGGCGCCGCCCCCGGCCCCGTAAGCTGACCCCCATGTGGAAGAAGTCCGAACTGCGCGAGGCCCCGGCGCCCCTCGAAGGTCCCGTCGTCGGCACGATCACCGGCGGCACCGTCATCTGGTTCGTGCTCTTCCTCGCCCAGCTGCCCTTCTACGGCTGGTACGCCGACCACCGCCACACCTGGTTCCTGTGGACGTGCCTGGCCGGCGGCGGGCTCGGCCTCGTGGGCATCTGGTACGTGCGCAGGCGGGACGCCGCGATCAAGCGGGCCGCGGCCGCCGCGGACGCCGCCTGATCCACCGCGCCCCACCGACCCTCGGTCGGACGCCGTCCGCACGCCCAGGGTTGCCGCGAAACCGGACAGAAGACCCGGACCACTCCTGTCGACCGCCAGCGGGTGAAGCGGGCAATCCGCCCGTAACGTCTAGGGCATGACGGACCCGGCGCAGACCGAAGTCGAGCAACCGGAGCCCGGCGGCCGCCGGCCCGCCGTCCGCAGCGGCCGGGAGCCGGCACCGCGCGGACTGACCACCGCCGAGGTCGCCGAACGGGTGGCCAGGGGCGAGGTCAACGACGTCCCGGTGCGGTCCTCCCGCTCGACCGCGGACATCGTCCGCGGCAACGTCTTCACCCGCTTCAACGCCATCATCGGCGTCCTCTTCGTGATCATCCTGATCGTCGGGCCGCTCCAGGACGGCCTGTTCGGCTTCGTCATCATCGCCAACACCGGCATCGGCATCCTCCAGGAGCTGCGCGCCAAGAAGACCCTGGACGGCCTGGCCCTGATCGGCGAGGCCCGGCCGACGGTCCGCCGCGACGGGGCCGCCGTGGAGATCCCCACCTCCGAGGTGGTCCTCGACGACGTCATCGAACTCGGCCCGGGCGGCAAGGTGATCGTCGACGGCGAGGTGCTGGAGAGCGACGGTCTGGAGATCGACGAGTCGCTGCTGACCGGCGAGGCGGACCCGGTGGTGAAGAAGCCGGGCGATCCGGTGATGTCCGGCAGCTTCGTCGTCGCCGGCGGCGGCGCGTTCACCGCGACCAAGGTGGGGCGGGCGGCGTACGCGGCACAGCTCGCCGAGGAGGCCAGCCGGTTCACCCTGGTCCACTCCGAACTGCGCACCGGCATCAGCCGGATCCTCAAGTACGTGACGTGGATGATGATCCCGACCGCGCTCGGCCTGATCCTCAGCCACCTGCTGACGCTGGGGCTGCCGGCCGACGCCGCGGTCCGCCGGATGGTCGCCGGGATCGTGCCGATGATCCCCGAGGGGCTGGTGCTGCTGACCTCGGTCGCCTTCGCCATCGGCGTGGTGCGGCTCGGCCGCAGGCAGTGCCTGGTGCAGGAGTTGCCGGCCATCGAGGGCCTGGCCCGGGTGGACGTGGTCTGCCTGGACAAGACCGGCACCCTCACCGAGGGCGGCATGGACGTCGGCGAGGTGCGGCCGCTGGACGGCCAGGACCCCGACCGCGTCCGGCGGGTGCTCGGCGCCTTCGGCGCGTCCGACCCGCGCCCCAACGCCTCCCTCCAGGCCGTCGTCGACGCCTGCCCGGCGCCCGACTCCTGGCGGTGCACCGGCACCCTCCCGTTCTCCTCGGCCCGGAAGTACAGCGGCGCCGCCTTCGAGGAGCCCGGCGGGGAGCGCTCGTCCTGGCTGCTCGGCGCGCCGGACGTGCTGCTGCCCGGCGGTGACCCGCTGCTGCCGGAGATCGACCGGCTCAACGCCCAGGGCCTGCGCGTCCTGCTGCTGGCCCGCGCCGCCCGCCCGCTGGACCACCCCGACGTCGCCCGCGAGGGGCGGCCGACCGCCCTGGTCGTCCTGGAGCAGCGGCTGCGCCCGGACGCCCCCGACACCCTGCGCTACTTCGCCGAGCAGGGCGTCCAGGCCAAGGTGATCTCCGGTGACAACGCGGTGTCGGTGGGGGCGGTCGCCGGCAAACTGGGGCTGCCCGGCGCCGACGCGCCGGTGGACGCCCGGCAGCTGCCGCACGACGACCCGGAGGCGCTGGCGACGGCCCTGGAGGAGGGCGCCGTCTTCGGCCGGGTCACGCCGCAGCAGAAGCGGGACATGGTCGGCGCGCTACAGTCCCGCGGCCACCATGTGGCGATGACCGGCGACGGCGTCAACGACGTGCTGGCCCTCAAGGACGCCGACATCGGCGTGGCCATGGGCTCCGGCTCCGAGGCGACCCGGGCGGTGGCCCAGATCGTGCTGCTGAACAACAGCTTCGCCACCCTGCCGTCGGTGGTCGCCGAGGGCCGCCGCGTGATCGGCAACATCACCCGGGTCGCCACCCTCTTCCTCACCAAGACCGTCTACTCGGTGCTGCTGGCCATCCTGGTGGCCTGCTGCCAGATCCCGTACCCGTATCTGCCCCGGCATCTGACGCTGCTGTCGACGCTGACCATCGGCGTGCCCGCCTTCTTCCTGGCGCTGGCGCCCAACAAGGAGCGCGCCCGTCCGCACTTCGTCCGCCGGGTGATGCGCTACGCCGTCCCCTCCGGCCTGATCACCGGCCTCGCGGCCTTCGCCACCTACCTGTTGGCCCGCATCCACTACACCGGCCCGGACTCCCTCGCGGCCCAGACCAGCGCCGCCACCCTGACCCTCTTCCTCACCGCCCTGTACGTGCTGGCGATCATCGCCCGCCCGTACACCTGGTGGCGGATCGGGCTGGTGCTGCTGATGGGGCTGGGGTTCCTGATCGTGCTGGTGACGCCGTGGCTCCAGACCTTCTTCGAACTGCGGCTGGTGGGGACGACGATGCCGTGGGCGGCGGTGGCGATCGCCGCGGTGGCGGCGCTGCTGCTGGAGGTCGCCTGGCGGTGGGTGGGGCGGCGCTTCCCGGCATGAGCCCGGGGCACCGCCCGCACACGGCGGCGGCCGCCGGACACCACCGTCCGACGGCCGCCGCGCCGCTCCCGTCACACCCCTACGGGCCCCGGGCTCAGTCGAACCAGCGCGCCCGGGCCAGCTCGTCGCGCCGCTCCGGGTCCTCCAGCAGCGCCGCGACCTCGAAGCGGCGGGGCCACTGGCCGGCCGCCCAGGCCAGGCCGGCCGCCACGCCCTCCAGCGTCGCGGCGTGCAGGGTGCCGTCCGGCGTCCACCGCCAGTCGAGTTCGACGCCGTCCTCGGTGCCCTCGGGGCCGTCCACGAGCAGTTCCTCGTGCTCGACGTACGTGTCCGGGGTGTCCGGGCCGAGCAGGGCGCGGACCGCGTCCGGGACGTCGTGGGCGGTGCCGTCCGAGCGGACCTCCGCGGCGACCGCCTCGCTCAGCCGCCGCACCTGGAACAGCTCGGCCAGCTCCGCGGCGCGGGCCGGCCGCACCGGCAGCAGCGCCCGGCCGCCCGCCAGCGGCATCAGATCCGGTGCGTCCGCGACCAGCGCGTCCGCCGCGTCCACCACCCGGATCATGCCCACCCGTCGCCCGCCACCACCCTCCATCGGAAGCCCTTCGGGCCCCACAACGACCGCCCGCAGCTCGTCGGGCAGCGTCACCCGGTCCGGGTCGAGGTCCGTCAGCAGGCCGTAGAGCGCGTGGAGTTGGGCGATCCCGACGTGGTGGTCGGGGTCGGCGAGGCGGGCCAGCAGCTCGGCCGCGCCGCCCGGCTCCTCCAGCAGTGCGTCCACCGAGGTGCGGACGCCGAGGGCGCGCAGCACCTGGGCGTCGACCCGGCCCGCGTCCGCCGCCTCGTACAGCCCGGCCAGCAGCGGGTCGCCGCCCGCGGCGCGCAGCCCGGCGGGGCGGCGCCCGTCCAGCACCGGGTGGCCGCGCAGCCACCACGCGGTGTACGGCCGCACCGACTCGGTGGTGCCGTCCGGCAGCAGCACCCGCACCGGCGCGGTCAGGGCGTCCCGCAGCGGCGGCTCGGAGAGCATCTCCAGCACCCTCGGCCAGGCACCGTCGGCCACCAGGTCGAGGTCGCGGACGGCGACGAGTTCGGTGACGACCGGGGGGACCGGGGTGTCGGGGAGGGTGTCGAGGATGTCCTCGCACCAGACGTCGACGGCGTCCAGCAGCCCGGCGTCGTCCGGCTCGGGGAAGTCGCCGTCCCGCGGCTCCAGTTCGTCCGGGTCGAGCACCACGTCGTTGGCCCGGACCAGGGCGAAGGTGGCCAGCACCCCCACCGCGGTGAGCGGCTGCTCACCCCACCGATCGGCCAACTCGGCGTCGCAGGCGGCGAGTTCGCCCTCCCGGATCACCTGCTCGAAGTCGCTGCCGGGGAATACCAGTTCGCCCGCCGGCGCGAGTTCGCCGTCCTCGTCGGGCAGCGCCAGTGCGGCCAGCCAGGGTTCGTCGCCGGGTGCCAGCTCGGCGTCCCGGACCAGCCCGAGGACCGCCTCGGCCAGCTCCTCGGCGCCCAGCGGCACCCCGGCGCCCGGCGCCAGCTCGTCCTCGAAGACGTCGTAGGCGTCCTCGTCGGCGTCCAGCGAGTGGGCGACCGCAGCGCGTACCTGAGGGGTCGTCAGTACGGCGCGGGGTGCGGCCGGGGTGGCCCCGAGCTTCTCCAGGAGCGGGTGCACCGCGTCCGGGTGGGCGACCTTGAGCCCGAGCCGGGTGAGGGTGCGGTGCCGGTCGGCGGACTCGCCGTCGGCGTCCGCGCCGCCGGGCAGCGGCAGCAGTACCTGGCGCGGCCCGATGGCGGTCCGCCCGCCGTCCGCCAGCGGCACCGGAAGGCCGCTGAGCCGGTCCGGGTCGGTGCCGGCCAGCGCGTCGTAGAGCCGCCGCCACCACTCCGGCGCGCGCTCCACGCCCGCCAGCCGGTCGATCATCTCGGTGAGCGGCACCCGCGCCACGCCCAACGCCCGCAGTTCCGGGCGCCGTTCGAGGCCGGCCGGCAGCAGGCTGGGGAACAGCTCGGCCAGTACGCCGACGGTCGCCGCGCCGGCGCCCTCCAGCAACTCGGCGTCCACCGGTCGCAGGACGTACCGCTCACGGCCCTCGCCGTCGTCCCACGTCTCGTCCTCCGCCGCCCGGCCGTCCTCCGCACCGCCGTCCGCGCCGTCGCCGGACGCGGCCCGCGCCGCGCTCGGCAGGAACCGCACCCGTGGCAGCAACTCCACCACCTGGCGCCGGAGTTCACCGTCCAGCCAGCCCTTGCCAAGCGGCCCCGGGACGAGGTCCAGAGTGCCGGTCGCCACCGGCTGCCAGTCGCCGAGCAGCCCCGCGTACGCGGCGGCCGCCCGGCCCACCAGGAAGTCCGCGAGCGGGCCGGGCGCGACATGGCGCCGGGTCGGCTCCAGCGGGAACGAGGCGATCAGCAGCGCGGGCAGCCCCAGCGGTTCGTCGGTCGGGGTCGGCGCGTGCAGCGCCGGTACGGTGCCCGGCCGCGCCGGCGCACCGGCCTCGTCCACCGGCACCGCCCAGGTCACCGACCAGAACGGCCGCAGCCGCTCCTCGACCGGCCGGTCCGCCAGCAGCGCCCGGTCCAGCGGACCGCCGTCGGTCACCACCCGCCACCGGGTGGCCCCCCGCTCGCTGTCCTCGATCAGGACGTACGCGTCGCCCGCACCGTCCTGACGACGCGTCAGTACCCGGCGGCCCTCCGGTGTCTCCACCACGACCTCGGCCAGCCCCGGCAGGGTCAGCAGCAGCGCCGCGTCGATCCCGGCCAGCAGCCGCTCGGCGAGGTCCTGTGCGGCGCCGTCGCGCAGCGGCAGCATCACCGCGGTGTCGTAGCCGTCCGGCGCGGTGCCCTCCGCGGGCAACGGCAGCCGCAGCAGCGGGACGTGGCCCTCGCGGCGGCGCAGCTCACCGCCCAGGCCGGGGCTGTGCGCGGCCACCGCCTCGGTCAGCTCCCGGGCCTCGGCCAGCGACCAGCGGACGCCGCCGGTGCGGCCCACCAGCGCCGGTTCGTCGCTGACCGCCAGCACCGCGGCGAACCCGACGCCGAACCGGCCGACCGCGCCGGCCGCCACGCTCGGTTCCCGTTTGGCGGAGGCACGGAGGGTCGACAGCGACTCCACGCCGGTGGCGTCCACCGGGGCACCGGTGTTGGAGGCGACGAGCACCGCGGGCGCGCCGCCGTCGGCGGCGTGCAGGGTCAGCCGCAGCCGGCCCGGGACGCCGGCGCGGGCCGCCGCGTCCGCCGCGTTCTGCGCCAGTTCCACGGCGAGCCGGTCGCGGTAGCCGCCGAGCGCGAGGTCCTCCTCGGCGTTGGCGTCCTCCCGAAACCGGGCCGGCGAGGCGGCCCAGGCGTCGAGCACACCGCGCCGCAACCGGGCCGTACCGAACGGGTCGGCGCCCTCGTCCGCGCCCCGCACCCACGGCATTCCTGCCACGTTTCTCGTCTCCCTCGTCAGAACGTTCTGTCCCGACGGTACCCCCACGTTGGCGGCTTTCCCGCCGTGGTGGATTTCCGCCTGCGGCGGAGGGGTCCGTGTGGGGCGGGGCCCGCCTCTGTTGTGTGGTGGGTGACGGGTGCGGGGCCTCCGGGGTGGGTGTTCGGACTGCTGCGCTTTACGTCCGAACACCCACCCCTGCGGCCACACACCCTCCCGTCCGACGGCGGCGATCCCCGCCCCTGGAGGGTGAAGGAGAGGTCAGGGGTGCTCGCGCATGAGCAGAGCTTCTGGTCTCGGGGCCACCACGACGGCCCCGTCTTTCCCCCCACCCCACCGGGCGGGAGCCCCTTACCTACGGGAGGGTGCCTGTGGGGTGGGCCGTAGGGGGTGGGTTGTCGGACGTAAAGCGCAGCAGTCCGACAACCCACCCCCGGAGGACCACCCCACAGGCACCCGCACCCACCACCAAACGGGGGCACCCCGCCCGACCAGAACCCCTAGCTGTGACCCAGCTCCTCGGCAGGGCCGCCGTCCTCGACGGAGCCCCCGTCCGCCGCGGGACGGATCGAGACCGCCTCGACCACGGTCTCGTCGAGTACCGGCTCGGGCGGCCGAGGAGGCTTCGGCATGACGGCGGCCTCCGAGTGGGCCCCACAGCCGTAGGAGAGCGAGACGACGCGGCCGTCGGCCGGCGAGAACTCGTTGGCGCAGACACCGAACGCCTGCCGCAGGGAACCGGCGATCGGCGTGAGGAAGCCGCAGCTCACACAAGTGGCGGGGGCCGCCTGGGCCATCGGGGTCTTGGGGCCGAAGGCGTCTTCCCAGCGGTCGGCGGCGGCGTGCAGGCCGTAGCGGGACAGGACCCGGGCGCGGGCCATGCCCAGCTCCTCGGCGACCGCGGCGAGGCCGCCGCGGGCGGGCGCCGGCTGGGCCGCGGGCGAGCCGGGGACGACGACCGCCTCCTCGGTGTCGGCGACGTCGGCGGCCATGCCCTCGGCCACCGGGGAGTTCGGCAGCGGGGTGTCCTCACCGCTGAAGCCGGGCTCCAGCCGCAGGTCGTCGGCCTCGGTGGGCAGCAGGTCGCCGGGGCCCATGTCGCCGGGGCGCAACCGCTCGCTCCAGGGCACCCACTCGGGGGCCATCAGGGCGTCGGGGCCGGGCAGCAGGACCGACTCGTCGAGGGTGACGACCTTGGCGCGGGAGGCGCGGGCGACGGTGACGGCCCAGCGCCAGCCGCGGTAGCCCGGTTCCCTGCAGTCGAAGAGGTGGGTGACGACGCGGTCCGCCTCGGCGACGGCATCGATGTGCTCGCCGACCATGCCGGGCGTGGCGACCTCTTCGGCCGCCGCGCGGGCGAGGTCGATGGCCTCGGCGCACAGGCGGTCGGGGGTACGGCTTCGCATCGCAGCACTCACAAGAATCGATTCTCTCTTCCACGCCGTCTCACGAGCGCGCCAGCCGGGGCTGTCCTGGTCCTGTCCGGACGACCGGCGGGGGCCGGGGCGGGCGGAGCGGACCTGGGGACCGCGTCGACGTCCGCGCCCGGCTGGTTCGTTCGGTCGAGCGCACCTCTTACGTCCTATTCTGCGCGATCGCAGGGAAATGAGGTACGCGGCCGAAACAGACCGCCGGTGGCGCTCTGGACACGCTACCCCTTCAACGCTGCACGACCCCTCGGCGGGAGCAGCAAATCTCCCCGACCGTGACCGGGTGGGTATGCCGCGGTGCCCGCCGGGCGGCCGATGCGCCCCGCCCGGAGCCGGGGAGAAAACACCCTCTTCGGGGCGAGTTGGGGCAGTATGACCGGGTGGGTGGCGTCAGCAAGTCGAAGGCTCGCCGGGCGGGCCGGGCGGCCGGGCGCGCGTTGCACCGGCCGCTGGCCGGCGCGGCCCGGGGGCTGCGGCGCGCCACCCATGCGCAGGGCGCGGGCGAATCGGGACTGGCGCAGCTGATCGAGCTGCACGCGGTGAACTCCGCGGGCGACATGATGATCACGGTCGCGCTGGCCTCGACGGTGTTCTTCTCGGTGCCCACGCACGAGGCACGGGGCCGGGTGGCGCTGTATCTGGCGGTCACCATGGCGCCGTTCGCGTTGCTGGCGCCGGTGGTGGGGCCGCTGCTGGACCGGTTGCCGCACGGCCGCCGGGCGGCGATGGCCGGCTCGATGCTGGCCCGCGCCGTGCTGGCGCTGACGATGTCCGAGGCGGTGGCCGGCGGCGGACTGGAGCTGTATCCGGCCGCGCTCGGCGTGCTGGTGTCCTCGAAGGCGTACGGGGTGGTGCGCAGCGCCGTGGTGCCGCGGCTGCTGCCACCGCGCATCTCGCTGGTGAAGGCCAACTCCCGGGTGACGCTGGCCGGGCTGCTGGCCACCGGGGTGGCGGCACCGTTGGGCGCCGGGCTGCATCTGATCGGGCCGGCCTGGCCGCTGTACGGGGCCTGCGGGGTGTTCGGGGCCGGAACATTCCTGTCGTTCTCGCTGCCGCACGCGGTGGATTCGGGCAAGGGCGAGGCCCGGGCGCGGCTGGCGTCCCGGGACGGCACGGTGCACGGCGCGGCGCCGGGGCGGCGGCCGGGACTGCGGACGGTGGGCCCGTCCGTGCTGCACGGCCTCCAGGCCAACGCCGCGCTGCGCTCGCTCTCCGGTTTCCTCACCCTCTTCCTGGCGTTCCTGCTGCGCGAGCACCCGTTGGGCGGGCTGGGGCCGGCGGTGTCGCTGGGGCTGGTCGCGGTGGCGGCCGGGGCCGGGAACGCGCTGGGCACGGCGACCGGCGCCTGGCTGAAGGCGCGCGGCCCGGAGCAGATCGTCGCGGCGGTGCTGGGGCTGGCGCTGGGCGCCACGGTGCTGGCGGCGCTGTTCTACGAGGTGCTGGCGGTCGTGGTGGTGACCGCGGCGGCGGCCACCGCCGGACTGTGCCAGGCGCTGGGGAAGCTGTCGCTGGACGCGATGATCCAGCGGGACGTGCCGGAGGCGGTGCGGACCTCGGCGTTCGCCCGCTCCGAGACGGTGCTCCAGCTGGCCTGGGTGGTGGGCGGGGCGCTCGGGATCGCACTGCCGCTGATCGGCACGCTGGGCATGGCGGTGGCCGCCGGCCTGGTGGCGGTGGGTGTCGCGGTGACCGTGCGGGGGCTGCTCGGCGCGGCCCGGCGGGGCGGCCGGCCGGCGCCGCGGGTGGTGTGAGGCGCCCCGACGCGGCCCCCGACGCGGCCCGGCACAGCCCCTGATGCGGCCCCGTGCGGCACTCCCCCGAGCGGCGCGCCGCACCCGGGCGTGGCGTGCGCCGGAGCGCCCGATAGCCTGCCCCGTATGACCGCTGCGTTGATCTCCCGGGGCAAGGGCCGCCGCGCCGCCGCTGCCCTCGGTGCCGTGACCCTGGGCCTGCTCACCCTCTCCGCCTGCCAGCAGCCGACCTCGCTGGCGACCGTGACCGTCGGCTCGGACACGGTGACGGCCGAGGTGACCCCCGGATGCGACGGCAACGGCAAGTCCCTCGACAAGAAGACCGTGCAGGAGTGCATCTCCAAGAAGGGCGGCAAGACGATCACCGTCCGCCCTGGCGAGCGGATCCGCGTGGGCGTCGACCCGAAGGTGGCCAAGGCCGGCTGGTTCGCCGTCGGCGGCGGCCCGGTGATGGCCGCCCCCAGCACCGACACCTACCGCACCTTCAGCACCGACGAGCTGTTCAAGGCCGTGAACCCGGCGACCGGGCAGAGCGAGTCGCTGCGCGACGTCACCCTGATGATCGCCGAGGCCGGCAGCTCCGAGGGCGCCGGCCCGACGGCCCTGTGGCACTTCGACCTCAAGCTGAAGGACTGAGCGCGCTGAGCGCGGCGGCCCGGGACCGGCGGCGCGCGGCGGACGGCCTCTGATGCGGACGCTGGTCGTCACCGCGGTGGCCGCCGAGCGCGACGCGGTGTGCGCGGCCGCCGGCGGCCACACCGCCCGGCCGCTGCCCGGCGGCTACACGCTGCCCGGCGGCTACGCGCTGCACCGCGCGCCCGACGGGTCGCCGGCCCCGGACGTGCTGGCCGCCGGCGTCGGCCCGGCCGCCGCGGCCGCCGGCACCGCCACCGCGCTCACCGCCGCCGACCTGACCGGCGCCCCCTACGACCTGGTGGTCTCGGCCGGCATCGGCGGCGGGTTTTCCCCTTCCGCGCCGCTGGGTTCGGTGGTCGTCGCGGACGCGATCGTCGCCGCCGACCTGGGGGCGGAGACCCCCGACGGCTTCGTCCCGGTCACCGAACTCGGCTTCGGGACCACGGCGCACCTTCCCGACCCGGCGCTGGTCGCGGCCCTCGTACGGGCCACCGGCGGGGCGGCCGGGCCGGTCGTCACGGTCTCCACGGTGACCGGCAGCGCGGCCCGCGCCGCCGAGCTGGCGCGCCGTCACCCCGGCGTGCTGGCCGAGGCGATGGAGGGTTTCGGCGTCGCCGAGGCGGCCGCCGCGCACCGCCTGCCCGTCCTGGAGATCCGCACGATCTCCAACGCGGTGGGCCCCCGGGACCGCGCCGCCTGGCGGATCGGCCCCGCCCTCGCCGCGCTGACCGACGCCTTCCGCATGTTCCCCGGAGCCCTGGCGGACCTCCCCGTGGCGACGACGCTCCCCGGGGCTCCGACCACACCGCCCGACATTCCCCGGAGGACCCCGTGACCCGGCCGCTGTCCATCGCCTACTCCCCGTGCCCGAACGACACCTTCGTCTTCGACGCCCTGGTGCACGGCCGGGTCCCGGACGCGCCGGAGCTGGCGGTCACCCTCGCCGACATCGACGTCACCAACGGCCTGGCCGAACGCGGCGAGCTGGACGTGCTGAAGGTGTCGTACGCGGTGCTGCCGTGGGTGCTGGAGGAGTACACGCTGCTGCCCTGCGGCGGGGCGCTCGGGCGCGGCTGCGGCCCGCTGGTGCTGACCCGCGGACCGGGTGCGGCGGCGGACCTGGCGGGGAAGACGGTCGCGGTGCCCAGCGAGCGGTCCACCGCGTACCTGCTGTTCCGGCTGTGGGTGGCGGACCAGGTGCCGGGCGGCGTCGGCGAGGTCGTGGTGCTGCCGTTCCACGAGATCATGCCGGCGGTGCGGGACGGCAAGGTCGACGCGGGCCTGGTCATCCACGAGGCCCGCTTCACGTACCAGGACTACGGGCTGCACTCCCTGGCGGACATGGGCGAGCACTGGGAGCTGACCACCGGGCTGCCGATCCCGCTGGGGGCGATCATCGCCAAGCGGTCGCTGGGCGAGCCGGTGCTGCGCCGCCTGGCGGAGTCGATCCGCACCTCGGTCCGGATGGCCTGGGACGACCCGGAGGCGTCCCGGCCGTACGTCCTGGAGCATGCCCAGGAGTTGGACCCGAAGGTGACCGACCAGCACATCGGGCTGTACGTCACGGAGTTCACCGCCGACCTCGGCGAGGACGGCTACGCCGCGGTGCGCGGGCTGCTCACCCGCGCCGCGGCCGAGGGGCTGGTGCCGCCCCTCGGCCGCGATGCGCTGGCGTTCCTCTGACGGATCCGGTGCGACCGCCCGCCGCTCCCGAGGGGGCGCGGGCGGGGCCGGCTTCAGACGTCGAGCTGGTCGGCGACCGCCCGCAGCATGCCGGCGATCTTGGCGCCGTGCGCCTTGTCGGGGTAGCGTCCGCGCTCCAGCTGCTGGGTGACGTTCTCCAGCAGGGTGGTGAGGTCCTGGACGATCGAGGCGAGTTCGTCGGGCTTGCGGCGCTGGGCCGCGGCAACCGAGGGGGCCGGATCGAGGAGGATGACGCTCAGTGCCTGGTCACCGCGCTGGCCTGCGACGACACCGAACTCGACGCGCTGGCCGGGCTTGAGCGCGTCCACGTCGTCGGGCAGTACCGACGAATGTACGAAGACGTCACCGCCGTCGTCGCGGGAGAGAAAGCCGAAGCCCTTCTCGCTGTTGAACCACTTGACCTTGCCGGTAGGCACGTCTGTCCTCGTCCTCGTACTCGTCGGGAATGCTGACTGGTCGGCCGCGGGTACGTGGGGAGCCGCGGCGCTCGGTGAAAAGGGGTCTGGATAACAGTGCAGCGGGCCACCGAGCCCGCCTCCCCCAAGGCTAATGGTCCGGGGCCCGGTGACAAGACGTCGCCGGGGGGATCCTCTGCGCTTCCGGCCCGGACTTACCCTGGTCAGGTGTCTGATGAAACGCCCCAGGCCGGGGATCTGCTGGTCCGAATCGGCGCGATCGTGTTCCTAGTTGGCGCACTGGCCACTCTCGTCACGGTGCTACCGCTGTTCCTCGGTACGAAGCCGCTGCCGTGGGAGTTCTACTGGGTGTCCATGCTGATGGGCGCCGGTTTCCTGATCGCGGGCGGCGGAGTGCTGCGTTCCGTGGCGGCCCAGCGCCGTCAGGCGGAGGCGGCGTCCCCGTCCGGGCCGCCCGGCGTGTAACGATCCGGATTCGCTGCGTAACGATCCAGCCACGCCGGGAAGGCCGTCAGGTCGTCGAGCACCACCTGGGCGCCGGCGGCCCGCAGTTCGTCGGCGTCGCACGGGCCGGTGGCGACCGCGACGGACAGCGCCGCCGCCGTCCGGGCGCCGCGCACGTCGCCGGTGTGGTCGCCGACGTAGACCCGTGCGCCGTGCTCGCGCAGCGCCACGGCCTTGGCCTCCGCCCACAGCGAGCCGACCACCGCGTCCGCGGCGATGCCCAGGTGGGTCAGGTGCAGCTTGGCGTTGGGCTCGAACTTGGCGGTGACGACGACCGCCCGGCCGCCGGCCGCGTGCACCGCCTCGATCGCCTCCCGGGCGCCCGGCATCGCCGGGGTGCCGGCGACGGCGTGCGCGGGGTACAGCTCCCGGTAGAGGGCGCTGACCTCCGCCACCCGCTCCGCGGGGAACCACCGGCGGATCTCCTCCTCCAGCGGCGGCCCGAGCCGCGTCACCGCGGCGTCGGCGTCGACGTACGTCCCGGTGCGGGCGGCGAGCGCCTCGTAGGCGGCCTTGATGCCGGGACGGGAGTCGATCAGCGTCATGTCGAGGTCGAACCCGACGGTCAGGGGGTGCGCAGCCATGCCTGCCATTGTGCCTGCGGCTGCCGCGCACGCTGATCGGGCTGCCGGTGGGTGTGCTGACCGCCGCGGTCGGCGCCCCGTATCCGATCTGGCTGATCATCAGGGGCCACCGGTCCGGTGGCCGGACCACAGGAGGAAACGCGTGACCGGTACCGGCACCCCGCGGCCCGCGGCCGAGACGGAAACCGCCGCCGCCCAGGAGACCGCCGCCCGTCTGGCGGCCCGCGATCTGACCCTCTCCTACGAGGAGCGCACGGTCGTCGAGGGCCTGGACCTGGACGTGCCCGACGGCGCCGTCACCGTCGTCGTCGGCCCCAACGCGTGCGGCAAGTCGACGCTGCTGCGCGCCCTGGGACGGCTGCTGCGGCCGCGGCGGGGCGTCGTCCTGCTGGACGGGACGGACCTGGCCCGGATCCCCACCCGGAAGATCGCCCGGTCGCTCGGTCTGCTGCCGCAGACGCCGGTCGCACCGGAGGCGATCACCGTCGCCGACCTGGTGGCCCGCGGCCGCCAGCCGCACCAGCGCTGGTGGCAGCAGTGGTCGGCGGAGGACGAGCGGGCGGTCGCCGAGGCGATGGCGCGCACGGACGTGACGGCACTGGCGGACCGCCCGGTCGACGAGCTCTCCGGCGGCCAGCGCCAGCGGGTCTGGATCGCCATGGCACTGGCCCAGGAGACCGACCTGCTGCTCCTGGACGAGCCGACCACCTATCTGGACATCGCCCACCAGGTGGAGGTGCTGGACCTGGTGCGGCAGCTCAACCACGAGCGCGGCCGGACCGTCGTCGCCGTCCTGCACGACCTCAACCAGGCCGCCCGCTACGCCGACCACCTGGTGGCCATGAAGGCCGGCCGGATCGTCGCCCAGGGCCGGCCGGGGGAGGTCGTCACCGCCGACCTGGTCCGGGAGGTCTTCGGGCTGAACGCGGTGGTCGTACCGGACCCGGTGACCGGCTCGCCCCTGGTGGTGCCGGGCCGTCCCTGGGAAAGGGAACCTCGGCACTGACGTCCGCCCCCGGGGCCCCGGCCCCGCCGAACACCCAGCCGCCGAGCCGAAAGGGCGGTCCCCTCTCACCCCATCGTCCGCTCCCGCCCCACCGTCCGCCGCATCCGCCACAGCAGGAACAGTGCCGAGGCGACCGCCGCCACGCGCACCACGCCCGGGAGGCCGGCGAGCAGTTCCGTACCGAGGTGGCCCGGCGGGACCGGGGCGCCCCAGCGGCCGTCGTTGCGGCCCCAGACCCAGACCAGCAGGCCGCCCACGACGATGCCGGGCACGCCGAGCGCCGCGAACTTGGCCTCGGTGCGGCTGAGCCGGCGCGAGACGTAGGCCAGCCCCCAGCCGCCGGCCAGCGCCAGCCAGGAGCCGGCCGCCGCACCCGCCACCAGCAGCAGCACCGCCAGCGTCGGCACCGGGCTGAGCCACGCCCGCAGCGGCACCGCCGCCGGGGCGGCAGCGGTCTCCTGAGCGCCCTCCCCGTCGACCACGGGCCCGGACCCGGCCGTCGCCTCGGGCCGCCGCCCGAGCGTCCGCCGTACGAGGGCCGGCAGCACCCGCCGCCCCTTCCGCGACGACGCGGCGCCCGCCCCGCCGGGCTCGTCACCCGCGCCGTTCCCGGTCTTCCCGGTCTTCTCCGCCCGCTCGGCGTCCTCTTCCGGGTGGTGCCAGACCTCGGGGATCTCGATGCCGCCGACGAAGCCGGGGACGTCGTCCTCCGCCCCCGTGGGGCCGGCCTGGATCCGCCACCAGTCCGGCGGTTCCTCCCCGTCCCCCAGTTCGTCGGCGCCGGCCAGATGGGGCGGTGCGGCGGCGGGCGAGGGATCCGGGGCGGGCGGGCGGCCGCCGCGCTTCTTGAGGAGGCCCGGCCGGCGGCCGTCCTCCTCCGCCGCGTCCCGGTCGCGCGGCGGCGGCACCTTCCCGATCAGCCCGCCGAACCTCTCCCGCGCGCCGGGCCACTGCGCGGGCCGGGCCGGCTCCGCGGGCGCGGCCACCGGCCGGGCCGGCCCCGCCGCCGGCCCGCCGGGCACGCCCTCCGCGTCGGCCGCGGCCTTCACCACCGCCTCCGGCGTCCCCAGCCGGGCCAGCATCCGCTTCACCCCGGGCACCGAATCGGCCTTCTGGTCCGCCTTGCGCGCGTCGATCTCGGCCCGCAGCGAGGCCACCAGCCGCATCCGGGCGCCGGACGGCAGCCCGCGCTGCTGCGCCAGGTCGCCCACCCGGCTCAGATAGTCAAAGACGAGCTGCTCGCTCTCGATCCCCACGAAATCCCCTGCGGCATGCGCTGGTTGCTGCCCCGACGGTACCGCGCGGGTCCGCCGCGCCACCGCTGCCGCCCGCGACGGGGCGCGCGCACGCCCGCCCGGACACCCCCGGGGCCGCGGTCACCTCCTCCCGCCGCCTCCGCCGCCCGGCTAACGTAGGACGAATGACCACCGCTACTCCCCGCACCCTCGCCGAGGAGCTCAGGAACCGTTCCGACCGCGGGCTCACCGGCCTGCTGCGGACCCGGCCCGACCTGCTCAACCCGGTGCCGGGCGACCTGACGCAGCTGGCCACCCGGGCCGGGACCCGGGCGTCGGTGGTCCGCGCGGTGGAGCGGCTGGACACCTTCGCCCTGCAGACCGCCGAGGCGCTGGCGGTCGCCCCCGACCCCTGCCCGTACGGGATGCTGGCGGCGCTGATGACCGGGGACGCCGGGAACGCAGCGGTCGCCGCCGCGCTGCCCGGGGCGGTCGCCGTACTGCGCGCCCAGGCCCTGGTGTGGGGCCCGGACGACCGGCTGCGGCTGGTGCGCACCGCCCGGGAACTCCTCACCCCGAGCGCCGCCCGCCCCTCCCCGACCGGTCTGGGCCCGACCGTCGCCGAGGCCACCGCCGGGATGTCGCCGGGCCGGCTCCAGGAGATCCTGGCCGCGGCCGGGCTGCCCGCCACCCATGACCCGGTGTCCGCGGTCGCCGCCCTGACCGCGCTGTTCGCCGACCGCTCCCGGATGGCCGCGCTGCTGGAGAGCGCGCCCGCCGAGGCCGCCGCCGTCCTGGACAAGCTGCTGTGGGGCCCGCCGTACGGGGCGGTCACCGACCGTCCGGCCGCGCATCTGCGCTGGCTGCTGGACCGCGGGCTGCTGCTCCCGGCGGGCGCCCGCAATGTCGTACTGCCCCGGGAGGCCGCGCTGCATCTGCGCGCCGGCCGTGCGCACCGCGCCCCCGAGCCGGCGCCGCCCGCCCTGGCTCCGACCACCGCCCGCGATCCCCAGCTTGTGGACAAAGCCGCCGCGGGCCAGGCGTTCACCGCGCTGGCCACCGTCGAGGAACTGCTCAAGGAGTGGGACCTCGGCGGCCCGCCCGTCCTGCGCGCCGGCGGCCTCAGCATCCGCGACCTCAAGCGGACCGCGGTCGCCCTGGACACCACCGAACCGCTCGCCGCCTTCTGGCTCGAACTCGCCTACGCCGCCGGCCTGATCGCCTCCGACGGCGAGGCCGACGAGCGCTACGCCGCCACCCCGGCCGCCGAGGACTGGCTCCAGCTCCCCGACCACGAGCGCTGGGCGGCCCTGGTCGCCGCCTGGCTGCCCGCCACCCGCACCCCCGGAGTGGTCGGCACCGCCGACCCCAAGGGCCGTGCGCTGGCCGCCCTCGGCCCGCACCTGGACCGTTCCCCGGCCCCCGAGGTCCGCCACCGCGTCCTGACCCTGCTGGCCACGCTCCCGCCCGGCACCTCCGTCCCGGAGCCGGCCCTGCTCGCCCGGCTGCGCTGGGAACGCCCCCTACGGGCCGCCGCCCCGGCCGGCCGGTCCCCGGCGTCCCCCTCCCCCGTCCCCTCCTCTTCCCCGGCCGATGACCCGGACGCCCCCACGGCGACCGACGACCTCCGCTCCCGGCTCGCCCAATGGACCCTCGCCGAGGCCGAGTTGCTGGGCGTGACCGGCCGCGCCGCCCTCGCCGCCCACGGCCGCGCCCTGATCGGCACGGACCCGAACGCCGCCCCTCCGAGCACGGCCCCCGCCCCGGAAGCCCCCGGCCCCACTCCCCTCACCCCGGCCGAGGCCACCGCCTCCGCCGCCCGGGCCGCCGCCCTGCTCGCCCCGCTGCTGCCCGAACCCCTCGACCACGTCCTGCTCCAGGCCGACCTGACCGCCGTCGCCCCCGGCCCGCTGCGCCGCCCGCTCGCCGAGGCGCTCGACGTGCTGGCCGACGTCGAGTCCAAGGGCGGCGCCACCGTCTACCGCTTCACCCCCGCCTCGGTGCGCCGCGCCCTGGACGCCGGCCGGTCCGCCGCCGAGCTCCAGGAGTTCCTGACCACCCACTCCCGCACCCCGGTGCCGCAGCCGCTGGCCTACCTCGTCGACGACGTGGCCCGTAAACACGGCCGGTTGCGGATCGGCGCGGCCACCGCCTACGTCCGCTGCGACGACGACGCGCTGCTCTCCGAGATCCTCGCCGACCGCCGCGCCGCCGCCCTGCGACTGCGCCGGCTGGCCCCGACGGTGCTCGCCGCCCAGTCCTCCCCGGACCAACTCCTCGACGGGCTGCGGGCGATGGGCTACGCCCCGGCCGCCGAGTCCGCCGCCGGCGACGTCCTGGTGGCCCGCGCCGACTCCTACCGCACCGCGCCCCGCACCGCCCCGACCCCGGTGCCGGACGGCCCGCCGCCGCCCGACCGCACCCTCCTGGAGGCGGCGGTCCGCGCCATCCGCGCCGGCGACCTCGCCGCCACCGCCGAACGCAAACCGGCCGCCACGCCCGCCCGCCCCTCGACGCCGGCACTGCGTGCCGACAGCCCGGCCCCGGGCGCGCTGCCCCGGACCACCTCCGCCGAGACCCTGGCCACCATGCAGGCCGCGGTCCTCACCGGCTCCCCCGTCTGGATCGGCTACGTCAACGCGGACGGCGCCGCCAGCCAGCGCGTGATCGCCCCCGTACGCGTCGAGGGCGGCTACGTCACCGCCTACGACCACACCTCCGACGAGGTCCGCACCTACCCCCTGCACCGCATCACCGGCGTCGCCGAACTCGCCGACGACGCGGTCTGACCCGCCCTCGCGGACGGCCCCGGATCCCGCCCCCACCGGCGACCGGACCGGCCCACCGGCGCGATGCGGCACACCGGACGTTTGGCACATCCGGCCGTCACGACGGCCCACGGCCCACCGGTTCGGCACCGCAGAGCGACAGGCGAGGCCCGTGAACGGACCCCTTGTACCGCGGTGGTCGCCTCCTGACCCCGGCGCCAGGACCGCGTCAGGGAGCCGGTCTCCCCCTGGTCACCCGGGCTTCCCCGCCGGGGTGTTCACCTCGCGGAAGGCGTGCCAGGCCGCGTCCGCGAGGTGGGAGGCCAGTGGGTGGGTGCCGTGCACGGGGAAGGCCAGGTGGGTGCGGACCAGTGGGGCATCCCGCAGCGGGACGAGGCGGACACCCGGGTGGGTGTAGCGACGCGCGGCCGAGGCGGGGGCGGTTCCGAACCCGGCCCCGGCCGCGACCTTCTCCAGCCACTCGTCGAAGTTCCGGCACTCGGCGCCGACTTCCGGACGGGTGCCGTCGGGCCACATCCAGGGGAAGGTCGTGCCGCTCACGACGTTCACCACCAGCGGCCACCGCGCCAACTCCGCCCACCGCACCTCCGGCCGCCGGGCCAGCGGCGAGGCCGTGGGCACCGCGGCGATGCGTTCCTCCTCATACAGCTGTACGCAGCGCACGCCCCTGGCCTGTATCTCGCCGCGCAGCAGCGCGACATCGACGTCCCCGGTGTCCAGCCCGGCCATCGCGGTGTCCCGGCGCACCAGCTCCACCTCCGAGGCGTTCTCCTTGCCGAAGCGGACGGCGAGCGTCGAGAGGAGCTCGGGCAGCCCCCAGGCGAATCCGATGCGCAGGGCCTGGCCCCCGCGGATGTCGGCGAGGGTCGAGTCGAGTTGCCGAATGATCGGCATGAGCGACTCGCGCAGGCGGCTGCCCTTGGGGGTGAGTGCGATATGGCGGGTGGTGCGGTCGAAGAGGCGCACCCCGAGGGACTCCTCCAAGGCGCGGATGCTGCGGGTGAGTGTCGGCTGAGCGAGGTGAAGCCGTTTGCTGGCGGCGGTGAAACTGCGTGCCTCCGCCACGGCAAGGAAGTTGCGGAGATGACGAAGATCGACGTTCATACGGCCAGAGCATAGGCGAGACGGAAAAGCTATTTCCTTGATCCAGATCACCCTGCATAGGCTCGAGGAGTGCCGCCCGCCGGGTGTGCCCGCGGCTCGCGGCGCCGACGGGATGCCGTCGTAATTCGCTTGCGCGTAACGGGGGTTGAAAGTGCCGAGCTCGCCATGCTCGCTTCACGTGTTCTTGACGGGGTGATTCCGCACAGGGCGGCCCGTATGCCCGCCCGGGGCTGATCGGCAGGAGCCGGGCTTCGTTCTCACCACATCCGCCGCCGGAATTCCGGCCTGGCCCTGGGTGTTGCGGCCTGGCATGAACTACCAATTTTTTACTGATCGTTGAGTTTAAGAGAGGTATTGACGTGCCCGAAGTCGAGACACGGAATGGCCCCATCGAGTACACCTTCCTCGACGGTGATCCGGAGGCGGCTCCGCTGGTCTTTGTGCACGGCGGCACCGGTGCCATCGCCACCTGGAACCGGTTTCCCCGGCTCCTCGCCGCGCGGACCGGGCGTCGCGCGCTGCTCTTCTCCCGCCACGGCAACGGTTTCTCCGGGCCGGCGAAGCTGCCGCGCACCCCCCGCTACATGCACGAGGAGGGGCAGGAGAAGCTGCCCGAGCTGCTGGACCTGCTCGGAGTGGAACGGCCCGTGCTCGTCGGGCACAGCGACGGCGGCTCGATGTCCCTGCTGTACGCCTCCGTCCGGCCGGTCGAGGCGGTGGTCGCGCTCGGCCCGCACCTGTACTGCGAGGAGTCCACCCTGCGGGGCGTCCGGGCAGCCCGTGAATCCTTCGACTCCGGCGGGGCGTTCGCCAAGCGGGTGGCGATGATGCACGCCGACCCGAAGACGGTCGTGGAGGGGTGGAGCGATGTCTGGCTGTCACCCGCGTTCCGCACCTGGAGCATCGAGGGCGACCTCGACGTCACCGCGCCCGTTCTGCTGATCCAGGGCGACCAGGACGAGTACGGCACGCTCGGGCAGCTCGATGCCGCCGAGCGGGCGCTGTCCGGACCGGTCCGGCGCGAGGTGATCGAAGGCGGCGGCCACTACCAGCACATGGCCGACGATCCGGAGCGCGTCGTGGCGGCCATCAGTTCCTTCCTCACCGAGTTCGTGCCCGGCCACCGCGCCCCGGAGGCACACGTATGAGCCCGGCGGAACCCCTGCGCCCGCACCCCGCAGGCCCCCTCACCGCCCCGGACGGCGGACGGTTCCCGGGCTCCGCGGACGACGTCAGACTGGACGGCCTCCTGGCCCGGGCCGCCGCGCTGCACCCCGAACGGCCGGCCCTGGCCGCCGCGGGCGAGAGCTGGACCTACGCCGAAGTGGAGCGCGGCGTCGGGACGCTGGCCGGGCAGCTCACCGCGGCGGGGGTGGTCCCGGGCGATCGGGTCGGCGTGTACGCCCCCAAGTCAGCCGCTGCCGTACTGGCCATCTACGCCGCGCTGCGGGCCGGGGCGGTGGTGGCCCCCCTCGATCCCGCGGACCCCCCGGCCCGCACGGCACGGATGGCCCGCGCCGCCGGGCTCTCGGTGCTCCTGACCCCGGACCGCAGCCTGCCCGCCGGCCGAAGCGCCGCCGCCGAGGCCGCCGAAGGGGCCGAGACCACAGAGGGCACCCTCGACCACGGGCTCAACTGGCTCCGCCTGAGGGGCGGGGCGGACCGCCCGGCTCCGCTGCCCGCGCCCACGGACCGGGGCGGCTACATCCTGTTCACCTCCGGCAGCACCGGCTGGCCCAAGGGAGTCCTGCTCTCGCACGCCAACGTCGCCCACTTCGCGTTGTGGGCCGCGGCGGAGCTGGGGCTCCGTGAGACCGACCGGGTGGGCTCGCAGGCATCCCTCACCTTCGACCTCACCACCTTCGACCTGTTCAGCACCGCCTCGGCCGGTGCCTGTGCGGTCCTGATGCCGGACCTGCTGCGCGCCTTCCCGCGCGATGTGGTCGGCTGGCTGCGGGAGCACCGGATCACCGTCTTCTACGCCGTGCCCTCCCTCTATCACGGGATGCTCCAGCGGGGCGGAATGGCCGAGGAGGGCCTGCCGCCCTCCCTGCGCGCGGCCGCCTTCGCCGGCGAGCCGTTCGTCCCCCAACTCCTGGAGAGATACCTGGCTTTGGCGGGGGAGCGGATACCCTTCTACAACCTCTACGGGCCCACTGAGACCAACGTGTGCACGTATCTGCGGGTGCCCCCCGACTGGCGGGCCGGCCAGGAGCTGAGCGTCGGCCGCGCCATCGCGGGCGACGTGGTCGAGGTGCTGGACGAGGACGGCCGGCCGACCGACGGCGAGGGCGAGATCCACGTCGCCGGGCCCACCGTCTTCCAGGGCTATCTGCAGCAGGGCGAACTGCGTGACCCCACCCGCACCGTTCCCTTCCGCGACGGCACGGTGCGCCGTGCCTACGCCACCGGGGATCTGGGCCGCATCGACGACCAGGGCCGCGTACTGCTGCGGGGGCGGCGCGACTCCCAGGTCAAGCGGCGCGGTCACCGCATCGACCTGCTCGACGTGGAAAGCGCCGTCCTGGACCTGCCCCAGGTCGCGACCGCCGCGGTCGTTGCCAAGGAGGGCGCCCACCGCGGCGAGATCTGGGCGTACGTCCAGAGCAGAGGAGCGGCCCTCACGGCCAGGGCACTGCTGACCGAGCTGCGCGCGGCGCTGCCCCAGCGGATGCTCCCGGACCGGGTGATCCCCGTGGCCGCGCTGCCGCTCACCGCCCGCGGCAAGGTCGACCGTCTCGCGCTGAGCACCCAGGCGCCGGACCTGCCGCACACCGACCGGACCATCGACCAGCAGGCCGGTCGGACCACCGACCGGACCACCGACCGGACCACTGACACCGAGGAGATATCCGCGTGAACAGCGTCGAAGACCTCTGCACCCTGATCAGCAGCAAGATCACCTGGGGGCGCGGCGAGGACCCGCAGCAGCTGACCGCCGACACCCCGCTGCTGGAGATGGGCCTGCTCGACTCGCTGGCCATCATGGAGATCGTCAGCGCGCTGGACAAGGAACACGGCCTCGCCCTGCCCGACGGCGAGGTCGTGGCCGCCAACTTCCGCACCCCCAAGGCACTGTGGACGCTCATCGAGAACCTCCCCGCCGGAGCCGCGAAGTGACCTCACCCGTCGACCGCCTGCTGCGCGGCGGCGAACAGGAGGCCGAGGCGCTCGTCGACGCCTGTCGGGAGCAGGCCGAGCCGCTCGCCGAACAGCTGCGGGGGAAGGACTTCCGCACGCAGTGGGAGGCGATGGCCGACCTCGGCGTGCTGCGGCTGGCCGAGGACGGCGGTGCGCGCCCCGGACCGGTGACCCGCTCCCTGGCCATGATCGAGGGCATCGGGCTGGCCGGCGTCGACCCGGGCGTGTGCTACGCCCTGGCATCCCAGGTGTTCGGCATGGAGTTCCCGCTCCGTGCCGCACTGCCCGGGCCCGCCTGGGAGGCGATCGCGCACATCCAGGACGGGCGGGCGCTGCTGTGCCACGCGCTGACCGAGCGCGGCGGCGGAAGCGACCCACTGTCGATGGAGACCCGCGCCCGGCGGGAGGGCGACGGCCATGTGCTGGACGGCGCCAAGACGTTCATCACCGCCGCGCCGGTCGCCGACCACGCGATCGTCTTCGCCCGTACCGCCGAGGGCCGCCACCCCTTCGCCCTCTCCGCCTTCCTGTTCCCGCTCGACCTGCCGGGAGTCACCCGCAGCGAGCCGTTCGCCAAGACCGCCCTGCCCCAAGTTCCCATGGGGGAGCTGGTCTTCGAGGCCGCACGGCTGCCGGCCGGCTCGCTGATCGGCGAGGAGGGCTCGGGGCTGGCCCTGATGGCCTCCACCACCGCCTGGGAGCGCGCCGTGCTGCTCGGCTACGCCCTCGGCCCGATGCGCCGCACCCTGCGCCGCATCGTGGCGTGGGCCGGCGAGCGCGAGCACTTCGGCCGCCGTATGGGAGCCAGTCACCAGGTCGCCTCCCGCGTCAGCGAGATGGCGCTGGCGCTGCACCGCTCCCGGGTGCAGGTGTACGCGCTGGCCGCCCGCCTGGACGCCGGCACACCCGCCCGGCAGCTGGCGGCCGAGGCGGCCCTCACCAAGATCTCGGTATCCGAGGACTACGTCCGGTTCACCGAGCACGCCACCGCGCTCTCCGGCGTGAGGGCCTTCATCGCCGACTCCGACCTCCCGGCCGACCTGCACAGCCCGATGGCCGCGCTGACCTACGCGGGCACCAACGACCTGCTGCGCGTGGGCGTGGCCCGCCAGTTCGGCCTCCCGGTCGAGAACTGACCCCGAAGGACACCGATGACGCTGCCAACACACGTGGACGATCTCCTCAAGCTCGCCGTGGAGACCGGCGAGACCCTCGCGCCGCTGGCCGCCGAGGTGGACGCCGGCCGCTCGAACGGCCACGAGGCGTACCGCATCGTGCGCGAGGCCGGCCTGCTCGGCCTGCTCATCCCCCGCGAGGCCGGCGGCGCCGGCCTCAGCTTCGGCACCTACACACGCGTCCTGGAGCAGCTGGGCATCCGCAACGGTGCCGCGGCCCTGGGCTTCAACATGCACAACGTGGTCATCGGCGCCCTCGCCGACACCGCGGGGACGCCGCTGTCCCCGGCCGCGGAGTCCTTCCGCTCCTGGGTCTTCGACGAGGTCGTCAGCCACCGCAGGATGTTCGCCTCCGCCGTCTCGGAGGCCGGCAACGGCGCCAAGCTGCGCGGCATGAGTACCACCTACCGGCTCAGCGAGGACCGCGAGCACTACGTCCTGAACGGCGAGAAGTCCTTCGTCTCGCTCGCCGGGGCCGCCGACTACTACGTCGTGGCGGCCCGCGCCGAGGGCGGCGAGAGCAGCGAGGTCTCGCACTTCGTCGTCGCCGCCGACGACCCGGGCGTCAGCTTCGGCCAGGTCCACCGCATGGCCGCGATGAACGGCACCAGTACCGCCGGGATGACGCTGGACGCGGTGACCGTCCCCCGCTCCCGCCTCTACCTCAGCGTCGAGGGCATGTCGCTGTTCAAGCTCGTCCGCGAACCACACTGGATGACCGCCGGGTACACCGGCGCCTACCTGGGCATCGCCGAGGCCATCTACCGCTTCACCGTGGACCACGTCACCTCCTCGCCGCGGCGCGCCGAGGACCCCGTCATCCAGCACGACCTGGGGCGGATGTCGGCCCGGCTGCGGGCGGCCCGCGCGCTGGTGCACGAGGCCGGCGACCTCATCGACGGCGAGCGCGGCAGTGTGGAGGCCAACGCCATGGTGCACGCCGCGAAGTACGTGGTCAGCGAGGTGGGACCCGAGCTGGGACGGGATGCGGTGCGGGTGTGCGGCTCGGCGGCGGTCAGCGGCAGGGCCCCGCTGGAGCGGCTGATCCGTGAGGCGTCGTTCTCGTCGGTGATGCCCGCCAAGCCGCACGACTGTCTGGAGTACCTCGGCAAGGCCGCGGTCGGGGTCAACCTGCGCGACGCGCGGACCTTCTCATGGTGACGCCGGTGACCTCGGTGGCCTCGACCCCGTCCACGATGCCACCGGCCCCGTCGCCCGCGCGCGAGGAAGAGGGGATCGGCCCCGAGGCGTTCCGCGCGCTGATGGGATCGCACGCCGGTGCCGTGGCCGTGATCACCACTGCCGACGAACGGGGGAACCCCTACGGCTTCACCTGCACCGCGCTGTGCTCGCTCTCCCTGGACCCGCCACTGCTGCTGGTCTGCGTCTCGAACACGGGCCACACGCTGCCGGTGCTGGTCGAGCGCGGCGAGTTCGTGGTCAACCTCCTGCACGGCCGGGGCCGCCGGGCCGCCGAGGCGTTCGCCGGCCCCACGGCGGAACGCTTCTCGTCGGTGCCCTGGGAGGCGGCCCCCGACAGCGGGCTGCCCCTGCTGCGGGAGGACTCCCACACACTGGCCCGCTGCCGCGTGGACAGGTTGCACCCGGCCGGGGACCACACCATCGTCATCGGCGAGGTGGTGTGGACCGACGCCTCCGAGGAGACCGGCCCGGGGCCGCTGCTGTACGGCAGGCGCCGCTACGTGGCCTGGCCCGACTGAGCGGGCGGAGCCCGGCCGGTCCGTCTCCCGGCGTCAAAAACCCCGCGGCGCGCGAGCCACACACGGTCAGGGAGCCGGCGGGCGTGGGGAGTCCCCGCCCCCGGTGAGCCTGCGCACGGCCGCCTCGGCGTCCCGGTCATCGGGCAGATAGCACAGGAAGTGATGACCGGGCTCGTCGAGGGCGGCCAACTTCACGTAGCGCAACCGCAGTTCCCCCACCCCTGGGTGCCTGAAGTGGCGCACCGCGGGCTGGTAGGCCGCCGTCTCCCGCCGGCCGTACCAGTTGGCCGCGTCCGGGTCCTTGGTGACCTCGGCGACGATCTCGGCGTACCGCCGGTCCTCGGGGTGGTGGGCCGCGTGCGCGTGGAACTGTCCCAGCAGGGAGCGCGCCTCGGACTCCCAGTTGGCGATCAGGGCACGGGCGGGCGCCCAACGGAACACCAGCCACGGAAGGTTGCGCTGTTTGGGAGGCAGCCGCGCGGGGTCGGTCAGCAGCGCCGCGTAACCGGCGTTCCAGGCGAGCAGGTCCCAGTGCGGGTCGATGACCGCGGCCGGGTTCGGCGAGACCGACTCCACCAGCGACAGCAGGTTGCGCGAGACCCACCCCGGCGACCCTCCGCCCGGTGCCGGATCGTCGACGAACGACAGGACGTGCGCGGTGTCGGCCTCGTTGAGCCGCAGGGCCCGCGCCACCGACCGCAGCACCTGCGCGGAGGTGCGCACCCGCCCCTGTTCCAGCCAGGCGTACCAGGAGGCGCTGATGCCGGCCAGTTCGGCCACCTCGCCGCGGCGCAGCCCCGGGGTGCGCCGTCGCGGCGCCACCGGCAGGTCCAGTTCGGCGGGGGTGAGGCGTTCCCGGCGCGAGCGGAGGAACGCGCCGAGCTCCCTGCGCAGCGCCTGCGCCCGGCTTCCCTCACCGGACAGCCGCTCCACCCCGGTCATTCGGCTTTCCCTTCCCCGTCCTCGTAGCGCCGTGGTGTCCGCCCGACCGCGCACCGCAGAGTGTGAGCGATCGTAATCGCCTGAGGCGACCTGCCGGACAGCCGAGGTGGTGATCTTGACGGAGCCCGGGGACGGCCCGGGCCCGGAAAGGAGAGACCCGCCCGTGTCCACCGTCCCGACCGCCGCACCCCCCGACACCAGCGCCCTGTCCGGCCGTTCCCTCTGGCTGCTGCGCTCAGCCGGGTTCGTCAGCAACTTCGACCGCTTCTGCATCACGCCCATGCTGGTGCTCATCGCCGTCCGGCTCGGCGTCAGCATGGCCACGGCAGTGCTCACGGCCAGCGTCTACTTCCTGTGCTACGGCCTGACGCAGCCGCTGTGGGGGCTGGCCAGCGACCGGTTGGGCCGGGTGCGAGTGATGCGGCTCTCGCTCATGGCCGGTGCGCTCGCCTCGCTGCTGTCCACCCTCGCCCCCGGCATCACGGTCCTGATCGCGGCCCGCGCCCTCGCCGGGGCCTGCTACGCCGCCTGCGTACCGGCGTCGCTGAGCTATGTCGGCGACGTGGTGCCCGCCGAGGTCCGCCAACGCCCGCTCAGCGACCTGATGACCGCCATCTCCCTGGGGACGGCGCTGGGCACCGTGGTGGCCGGGGTGCTGGCGAACTACGCCGGCTGGCGCACGGTGTTCCTGCTGCCGGGCCTGATCG
The DNA here is from genome assembly GCF_019774615.1 of Streptomyces sp. BHT-5-2. Lineage (NCBI taxonomy): Bacteria > Bacillati > Actinomycetota > Actinomycetes > Kitasatosporales > Streptomycetaceae > Streptomyces > Streptomyces sp. BHT-5-2. The sequence goes on along the minus strand of NZ_CP081496.1, from coordinate 2,155,366 downwards.
CCGCCTGCCTCGCCTGGGCGCTGCGGCGCCTGGCCGAGCCGGAACGGGAGCCCGCCGGTTCCCTCCTGGCACCGTTCCGTGTCGTGCTGGGCTCGCGCTGGATGTGGTACCTCATGGCCGTCGCCGTGGTCGAGGGAGCCGTACTGCTGGGCTTCCTGACGTACCTGGCCCCCGCACTGGAGGCCCGGGGCGTGCCGACCGCCCTGGCCGGGGCCACCTCCGCACTGTACGGTGCCGGGGCCATGGGGTTCGCTCAGGTGGTCAAGAGGCTTGTGGGGCGGTGGAGTCCGGCCGTGCTGATCCTGGTGGGCGGGGCGCAGGCGGCCGCGGCCTACGCCGTCGCGGCGGCGAGCCGGTCCCTGCCGGCGCTGGCGGTCACCGCGCTGCTGCTGGGCGCCAGTTGGTCGTTCATGCACACCACGCTGCAGTCGTGGGCGACCGTGCTCGTCCCGGCGGCCAGGGCCACCAGCGTCGCGATGTTCGGCGTCAGCCTCTACGGCGGCAGCGCGCTCGCCAGCGGCATGACGGCCGCCGCGGCCGCCGGCCACCAGTACGGCCGGCTCTTCCTGATCGCCGCGCTGCTGACCGTTCCACTGACCCTCGCGGCCGTCGTGGGCCGCGCCCGCTACCGCTGAGCGCGCACCGGCCTCAGGAGGCGGCGGCGCCGACGACACCCGTGTTCTGGCCGGCCGACACGTACCACTGCCCGTCCTTTCTGACCAGCACCCAGGTGCCCACGTTCTCCCGCCGGTGCTGCGCCATGGCGACGGGCTGCCGGAAGAAGACCACCGCGACGTCGGGGCTGGGAAAGGTGATGGACTCGATCTCGTACCAGGTCTCGATGCCGTCCGCGTGCCCGCCGAAACGCTCCCGGTGATACGCGTGCAGCGCCTCCCAGCCCACGAACCGTGTGCCGTCCACCGCCGTGAACACGACGTCCTCGGTGAAGCGCCGGTCGAACCGCACGGCGTTCTGCTCGGTGAAGGCCGACTCCAGCTCCTGGAAGAGCGCCGTGATGCGGCGTGCGTCGTCGGACTGGAAGGCCGCAGTGTCTGGCTGGACGGTCATGTTGCGCTCCTTCGATGGGGATTCGTGCTCCTCGGACGGGTCCGTTCCGTTCCTCCTCCCGATCACGCTAAGACGACAGGTGTGTGCACGTGCAAGTGGCTATCGAGGGCAAACGTCAACTGTCGGCCACGACCGGCGCATTGCCACTGGCGGCGCGGGCGCCCACGGGCGCCGGACCGTGTGCGGAACGGGTCCAACGCCCGCCGCCCGCACGCTCGGGAGGGCGCTGCGCCGTCCGGCCCCGCCAGGACGATCACGGGTTTTCGCCCCGAACGTCCGCCGTCGGACGCCGGCGTTGATGGCGAGAACTGTGCAGTGCGCACCGTCACACTGCGCCGGATCCGCTCAGGCGGGCCGCGATGTCGGAGTCGTACCGTGAGGAGAATCCTTACGGCATAAGGCTGTTGGACGGTTCCCGGTCCGGGGAACCTGGTGAACAAGGAACGAAGGAACGTCAGTGAAGATTCTGGTGACCGGTGCGACGGGTAACGTCGGCCGTCTCGTGACCGAAGGACTCCTCGACGCGGGTGTGGACGTCCGGGCCCTGACCCGGAATCCGGCCGCGGCCGGCCTGCCCGCCGGGGCGGAGGTCGTCGCCGGCGACCTCTCCGAACCCGACACGCTCCGGAAGGCGTTGGACGGCGTTGAACGGATGTATCTGTTTCCCATCCCCCAGGCCGTCCGCGAGGTGGTCGGCGCCGCCGAGCGGGCCGGGGTGCGGCGTGTCGTCACACTGTCCTCGGGCGCCGTGACCGCCGGGTTCGACACCACCCACCACCTGCCGGTGGAACAGGCCGTCGAGGCGTCCGGCATGGAGTGGACCCATGTGCGCCCGGGCGAGTTCGCGACGAACAAGGTGGCCCTCTGGGGGCCGTCCATCCGCGAGGAACGGGTGGTGCGCCACCCGAACCTCGACGTGGTCTGGTTCCCCGTGCACGAGCGGGACATCGCCGATGTGGCCGTCCTCGCGCTGCTCGGGGACGGCCACCACGGCGCGGCCTACACGGTCAACGGGCCGCCGGTCAGCCTGCGCGACCAGGTGCGGGCCATCGCCGAGGCCCTCGGGGAGGAGATCCGCTGCGAGCGGGTCACTCCGGAGGAGGCCCGGGAGCGGTATGTGCGCCAGGGTGGGTTCGCCGCGGTGGCCGCGGACTTCCTGCTCGGTTTCGTGGATCACGCGGGAAACCCCGCGGACCCGCACGCGCCGGCCGCGTTCGACGCCTCCGCGCTGGGCCCGCAGCCCACCGTGCGGGAAGTCACCGGCGCCGCGCCGCGGACCTTCGCCCAGTGGGCCCGTGACCACGTCGCCGACTTCCGCTGAGCGCACGGTGACGGCGGCCGGGCGTCCGTGCCGGGGGCCGGCTCCACGCGGCTTCCGGCACCGGCGCCCGGCCGCATCGGCGGGCGCGAGACGAGCGGGAGACCGTCCGTGCGGAGGATCGGCTTGCCGTCCTCGATCACCTGGCCCGGCAGCTGCGGGTTGGTGAGCAGGCTCTTGAGCGTGGTCGGGTACCACTGCTTGGAATTGCTGATGCTGCCGGTGGACCGGCGCGAGGAGTGTCCTGGAGACGGGACGCGTGCGAGGCGGTCGATCTTGCAGAAGGCGAGGACGTCGAAGTCGGACGGGCGGGCCGGGATCCGCTGGAGGCCGGGACGGTCCGGTCCGCGGGAACAGCCGGATGCGTCGATGTCTTCCTCTACTGCGACGACCTTCCGGCCGCGCGCCTCGCACAGCGCCTCGCAGGCCGCGCGCTGGCGCTCTGCCGAAGTGCTTTCCCCGGTTTCGCGCGATAGGCGAACATAGAGAGCGGCGCGCATTCCCGGCGCGTCGGCCGAGACGCCCTTGCGGCGTCGGGCACGGGGCATGGCCCGCACCTGAGCAGGAACGGTGTCTGTCACCTGAGCGATCCCATCCACGGAGGTATGTGTGTCCTGCTTGATCGTCCAGAGCGACAAGACGCTGCTGCTGGAGGTGGACCACGAGCTGGCGGATGCCTGCCGGCGGGCCATCGCGCCGTTCGCGGAGCTGGAGCGGGCGCCGGAGCACATCCACACCTACCGGGTGACGCCGCTGGGGCTGTGGAACGCGCGGGCCGCCGGGCACGACGCCGAGCAGGTCGTGGACGCGCTGGTGCAGTACTCGCGGTATCCGGTTCCGCACGCGCTGCTCGTCGACGTCGCCGAGACCATGTCGCGCTACGGGCGGCTGACGCTCACCAAGCACCCCGCGCACGGCCTGGTGCTGTCCACCACCGACCGTCCCGTGCTGGAGGAGATCCTCCGCTCGAAGAAGGTGCAGCCGCTGGTCGGCGCACGGATCGACCCGGACAGCGTGGTGGTGCACCCCTCCGAGCGCGGGCAGATCAAGCAGACGCTGCTGAAGCTGGGCTGGCCGGCCGAGGACCTGGCCGGCTACGTGGACGGCGAGGCGCATCCGATCGAGCTGGCGGAGGACGGCTGGGCGCTGCGCCCGTACCAGGCGCAGGCCGTGGAGGGCTTCTGGCACGGCGGCTCGGGCGTCGTGGTGCTGCCGTGCGGCGCCGGCAAGACGCTGGTCGGCGCGGGCGCCATGGCGCGGGCCAAGGCGACCACGCTGATCCTGGTCACCAACACCGTCTCGGCCCGGCAGTGGAAGCACGAGCTGGTGAAGCGGACGTCGCTGACCGAGGACGAGGTCGGCGAGTACAGCGGGACGAGGAAGGAGATCCGGCCGGTCACCATCGCCACGTACCAGGTGCTGACGACGAAGCGGAAGGGCGTCTACCCGCACCTGGAGCTGTTCGACTCCCGGGACTGGGGCCTGATCGTCTACGACGAGGTGCATCTGCTGCCCGCGCCGGTGTTCAAGTTCACCGCCGATCTGCAGGCCCGGCGGCGACTGGGGCTGACCGCGACGCTGGTGCGCGAGGACGGGCGGGAGTCGGACGTCTTCTCGCTGATCGGGCCCAAGCGGTTCGACGCCCCGTGGAAGGAGATCGAGGCGCAGGGGTACATCGCGCCGGCGGACTGCGTCGAAGTGCGAGTGGACCTCACCGACGCCGAGCGGCTGGCGTACGCCACGGCCGAGGCGGAGGAGAAGTACCGCTTCTGCGCGACCACGGACAGCAAGCAGCGGGTGACCGAGGCGCTGGTGCGCCGGCACGCGGGCGAGCAGACGCTGGTCATCGGCCAGTACATCGACCAGCTGGACGAGTTGGGCGAGCATCTGGACGCGCCGGTGATCAAGGGCGAGACCAGCAACGCGCAGCGCGAGAAGCTCTTCGACGCCTTCCGGGAGGGCGAGATCTCGGTGCTGGTGGTCTCCAAGGTCGCGAACTTCTCCATCGACCTGCCGGAGGCCACGGTCGCGATCCAGGTGTCCGGCACCTTCGGCTCACGCCAGGAGGAGGCGCAGCGGCTGGGCCGGGTCCTGCGGCCCAAGGCGGACGGTCACGAGGCCCGCTTCTACTCCGTCGTCGCCCGCGACACCATCGACCAGGACTTCGCCGCGCACCGGCAGCGCTTCCTGGCCGAACAGGGCTACGCCTACCGGATCATGGACGCCCGCGACCTGCAGACGGCGGACGGCGACGGCGTCGCGGCCGGGGAGGACGATCCCGCTCCGGCGTGATGCCGGGCGGTGTGCTGCCGGGCCGCGCGCTGCCGGCGCGGACCGTGGTGGTCGTCAGCCCGTCGTGGCCCGGGCGGGCCGGCGGGCGCCGGCGCGGGGCGAGGGGACCTGAGCGGCCCGTCGGCCGCCGGGTGCTCCCGGGCGGTCCGGTGTCTGGCGCGTCCACCAGGCCAGCGCGGCCAGCAGGGCGAGGCCGAGCACCGGGTAGGGAGCGGCGAGCAGCTGCTGCCACCAGGAGAAGTGCAGGGCCAGGGTGCCCTTGTGGTGGAGGGCCCACATCGAGCGGGCGGTGAAGGCGACCGTGACGGCGGCCACCAGCGCCCGGCGCCAGGCGTCCCGCCGGGCGTGCGCGGTCAGCGCCGCCAGCAGGGGTATGCACCAGACCCAGTGGTGCGACCAGCTGATCGGCGAGACCAGCAGTGCGGTGACGGCGGTGGCCAGCACGCCCCAGAGGTCCAGGCCGCGGCGGACGAAGGCCCGGCGGGCGACCCACAGCCCGGCCGCGCCGGTGACCGCGGCCGCCGCCAGCCACCACAGCCCCGGCTCCTTGGTGTGCAGGAGGCGGGCGAGCAGGCCCTGCAGCGACTGGTTGTCGACGATCCACACCTTGCCGACCCGCTGCGTCTCGAACATCCGCCGCGTCCAGAAATCCACGCTGGCCCCGGGCAGCACCAGCGCGCCGAGCAGCACCGACACCGCGAATCCGGCGAGGGCGGTGAACGCGGCCTTCACCCGCCCGGTGACCAGCAGATACACCGCGAAGATCGCCGGGGTCAGCTTGATGCCCGCGGCGAGGCCGGTGGCGAAGCCCTTGAGGCGGGCGCCGTCCGGACGCCCGAGGTCCCACAGGACCAGGCAGGCCAGGGCGAGGTTGATCTGCCCGAAGACCACGGTCTGGAAGACCGGTTCGAGCCAGAGGCCCAGCGCGGTGGTGGCGAGGAGGAGCGGGGCGGAGTACGCGGCCCGGCGGAGGCCGGCGGCCTTGCAGGAGAGGTGGATCAGCAGCGCCAGGAGGGCCGCGTTGACCAGCACGCAGGTGATCTTGAGGGTGGTGAGCGAGACCCAGGTGGTGGGGACGAACAGCAGGGCGGCGAACGGCGGATAGGTCGCCGGGAGCGCCCACTTGGTGACCGTGAAGCCGTAGAGATCGCCGCCGGTCGCGGCGGCCTGGCCCTCGGCGCGGTACACCTCTATGTCGGACATCGGGAGCTGCACGGCCAGCGAGAGCGCGTAGAGCCCGGCGAAGGACAGCCCGAGCAGGACCACCCCCATCGCCAGCCGGCCGGGGCCCGCGATGCTCTGCGGCCAGGTGCGTCTCTCTGTCCACGTCCCCTCGGCGGCAGACACTCGTTGACCCCTCCTCGTCGCCCTGAGCGCGCTCTTTGCGGCGACGCTAGTAGATCGAGACCGCCCGTCCGTAACACTTTCCGGTCAACCGGATGTCCATGCGTAATCGGCCGTCATCAGCCGCCATCGGCCGTCATCAGCCCTCAAGCGCACGAAAGGGACGTATCCCGCCCGACCGTACAGGGCGTACGATCCCGCCGCGCCTGCGGCGTCGCGCGGCGGTGCGTGCGGGGAGGGCGGGGAGGGCGGGCCGTGCCCGGTGGGCGTCCGTGGTGCGGGGGCCGGTCGCATCCGCTCACCCCTGCTCACCCCCCGGCGTACTCGCCCATCACCACCACGCTGAACGCGGCGGCGGCGAAGACCTTCACCGCGCGGAGGGCGCCGCCCAGCGGGCGGCGGTGCTCGCGGGCGTCCGCCGGGCCGGCGGTGGGCGCCCTGTCGGGGGCCGCGGCGGCCGCGGCCTGGCGGCGGGGGACGGCGTGGACGGGGACCGAGGACATCGTTGCGCTGCTCATGCCTCCATCATCGATTTCGGGCGGGCCGCGCACATCGGCCCACGGTGCCATCTCCCGGCGCCCCGGCATCGGCCTCCGGGCCCATGCCGACCCCTACGGGAGACCTACGGAACTCCGGGACCGTCCCTCCCGGGTGCAGGTGCCTCCCGGGCACAGCGGCCTCCCCCGTGCCCGGGAGGCGCGCGGAAATCCGTTGGCGCACCGGATAGCTGCTGACTACAATCGCGCGTCTGCCTGCCTCCCGTCAGGGGAGCGCCGCCGTCCGGTCGGAAACCGGTCGGCCCTTCGCACCACGCCGCCGCACGCCGTCGCGCCGTCCACGCCGCACGCCGCGCGCCGCGGGCACGTACCGAAGAACGACCCGTCACCGGAGGCAAGCCGTGCTCTCGCACGCCCACCCGTCACCCGACCACCTGGACTCCGCCGCCCAGGACTCCGCCGACCCGCTCCAGCGGGAGCGCGCCCATCTCGCCGCCTCCCGCGCCGCGCTGCGCGCGATGCGCGAGGACGCCCAGGCCCTGAACATCAAGGACGTCACGGCGAACTGGGTCAACGCCGAGGTCCTCCAGGGCGAGATCGACGCCCGCATCAAGGCCCTCGCGGACCTCTCCGGCACCCCGCTCTTCTTCGGCCGGCTCGACTACCTCCACGCCCCCGGCCTCGACCTCGACGAGGGAGCATCCGACGGGGCAGCGCGGGGAGTCTCCGACGATGGTGGGCGACGGACGGGCGAGAACTTCTACGTCGGCCGCCGCCACGTCCACGACGCCGACGGCGACCCCATGGTCATCGACTGGCGCGCCCCCGTCTCCCAGCCGTTCTACCGGGCCTCCAAGAAGGACCCGATGGACCTGAAGCTGCGCCGCCGCTTCGGCTACACCGGTGGCGAGCTGACCGCCTACGAGGACGAGCACCTCACCGACCCGGCCGAGGCCGAGACCACCAGCGCCCTCCTCCAGGCGGAGATCGAGCGCCCGCGCGTCGGCCCGATGCGGGACATCGTCGCCACCATCCAGCCCGAGCAGGACGAGATCGTCCGGGCCGGCATCGGCGGCACGGTCTGCGTCCAGGGCGCGCCCGGTACGGGCAAGACCGCGGTGGGCCTGCACCGGGTCGCGTATCTGCTCTACGCCCACCGGGAGCGGCTGGCCCGCTCCGGCACCCTGGTCATCGGCCCGAACCGCTCCTTCCTCCAGTACATCGAGCAGGTGCTGCCCGCCCTGGGGGAGTTGGAGGTCAAGCAGGCCACCATCGACGACCTGGTGGGCCATGTCGAGGTGCGCGGCACGGACGACGCGGCCGCGGCGACGGTCAAGGGCGACGCGCGACTGGCCGAGGTGCTGCGCCGGGCGGTCCGCTCGCACGTCACGCCGCCGCAGGAGCCCTGTGTGGTGGTCCGCGGCTCCCGCCGCTGGCGCGTCCCGGCATACGAACTCCAGGAGATCGTCGCGGAGTTGCAGGCCCGCGGCATCCGCTACGGCGCGGCCCGCGAGGCGCTGCCGCAGCGGATCGCGCACGCGGTCCTGGTGCGGATGGAGCAGGCGGGCGAGGCGCCCGACGACCGGGTGCAGGACGCGGTGGCCCGCAACGCCGCGGTGAAGGCGGCGGTGAAGGCGATCTGGCCGCCGGTCGATCCGGCGAAGCTGGTGCTGCGGCTGCTGAGCGACGCCGACTTCCTCGCCGAGCACGCGGCGGGGATCCTCACCGACGAGGAGCAGAAGGCGATCCTGTGGCCGCAGCCCGGATCGGGAAAGAAGGCACCGCGCAGTGTGCGCAGCGCCAAGTGGTCCTCGGCGGACGCGGTGTTGGTCGACGAGGCGACGGACCTGGTGACCCGTACGCACTCGCTGGGCCATGTGGTGCTGGACGAGGCGCAGGACCTGTCGCCCATGCAGTACCGCGCGGTGGGCCGCCGCTGCAGCACCGGCTCGGCGACGATCCTGGGCGACATCGCCCAGGGGACCACGCCATGGGCGACCGACACCTGGGAGCAGGCGCTGGCCCATCTGGGCAAGCCCGGTTCGGCCGTGGAGGAGCTGACCCAGGGTTTCCGTGTGCCGCGCGAGGTCATCGCCTATGCGTCCCGTCTGCTGCCGGCGATCGCTCCCGACCTGACGGAGGCCACGTCCATCCGCGAGTCGGCGGGCGACTTCGAGATCCGGGCGGTGCGGCCCGCCGACCTGGCCACGACGGTCCTCGCGGCCTGCCGCGACGCGCTGGCCAAGGAGGGCTCGATCGGCCTGATCGCCGCGGACGCCCGGATTCCGTTGCTGCGCACGGCACTTGAGGGGGCCGGTATCACCTGCCTGCCCCCGGGCGCGGAGACCTCGGCCGACGCCCGGCTGACGCTGGTGCCGGCCACGCTGGCCAAGGGCCTGGAGTACGACCACGTGGTGCTGGACGAGCCGGCGGCGATCGTCGACGGCGAACCGGACGAACGGACCGGCCTGCGCCGCCTGTACGTGTGCCTGACCCGGCCGGTCTCGGGCCTGACGATCGTGCACGCGGCACCGCTGCCGGAACAGCTGGGGGACGGCTGACGGCGAACGGGCGGGGCGCGCCGGACGGGAGCGGTGCGGGGGCGCACGCCGTGCCGGCGCCGCCCCCGCCCACTGCTTCCGTCCTCCTCGACTCCCGTCCTCAGGACAGGGTCTGACCCGGCAGCACCTGAAGGCCGGTCTGCTCGCGCGGGGCGAACGGCGCCTGCCGGCCGCCGGTGCCGCGGTAGGCGTACGTGGTGCCGTCCCAGGTGGTGGCCAGGAGGTCGGCCCGGCCGTCGCCGTCGGCGTCGCCGATGCCGGTCAGCTGGGTGTAGCCGCCCCACCCTGCGCCGATCCTGACCCGGCCCTCGAAGGTGCCGTCACCCTTGCCGGGATACAGCCACAGCACCCCGTCGCCGTCGCGGGCCACCACGTCCCCCGCCGGTCCGCCGGCCACGTCGCCGACCGAGACGATCCGGTCGTAGACGTTCCAGCCGCCGCCGATCCGCACCCGGGGGGCGAACGGCGCCCGCCAGTCGCCGGTGCCCTTGTAGAGCCAGAGCACTCCGGCGGCATCACGGGCCAGCAGGTCGCCGCGGCCGTCGCCGTCGAGGTCACCGCCGCCGGTGAGCTGGGTGTAGCCGCCCCAGCCGGCGCCGATCCTGATCCGGCCGTCGAAGGTGCCGTCGCCCTTGCCCAGATACAGCCACAGCACCCCGGACCGGTCCCGGGCGACCACGTCGCCGTGCACCGCGCCCGCGACGTTCCCGACGGCCGTGACCTGGTCGTAGATGTCCCAGCCGCCGCCGATCCGGGCCGCGTCCCGGCCCTTGAGCCGCGCCGTTCCGGGATCGGTGTAGGTGTCCTCGCGCTCCAGGTCTCCCGAGCCGTTGCGCAGCAGCAGGTCCGGTGTGCCGTTGTCGGTGTAGTCGTGCGGGGCGGGCGGGCGCGCGACCGTGAAGGAGCCCTTGGTTTCGAGGACCGGGCCGATGCCGTTGCGCGGCTTGGCCGTCAGCGTCCAGGTGTAGCCGCCGTTGGGGGCGGCCAGGTCGGGGGCGTAGGAGGGGCCGAGCAGGCCGTCCCAGTCCAGGTCCACCCAAGTGGGGCCCGGCTCCTCCCACTTGGCGGGGTCGATCCGGAGGTCGAACGTCCGCTGGGCGCCGGAGGCGGTGTGGCGCAGGGTGACGGACACCTCGGCGTTGCCGTGCGACAGCTGCCAGCGCGGCCGCCAGTGGCCCTTGAGCGGCTCGGCCGCGGCCGGGACCTCGCTGCCGACGAGGGCGAGCCCCGTCCGCTCGCCGGTGCTCGCCACCAGCGTGGCGACGGGTGCGCCGTCGGCCCCGGGGGCGACGCGGTAGAGCCCCTCCCCGCTCTCCACCGTGCCGCCCATCACCAGCAGGGCGCCGTCGGGGGTGGGGGCCAGGGAGGAGGCGTGCTCCAGCACCTTGCGGGCGGTGCCGCCGCCGATCGGCACGGCCTGGAGGGAAGCCCGGCCGCTGTCGCTCCCCTCGTTGGCCCGCCAGGCGTTCCCGTACAGCGCCCAGTCGCCGGCCAGGCCCACGAGGGGCGTGCTGACGCCGTGGAGGTCCGTGCTCCACCGCCGCTGGTCGCCGCCGAGCTCCTTGGTGCGCAGCGAGGTGGTGGCGTCGCCCATGAACAGGCCGCCGGCGAGCGCCATATGACGGCTTGTCACCGCGGCGACGGTCGGGAAGCCGCCCACCATGCCGCGGCCGGTGACGACCTTGGCGGAGGCCAGGTCGGCGACGGTGTACTCCTCCATGCCGTGGTCGTCGACGCCGTCCGGGGTGGCCGAGTACCGCAGTACGACGGAGTCGCCGAAGCCGGACGCCACGTCGACGTCCCGTGTGCCGTCGGGCAGGCCGGTGATCTCCCGGTCGGTGACCGCGCCGCCCGCGGCCTCCAGGACGTGCGCCCGCACGGTGCCCTTGGCGCCCCGCTGGTAGGCGAGGACCCGCGAGCCGACGGTGCCCAGGTAGTGGTAGCCGTACGCGGTGAGGTCGACCAGGGTGGACGTCCCGCCGGCCATGTCCCGCAGGGTGATCCTGCCGGAGGCGCCCATCACCGGGTCGTCCCCGAGGGCCACGACGTCGGAGGCGGTGCCGTGCGTGGTGTCGTAGGAGGTCCGGGGGTCGTCCTGGGCGAGCTTCGTCGTGACGCCGTCGGCGTAGCGCGTCCACAGCACCTGGTGCCGGGGGTCGACGGAGAGGAAGCCGGTCCGGCCGGCGCTGACGATCTCCGAGCCGGCGGCGATCTTCAGCACCTGGGCGGGGGTCGTGGTGGCCGCCGCGGCGGCGGGGCCGGCGACGGCGGCGACGGCGGGCACGACGAGCGGACCGGCGGTGACCGCCAGGGCCAGTGCGACGGCTCCGGTCAGGAGCCGGCGCGAACGGCCGGACGGCCCCGGGGTGCGAGGCCGTCGGGCTATGGCGGATCGGGTCATCTGCCCTCCTGGCGATGATGCGTGATGCGGGCCGGAGGGCGGCCGGAGGGTAACGCGTCCCCCGGGCCGACGAATTGGTCCCCCCATGCCGATTCACGCAAATACTACCAACGGGTAGGTCCGGCGCGCTTTCCCTTTTTTCCGCACTTCCCCGGGCTTTGCCGCACCATCTCGCGCTTTGCGCCAGACCCCCGCCTGCCCCCTGCCAGACCTTGCTAGACCCCCGCCGCCACCGGCGCATCCAGCGCCGCCCGCCACTCGCGCACCGCCGCCGCGTCCACCGGCGCGCTCCACCCGCCGGGCCGGGCCGCGCCCCCGATGTGGAACGCGTCCAGCCCGGCCGCCCGCAGCTCCGGCAGGTGCGCGAGGGTGAGCCCGCCGCCCACCAGGATCCGCGGCGCGTACCCGGGTTCGTCCGCCGCCGTGCGTGCCTGCTCGGCGACGAGCGTCGCCAGGCCCGCGCCGACCCCGTCCGCGGCACCGGCGGTCAGATAGGTGTCGAGGCCGGCCGTGCCCGCGGAGCCCGCCAGTTCCCTGCGGAGGGCGTCCCGGTCGGCGGCCCGGTCGATGGCCCGGTGGAACGTCCACCGGCACCCGTCGAGCACCTCGGCCAGCGTCGTGACGGCGGCGAGGTCCGGCCGTCCCTCCGGTGTCAGGAAGCCCAGGACGAACTCCTCGGCACCCTCCGCGCGCAGCGCCCCGGCCGCCGCGCACAGCGCGTCCACGTCCGCCGCGTCCCCCGCCGCGAAGCCGTCGGAGGCGCGCAGCATCACCCGCAGCGGGATGCCGACGGCCGCCCGGACCGCGGCGAACGTGGCGCGCGGCGGGGTCAGCCCGTCCGCCGCCATGTCCGCGACCAGTTCCAGGCGGTCGGCACCGCCGGCCTGCGCGGCGACCGCGTCCTCGGGACCGAGCGCGATCACCTCCAGGAGCGCGCGCTGATTCATACGACCCAACCTTCCGCTGACGAACGACGTGGCCCAGGTGCGCGGGGCGGGCGGCCGGTACGGCACCGGGCGCTCGCGCCGCGGCCCGCCGTCCCGCCCCGCACCCCACACAGGTCTAGTCCAATACCCAGCCTAAGCGCTCCCCGACCACCGCAGCCGCACCCCGCCCGCGACGCGACCGAAATCCACCCCCGCCGCCCTCGCCGCCGCCACCCCGAAACCACCTCAGGACGCGCGTGTGGATCAGCCCTCACATGGGTAACACGCCTTTTCCGTAAGGGTGTTGCACCAGCACACCGCACACCCGTGGCGTCGAGCGCGGAGAGTCCGGATGTCCGACCTTGCAACCGTATCCACTGAAATAGCCCCGTATCTCGCTCTGGCGGCCAACAGCCTGGGCACCTCCGTCCTCGCCGCGGCCCAGGACCGGATCGCCGACCGCACCGTGGCCGCCGGCGAGGGCTTCTTCCGCCGCCTGCTGCACCGCCGCGGCGACGCCCCGGCCACCCTCGGCGACGGCACCGCCCGGCCGCTCCTGGACACCGACCGCGCCGACACCCTCGACCGGCTGCTGGCCACCCTCGACGACCACGACCGCCGCACCCTCGCCGACGCCCTGGCCGCCTGGCTGGCCTCCCCCGCCGCCGACCGCGACGCCGCCGGCTTCCGCCACCACGTCACCCGCGCCGCCACCGGCCCCCGGACCGTCCACCACCACGTCACCGCGACCGGCGACCACTCCCTCGCCGCCGGCGAGATCCACGGCACCATCACCATGGGAGGCACCCCCCGCCCCCGGGACGACGCATGACCCCCCGGAGACCGCCCCGGCCCGAGCCGGCGCGCCTCCACGACACGGCGCACATCCGCAACGACGCCACCGCCCACGGCGACCACTCCATCGCCGCCGGCACCATCCGGAACGTCTTCATCCGCTGGGCTCTGCACCCCAGCGCCCGGTGGCTGCCCCTGCTCCTGGCCTGCGCCGCCCTCGTCGTCGCCGGCACCACCTGGCCGGACGGCCCCGTGTCCCAGTACCTCCTGTGGGGCGCGCTGGTCGCCGTCTCCCTCGGCACCGCCACCGCCCGCGTCCTCGTCCAGCGCCCCCGCGACGCCCGGATCGTGGCCACCCTCTCCCTCGCCTCCCTCCTGGCCACCGTCGGCGGCTGGCTGGCCTTCCGGGACGTCGTCACCCACGGCGAGATCGACGCCGCCGGCAAGATCACCGCAGCGGCACGGGACCTGCCCGACGGCGCCCGCTTCACCCTGACCCTGGCCGTCGCCCCGGGGGAGGCCCGCGACGCCCTCCGCCTCACCCTGGCCGTCGACGACCACGACCCCACCGCCCCCACCTGCCGTCCGAACTCCGCCGTCGCCCTCACCGCACCGCCCACCGGCCACGCGGCCACCCCGGACTCCGTCCACGACGGCGGCAGTTTCGACATCCCCCTGGACCCGCAGGCCCGCACCGTCCGCATCGGCCTCACCCTCCACACCGACAGCGGCTGCCGCATGGACATCAGGACGACCGGAGCCACCCTCCACGACACCTGACCCGCCCACGCGCGGCGGAGGAACCCACCCGCCCCGCAGCCGGCGAAGAAGAAGCACGAGAAAACGGGGACCCATGACCACACGCCTCACCGGAATCGCGGCCTTACTCGCCCTCGCCGCACTCACCGCGACCGCCTGCGGAACGAACCCGCCCCCGTCCCTCTTCGCCAAAGGGCAGGTCTCCGTCGGCGTGAAAAGCGACCAGCCCGGCACCAGCTATCTCGACAGCTACGACTTCAGCGGCTTCGACATCACCGTCGCCCGGCAACTCCTCAAGAGGCTCCACGCCGAACCGAACTTCACCGCCGTACCCTCCGAACGCCGCACCACCGCCGTCACCGAAGGACGCCAGGACCTGGTCGTCGCGACCTTCTCCATCACCGACCAGCGCAGCCGGGACGTCGACTTCGTCGGCCCCTACGCCACCACCCCGCAGGGCGTCATGGTCCGCAGGGACGACCACCGCATCAGGACCCTCGCCGACCTCCGCGGCAAATCCGTCTGCGCCTGGTCCGGCACCACCTCGGGCGTCGCACTGCAGAAGATCCCCGGCCTCGTCTTCTCCGGGAAGAACACCGCCGACGGCTGCGTCAGCGCCCTGGAGAACCACGAAGTCGACGCGGTCTCCACCGACACCGTGATCCTCTACGGCTTCGCCCAGAGCAAGCAGTACCCGAATCTGAAGGTCGTCCCCGGCATCGACATCGATTCCACCAACCGCTACGGAATCGCCATGCAGAAAGGCCACCGCGAAGACTGCCGCAAACTCCGCGACGCACTGCGCGACTACCTCAACAGCAGCGACTGGAAACGGGACTTCACCACCGAACTCCCCGCCGTCCCGCAAGCCGACGCCCACTGGGAGGCGCACTACAAACCCAGCGCGGACGACCTCGACAAATACTCCTGCCGCGACAAGTCGGCCCCCTGACCCTGCACAATGACGCCCATGAGCGACTCCCGCCCCGACCTGGCCGCCCGCTGGGCCGCCACCGTGGCCCGGGCCCGCGGCACCCAGGAAGGCCCCGGCCAGGAAGGCCCCGCCCCCGCCCCGTACGCGGACAACCTCCTCCGCCGCTGGGCCGAGCCGCAGCGCCGCTACCACACCACCGACCACCTCACCGCCGTCCTCGACCGGATCGACGAACTCGCCGCGCACGCCGAGGATCTGCCGGCCGTCCAACTGGCCGCGTGGTTCCACGACGCCGTCTACCGGCCCGACCGCTCCGAGAACGAGGAACGCAGCGCCGCCCTCGCCGAACGCGCCCTCCCCGAACTGGGCGTCCCAAAGGCCCGCACCGCCGAGGTCGCCCGCCTCGTCCGCCTCACCGTCACCCACGACCCGGCCCCCGACGACCGCGACGGCGCCGTCCTGTGCGACGCCGACCTGGCCGTCCTGGCCGGCACCCCCGACGCCTACGCCGCCTACGCCGCCGCGGTCCGCGCCGAGTACGGCTTCGTCCCCGACCCGGACTTCCGGGCCGGCCGCGCCGCCGTCCTCCGCCAACTCCTCGCGCTCCCCCGCCTGTTCAGGACACCGACCGGCCACGACCGCTGGGAGGCACCGGCCCGCCACAACCTCGCCACGGAACTCGCCCTCCTGGAGAGCGGCGGCGGGCCCGCCCGACCGGCCGGAGACGGCGGCTGACCTGGGACGGCGACCGAACGGGGACGGCGACCGACCCGCTGCCCGGCCGCCCGGTCCAGCGCACCGTCCGACCGGCCCCGCCGGCCCCGCCGGCCCCCGGGCGCGACCCCCACGTGGCGAACGCCACCCCGCCGACCGGGAATGTCAGCACCCATCCCCCGGTTGGCACCTGTCATGCCAGCACCATCCGCCCCCCGTCCCCGCGCCCGCCTCCCACTCGCCGTCTACGTCCTCGGGCTCTCCGTATTCGCCCTGGGCACCAGCGAGTTCATGCTCTCCGGCATCCTCCAACCGCTCGCCCGCGACCTCGGGGTCTCCATCCCGCAGGCCGGTCTGCTGGTCTCCGCCTTCGCCATCGGCATGGTGGTCGGCGCCCCCGTACTGGCCGCCGCGACGCTCCGCCTCCCCCGCCGCACCACCCTCATCGCCCTGCTCGCGATCTTCGGCCTCGGCCAGGCCGCCGGCGCCCTGGCACCCTCCTACGCCGTCCTCTTCGCCTCCCGGGTGATCAGCGCCCTGGCCTGCGCCGGCTTCTGGGCGGTGGGCGCGGCCGTGGCCGTCTCGCTCGTCCCGGTCACCGCCCGGGCCCGCGCCATGGCCGTCATGGTCGGCGGACTGAGCATCGCCAACATCGCCGGTGTCCCCGCCGGCGCCCTGCTCGGCCAGCACGCCGGCTGGCGCGCCGCCTTCTGGGCGGTGGCCGGCCTCTCCGTCATCGGCCTCGTCGGCGTCATCGCCCTCGTCCCGCGCACCAAGGTGCCCACCGGCGACGACCGCCCCCAGCTCCGCCGCGAGCTGACCATCTACCGGGACAAGCAGGTCTGGCTGGCACTGATCGCCACCGCCATGAACGGCGCCGCGGTCTTCGCCCTCTTCTCCTACCTCTCCCCGCTGCTGACCGACACCGCCGGCCTCGCCGAGAGCTGGGTCCCGACGGTGCTCGCGCTCTTCGGCGTCGGCGCGCTGATCGGCACGTTCGTCGGCGGCCGGATCGCCGACGCGCACCCCTTCGGCACCCTCTTCGGCGGCATCTCGGCCTCCACCGCCGTCCTCGCCGTCCTGGCGCTGACCGCGCACAGCCCGGTCGCCGCCGTCGCCCTCTCCCTCATGCTCGGCGTCACCGCCTTCACCACGGCCCCGGCACTCAACGCCCGCATGTTCAACGTGGCGAACGCCGCCCCGACCCTCGCCGGCGCCACCACCACGGCCGCCTTCAACATCGGCAACACCCTCGGCCCCTGGCTCGGCGGCCTGACCATCAGCGCCGGCTGGGGCTACCCCGCCGTCGCCTGGACCGGCGCGGCCCTCGCCGCCGTCGCCGTCCTCACCACCGCCCTCGCCTTCCGCCTCCAGCGCGCCTCGGCCCGCTCCCGCGTCGTCGCGTCCTCGGCCCCGGCCCCCGACGCCGCGTCCGGCACGGAGTCCGCCGCCCGCTCCCCGGAGGCCGCCGAACGCCACTGAGACCGCGGAACACCCTCAAGGGCGGCGAACGCTCCTGAGGGCGGCGCATGCAACCGTCCGGCATCCACGAACGTCGTTCGAACATGCGCCCACTCCGAAGAGCCCTCGCCCCCGCCGTCGCCGTACTGGCCGCGCTGCTCACGCTCACCACCGCCGGCGCCCCCGGACGGACCGACGGCGGGGGCGCCGCCCGGAAGCTCCTGGGCGGCCCCGGTGACCTGTTGGTCGGCGCGGTCCTGAAGTTCGACGGCGGCCGGATCGACGGCCGGAAGTTCGACCGGCCGACCCCCACCGAGGAGACCTGGCACCTCAGGAACTGGGTGGAGTTCCACCGCGACGGCACCGTGTCGGGGACCTACGGCTGCGCTCCCGTCCAACTGACGGCGGACGTCCGGGCCAACGACCTCACACTCGGCAAGGACGGGCCCGACGCCAGGACCGACGGCTGCCCGCAGGACGTCGCGGCCTTCGAGAAGCAGGTCAGCAGGCTCTTCACCGGACACCTCACGCTGTCCGAGCAGAAACGCGGCCCCGACGACGGGGCCAGGATCGTCAACCTGAAGAACGACCGCGGCGACTACGTCACCCTCAGCCAGACCCGCCCCGCACAGGGCTTCTTCGGCACGCAGTGGGACTTCTACTTCGCCCAGTACGACGACGGCGGCCAGTACGGAGGCCCGGAACACGGCAAGATCTCCTGGATCTTCCACGAGGACGGCACGATGACCGGCAAGCTCCCCTGCAACGACTTCACCGCCCGGGCCCACTTCACCGGCGACGTGGTCACGGCCTCCGCCCCGACCCTGACGACCCACCGGAAGTGCTCCGAGGGCCGCACCAGGGAAGAGGAGTCCTGGCTCGACCCGCTGCCCCCGTCCACGTACGGAGTGTCCGAGGACGGATCCCTGCTGACGCTCCGCCCCGAGGACCCCAGCGGCCCCGAACCGGGCCGCAAGCTGGAGGACAACTTCAAGCGCGCGGGGAGCAAGTAGAACGCCGGGGCGACCGGGGCGGGGCCCCCACCCCCCACCCCCTCGCCCCTCACCGCCCCTTCGGCCGCCGCAGCCCCGCCTCCGTGAGCCGGCGCACCAGCTCCTTGGAACCGACCGCCACCGCTCCCGCCCGCACGGCATCGTCATACCGCTCGGACGGCAAGTCGTAGTGGTCGCGCTCGAAGGCCCGTCGAGGCGCACCGAGCGCGGCCGCGAAACGGTGCAGCTCGTCGAACGACCGGTCGCTCACCAGGTGCGACCACATACGACCGTGCCCCGGCCATATGGGCGGGTCGATGTAGATCGCCACCTCAACCCTCCGCCGGCGCGCGCAGCCGCCCGACCGGGGCGACGGCGACCGCCGTCTTCGGACACACCCAGTGCGGATCCGGGCCCAACTCCGGCTCCACATCGAGCGCATGGGGATCCCCGGACTCCGTGCACACCGGGCACAGCGGCCAACGGCCGTACCGCTCCAGCAGCGCGTCCTGGACGTCCTGCGCTATCAGCCCCGCGACGAACGAGGCACCCTCAGGCCACTGCTCCACCCACCATCGGCGATGCGTGACCGCATCCTCGACGAGCGAGACGATCTCGGCGTCCGCTACGTCATCCGCCATCAGGTCGGCGAGCACCAGCGCTCGCGCGGCGTGCAATGCCTGTTCCAGCTCCATGACCTCATTCTCGCGCGCAGCCGCCGACCGGCCGACTTATCCACAGGCGGACCGGCGCACGATCCGCGTCGCCCCTCCGTCCGTCCACCTGTCCACAGGCTTCACGGAGGGTATTGACGCCTCCCGGCCCCGAAAATATCTTTCAGCCATGAATAGCGGAGTGAAGGAAACTTTCACCAGTCCCGGACAGACCACTCCTCCAACAGCGCCACCGGCCCCACCGCCACCCGCGGCCCTGGCCGCCAAGGTCCGCACGCTCGCACCGACGATGACCCGCTCCATGCAGCGAGTCGCCGAGACCGTCGCCGGCGATCCGGCCGGCTGCGCCGCCCTCACCGTCACCGGCCTGGCCGAGCGCACCGGCACCAGCGAGGCCACCGTCGTCCGCACCTCCCGCCTCCTGGGCTATCCCGGCTATCGCGACCTGCGCCTCGCCCTCGCCGCCCTCGCCGCACAGCAGGAGGCCGGCACCGCCCCCGCCGTCACGGCGGACATAGCGGTCGACGACACCCTCGTCGACGTGGTCGCCAAGCTCGCGCAGGAAGAGCAGCAGTGCCTCGCCGACACCGCCGCCGCGCTGGACGTCACCCAGCTCGAAGCCTCCGTCGCCGCCCTCGCCTCCGCCCGCCGCATCGACGTCTACGGCATAGGAGCCTCCAACCTCGTCGCCCAGGACCTGGTCCAGAAGCTGCTGCGCATCGGCCTGATCGCCCACGCCCACTCCGACCCGCACCTCGCCGTCACCAACGCCGTCCAGATGCGGGCACGCGACGTGGCCATCGCGATCACCCACTCCGGCCGCACGACGGACGTCATAGAGCCACTGCGCGTCGCCTTCGACCACGGCGCGACAACGATCGCCATCACCGGCCGCCCCGACGGCGAGATCGCCGCCTACGCCGACCACGTCCTGACGACCTCCACGGCCCGCGAGAGCGAGCTGCGCCCCGCGGCCATGTCTTCCCGCACCAGCCAGCTCCTTGTCGTCGACTGCCTCTTCATAGGCGTCGCCCAACGCACCTACGAAACCGCCGCCCCCGCCCTCTCCGCCTCCTACGAAGCCCTCGCCCACCGCCACAACCCCCGCCACTGACCCCCGCCGACCTGCACGCCCCAGCCGCGGACAGCCGTACACCGGCACGGCACGGGTGGGCCCGGCAGCACCCCTACCGGCGACCAGCCCACAACGCCCCCGCCACCTCGCCCCACTCCGCCCCAAGGAGCCCCGCCCATGCCGCCCACCGACCCCAACTACTCAACCCTCCGCACCCAGTTGGCAACCCTCACCACGGAGGAGTTCCGTCCCGACCTCGCCGACATCGACCGCCGCTCCACCCTCGACATCGCCCGCCTGATGAACGACGAGGACACCACCGTCCCCGCCGCCGTCGCCGAACGCCTCCCCGAGATCGCCGCCGCCATCGACGCCATCGCCGCCCGCATGGCCCGCGGCGGCCGCCTGATCTACGCCGGCGCCGGTACGGCCGGCCGCCTCGGCGTCCTCGACGCCAGCGAATGCCCGCCCACCTTCAACACCGCCCCCGCGGAGATCGTCGGCCTGATCGCCGGCGGCCCGTCCGCAATGGTCACCGCCGTCGAGGGCGCCGAGGACAGCAAGGAACTGGCCGCCGCCGACCTCACCGCCCTCGCCATCGCCGACCGCGACACCGTCGTCGGCATCTCCGCCTCCGGCCGCACCCCCTACGCCGTCGGTGCCGTCGAGCACGCCCGCGCCATCGGCGCCCTCACCATCGGCCTGTCCTGCAACACCGACTCCGCCCTCGCCGCGGCCGCCGAGCACGGCATCGAGATCGTCGTCGGCCCCGAGCTGATCACCGGCTCCACCCGCCTCAAGGCCGGCACCGCCCAGAAGCTCGTCCTCAACATGCTCTCGACGATCACCATGATCCGCCTCGGCAAGACCTACGGGAACCTGATGGTCGACGTCCGCGCCTCCAACGACAAGCTGCGCGCCCGCTCGCGCCGCATCGTCGCACTCGCCACCGGAGCCACCGACCTGGAGATCGAGGCCGCCCTCACCGAGACCGACGGCGAGGTGAAGAACGCCATCCTCGTCCTGCTCGGCGGTGTCGACGCCCACGAAGCCGCCCGCCTCCTCAACACCACCAAGGGCCACCTCCGCACCGCCCTCCAATCCACCCCCACCCAAACCCCCTGACCCCTGTCCCCTGTCCCCTGTCCCCTGTCCCCTGTCCCCTGTCCCAACCAACGCCGCCGTTCCCCACCCCGCCCCTACAGCAAGGCGCCCCACATGCCCGAAGACAAAAACCGCGCCACCGCCGCCGCCCTCCTCCCCCTCGTCGGCGGCGCCGCCAACATCACCTCCGTCGCCCACTGCATGACCCGCCTCCGCCTGGGCATCAAGGACCGCTCCCTGGTCCAGGACGACGCCCTGAAAGCACTCCCCGCCGTCCTGGGAGTGGTCGACGACGACACCTACCAAATCGTGCTCGGCCCCGGCACCGTCGCCCGAGTAACCCCCGAGTTCACCCACCTACTGACCCAGGCCGACACCACCACCCCCAACGAGTCCCCCCAACTCCAAACCCCCCATTCCAGTGACGTCCCACAGAAACAAATCACTCTCCGTAACCGTTGCCGTAACAAGGAAAAAGGCGGCGCCCCCAAGGCCCCCGCAAACGCCACCCCCACCCACCCCCACAACCCACCCCCCACCGACACCACCCCCCAAACCGCCCCCACCACCCCAACCACCAACACCACCCCACCCACCGACCACACCGCCCCAACCACCAACAGCACCTCCCTGCCCCCCACCCCTACCCCCACCACCGCCCCCGACCTGGCCGCCCAAGGCGCCGCCCTCAAGGCCCGCCAGAAGGCCCGCAACGCCACCCCCGTCAAGCTCTTCCTCCGCCGCATCGCCAACATCTTCGTGCCCCTCATCCCCTCCCTGATCGGCTGCGGCATCATCGCCGGCCTCAACGGCCTGCTCACCAACGCCGGTTGGCTCCCGACCCTGGTCCCGGCCCTGACGGCCATCGCCTCCGGCTTCATGTCCCTGATCGCGGTCTTCGTCGGCTACAACACCGCGAAGGAATTCGGCGGCACCCCCGTCCTCGGCGGCGCCGTCGCCGCGGTGATCGTGTTCCCCGGCATCGCCAACGTCACCGCCTTCGGCCAGAAGCTCGCACCCGGCCAGGGCGGCGTCCTCGGCGCCCTCGCCGCCGCTCTCCTCGCCGCCCACCTCGAGAAGCAGCTCCGCAGACGCGTCCCCGAGGCCCTCGACGTCCTCCTCACCCCCACCCTCACCGTCCTCCTCACCGGCCTGGTCACCGTCTTCGGCCTGATGTACGCCGCAGGTGAGGTCTCGCAAGCCATCGGCACCGGCGCCGACTGGCTGCTTGCCCACGGTGGCGCACTCGCCGGTTTTCTCCTCGGCGGGCTCTTCCTCCCGCTCGTCATGCTGGGCCTCCACCAGGCCCTCATCCCCATCCACACCACCCTGATCCAGCAGCAGGGCTACACAACACTCCTGCCGATCCTCGCCATGGCCGGTGCCGGCCAGGTGGGCGCCGCCCTCGCCCTCTACGCACGCCTCCGTCGCAACCACTCGATCCGCACGACGATCCGCTCCGCCCTCCCCGCGGGTTTCCTGGGCGTCGGCGAACCCCTGATCTACGGCGTCTCGCTCCCCCTCGGCCGCCCCTTCGTCACCGCCTGCGTCGGCGGCGCGTTCGGCGGCGGCTTCGTGGGCCTTCTCAACCAACTCGGCGACACCGTCGGCTCCACCGCCATCGGCCCCTCCGGCCTGGCCCTCTTCCCCCTGGTCAAGGGCAACCAGGCGCTCGGCACGACGGTCGCCGTCTACGCCCTCGGCCTCCTCGTCGGCTACGCGGTCGGCTTCGTCGCCACCTATTTCTTCGGCCTCAGCAAGCAGCAGCGTTCGGCTCTCGACTCGGGCCTCGACGCGGCCGCCGAAGCACCGCGCCCAGAAGCCGATGCGGCCACCCCCGACAGCCCCCGGCGAACGGACCCGGACGCGCGCAACCCCGCGCTCGAAGGCGTCGGGTAATCGCCCCAAAGCCCCACGGGGCTCCCGGCCGGGCCGCCGCCGGGCCAAGCCCGTCTGACACTGTCCGCGGGCGGTTGCGCGCCGCGGGAGCCGTAGGGGCCGTAGGGCGGCACCGTAGGGCCGTAGGGCAGCACCGCAGGGGCCGTAGGGCAACGGCCGCAGGGGCGGGCTGGGGCAGCCGTGGCAGGCGGATTGGTTGGCCAGAGACGCGCCTCCCGGCCACGTCCTCGCCGCGTTGAGCGGACCCTTCTTGACCGTCCGCGTTGAGCGGACCCTTCTTGGCCGCGTTGAGCTGACGCCGGTCTTGGCCGTGTTGAGTCGACCGCGTCTCGGTCGAGTTGAGCGTCGGGGTGCTCGGCCAGGGGCCAGGATCGGATCGCGCTGGACCCGGCAGATGGGATCGCCCTGGCCCGGGTGGCGGCGGAACGGTCATGTCCGGTCCGTCACGCGCCCGACCGCCGTGCTCCGCAACGGCTCGCTCCGGGACGCCGTTCTGCGGACCTGTTCACTCCGGGCCGGCCGGGCCCGCCGGTTCACTCCGGGCCGGCCGGGCCCAACCCCGTTGCTCCCGAAGTACCCGGCTCCTGGATGCCCGTTCCGGGAACACCCGGCCCGGGAGCGCCTGGCTCCCGGGCTTCCTGCACCGCGTTCGCCGCGCCCCGGGCGCCCGGCCCCGGAGCGCCCGGCCCCCGGGCCCCCAGCCCAGGGCCACAGGGCTCCCCGGCCTCTGCCTCGGGCCCGCCCGGGCCCTGGCCGACAGCCTCAGATGCGGTCGTCTCGGGAACGCCCACCTGCGGAACGCCCGCCTCTGGAGCGCCCAGTTCGGAAGTGCCCGGCCCTACAGCCGCCAGGCTCGGCGCCCCTTGCTCCACGGCCCCCCGCCCTGCACCGTCCGGCTCTGGAGCGGAGGCTTCCGGAACGGGTGCCACCGGAACAGGCGCAGGCCCGTTCTCACGTCCGGTAGTTGATGCGGTCTCAGGACGGGCAGGTGTGTCGTCCTCGTCGCCTGCAGGTGCCGTGTTCTTGTCGTTCGCAGGCGATGCGTGCTCGTCGCTCGCAGGCGATGCGTTCTCGTCGTTCGCGGGCGGGGCGTGCTCGTGGCCTGGGGGTGTGTTGTGGCAGGCGCGCCGGAGGCCCTCCACGTAGCGGGCCCAGGGGCCGTCCCAGTGGCCTGCCCAGCGGCGACGGCGACGTGCCGAGCGGCCGAGTGCCCCGGCCAGCAGGAGGAACCACACGCCGACGAGGGCCAGGTGGACGCGCTGGGGGACGCCGTGCCAGCCGGGGTGACCGACGAGCGGGCCGACGGTGAGGATCGCGGCGGGCATGGAGACGGCCAGGACACGCGGACCCCAGCGGCGGACCACCGGCATCGGGGGACGCTGCACGGCGGCGGCACGGCTGAGGCAGGCCATCGAGGCGAAGAGGAAGAAGTGGGCGAAGGCGCTGGTGGCGGTGTGCCAGGGGTGGACGGCCAGACAACCGGGTTCCACGGAGGGGGCGCAGGCCATGGGGAGCAGTACGTCGGCCAGTGAGGACAGTCCGAGGCCGACCAGCGCGAGCCATCCTGTGCGGGCCCAACGGCCGTGGCCGGACGGTGTGCTGCGGGCGAGCAGGGCACCGGTGATGACGAGGAGCGCGCAGCCGGCTTCCAGGGCGCCGAAGAGGTGGCGCAGCGGCTGGTCGGCGGCGTAGAGCTCGCTCACGTAGGAGTGGCGGGGGTCCAGGCCGGTGTGGAGGACGAATTCCAGCGGCCACCAGTTGTAGAGCAGGGCGGCGACGGCGAAGAGGACGGCCGCCGCCGCCTCCCGGCCGGCGTAGCGGGTGGTGGGGGCGACCACTGGCTCGTAGACGGTGCGGGCACCGGTCCTCGTGTGGTTCGGGACGTTCGGCACGGGCGGGTCCTGTTCCGGGTGGGGTCGGGGGCCAGATCCGAGGTTCTCCCCGCCGGGGCCCCCTATGTTGGCGCGCCGGTCGGAGGCGCGCCGGGCAGCCACTCGACAGGGCGAACCGATCCCCCGATTGCCGGAACCGCCCGGGGGACACCGGGGCAGCACTGCGGACGCCAACGAGGACGCGGGAACGGACCATCCACCCGTGCCATGCACCCGCGCCATGGGGCGATTCATGGGTCCGTTCATGGGCCGGTCCATGAACCCAGCCGGAGCCCGGCCAGGACCCGACCAGGACCGGCCAAGGGCCGAACCAGGACCCGACCAGGAGCCGAACCACGCACGACACCGGCGACGTGCAGGGCGCACGCAGGACGCACGGACAGTTGTGCAAGGACCGCGGCGTGAGGACGGCAGCGTGGGGGCGGCGACGTGAGGCCACCGCCATCACATCCGCCCCACGCCCCGCACCCCGAGAACGCCGCCGGGGCGGTACCCCCCTGGGAGAGAGGGGTACCGCCCCGGCGAACGGAACGGACGTTGATCTACCGGCGGACGGGGCCGCGGTGGATCAGAAGTCCATGTCACCGCCCGGCATGCCGCCCGGAGCGGCCGCGGCGGCCTTCTCCGGCTTGTCGGCGATGACGGCCTCGGTGGTGAGGAAGAGCGCCGCGATGGAGGCGGCGTTCTGCAGCGCGGAGCGCGTCACCTTGGCCGGGTCGATGATGCCCTCGGCGATCATGTCGACGTAGTCGCCGGTGGCGGCGTTCAGGCCGTGACCCGGGGTCAGGTTGCGCACCTTCTCCACGATGACGCCGCCCTCGAGGCCGGCGTTCACGGAGATCTGCTTGAGCGGGGCCTCCAGGGCCAGCTTCACGGCGGCGGCACCGGTGGCCTCGTCGCCGTCCAGCTCCAGCTTCTCGAAGACCGAGGAAGCCTGCAGCAGGGCCACGCCACCGCCGGCGACGATGCCCTCCTCGACGGCCGCCTTGGCGTTGCGGACGGCGTCCTCGATGCGGTGCTTGCGCTCCTTGAGCTCGACCTCGGTCGCGGCACCGGCCTTGATGACGGCCACGCCGCCGGCCAGCTTCGCCAGGCGCTCCTGGAGCTTCTCGCGGTCGTAGTCCGAGTCGCTGTTCTCGATCTCGGCGCGGATCTGGTTGACCCGGCCCTGGACCTGGTCGCTGTCGCCGGCACCGTCGACGATGGTGGTCTCGTCCTTGGTGATGACGACCTTGCGGGCGCGGCCGAGCAGGTCGAGACCGGCGTTCTCCAGCTTGAGGCCGACCTCCTCGGAGATGACGGTGCCACCGGTGAGGATGGCGATGTCGCCGAGCATGGCCTTGCGGCGGTCACCGAAGCCCGGGGCCTTGACGGCGACGGACTTGAAGGTGCCGCGGATCTTGTTGACGACGAGGGTCGACAGGGCCTCGCCCTCGACGTCCTCGGCGATGATCAGCAGCGGCTTGCCGGACTGCATGACCTTCTCGAGGAGGGGCAGCAGGTCCTTCACGTTGCTGATCTTGGAGTTGACGATGAGGATGTAGGGGTCCTCGAGCGCCGCCTCCATGCGCTCCATGTCGGTCGCGAAGTACGCCGAGATGTAGCCCTTGTCGAAGCGCATACCCTCGGTGAGCTCCAGCTCCAGACCGAAGGTCTGGGACTCCTCGACGGTGATGACGCCTTCCTTGCCGACCTTGTCCATGGCCTCGGCGATGAGCTCGCCGATCTGCGGGTCGGCGGCGGAGATGGACGCGGTGGAGGCGATCTGCTCCTTGGTCTCGATCTCCTTGGCCTGGTCGAGCAGGGCGCCGGAGACGGCCTCGACGGCCTTCTCGATGCCGCGCTTGAGGGCCATCGGGTTGGCGCCGGCGGCGACGTTGCGCAGGCCCTCGCGGACCAGCGCCTGGGCGAGGACGGTCGCGGTCGTCGTGCCGTCACCGGCGACGTCGTCCGTCTTCTTCGCGACCTCCTTGACCAGCTCGGCGCCGATCTTCTCGTACGGGTCCTCCAGCTCGATCTCCTTGGCGATGGAGACACCATCGTTGGTGATCGTGGGGGCGCCCCACTTCTTCTCAAGGACGACGTTGCGGCCCTTGGGGCCGAGGGTGACCTTGACGGCGTCGGCGAGCTGGTTCATACCGCGCTCAAGGCCGCGCCGCGCCTCCTCGTCGAACGCGATGATCTTGGCCATGTGAAGTGGTCCCTCCGGACTGATGGGGGTACCCCCTGCCCGAACAGTGTTGCGAGCCTGGGGGAGGAAGCTCGGGACCGCGCTGGCGCCCGCGACGGACGGCCCACATGCCCTGTGGTTCCTTGCCCCACCTGGCGTGCCGGCCTCACCGACCCGGTCCACATTCAGCACTCTCACTGGGAGAGTGCTAACGCAATGATTAGCACTCGCACCAGGCGAGTGCAAGCGGCTTCGGGGATGTCTCCCGGTGGGGTGCGGTCGGTTGCGGGCCGGCGGACGGGCGTGACGGCGGGCGGTCGCCGGCCCGGGAGGCGGTCGTCCCACGCCTCGTGCGCGCCCGGCACGCCCGCGTGCGCCCGCGCATGGGGCGCGGTCGGCGCGCAGCGGATGGATGCCGCGGACGGCACCCTGCGGGTGGCACCCCGCGCGCCCGCACGGCACGGCGGAACGGTTGCTGCGCGGAGCAGCACGGCGCGGAGCAGTACGGCGGGGGCAGTACGGCGGGGGCAGTACGGCGCGGAGCAGCGCGACCCGAAGAAGCACGGAACGGCGCAGCAGGCCCCGGCCCAGGAGACGCACGCCCCGGCCCCGGGGAAGCACAGGACCAGGGCGAAGGACAGCGCACTACGGCGCGGGGCGGAACAGCACTCCACCGCCACCGCTCCCCCACGACAGAAGGCCCGCAGCCCCGTTCACCGGGGTTGCGGGCCTTCTGCCGACGATGCAGTCGGCCGCCGCCTCAGGCGGTGACCCGGACCATGTCCGCCTGTGGCCCCTTCTGGCCCTGCGAGATCTCGAACTCGACCCGCTGACCCTCCTCAAGGGTGCGGTAACCGTCCATCTGGATCGCGCTGTAGTGGACGAATACATCCGCACCACCGTCGACCGCGATGAAGCCGTACCCCTTCTCCGCGTTGAACCACTTGACGGTGCCCTGAGCCATGCCTAACTCCCCTATTACTGGCCCTTGCGCAGGACCGCACTTCGCGGACCCGGGTCAGACCTCACCCCCCGGGAATGCCCGTGGGGTGTGCGCCGGAACGCGTCGACCGCCGCTGAATGTATCTGGACCAATGCCCAGCGCAACAGGTCAATCGGACGAGAATTCTGGCGCCGGGGAAACGGCCGTATACGCTCAAATGGCGTTATTGCAGCCTGATTCGGGCCGGGAATATGCCGCACAACCGACAAAACGCGCACACAACTTGCGCACAAGTCACCGCGATCTCATATGCGTTCGGCATGCACGCGGGGATAACCGGAGGGGGATCGCCTCAATGGTATCCCCTTTCACCACACGGAATTGCCCCGTCCGTTTAGGTCGGACGGGGCAAATTCCAGTCAGTGCAGAGAAGAGTTGGCGCAAATGCGATCCGTTTCGTTCCGTGTCGATCCGTGTCGTTCCGCGCCGTGCACCCTCGGGCGGGTCAGCAGCCGCCGGCGACCGCCGGGATGATGGAGACGCCCGCCCCGTCCGGGGTCGGCGTCTGCAGGCCCTGCTCGAAGCGGACGTCGTCGTCGTTGACGTAGACGTTCACGAAGCGGCGCAGCTTGCCGGCGTCGTCGAGCACGCGGGCGGCGATGCCCTGGTGGTTCTGCTCCAGGTCGGCGATCACCTCGGAGAGGGTCGCGCCCTCGGCGGTGACCTCGGCCTCGCCGCCGGTGTACGTGCGCAGGATGGTGGGGATGCGGACCTTGACGCTCATGGTTGATGCCTTCCGGGGCTACGGGAGTGGGAGTCGGGGGCGGGCGGGGCCCGGCTCAGCCGGCCAGGCCGGCCGCGCGGAACGCGTCCAGGTCCGGCCGGATGGTGGCGGTGGGCCCGGAGGCGACGGCGTCGAGGGTCTTCAGGCCGTCGCCGGTGTTCAGCACCACGGTGGTCAACGACGGGTCCAGGACGCCGTTCTCGATGAGCTTCCTGGTGACGCCGACGGTCACGCCGCCCGCGGTCTCCGCGAAGATCCCCTCGGTGCGGGCCAGCAGCTTGATCGCGTCCACGACCTGCGGGTCGGTGACGTCCTCGACGGCACCGCCGGTGCGGCGCGCGATGTCGAGCACGTACGGGCCGTCCGCGGGGTTGCCGATCGCCAGGGACTTGGCGATGGTGTTCGGCTTCTGCGGCCGGACGACCTCGTGGCCGGCCTTGAAGGCCGCGGAGACCGGGGAGCAGCCCTCGGCCTGGGCACCGAAGATCCGGTACGGGCGGTCCTCGACGAGGCCGAGGGCGATCAGCTCCTTCAACCCCTTGTCGATCTTGGTGAGCTGGGAGCCGGAGGCGACCGGGATGACGATCTGGTCCGGCAGCCGCCAGCCCAGTTGCTCGCAGATCTCATACGCCAGCGTCTTGGAGCCCTCGCCGTAGTAGGGGCGGAGGTTGACGTTGACGAAGCCCCAGCCCTCGCCGAGCGGGTCGCCGATGAGCTCGGAGCAGAAGCGGTTGACGTCGTCGTAGTTGCCGTCGATGGCGACGAGGTCGCCGCCGTAGACCGCGGCCATCACGACCTTGCCGGGCTCCAGATCGTGCGGGATGAAGACGCAGGACTTGAAGCCCGCGCGGCGCGCCGCGGCGCCGACCGCGCCGGCCAGGTTGCCGGTCGAGGAGCAGGAGAGGGTGGTGAAGCCGAAGGCGCGGGCGGCCTCGACGGCGATCGCGACGACCCGGTCCTTGAAGGAGTGGGTGGGGTTGCCGGAGTCGTCCTTGACGTACAGGCCGCCGGTGACGCCGAGCTCGGCGGCGAGCCGGTCGGCCTTGACGAGCTTGGTGCAGCCGGGGTTGAGGTTGGGCTTGTCGGCCACGTCGGCGGGGACGGGCAGCAGCGGGGCGTAGCGCCAGATGTTGTCGGGGCCGGCCTCGATCCGCTTGCGCAGGCCCTCGGGGTCGCCGGTGGGGAGGTCGTAGGCGATTTCCAGCGGGCCGAAACACTCCTGGCAGGCGAAGATCGGGCCGAGCGGGAAGCGCTCGCCGCATTCGCGGCAGGAGAGTGCGACGGCGGGACCGAGTGCGACGGAAGCGGTGGGTTCGGTTGCTTGCACAGCCATGGAGGCGAGGCCCTTTCTCCTCATCTTCCTCACGACGCATCTCGCCGTGAGACGGATTTGGCACCTTCCCTAGCCGAGAGCCTCGCGCGCGCCGGGTGTCGGCTGCGGAGATCGGCTGGAGGGTTGCCGGGGCTTCAACGGGCCGTGTCCCTCTGCCCCTCTGGATGAGCGGTATGGCGCTGGGCGGACCCAGGCGTTTGTCGCGTGGCGACCCCGACATGCGGCGGTCGTCCGCGTTGTTCAAGACTGTAACCGAAGGCACTCGCCGTTGAGATAGTCGTCCGGTCCGCGAGATGGATCACATAACGGGCTTCCGTTCGGGGGCCGCCGAGGAGAGTCGTAGACGTGCTGGAAGAAGTGGAGCGCTGGCTGGCCGGCCGCTCCTGGTCCGCCGCGGACCGCCCCCTGGAGCAGTTGCTGGAGGCCAAGCGCCAGACGGGGCGGACGGTCAGTGTGGTGCTGCCGGCGCTCGACGAGGAGGCGACGGTCGGCACGATCGTCGCGGCGATCCGCGCCGGTCTGATGACCCCGGAGGTGCCGCTGGTCGACGAGCTGGTGGTGCTGGACTCGGGCTCGACCGACCGGACGGCGGAGGTCGCCGCGGCGGCCGGCGCCCGGGTGGTCCACCGGGACAGCGTGCTGCCGCGGATTCCGGCGCTGCCCGGCAAGGGCGAGGTGTTGTGGCGGTCGCTGCTGGTGACCGAGGGCGACATCGTCTGCTTCGTCGACGCCGATCTGCGGGAGTTCTCCACCGCGTTCGTCTCGGGGATCGTCGGGCCGCTGCTGACCGATCCGGAGATCCAGTTCGTCAAGGCGATGTACGACCGGCCGCTGGACACCGGGGAGGGCCGGGCGCCGGCGGCGGGCCAGGGCGGCAGGGTGACCGAGCTGGTCGCCCGGCCGCTGCTCAATCTGCACTGGCCGCAGTTGGCCGGGTTCGTACAGCCGCTGGGCGGGGAGTACGCGGCGCGCCGTTCGTTGCTGGAGCGGCTGCCGTTCCCGGTGGGCTACGGGGTGGAGCTGGGGCTGCTGGTGGACTCCCTGCACACGGTCGGGCTGGATGCCCTCGCGCAGGTGGACGTGGGGGTGCGCAGGCACCGGCACCAGGGCGACCAGGCGCTCGGCCGGATGGCCGCCGCCATCTACCGCACCGCCCAACTCCGGCTGGCGCGCGGCCACTTGGTCCGTCCCCGGCTGACGCAGTTCGAGCGCGGCGAGAACGGTTTTGCGCCGCGGACGACGGAGGTGGACACCGAGGAGCGGCCGCCGATGGCCGAAATCCCCGAGTACGCGGAGCGCCGGGCGGCCTAGGCGAGAGGCGCGATCCGTACGTTTGCGCGGATCGGTGACGGGTTAATGTCGCGACATGGTCTCCGAGCGCAGTGCGGTCCAGCCAGGTGCCGAGGTCCTCGTCGCGTCGAACCGCGGGCCCGTTTCGTATGCCCTGGGGGCGGGCGGGGGGCTGACCGCCAAGCGGGGCGGCGGGGGGCTGGTGTCGGGACTGTCGGCGATCGGGCCGGAGACAGACGCGGTGTGGGTGTGTTCCGCGCTGGGGGACGGTGACCGGGAGGCGGTGCGGCGGACCGGCGGCGGGCTGGATGTCGCGGACACCGGTGGACAGCGTGTCCGGATGCTGGACATCCCGGGGGAGGTGCACGCCGCGGCCTACAACGGCGTCGCCAACTCGGTGCTGTGGTTCGTCCACCACATGCTCTACCAGACGCCGCTGGAGCCGGTGTTCGACGTGGATTTCCGGGGGCAGTGGGCCGCGTACGAGGCGTACAACGCGGCGTTCGCGACGGCGCTGGCGGACGCCGCGGGCCCGGGTGCGGCGGTGCTGGTGCAGGACTACCACCTGGCGCTGGTGCCGGGGCTGCTGCGCGAGCTGCGGCCGGACGTCCGGATCGCGCACTTCTCGCACACCCCGTGGGCACCGCCGGAGTACTTCGCGATGCTGCCCGACGACGTCCGGCGGCAACTGCTGCTGGGCATCCTGGGCGCCGACCGGGCGAACTTCCTGACCGAGCGGTGGGCGCGGGCGTTCACGGCGTGCTGCGCGGCGACGCTGGGGCCGGACTGCACGGTGCAGCGGCCGCGGCACGAGCCGCCCGTCGTGATCGCGGCGGCGCCCGGCCGGGAGGCGCACCGGACCCGGATCGGGGTCCACGGGCTGGGGGCGGACGCGGAGTTCCTGCGGGAGCGGTCGCGGCGGCCGGACGTGGCGGAGCGGATGGCTGCGCTGCGCGAGCAGATCGGCGGGGCCGACCGGAAGACGATCGTCCGGGTGGATCGCACGGAGCTGTCCAAGAACATCGTGCGCGGGCTGCTGGCCTTCCGGCGGCTGCTGGCGGACCGGCCGGAGTGGCGCGAGCGGGTGGTGCACCTGGCGTTCGCCTACCCCTCGCGGCAGGACCTGGCGGTCTACCGCGACTACACCGCGCAGGTCGGCAGCCTCGCCGAGGAGATCAACGCGGAGTACGGGACGGCCGCCTGGCAGCCGGTGCTGCTGCACGTCGAGGACGACTTCGCGCGGTCGCTGGCGGCGTACCGGCTGGCCGACGTGGCGCTGGTCAACCCGATCCGGGACGGTATGAACCTCGTCGCGAAGGAGGTCCCGGTGGTCTCCGACGCGGGGTGTGCGCTGGTCCTCTCCCGGGAGGCCGGCGCCTGGGAGGAGCTGGGCACGGACGCGCTGACGGTCAACCCCTACGACGTGGCGCAGACGGCCGAGGCGCTGCACACCGCGCTGGTCATGCCGGAGGAGGAGCGGGCCGCGCGCACCGGCCGGCTGGCCGCGGCGGCGACCGCGCTGCCGCCCGCGCGGTGGTTCCTGGAGCAGCTGCGGGCGCTGGCGGAGTGACCGGCCCGGGCGGGTGCCCCGCCGGTTGATCGTCCGCGGGCGGGGCTAGCGTGGTGGATCGTGACACTGACAACGCTTGCTTCGCCGGTGGCCGCTTCGGCGCTGCCGGAGCTGACCGCCGGGCGGCTGCTCGGCAGCTGGCGGCCGGACCCGTACGCGCTCGTGCTGATCCTCGTGCTTGCCGGCCTCTACGCCTGGGGTGTGGTGCGGCTGGTGCGGCGCGGGGAGCGCTGGCCGGTGGCCCGGGTGGTGGCGTTCGCCGGGTTGGGCCTGGGCTCGATCGCGGTGGCGACGATGTCGGGGCTGGCGGTCTACGACCATGAGCTGTTCTGGCCGGCAGCGGTGCAGAACATCGTGCTGGATCTCGTGGCGCCGCTGGGGCTGGCGCTGGGCGATCCGCTGTCGCTGGTGCTGCGGGCGCTGCCGCAGGAGCGGCCGGCGGCCCGTCGGCTGCGTGCGGCGGTCTCCGGCCGGCTGGTCCGTTTCCTGACGTTCCCGCTGGTCAGCACGGTTCTGGTGCTCTCCTCCGAGCTGGCGATCTACTTCACGCCGTACTTTCCGACGGCGCTGCGGCACGGTCCGCTGCACGAGTTGATGTATCTGCAACTGCTCGTCACCGGGAGCCTGTTCGTGCTGCCGATGCTCACCCGGGAGGAGCTGCTGCCGTCGTGGTGCAGCCATCCGGTGCGGGCGCTGCTGGTGCTGGTGGACGGGCTGGTGGACGCGGTGCCCGGGGTGGTGGTGATGACCAGCGGGACGATGATCGCGGGCGGCTGGTACGCGTCGCAGCACCGGCCGTGGGATCCGAGTCCGCAGCAGGACCAGATGATCGGCGGCGGGTTGATGCTGACCATCGCCGAGCTGGTCGGGCTGCCGTTCCTGATCGCGGTGTTCGCGGAGTGGGTGCGCGAGGAGCGGCGGCGGACGCGGGTGCTGGACGCCCGGCTGGACCGGGAGCTGGCGGTGGCCGCGCCCACGGCGGCGGCCCCGGCGGCGGACGTGGCGACGCCCGCGGCGACGGGCCCGGCGGCGGGCGAAGCGGCCGTTCCGCAGCCGGAGTTGATGCGGCCGTGGTGGGAGACCGACCGGGGCGAGGTCGGCGAACGGTTCCGGCGGGGGCGGTAGGGCCATCGCGCCGTCCGCCCCCGGAGGTTCCCCCGTGCCTCCGTGCCGCGGCTGCGGCGGGCCGGAGTGGGGTAGTCCTTATCCCATGGCAATCAACTCACGGGCACGCTCCGCACGGTGGGCCGCGATCGCGGCCGCCACCGTCCTGGCGGCCACGGTCGCCGGATGTTCGTCCGGCAAGAGCGGCACCGACCCGAAGGGCGGCTCCTCGGCGTCCGGGTCGGCATCCGGGTCCCCCTCCGCGCCGTCCGGGTCGATACCCGTCGGCGCCGGGCCGCAGTCGGCGTACACGGTGCAGAAGCAACCCGCCCCCGGCTCCTGCCACTTCCGCTACACCGCCGACAAGCAGCCGCTGCCCGACCCCAAGTGCACCCCCGGGGCCACCAACCCCAAGGTCACCCCGCAGACGCTGAAGACCACGATCTGCCGGAGCGGCTACACCAAGGACATCCGGCCGCCGGTGAGCATCACCGGCCGCGAGAAGACCGCCAACGCCAAGTCCTACGGCTACACGAGCTCGTTGCACGACGCCGAGTACGACCACCTCATCAGCCTCCAGCTGGGCGGCGACCCCAACGACCCGCGCAACCTCTGGGTCGAGCCGCCGTCCCCCGGACACAAGCCGGGCGCCGGGCCCAACAACCCCAAGGACGGCGTGGAGAACAAGCTCAAGGCCGCCATCTGCTCCGGCAAGGCCGATCTGGGCAAGGCGCAGCAGGCCATCGCGCACGACTGGACGACGGCGCTGTCCTCCCTGGGCCTCAAGGAGTAGCCGAACCCTCCCCGTCGGCGCCCTCGATGCGGTCGGCGAGGGCGCCGAGCAGGGCCACCACGCCCTTCGGGCCGTCGACGACCAGGTCGGCGCGGTCGGCCAGTTCGGTGACCTCGCTGCTGCCGCTGCACACCAGGACGCCGCCGGTCGCCTCCGAGCGCAGCTTCTCGACGGCGGCGAAGGCGGCGAGGTCGCCGAGGTCGTCGCCGGCGTAGAGGACGACGGCGGCGCCGGTCTCCTCGACCCACTGGGCGAGCGCGACGCCCTTGTCCATGCCGGGCGGGCGCAGCTCCAGCACCAGCCGGCCCGGTTCGACGATCAGGCCGTGGCGTTCGGCGAGCGCGGTGAGCGGTTCCCGGAGCTGCTCGAAGGCGCGCTGGGGGTCGGCGGCGCGGCGGGTGTGGACGGCGATGGCGCGGCCGCCCTTGCGTTCGACGGCGGTCTCGACCCAGGTGCCGTGCCAGACGCCGGAGCGGTCCAGTACGCCGGGGAGTTCGGCCTGTACGGCGGCGATGCCGGGGTGCGGGGCGGGGGCGTGCAGGGCGCCGGTGGCGGCGTCCCAGCGCTCGGCGCCGTAGTGGCCGAGGACGGCGAGGTGGGTGAGGCCGGGGAGTTTGTCGAGGCCGCCGAGGCGGACCGCGACGCCGGCCGGGCGGCCGGTGATCACCGCGAGCGCGCGGAGGTGGGGGGCGAGCCGGGCGAGGGCCTCGGGGGCGCCGGGGTGGGCGCGGGCCTTGGCCGGGTCGGGGACGATGTCGGCGAGCGTGCCGTCGAAGTCGAGGGCGACGACGGCGCGTTCGGGGTGGGCCAGCAGTGCGGCGAGGCCCGCGCGGCCGGCGGGGGTGCCCGGGAGCGGGACGGCTTGCGACGCCGGCACGGGGTCCGGGTCCGGTGCCGGTTCGGGAGGTGGCGCGGCGTTCGGGGTGCCCATGACGCCGACCTTACCGGCGGGGCATGGGCGCATGCCGGGTGTACGGGGGCATCGGGGCGGCGGTCGGCGCGCGGCGCCGGGGACGACAGGGGGGCGAGCCCTGTGGCGGTCCGGCCGGGCTCAGCGGCGGGCCCGCCGCGCTTCCCGTACGCGGCGCAGGCGGTTGACCGTCACGGGGTCGTGGGCGAGGGCGCGGGGGTCGTCGAGCAGGGCGTTGAGGAGCTGGTAGTAGCGGGTCGGGGAGATGCCGAGCTGTTCGCGGATGGCGCGTTCCTTGGCGCCGGGGCCGGGCCAGGAGCGGCGTTCGACGGCGAGCACCGCCTCGTCGCGGGCGGAGAGTGCGCGCTCGGTGCCGTCACTGGTGTCGTCACCGGTGCCGCCTGTCATGCCACTCCGCCGTCCGTCGTCACGCTCCCACGATAAGCCCACTGCGGAGGCGGGCCCGGGGGTGGTCCTCCGGGCCCGCTGCCTGCGCTGTTCCGGCACCGTCCGGTGCTGCTCGGCGCTACTCGGCGCTGTTGTCGGCGGTCTCCGCGGTGTTCTGGATGTCGGTGAGGGTCGCGGAGGGGTTGCCCTGGGGGCCGACGGCGGCGCCCATCCGGGACTTGATGGTCTTGGAGACCAGCGGCCAGGACGTCTTGTCGGCCGGGTAGAAGTGGGCGTTGGGCAGCTGGTTGAGGAAGCCGTGCAGCTTGCCGAAGCGGTCGTCGGCGAGCA
Source organism: Streptomyces sp. BHT-5-2 (assembly GCF_019774615.1). NCBI lineage: Bacteria > Bacillati > Actinomycetota > Actinomycetes > Kitasatosporales > Streptomycetaceae > Streptomyces > Streptomyces sp. BHT-5-2. Next base: position 2,119,025 of record NZ_CP081496.1, on the reverse strand, counting down.
TCGCCTGGGAGGCGGAGGTGGTGACCGGCAGCAGGTTGTAGTCGGCGGAGAACTTCAGGACGTTCTTCTGGCTGTAGACGAAGTCGAGGAACTTGCCGACCTGGGCGCGGTGGCCGTTCTGCTTGAACGCCATCATCCAGTCGGCGACGCCCATGGTGGCCTTGGCCTTGCCGTTGGTGCCGGGGAGTTCGACGGTGCCGTAGTCGATGCCCTTGGCCTCGGCCTGCTTCATCAGGGTGGGGTGGCCGTTGAGCATGCCGACGTCGCCGGCGGCGAAGCCGGCGAAGGCGTCCCCGCGGTCGAGCTTGGCGGGGTCGCCGCCGGTCAGGCCCTTGCCGACGAGGTCCTTCTGGAGCCACTCGAACGCCTTGACGTTCTCGGGCGAGTTGATGGTGTATTTGCCGATCTGGTCGGTGTAGTCACCGCCGCCGGCCAGCATCCACTCCAGCGTCTCGGCCTGGGTCTCCTCGGGACCGAGCGGCAGCGCGAAGGGGATCTTCACGCCGTGTGCCTTGAGGGCCTGGGCGTCGCTGACGATGTCGTTCCAGTTCTGCGGCGGGGCGGTGATGCCGGCGGCGGTGAACAGCTTCTTGTTGTAGAAGAGGCGCCGGGTGCTGGCCCCGAAGGGCATGCCGTACTGCCTGCGCTCGTATTCGCCGGCCTGCGCGAGGGAGGGGGTGAAGTCGGCCTGGACGGGGATGGAGAGCAGGTCGTCGGCGCTGTAGAGCTTGCCGCGGGCGGCGTAGTCGGCGTAGGCGCCGATCTGCGCCATGTCGGGGGCCTTGCCGGCGTCGACCAGTTCCTCGACCTTCTTGTCGACGTCGGTCCAGCTGTAGACCTTGACGTCGACCTTGATGCCGGGGTTCTGCTCCTCGAAGGCGCGGACCAGGTCGTCCCAGTAGCGCTGGGAGCTGTTGGCCTTGCTGTCGCCGTAGTCGGCGGCGATCAGTGACAGGGTGACGCCGCCGCCCCCGCTGCCGCTGCCGCAGCCGGTGAGAGTCAGTGTCATGGCGGCGGCCAGTCCCGCCGCCAGGCTCACGTACCGCCGTCGCACCGCTGTTACCGCCCCTTTGTCCCGAAAATTCCGTGCTTGCGGGTGTTCCCACCGTCGTCTCGGGGATCACCCTCGATCGACACAGAACAGCGCATCCGCCACTGTCCCCCACAAGGTCTACACCACCCTCCCCCCACCTTCCCTATCGGGCCGCCGCTCGCGCAGGTCAGAGGCGGTGAAGAGGAGTGCACAAGGAAGGCTACCGGCGCGTACGCACCGCTCGCCGCCGGCGATCGGGGTAGACCTGTCCGCACGTGGCGATCAGCACGGTGAGTGGACTAGACCTTTATTGTCCGGTCGCGCGACACTGTCCCCCGTGAGACACGTCATCGCCCTCGATGTGGGCGGCACCGGCATGAAGGCCGCCCTCGCCGGGGCGGACGGCACCCTCCTGTACGAGGCGCGGCGCCCCACCGGGCGCGACCGCGGCCCCGAGGCGGTGATCGAGACGATCCTCGGCTTCGCCGCCGAGCTGCGCGACCTCGGCCGGGAGCGGTTCGGCGGCACCGCGCTGGCCGCCGGCCTCGCCGTCCCCGGCATCGTCGACGAGGCCACCGGCACCGCCGTCTACGCCGCCAACCTCGGCTGGCGCGACGTCCCCCTGCGGGCCCTGCTCTCGGAGCGGCTCGGCGGGGTGCCGGTCGCGCTCGGCCACGACGTGCGCACCGGCGGCCTGGCCGAGGGCCGGATCGGCGCCGGCCGGGACACCGACCGCTTCCTCTTCGTGCCGTTGGGCACCGGGATCGCCGGCGCCATCGGCATCGGCGGCCGCATCGAGGCCGGCGCCCACGGGAGCGCCGGCGAGATCGGCCACATCGTCGTCCGGCCCGGCGGCCCGGCCTGCGGCTGCGGCCAGCGCGGCTGCCTGGAGACGGTCGCCTCGGCCGCGGCGGTGGGCCGCGACTGGGCCGCGGCCTGCGGCGATCCGCGGGCCGGCGCCGCCGACTGCGCCAAGGCCGTGGCATCCGGCGACCCGCGCGCCCGGGAGGTCTGGCAGGGCGCCGTGGACGCGCTCGCCGACGGCCTGGTCACCGGGCTCACCCTGCTCGACCCGCGCACGCTGATCATCGGCGGCGGGCTCGCGGAGGCCGGCGACACGCTGTTCGCGCCGCTGCGGGCCGCGGTCGCGGCGCGCGTCACCTTCCAGCAGCTCCCCTCGATCGTCCCGGCGGCCCTCGGGGACGCCGCCGGCTGCCTGGGCGCAGGACTGCTCGCCTGGGATCTTCTCGCAACGGAGGTAACCGCCTGATGGCACACCAACAGTCCGCGGGACGGCCCTCGGACGCCCGGCGCACCGTCCTGGCCGGCGCCCGGATCGCCCGGCCCTCCGGCGTCGCCGACCACGGCCTGATCACCGTCGAGGGCACCCGGATCGCCGCGGTCCACAGCCGGGACAAGGACCGCGGCCGGACACCGGACGCCACCGAGGCCGGCGACCAGCACGACCCCGCGGCGACCGTCGTCGACCTCGCCGGGCACCTGATCGTCCCCGGCTTCGTCGACATGCACGTCCACGGCGGGGGCGGCGGCTCCTTCTCGTCCGCCGACCCCGAGGAGTGCCTGAAGGTCGTCGACACCCACCGCCGGCACGGCACCACCTCGATGGTGGCCTCCACCGTCACCGGCGACCTGGCCGACCTGGTCCGACAGGCCGCGGTCCTGGCGGAGTTGGTGCAGCAGGGCGAGCTGACCGGCATCCACTTCGAGGGCCCGTTCATCTCCCCGCAGCGCTGCGGCGCCCACCAGCCCGGGCTGCTGCGCGACCCGGACCCGGCCGAGGTCCGCCGGCTGGTCGAGGCCGCCCGCGGCACCGCCGCGATGATGACGATCGCCCCCGAACTGGAGGGCGGCCTGGACTCCGTCCGGCTGCTCGCCGACGCCGGGGTGATCGCCGCCGTCGGCCACACCGACTCCAGCTACGACGCCACCCGCCGGGCCATCGACGCCGGGGCCACCGTCGCCACCCACCTGTTCAACGCGATGCCGCCGCTCGGCCACCGTGCCCCCGGCCCGGTCGCCGCGCTCCTGGAGGACGAGCGGGTCACCGTCGAGCTGATCGACGACGGCACCCATCTGCACCCGGCGGTCCTGCAGATGGCGTTCCGCGAGGCGGGCGCCGGACGGGTCGCCTTCATCACCGACGCGATGGGCGCGGCCGGCATGAGCGACGGGATGTATCCGCTCGGGCCGATGCGGGTGGAGGTCAGGGACGGCGTCGCGCGGATCAGCGAGGGCCCCACCGCCGGCTCCATCGCGGGCTCCACGCTCACCATGGACCGCGCCTTCAAACGGGCCGTCACCGTCGACGGGCTCAGCGTCGAACAGGCCGTGCAGGCGCTCTCGTCCACGCCGGCCCGGCTGCTGGGCATCGCCGACCGGACCGGCTCCCTGGAGCCCGGCAAGGACGCCGACCTGGTCGTCCTGGACGCCGGTCACGACGTCGTCGGTGTCCTGCGGCAGGGCACCTGGCTGCGCCGCCCGCCCGGCGTCTGACGGCCCGTCGCGGCACCCCGCCCGGCCGCCCGCACCGGCGGCCGGGCGCACGGAGTGACCGACACGGGTCTGGGCCTACGGCCGTTCGCGATGGCATGATCGCTCGCGCACTTGTCCGTATGCCACCGCGGAACGCGGTGTCCTCACCCACGGCCGTCCGGCCGGCCTCCTCCTGGAGGGGAGACCATGATCCTCACGGTCACGCTGAACGCCGCCCTGGACATCACCTATCGCGTCCCCCGGCTCCACCCGCACACCACCCACCGCGTCACCGAGGTCACCGAACGCCCCGGCGGCAAGGGCCTGAACGTCGCCCGGGTGCTGGCCGCGCTGGGCCACCGCACGGTCGCCACCGGCTTCGCGGGCGGCGGCACCGGCGAGGCGCTGCGCGCCCTGCTCGCCCAGGAGCCCTTCGTCACCGACGCCCTGGTCCCGGTCGGCGGCGCCACCCGCCGCACCGTCGCCGTGGTCGACGGCGCCACCGGCGACACCACCCAGCTCAACGAGCCCGGCCCCACCGTCTCCCCCGCCGAATGGGCCGCCTTCCTCACCACCTACCGCGAACTGCTGGGCGGGGCACGGGCGGTGGCGCTCTGCGGCAGCCTGCCGCCCGGCGTCCCGGTGGACGTCTACGCCCGGCTCATCCGCACCGCCCGCACCGCCGGCGTCCCCGTCGTGCTGGACACCAGCGGCGAACCCCTGCGCCGCGGTCTGGCCGCCCGCCCCGACCTCGCCAAGCCCAACGCCGACGAGCTGGCCGCCCTCACCGGCAGCACCGAACCGCTGCGCGCCGCCCGCGACGCCCGCCGCCGCGGCGCCCACGCGGTGGCCGCCTCGCTCGGCCCGGACGGCATACTCGCGGTGACCGCCGACGGCGCCTGGCAGGCCGTCCCGCCCCGCCGGTTCGCCGGCAACCCCACCGGCGCCGGCGACTCCGCGGTCGCCGGCCTGCTCTCCGGCCTCGTCGAGGACCTCCCCTGGCCCGACCGCCTGCGCCGCGCGGTGGCCCTCTCCGCCGCCACCGTCCGCTCCCCCACCGCAGGCGAGTTCGACCCCACGATTTACCAAGACCTACTGCCGCACGTGGTGGTGACGGAACGTCCGACGGCGGCCTGAGGGCGCTGCGGCCGGGTGCCCGGCGTCAGGGGCGGCCGCCTGCCCGGTGTCAGGGCCGGTCGAGCCAGACCTGGTCGAGGTTGACCTCGCACTGGTTGCCGTTCTCGCAGGACAGCTTGACGGTGTTGGTGCCCTTGTTGAGCTGGATGAGCGACCAGGACCTGGTCCAGCCCTTGTCCCAGGCGCCCTCGGGGGCGTGGGCGAAGTTGTGCAGGCTTATCGGCCGGGTCAGCGCCTGCCCGTTGATGGTGAGCGTGAGGTTGGCGTCCTTGCCCGGTACGCCGTAGCCGACCCAGAGCTTGTACTGGCCGGGGGCGTCCACGTTGAGGGTCCAAGTGGCCGACGCGCCGGGGGTGTTCATCCCGCCGACGTACGACCCGCTGGCCGAGCGGGCGCCCGGGACGTCCTTGGCGGTCGTCGCGCCGCCTTCGAGGCGCAGGGCGCCCGCGTCGTCCTTGGGGAGGGCGCCCGGGGTGGGCTTGGTGGAGGGCTGTGTGCTGGGCTGGACGGAGTCGGCGGCCGTCGGGCCCGGATCGCCGGCGGTGTTGTCCTTGGACTGGCCGGAGTTGGTCAGCATGGCCACGCCGATGCCTATGCAGACCACGGCGACCACCGCGACCGCGCCGATCAGCAGGCCGTTGCGGCTCTTCCGGGGCGCCGGGACGGGCGGGGCCGGGCGGCTGCGGTCGGCGCCGCCGCCGGGCAGCGTCTCGGGCGCGGCGTAGTGCGCGTTCTGCCGGCCGTACGCCGACGGGCCCTGGTTGCCGTACTGGCGCTGGCCGACCGTGCGCACCTGGTTGTAGGAGGTCCGCGGGACGCCGGGCTGCCGCGCGGTGCCGGCGCCCGACGCGGCCCCGCCGCCCTCGCCGCCCTCCGAGCGGTAGAGGTGGGCGAACGGGTCGTCGTTCTCCGGCGTGTCGGCGCCGTTGTTGCCGGCCGTCATTCCGTGTCACTCCCAAGCGGTCTCTACGCGCCTGTGCGCGTCCGTGTCGCGTGCGCGGGGCTCCGCGCGGACTGCCTCTTACGGGCCTCCGGCGTCGCCGCGCCGCATCGGCGCAGCCTACCCCGTCGGGGCGCGGCCACACCGTCCCCGGACGTTCACAAGATCGCTACGGATCGGTGAACACGCGATGCCCAGGCAGGACACCGCGGATGTGAGATGCGCGGCAGCGGGCGGGGCCGCCGGCGCCCGGGCGGGTCGGGCCGCTCAGCCGGCCGCCCGCCGGTTGCTCTTCGACCGCCGCTTCTCGACGTACATCCGCTGGTCGGCCGACTCCAGCACCTCCTCGGCGGTCATGCCGCAGCTCGCCCAGCCGATGCCGAAGCTGGCGCCGACCCGGACGGCCCGGCCCTCGACCCGGATCGGCGGGACGATCGCGTTCCGCAGCCGGACCGCGAGGTCCTGGGCGTCGGCCGTGCCCAGCCCGTCGGCGAGCACCACGAACTCGTCGCCGCCGAGCCGGGCGACGGTGTCGCCGTCGCGGACGCCGCTGGTCAGCCGGCGGGCGACCTCGATCAGCACCGCGTCACCGGTGTTGTGCCCGAAGCGGTCGTTGATCGACTTGAAGCCGTCCAGGTCGCAGAAGAGGACAGCCAGGCCCTTGGCACCGTCGTCCGCGGCGCCGTCGGCGGGCGCGGAGAGGTGGACGTGGTGGTCGAAGGGGAGAGCGCCGCGGGGCGTCGGCCGGGGCTTCTCGCCCTCGAAGCCGTCGAGGCCGTCGAACGGTTCCGGCCCCTCCCCCGCGAAGCCGAGCGGGGCGCGCGGGTCGGCGCCGGCACCGGCGGAGGCGTAGGCGTCGGCGAGCGCGCTGGGCGGGCGGGAGCACAGCCGGGCGGAGAGCCGGGCCCGCAGTTCGGCGCTGTTGGGCAGGCCGGTCAGCGAGTCGTGGCTGGCCCGGTGCGCGAGCTGGAGCTCGTGCCGCTTGCGCTCCTCGATGTCCTCGACGTGGGTGAGCAGGAAGCGGGGGCCGTCGGCGGTGTCGGCGACCACGGAGTTGCGCAGCGAGACCCACACGTACGTGCCGTCGCGGCGCAGCAGCCGCAGCTCGGCGCGGCCGCCCTCGGCGGAGGTGCGCAGCAGCGTGCCGATGTCCTCGGGGTGGCAGATGTCGGAGAACGACATCCGGCGCATCGTGGAGGCCGGCCGGCCCAGCAGCCGGCACAGCGCGTCGTTGGTGCGCAGCAGCCGTCCGTGCTGGTCGCCGCCCATCTCGGCGACGGCCATCCCGCTCGGCGCGTACTCGAACGCCTGCCGGAAGCTTTCCTCACTGGCCCGCAGGGCCTGCTGCTCGCGCTCCAGGCGGACCAGCGCGCGCTGCATGTTGGCCCGCAGCCGGGCGTTGCTGATCGCGATGGCGGACTGGAACGCGTACATCTGGAGCGCCTCCTGGCCCCAGGGGCCCGGGCGGCGGCCGTTGCGCGGCCGGTCCACGGAGAGCACGCCGAGCAGTTCGCCGTTGCCGTTGGCGGCGGTGTACATGGGCGCGAAGAGGCGGTCCATCGGGTGCCACTCGTCGGGGAACCGGGGGGCGGGCCCGGCGGTGTGCCACTGCGGGACGTCGTCGTCGTCCAGCACCCAGCCCTCGGTGTACGGGATGAAGCACAGGTCGCCCCAGCGCTCGCCCATGGACAGCCGGCGCTCCCACGAGGCGCGCGAGCCGACCCGTCCGGCCATCAGCGCCTCCGCGCCCGCGCTGCCGGCCACCGCGGCGACGACGAGGTCACCGTCCGGCCGGACGAGGTTGACCGCGGCGAGCTCGAAGCCGAGCCCGGCGATCGCCCCGTCGGCGACGGACTGCAAGGTGTCCGCGAGACTGCGCGCGGTGTTCAGTTCGGCGACCACTTGGTGCAGCTGCCGCAGGGTCGCAAGACGGACATAGGGCTCCGACTCGGTCTCCATCGCTCGCTCTCCCTGAGACCTCGACAGCAACTCCACCGATTTCTTTGTCGTCCGATTCCACGCTCACTGAATCACAGTGAGCTGTTCACTCGGTACACAGGGTCAACAATTAGCGGCTCATGTGACTCAAGTCACAGTCCGTGACGGGTCGTTACCTCTCGTCGACCAGCGGCGCCGCGGCGCGCGCAAACGCCGCCCGGACGCCTCCTGAAAACTTCCTGAACGCAAATTCCGGCCACCGCCGCGGCCGGTTCCCCACCCCGGGGGCGGCGGCCGGCACCTCCGCCCCGGGACCTAGGACGCGGGTGGTCCCGGGGCCCGATGCGCACCACACCCGGGCGACGTTAGCGTGCATGGCGTGTTCACGAAGACTCCTGCCGTCACCCCGGCCACCGGCCCCGCCGCCACGGCCACCGTCGCCCTCGCCTCCCCGCCGGGCGACGGGCCGATCGCGCATGCTGTGGGGGTGAGTGACGACGAGTTCCGCGCCGCCCTGTCCCGCCTCGCCGCCGGCGTGGTGCTGATCACCGCCCACGATCCGGACGCCGGAGCGCGCGGCGAGGACGTCGGCATGACCGCGACGGCGTTCCTTTCGGTGTCCCTCGATCCGCCGCTGGTGATGGTGAGCGTTCGCAACGACTCACGGATGGACGACCTGCTGGCGCAGCAGCCGCTGTGGGCGGTTTCGGTGCTGTCGGGCCACCAACGGCACGTAGCGGGACGATTCGCGATGAAGGGCCGGATCAGCGACCGGCTGCTCTTCCAGGACATTCCTTGCGAACGGGGCGAAGCCTCCGGTGCGCCGCTCATCGGGGGCGCACTGGCGACGCTGGAGTGCCGGACCGAGCAGCGGGTGGCGGCCGGCGACCACACCCTCGTCATCGGCCGCGTCCTGGCGACGACCACGTCCGAGGTGGACGACGGGCCGCTGACGTACTTCCGGGGGAAGTACCGACAGCTGGGGTGAACGGGGCCGGCGCCAGGGAGCCGGGGGCCTGAGGGTCTGAGGGCCTGAGGCGAAGCGGCGCGGGACCCGGCGCCGGTGCGGGCCTCAGCCCCAATCGCGGCCGGAGCGGCCCCGCTTGGTGTCGCCGCGCTGCTTCTTCTCGCGCAGCCGGCGCTCGTTGATCCCCCGCGGAATGCGGGTCTTGCGCCGGGGCTTGGCCGGCGGGGCGGTGGCCTCGGCGAGCAGCGCGGCGAGCCGGACGGCCGCGGTCTCGCGGTTGCGCCACTGGGAGCGGTGGTCGGAGGCCCGCACCGTGAGCACGCCGTCGACCAGCCGGTCCGCCAGCCGCTCCAGCGCCCGCTCCTGCCACACCGGGGGCAGCGCCGTCGTCCGCGCCAGGTCGAAGCGCAACTCGACGCGGCTGTCGCTGGTGTTGACGTGCTGGCCGCCCGGGCCGGAGGAGCGCGAGAACCGCCAGACCAGCTCGGCCTCCGGGAGGACGACCGAACCTCGGATGACATGGGGCCCGGACATGCCCCCATGATCCCGCGCCGGCGGCCGCCCGTCACCTCGGTTTTCCCGGCCGGAGCGGGCCGCGGCCCTCGGGAGCGGGCATGGCGCGCCAACAGAATCGGGCGTGGCGCGCCATCAGAATCGGGCAAAGAAAGTAAAGCGGGCTGGAACCACCCGGTCGTCCCGGGGCGTTGAGATGGGTGACGGCGGCTCCGCTCCGGGCGGACCGCCGCGGCATCACCGACACCACCGACATCGGTGGCGTCAGCGGCACCACCGGCCCCAGGTCGGCGCGACTCGACGAGGAAAGGGACTTCCCATGGCTGTAAGCCTGTCCAAGGGCGGCAACGTCTCGCTCACCAAGGAGGCACCGGGCCTGACCGCCGTCACGGTCGGCCTCGGCTGGGACGTCCGCACGACCACGGGCACGGACTTCGACCTCGACGCCAGCGCCATCGCGGTCAACGCGACCGGCAAGGTCCACTCCGACCAGCACTTCGTCTTCTTCAACAACAAGTCGACGCCGGACCAGTCCATCGTCCACGCCGGCGACAACACCACCGGCCAGGGCGACGGCGACGACGAGAGCATCAACGTCAACCTCGGCGCGCTGCCGCCCGAGATCGACAAGATCGTCTTCCCGGTCTCCATCTACGACGCCGAGAACCGCGGCCAGAACTTCGGCCAGGTGCGGAACGCCTTCATCCGCATCGTCAACCAGGCCGGCGGCGCCGAGATCGCGCGCTACGACCTCAGCGAGGACGCCGCCACCGAGACCGCCATGGTCTTCGGCGAGCTGTACCGCAATGGCACGGAGTGGAAGTTCCGCGCCGTGGGCCAGGGTTACGCCTCCGGCCTGCGGGGCATCGCGCAGGACTTCGGCGTCAGCGTCTGAGACACGACGCGCGCCGCCGTGGGGCGGCGCCACCATCACCACGGCCGGGCACGCCCGGCAACGAGAGCCGGTCTCCGGGAGGGGGCCGGCTCTTGGCGTGTTCGGGGGAGTGGGTGGGTGTGGGGGGGTGTGGGCGGGGGTGGCGGCCGGCGGTCGATGAGCTTGCGGCCACCGGCCCGGTCGGCTCCGGCCGCCTCAGGCGGCTGCGCTGCTGCGCGAGGTGCGGGCCGCGCGCGGTGGGTGTTCGGTGCGTGGTGGGTGTTCGGTGCGTGGTGGATGTTCGGCGCGTGCCGGGTGGGCGGTGTGTGCGGCGCGCCGGGCGTCGTCCGGTGCCGCGTCCGGGGGCGTGGCCTGGATGACGACCTCTTCCAGCGACAGTCCGAGCGTCCCGGCGAGCGCGGCGACGGTGAAGAACGCCGGGGTCGGCGCCCGGCCGGTCTCGATCTTGCGCAACGTCTCCGCGGACAGTCCGGCCGCCGCGGCGACCTCGACCATACTCCGCGCGCCGCGCGCCGCGCGCAGCAACGCACCCAGCCGCTCGCCGCGTTCGCGTTCCCAGGGGGTCAGTGGAGTCCGCACCATGCCCGTGATACTAATACCGGTAAAGAAATACCGGTAAAGAAATACCGGTCCAAGGAAGCGGATACCGGCCCGCCTGGCCGCCCGGCGCACACTGCGGCGCACACCGGGCGGCGTGACGCGGAACGGAAAATGGGGAGGCGTATCCAATGGTGGAGATCAAGACCGACGCGGCGCTGGACGCGATGCGAGTGGCGGGCCGGGTGGTCGCGGACGCCCTGGCCGCGGCCCGCGCCGCGGCCGCCCCCGGGGTGCGGCTGACCGAGCTGGACGAGGCCGCGCGCACGGTGCTGGACGAGGCCGGTGCCACCTCGCCGTTCCTCGGCTACCGCCCGTCCTTCGCCCCCACCCCCTTCCCCGCGGTGCTCTGCGCCTCCGTCAACGACGCGATCGTGCACGGCATCCCGAACGGCTACCGACTGCGCGACGGCGACCTGGTGAGCATCGACTGCGGCGCGGTCGTCGACGGCTGGGCCGGGGACGCGGCCACCAGCTTCAGCGTCGGCACCGAGCACCCCGGGGACCGCCGGCTGAAGGAGACCACCCTGCGGGCCCTGGAGGCGGGCATCGCGGCCGCCGTCGTCGGCGCCCGAATGGGCGACGTCTCGCACGCCATCGGCAGCATCGGCCGCGCGGCCGGCTACGGCATCCCCGAGGACTTCGGCGGCCACGGCATCGGCCGGGCGATGCACGAGGACCCGCCGGTCCCCAACGAGGGCCGGCCGGGCCGCGGTTACCCACTCCGCCACGGCCTGGTCATAGCCATCGAGCCGATGTTCCTGGCCGGCGGCGACGACCACTACACCGCGGACGCCGACGGCTGGACCCTGCGCACCATCGACGGCAGCCGCGCGGCCCACTTCGAGCACACCGTCGCGGTGACGAACGACGGGCCGCGGGTGCTCACCCTGCCTTAGCGGGGCACGGTGGGGGCAGGGCACGGCAAACGCCGGGGCACGACCAGGGGCAGGGCACGACCAGGGGCAGGGCAAGGCGAGGGGCGGGGCGACGGGCCGCGAGCCCCGCCCGCCCCCGCATGCCGCCGCGCGTGGCACCATCAAGGCGTGATCGACCTCGGCTATTCCCTGTCCCGCCGCTTCCCGGACCCTCCGCAGACGGACTACCGGACCGCGGACGCGCACGCCCTGCGCCACGACCTCTTCTGCGGCGACGTCTACATCGCGGACACCGAGACCGATCGCGAGCTTTCCACAGCCTGGGGATGGGTACCGGTGCTCGACTTCGCCTGGGCGCTGTGCGACATCGTCGAGCGGCTCGACACCGACCCCCGCGGCAGCCGCTCCGCCCGTCCGATCCATGCCGAGCTGGACTTCACCGAGTCCACCGACCGGATGCTCTTCGAGCGGCGCTTCGGCTGGGTCGACGTCGCCGCCGACTGGATGCCGGCCGAGGACGCCCCCCTCACCTTCAATCACGCCGCGCTGCGCCGTGAGGCCCGCGACTTCCTGCACGACCTGGTCGCCGACCTCGCCGATATGCACGAGGGCCTCGCCGACAACCCCACCATCTGGGCACTCCAGGCCCGCTTCCCCCGTATCTGAGCCATCCCCATCCCCATCCCCATCCCCATCCCCATCCCCATCCCCTTCTCCTCCCCCTCCTGCTTCTGCTCCTCCTCGTCCCCCTTCTCCTCGTTCCCCTTCTCCCCTTTCGCCTTCCGCTCGGTCGTCCGCGTCACTCCACCCGCACGCCCACCTGGGCAGCGAACGCCGGTGCCAGATCCATGAGTTGGGCCATGCTGATCACGGCGCCGCCCAGGGAATCGATGCCCCGGGCGATCTGCAGCGCGGCGACCCCGCGCAGATCGACGTCCTTCATCCGCGCCGCCGAGAAGTCCACCCGGGCCAGGGTGCAGTCCTCGAACGACACCCGCTCCAGCTGCGCGCCCCCGAAATCCGCCTCGACCAGCACGCATCCCTCGAAGGCGACGTCCCGCAGCCTGGCCTTGCGCAGATTGGCGAAGTCGATCTTCCCGCCGCGCACCACCACCCGCTCCAGCACCGCACCGTGGAGCTGTATCCCACCCAGTCGGGCGTCCACCACCTCCACATCGCGCAACGACGCCTGCGACAGATCCGTCCCCACCCCGCGCACCCCGGTCAGCACGCTGTCGATGATCCGCGCCCGGCTCAGCACCGTCTCGTCCAGCGCGCACCGCCGCACCGCACAGTCCATGAACTGGGCGCCGCGCGCCGACTGCCCGGCCCAGTCCGCGTCGGTGAACTCCAGGCCGTCGTAGTCCCCTTCGGGCACCAGCTCCCCGCCGTCGTACGTCCGCAGCTCCGGCAGCCGCACCTCCGGCCGCCGCACCGCCCGCACCGTCTCCTGCCCGCGCCCTGCCACGCGCACCGCCTCTCGTCCGTACCGGACCCCGGGCCCGGTCTGCTCCCTGCCGCCGCGGGCCGGCTCGGCCCGCACTCCGCATTCCGCATTCCGCATTCCGCATTCCGCATTCCGCGGACCGCTCCACGCCCACCACCCATCCTGAACCACCCCACTGACAATCCCCCTTGAAACCCCATCTGACCTGCGGAAACACCCCCTCCCGCGGCGCCATGTCACATCCCGGGCACCCCCATCCGTCCCATCGACGAGCGCCCGCCCCCACGGCCGCGCGCTCCGGACCGCCGAACACGACCCCGAACCGTCGAAGACGACCTGAACCACCGAACACGACCCGAACCACCGAAGGAGCCGCCATGACCCGCCGCCCGCTCACCGTCGTCGGAGGCGGTTTCGCCGGCCTGACCGCGGCCATCTCCGCCGCCGAGGCCGGTGCCGCCGTCACCCTCCACGAGGCCCACCGCACGCTCGGCGGCCGCGCCCGCACCGCCGACGGCCCCTACCTCACCAACGAAGGCCCGCACGCCCTCTACAACCGCGGCCCGCACTGGCCCTGGCTCCGGCAGCGCGGCCTGCTCGAACCGCTCGCCCCACTGCCCCTCCGGGACGCCGCCCGGCTGCGCTTCTTCCACCGCGGCACCCTGCACCGGCAGCCCGGGCTCGGCATCCTGAAGCTGCGCGCCCACCGCGACGCACCTGTCGACCAGGACTTCCTCACCTGGGCACGCACCCACGCCGGTGAGGCCACCGTCCGCGCCGCGGCCCACTTCGTCGGCGTCGCCACCTTCCACCACGACCCCGGCAGCCTCTCCGCCGCCTTCGTCCAGGAACGGCTGCGCCGCACCACCGCCCTGCCGCCGGAGGCCCGCTACCTCGCCGGCGGCTGGGGCAAGCTCATCGAGCGGATGGCGCAACACGCCCGTGACCTGGGCGTACGCATCGAGACCGGGGCCCGCGTCGACGCCCTCCCGGAGGACCGCCCGGTCGTCGTCGCCACCCATCTGGACTCCGCCCGGGCCCTCCTCGGAGACGACCGGCTCCGCTGGACCGGCGCCCGCACGGTGCTGCTCGACCTCGCCGTACGGACCCGGCGCGGCGACCCGTTCGCGCTCTCCGGGCTGGACTTCCCCGGTTGGATCGAGCGGTTCACCGGCCCCGACCCGGGCCTGGCCCCGCGCGGCGAACAGCTCCTCCAGGGCCAGGTCGGCATCGGCCCGGACGAGACCCGCGACGACGGCGTGGCCCGCGCCGAACGCCTGCTGGACGCCGGTTTCCGCGACTGGCGCGAGCGCACCACCTGGCGCCGCACCTCGCTCTCCAACGGCCGCTCGGGAGCGGTGGACCTGCCGGGCACGTGCTGGCGCGACCGCCCGGCGATCGACCGCGGCGACGGCGTCTACCTGGCGGGCGACCAGGTCGCGGCCCCGGGGGTGCTGTGCGAGGTGTCCTTCACCAGCGCCCTGGAGGCGGTCTCGCTCGCCCTGGGCACCGGCCGCCACCCCTGCACGGCCCCGCACCGCACGACGACCACCGGGACCACCGGCACCGCCGGCACCACCGCCCGAGTCCGCTGACCCGACAACGCACCCGCACCACCACCCAGTTGACCTCAATCCAACTTGAGGTACGAGAGTGGCGGCAGTTGACCCATCCCACCGACGGGGCGGTCGCCCTCCATTGGCGACCGCCCCGCCGGGCCTCCTCAGAGGAGACGGCTCCGCCATGCGCGCAATACGGCTGCACACCTTCGGTCCCGCGGAAAACCTCGTCTGCGAAACCCTCGACGACCCGACACCGGGACCGGGCGAGGTCCGTATCGCCGTGGCCGCGGCGGGCGTCCACCTCCTGGACACCGCCCTCCGCGCGGGCCTGGAGGGCGGCCCCGCACCACTGCCCGAACTCCCGACCGTGCCGGGCCGCGAGGTCGCCGGCACCGTCGACGCCGTCGGCGAGGGCACCGACCCCGCCTGGCTGGGCCGCCCGGTCGTCGCCCATCTCGGCATGGTCCCGGGCGGCTACGCCGAACTGGCCGTCACCACCGTCGACCGGCTGCACACCCTCCCCGACGGGCTGGACGCGGCCCAGGCCGTCGCCATGATCGGCACCGGCCGCACCACCCTGGGCGTCCTGCGCTGCGCGGCCCTCAGCGCCGACGACACCGCGATCGTCCCGGCGGCCGCCGGCGGCATCGGCTCACTCCTCGTCCAGCACGCCAAGAACACCGGCGCCACGGTCCTCGGCCTGGCCGGCGGCCCCGCCAAGGTGGCCCACGTCCGCGACCTGGGAGCCGACCTCGCCCTCGACTACACCGACCACAACTGGCCGGTCCTCGCCCGCCGTTTCCTCGACGAGCGCGGCGTCCCCGGCGCCACCCTCGTCTTCGACTCGGTGGGCGGCGCCCCGGGCCGGGCCGCCGTGGACCTCCTCGCCCGCGGCGGCCGCCACCTGGTCTTCGGCTGGTCCTCCGGCGGCCCGCTGGAGTTCACCGACGCCGAACTCGCCGAACGCGGCATCACCTCCGAGTCCGTCCTCGGCGCCCCCATGCTGGCCCGGGTCGGCGGCACCAACCCCCTCCGCACCCTGGAGACCGCCGCCCTCGCCGAAGCCGCCGCCGGCCGCCTCGTCCCCACCGTCCAACGCTTCCCCCTCGCCGAGGCCGCCGCCGCCCACCGCGCGCTGGAGTCCCGCGGCACGATGGGGAAGGTGGTGCTGGTGCCGTAGAAGCAGGGGCGGGGTGGCGGCTCGGACCACGGAGACCGGAAGCGACGAACGCGCACCCCCTACCCCACCACCGCCAACTCCCGCCCCGTCACGTTCAGCCGCCGCCCGCCGTCCTCCGTGCACACGACGATGTCCTCGATCCGCACCCCGAACCGCCCCGGCAGATAGATCCCCGGCTCGATCGAGAAGCACATCCCCGGCACCAGCGGCAGATGCTCGCCCTCCACCATGTAGGGCGGCTCGTGCGTGGTGACCCCGATGCCGTGCCCGGTCCGGTGGATGAAGTACTCGCCGTAGCCCGCCGACTTGATCACCTGCCGCGCCACCCGGTCGATCTCCTGGCACGCGACACCGGGCCGCACCGCCTCGAACGCCGCCTGCTGCGCCTCCCGCACGATCTCGTGCACCGTCCGCTCCTCGGCGCCCGGCTGCCCGACGTGCACGGTCCGCGTGGTGTCGGACCCGTACCCGTCCTTCAGCCCGCCGAAGTCGAGTACGACCATGTCGCCGTCCTCGATGACCCGCTCCCCCGCCTCATGGTGCGGATCGGCCCCGTTGGGCCCCGACCCGACGACCGTGAAGTCCACCTGGCTGTGCCCGTGTTCGATCAACAGCCGCGCCAGGTCCGCCGCCACGTCGCACTCCCGCCGCCCGGCGAACCGCACCCCCAGGACGTCCTGGTACGTCGCGTCCGCGGCCGCCCCCGCCGCCGCCAGCCGCTCCACCTCGTATGCGTCCTTGACCGCGCGCAGCATCGGCAGTGCCTCCGTCAGCGCCGCGTACCCGGCCCCCGGGAGCGACCGCTGCAACCCGAGCAGATGCAGCGCCCACATCCCGTCCGCCACCCCGTAACGCCCCTGTGGCACCAGCCACTTGCCCAGCTCGGCGTAGGGATCCGACCCATCGGTCCAGCCCGCCACCTCCAGCGCCCCGGCCCCGGCGGCCCGCTCCGCGTCCGGTCGCTCCAGTACGGGCACCAGCAGCCGGCCCGCCCGGCCCGGCTCGATCACCAGCGCCGTCAGCCGCTCGGTGACGGCCGTCGGCCGGTACCCGCACAGCCACACCAGATCCGGCCCCGGCGTGACGATCAACCCGGCCAGCCCGGCCGCCGCGGCGGCATGCCCGGCCCGTGCCATCCGCTCCTCGTACGCCTCGCACGTCATCGAAGTCACCATGCCGCGAATCTACGCCGCGCCACGCCCCGCACACCGGTCCCCGCACACACTGCCCAGGCTTGGCGCACCGCCTGGCGCCACTTGGCGCCACTCGACACCACCCGGCGCCAGCCTGGCGTCAGCCAGCGCCACGGGGCGCCATTCCACGCCCCAAAGAGCACACAAACGCCCGCCGCACCACCACGACCCAGCCAGCAGAGAACTCGTTTCCGCAGCTCAGAGGCACATTCACGGGAACCCGCTCCCATAGGGCGCCACCCACACTTGCGTATGGCGCCATAGTGATGCCATGATGACGTCATGGACCTCACGCCGTATGTCGACACTCTCCGCCGTGAACTCGCGGTGGCCGCCGAGGCCGGCGGGGACGATGCCCGCGAGTTGGCCGAGCGACTCACCGCCCCACTGGAGTCGGCGACCCGTCTGGCCATGCTCAATGTGCTCTCCGCGGCGATGGACGAGATCACCCGTGAACTCGCCCCCGGCTCGGTCGACGTACGACTGCGCGGCCTGGACCCCGACTTCGTGGTGACCCCGCCCCCCTCCGACAGCCGCCCCACGGAAGCGGCCGCCGCGCCGGTCGAACCGCTCACCGCCCTGGTTCCGGCCGACGGGGAGGAGGGCGGCACCGCCCGGGTCAACCTGCGACTGCCGGCGCACCTCAAGTCGCGTGCCGAGGAGGCCGCGAGCCGCGAGGGCCTGTCGGTCAACGCCTGGCTGGTGCGGGCGGTCTCGGCCGCGGTCG
This sequence comes from Streptomyces sp. BHT-5-2, assembly GCF_019774615.1. Taxonomy (NCBI): domain Bacteria; kingdom Bacillati; phylum Actinomycetota; class Actinomycetes; order Kitasatosporales; family Streptomycetaceae; genus Streptomyces; species Streptomyces sp. BHT-5-2. The sequence continues at coordinate 2,101,525 of NZ_CP081496.1, read as the reverse complement.
GCGCCGGCGGCACGCAACCCCGCACCACCGAACGCACCCGCACCATCGGGCAAAGCTTCACCGGCTGGGTCCGCTGACACCGGCTGGCTCCGCCGACACCACCCGCACCCGCACACCCACCCCGGGCCCGCCCCGCGCGCCCGCCCGCACCGCCCCGCTACTTCATCACGTCCCTCCCCAGGGACGCTTCAAGGACTCATGAGGACGGTACCGCCATGCCTTCTTTCGACACTCCCGAGCCGATTTCGGTCACCGCCCACCTCACGGCCGGCTCCCTGCGCCTCACCGCCGGCGACCGCACCGACACCGTCGTCCAGACCCGGCCCCGCGACCCGAAGAAGGACGCCGACGTCCGGGCCGCCGAACAGACCGAGATCACCTACACCGGCGGCGTCCTCTCCCTCCGCACCCCCAAGCCCCGCTACCTGGTGGGCCGTACCGGCACCGTCGACATCACCGTCGAACTGCCCACCGACTCCCGCATCGAGATGACCGGCGACTGGGCCCAACTCCTGGGCGAGGGCCGCCTGGGCGAGGTCCGCGTCAAGAAGATCTCCTCCGGCGACGTCCGCCTGGACACCACAGGGCCGCTCCACCTCAACGTCACCCACGGCTCGATCACCGTCGACCGTGTCAACGGCCCGGCCGAGATCGCCACCAGCTCCGGCAGCCTGCGCGTCGGCATCATCGACGGCACCGCAACCCTGAAGAACTCCCACGGCTCCACCGTCCTCGGTGCCGCCCTGGGCGAGGTCCGCGTCAGCGCCGCCAACGGCGACGTCGACATCCAGCGCGCCGAGAGCTCCGTGACCGCCACCGCCGCCCACGGCACCCTGCGCGTGGCCGACGTCGCCCGTGGCACCACCCAGCTGGAAAACGCCTACGGCGCCATCGAAATCGGCATCCGCCAGGACACCGCCACCTGGCTCGACGTCAACTCCGAACGGGGCCAGGTCCGCAACATGCTCAACCCCACCGACACCCCCCACGCGACCGACGACACCCTCGAAGTCCGCGCCCGCAGCCGTTACGGCAACATCGACATCCGCCACGCCCGCCCCTGACCACCACGCCCACCACGCCCCATCCCCCGCCACGCACCAACGCGCCGATGCCGCCGGCCACTTAGACCCATCTGGCCACTTCGCCCCATCCGGCCGCCACGACCCGCCTGGTCACTTCAGCCGCTCCAGCCCCCCATGGGCAGGCGCCGCGCATGCCACTGTCATGCCCACGCCGAGTAGCGCGGTCGCACCGCGGTCCATAGCCACCCCCTTCCCCAACGCCCAGCGCCGCCGCCCCCATCAAGAACGGCACGGCCCCCAAGGGCGGGTGGACACCCCACGGCACCCAGGCGCCCCCGGCACGCCCGCCCCCCTGGCACCACACGGCACATGACAGCTGCCACATGACACCTGGCACATGGCACCCCGCAGCACCACACCTCCCTCCTCAACCGGCCTCCTCAACCGGCCTCCTCAACCGCCCTCCTCAACTCCCGCCCCAGAAAGGCCCACCCACCATGAACACCCCACCCCGGACATCCACCACCACACGAGCGGACGCGATCTCCGCGACCGGCCTGCGCAAGTCGTACGGCGACAAGGTGGTGCTCGACGGCATCGACCTGCGCATCCCCGAGGGCACGATCTTCGCCCTGCTCGGCCCCAACGGCGCCGGCAAGACCACCACCGTCGAGATCCTCTCCACACTGATCACCGCCGACGCGGGCCAGGCCCGGATCGCGGGCCACGACGTGACCTCCGATGCCGGCTCGGTACGCCGCCGGATCGGCGTGACCGGTCAGTTCGCCGCCGTGGACGGCCTGTTGACCGCCAAGGAGAATCTCCTCCTCATGGCCGACCTGCACCACCTGAGCAAGCGCGAGGGCCGCCGCCGCGCCGCCGAGCTGCTGGCGCGGTTCGAGCTGACCGAGGCGGCCCGCAAGAACGTCGCCACCTTCTCCGGCGGTATGCGCCGCAAGCTCGACCTCGCGATGACCCTGGTCGGCCGGCCCCGGATCATCTTCCTCGACGAGCCGACCACCGGCCTGGACCCGCGCAGCCGCCGCGTCATGTGGGAACTCATCCGGGACCTGGTGACCGATCAGGGCGTGACCATCTTCCTCACCACGCAGTACCTGGAGGAGGCCGACCAACTCGCCGACCGCATCGCCGTACTGGACCACGGCAAGCTGGTCGCCGAGGGCACCGCCCACGAACTGAAGCGCAGAATCCCCGGCGGCCACATCCGCCTCCGGTTCACCGACGAGGCCCACCTCGCCGCAGCAGCCGACCTCTTCGGCACCGCCACCCCCGACGCCGAGTCACTCACCCTCCGGATCCCCGGCGACGGCGCCCTTCCCCACCTCCGCGCCGTACTCGACGCCCTGGACAGCACCGGCATACGGGCCGAGTCGCTCACCGTGCACACCCCCGACCTCGACGACGTCTTCCTCACCCTCACCGGCCGACAGCACGCCGCCCCGGCCCACCCCAACACGCAGAAGGAGTCCGCCCGATGAGCACCGCCACTGCGGCCGCCGCCACCGCACCGGCCGCCCCCGCCCGCTCCTACGCCCTGCGCGACGCCATGACGATGCTGCGCCGCAATCTCAAGCACATGCGGCGCTACCCGTCGATGACGATCTCGATCGCCGTCATGCCGGTCCTGATGCTGCTGCTGTTCGTGTACGTCTTCGGCGGGGCCCTCGGCACCGGTATCGGGGCGGGCGCCGACCGCGGCGACTACATCAACTACGTGGTCCCCGGCATCATCCTGATGTCCGCCACCTCAGGGGCGGTCGCGACCGCGGTGTCCGTCTGCACCGACATGACGGAAGGCATCATCAACCGCTTCCGGACGATGTCGATCTCCCGCGGCTCCGTGCTCACCGGCCACGTCCTCGGCAGCGTCATCCAGGTCACGGCGGTCCTCGCCCTGGTCACGGGCGTCTCCCTCGCGATCGGCTTCCGGCCCGACGCCTCCCCGGTCGAGTGGCTCGCCGCGTTCGGCCTGCTGGCCTTCCTGGCGTTCGGCCTGGCCTGGCTCTCCGCCGCGATGGGCATGGGCGCCAAGACCGTCGAGTCCGCGTCCAACGCCCCGCTCCCGCTGACCTTCCTGCCCTTCCTCGGCAGCGCGGTCGTCCCCCCGGACTCCATGCCGACCGGCCTGCGCTGGTTCGCCGAGTACCAGCCCTTCACCCCGATCAACGAGACCCTGCGCGGCCTGCTCCTCGGCACCCCGATCGGCAACAACGGCTGGCTCGCCCTCGCCTGGTGCACCGCCCTCACCCTGGCCGGCTACCTCTGGTCCCGCACCACCTTCAACCGCCAGCCCACCCGCTGACCCACCAGCCCCCCACACACAAACGGCCCCGGGCAGAAAGCCCGGGGCCGAACCAGACACCTCCCTGGGCCGAAACCCCAGGTCAGCGCGGTGTGCTCAGAGCCCCCTGTCGGATTCGAACCGACGACCTTCGCTTTACAAGAGCGGTGCTCTGACCAGCTGAGCTAAGGAGGCGTGCCGGAAGAAGTGTACCCAGGCGCACCCGGTGCCGGTTGCCTTATGCGGGACCGGACGGTCCAGGCCCGGGCGCGCCGGTCCGAACGACCGCATTTCGTGACCGTCGGCCTACTGACACCCGGCCCCGGCGCGGGTAGCGTCACCAGCGGTTTGCCGCTGTGGACTACACCACTTCGCGTGAGGGCGTCCCGGTGGCGGCCGCCCACTCCATTCCTTTACTCGGATCGTCCGGCACGTTCCTGCCGGTGAAGGGACACAACATGGCCACGGTCACGTACGACCAGGCGACCCGGATCTACCCGGGTGCCGACAAGCCCGCCGTCGACAAGCTCGACATCACCATCGAGGACGGCGAGTTCCTCGTTCTCGTCGGGCCCTCCGGATGCGGCAAGTCCACCTCGCTGCGGATGCTCGCGGGGCTGGAGGACGTCGACGGGGGCGCCATCCGCATCGGCGACCGGGACGTCACCCACCTGCCGCCCAAGGACCGGGACATCGCCATGGTGTTCCAGAACTACGCGCTCTACCCGCACATGACGGTCGCCGACAACATGGGCTTCGCGCTCAAGATCGCCGGTGTGCCGAAGGCCGAGATCCGGCAGAAGGTCGAGGACGCGGCGAAGATCCTGGACCTGACGGAGTACCTGGGGCGCAAGCCGAAGGCGCTGTCGGGCGGTCAGCGGCAGCGGGTGGCGATGGGGCGGGCGATCGTCCGGGAGCCCCAGGTGTTCCTGATGGACGAGCCGCTGTCCAACCTGGACGCGAAGCTGCGGGTACAGACCCGTACGCAGATCGCGGGCCTGCAGCGCCGCCTCGGGATCACGACGGTGTACGTCACGCACGACCAGGTCGAGGCGATGACGATGGGCGACCGGGTCGCGGTCCTCAAGGACGGGCTGCTCCAGCAGGTCGACTCGCCGCGGAACATGTACGACCGGCCGGCCAACCTCTTCGTCGCCGGCTTCATCGGCTCGCCCGCCATGAACCTTGTCGAGGTGCCGATCACCGACGGCGGCGTGAAGTTCGGCAACAGTGTCGTACCGGTCAGCCGGGAGGCGCTGGTCGGTGCCGAGAACGACACGACCGTGACGGTCGGCATCCGGCCCGAGCACTTCGACATCGTCGAGCAGAACGGGGCGGCCGCCGCATCGCTGTCCAAGGAGGCCGCGGACGCCCCGGCCGGCCTGGCGGTGACGGTCAACGTCGTCGAGGAACTGGGCGCCGACGGCTACGTCTACGGGACGGCCGAGGTCGGCGGGGCGGTCAAGGACCTGGTCGTACGGGTCAACGGCCGCCAGGTGCCGGCCAAGGGCGCCCAGCTGCACATCGTCCCGCAGCCGGGCGAGACGCACGTCTTCTCCACGTCCACGGGCAAGCGGCTGACCGACTGACCGACTGACGGAGCCGGCCGGGGCGGGCGGCCCCGCGGACGGCCCCGGCGGACGACGTGAGCCGTCCGCCGGGCCGGAAGTCGGCGCCGCCCCGCGGGGTTTACCCCGGCGGCCGTGTGGGGTACTGCGGGCCCCGCACCGCCGTCGGGCCGTCGGCGCATCCGCGCCGGTGCCGGCTCCGGAGCACGGGCGGCCCTCGGGAGCCCCGCTCCCGCGGGCCCGGGAGCGGGGCGAGGCCAGGGGTGACACCCCTCGCACCGCACCCCGCGGACGCCTCGTCGAGCCCGGCAAACCCCGCCCCGGAAACGGCTTTTCAGACCAGTGCGTCAACCCAACAACCGCACCGACTAGCCATTCCGTCCCCCGATAAGGTGACGAAATGTCGCCAAATCATCACTCGTCGCTACCATCTCGACCGTGAACTCCGCAGCCCGCCGTATCGGCCGATCTCTCGCCCTCGTCCTGCCCGTCGTCCTCGTGCTCTCCGGGACCCTCGCGGTCACCCGCGTCCCGTGGGCCTCGAAGACCACCGAGTCGCAGGTGCTCACCGCTTCCTCCGGCAAGGTCTCCACCAAGGCCGGCCCCCGTGCCGCCCAGGACGTCCTCCGGGACCGCCTCCTCGTGGAACTCCAGGAGAAGGACCCCGGCGTCGCCCTGACGCACCTTCAGGAGGCCACCACCGCCCGGCCGTCGCTGGCCAAACACTGTGCCTCCATCGCCCGCGCCCTCGGCCGCGCCGCGGTCGCCAAGTACGGTGCCGCACACCGCGCCCAGGAGTTCTCCCGCCCGGTCTGCGACACCTCCTTCGCCTCCGGTGTGGCCGCCGGCCAGTGACCGTTGCTCGCACCGCTTAGGGTGCGACCATGACCGGCGCCCCGCATCCCCACCCCACACAGGCCGTGGTCCTGGCCGGCGGCCAGGGCTCCCGTCTCCGCCCGTACACCGACGACCGCCCCAAGCCGATGGTCGAGATTCCCGGCACCGGAACCCCGATCATCGGCCATCAGCTGAACTGGCTCGCCGAAGAGGGCGTCACCGACGTCGTCATCTCCTGCGGGCACCTCGCCGAGGTCCTCCAGGACTGGCTGGACCGCGCCGAACTCCCCTTGCGCGTCACGACCGTTGTCGAGACCGAGCCACTGGGTCGCGGCGGCGGCCTGAAGCACGCCGCCGGCTCCCTGCCGCGCCCGGACGAACCCTGGTACGCCACCAACGGCGACATCTGGGCCCGCTTCCCGCTCCGCGAGATGGCCGCCTTCCACGAGGAGCGCGACGCCGTGGCCACACTGGCCCTGGCCCGTCCGCGCATCCCCTGGGGCGCCGTCGAAACCGACGCCTTCGGGCACGTCCTGGACTTCATCGAGGCCCCGCCCTCCCCGTATCTGATCAACGCCGGCGTCTACGTCTTCGCCCCGGCGTTCACCGCGCTGCTGCCCACCCGGGGCGATCACGAGCGCACCACCTTCCCGCGCCTCGCCCGGGAACGCCGGCTGGCCGGCTACCCGCTCCCCCAGGGGGCCTACTGGCGCGCCATCGACACCGCCAAGGACCTCTCCGAGGCCGCCAAGGAGCTGGCCGCACACGGCCGTTGAAGCCCGTTGGAGCCCATTGGAGCCCCGTTGGGAGCAAGCTCCGTCGAAAGGCCCCGGAGACGCCGCTCAGGCGCCGCTGAGGCGCCCTTGCAGCGGACGCCGCTCAGGACGCCGCTGAGAAGCCCTTGAAGCGCCGGTGACGGCCCGTACGTCCGCGGCCTTGCCGCCGGGGCGGACACCCCCACCTCCTTGACCCGGCCCGGCCCCTCGCCGGCAACGGACGTCGCGCGCCCTCCCCCTCCCCGTCCCTCAAAAACCACCCCCAACGCAACCGTCCCCGACCCCCGCCCCTACAGCCAGTGGCTATGAAGGGTCGGGTGATCGGGGACGGACGCGGCGCCGGGCGGGTCAGCCCAGCAGACCGCCGAGGGTGCTGCCGTGGCCGGAGTCGCCGCCGGGGGTGCCGGAGCTGGAGCTGCCGCCGCTCGTGCCGCCGCCGGTGCCGCCCGAGCCGGACGGCGACTGGGTGCGGCCGGGGGACCGGGTCGGCGCCGACTGCTGCGGGGCGCTGGTCGTCGCGCCGGGCCGGCGGGCCGAGCCACCGGTGCGGCCGCCCGTCGACGGGGTGCCGGCGGCCGAGGCCGACGGCGTACCGGGCCGGTGCGGCTTGTGCGAGGCGCCGGTGGCCGGGCCGCCGGCGCGGCCGGGGAGGCGGTGGCCGGGGCGGGCGGCGTGGTGACCGGGGTGCGGCAGCGGGGAGCCGGGGAGGTTGTTGATCGCGGGCTCGCCGGGCCGGGGCACCGTCGGCACCCGAGCGGTCCGTACGGCGCCGCCCAGCAGGGAGCCGATGAGCAGGGTCAGCCCGGCCACCACCGCGGTCATCACGGCCCCGCGGCGCAGGACCCGGCGGCGCAGCGCGCCGACCTCGACGCGCGGGCCGAGCCGCCGCCACGCCTCGCCGGCCAGCCGGGCGTCCATGGAGTAGACGGGGGCGCCCGCGATGATCAACGGGCTCCAGGCGGCGAGGTAGATGATGTCGGGGGCGTCGTAGGCGGGGACGGTGCGCCAGCTGACGGTCATCAGCAGCGCCGCGGAGAGCAGCGCGCCGAACGCGGCGGCGACCCGCTGCCACAGTCCGCAGATGGTCAGCACGCCCACCACGACCTGGAGGAACGCCACCGTCAGCCCGGCACCGACCGGGTGCGCGACGGCGAAGTCCCGCAGCGGGAGGGTCAGTTCCCAGGGGTGCAGGGAGAGCAGCCAGGTGACCATCGAGCCGCGCTGGCCGCCGTCGAAGTAGACGGGGTCGCAGAGCTTGCCCATGCCGGCGTAGACGGAGATCAGCCCGAGGAAGATCCGCAGCGGGAGCAGGACGACGCCGAGGTTCATCCGGCGGCCGGGGTAGTAGGCGTGCCGGACGGCGTCGCCGCCGCCGCGGCGCCGGACCGCGCTGTCGTAGGGCTCGCGGTCCCCGAACCGGCCGTCGTGCCGGCCGTCCTCGTCGTACCGCTGGCCGGGGAGCCGGGCGGAGACGGCGGGGGTGCCGCGCGGCAGGGTGTCCTCGACGTCGACGGGGCCGCGCTGGCCGACGACGGTGGAGGCGGGGGTGGGGGCGTCGCCGAGCCGGACCCTGGGCAGGACCTGGGTCGTGCCGACGTCCTCGGCCGGGCCGCGGTCCAGGCCCTGGCTGGCGTCGCGCACCGCGTGCAGGAGCTGGGTGGTGGCGCCGGCGGTGCCGCCGGGTTCGGTGCGGCCGCTCCAGACCACGGGCGTGCGGCGTCTGGGCGGCGATCCCCTCAGGGCGGGGACGCGCGTGGTCTCGGCCAGTGCGCCGGCGGCCACGGGAGCGGCGAGCTGTACGCGGAAGCTGGCGTGGTTGACGATGACCTGCGCGGGATCGCACGGCACCTTGACCGAGCTCAGGACCGGCTCGTCGTCGAAGCTCGACGACGAGCGTCCCCCCGTAGGCGTGCGGGGTGTTCTGGTGTCCACGCTCATCTAACCGAGTGACCCGCGGTTAAGACACTGCCTTGACCGGCCCGATCTGTCCGAGACCCGTCAAAAGATCACGTGATACGGCGGGGACACACGGAGCGTCATGCTTCCCCCAAGCTCTCGGCCGGACTCGGCCAGGGCACCCGTCCCCGGGGCCGGACGCCCGGCCCCGGGGCAGCGGCCGGGAACGCCCGGCTGCCTCGGTCAGCCGCGGCGGCGCGCCGCCTCCCACAGGACCACGCCGGCCGCGACACCGGCGTTCAGCGACTCCGCGCCGCCCGGCATCGGGATCCGCACGCGCAGGTCGCAGGTCTCGCCGACCAGCCGCGACAGGCCCTTGCCCTCGCTGCCGACGACGATCACGACCGGGCCGTCCAGGGCCTCCAGGTCCTGCAGCTCCACATCGCCGTCCGCGGCCAGGCCGACCACCGTCATCCCGGCCTTCTGGTACGTCTCCAGGGCCCGGGTGAGGTTGGTGGCGCGGGCGACCGGCGTACGGGCCGCGGTGCCCGCGGAGGTCTTCCAGGCGCCGGCCGTCATCCCGGCGGCGCGGCGCTCCGGCACGACCACGCCGTGGCCGCCGAAGGCCGAGACGGAGCGGACGACGGCGCCGAGGTTGCGCGGGTCGGTCACGCCGTCCAGCGCGACGATCAGCGGGTCCTCGCCGGCGTCGAGGGCGGCGGCGGCGAGGTCCTCGGGGTGCGCGTAGTCGTACGGCGGGATCTGGGCGACCAGGCCCTGGTGGTTGAGGCCGTTCGTCATCCGGTCCAGCTCGGCGCGGGGCGCCTCCAGGAGGTTCAGCCCGAGCTCGGTGGCGAGCTGGAGCGCCTCGCGCACCCGCTCGTCGTTGTCGATGAACTGCTGCACGTACAGGGTGGTCGCGGGGACGCCCTCGCGGAGCGCCTCGACGACCGGGTTGCGGCCCACGACCAGCTCCGCGGTGCCCTTGGCGCCGCCGCGCCGCGGGGCCGGCCGGCGGCTCGCGGCCTGCTTGGCCTTGGCGTTGGCGACGCGGTTCTTGACGTGCCCCTTGCGGGCGGACGCGGGCGGGGTCGGGCCCTTGCCCTCCAGGGACCGGCGCCGCTTACCGCCACTGCCGACCTGAGCGCCCTTCTTGTTCGACGTGCGGCGGTTCCTGCGCTGGCTGTTGCCGGCCATGGGTCACCTGTTTCTTCACTGCTCTCGACGTCTCGCGACGTGGAGTGGGTACGTACGTATGGATTGAGTGTCGCCCGCAGCCACCGGGAAGGGCGAATCCGGCTGGTGGCCGGGGGTGCGGCCGGTCCCCGGGGCGGGCCCCGGGGCCGGACTCAGGACAGCGACCAGCGCGGGCCGGACGGGGTGTCCTCGATGCTCAGGCCGGACTGCTGGAGCTGGTCGCGGATGGCGTCGGCGGTGGCGTAGTCCTTGCGGGCCCGGGCGCCCTGCCGCTGCTCCAGGACGAGGCGGACGAGGGAGTCCACGACGCCGTGCAGGTCGGCGCCGCGGTCCGCGCCGCCGCCGGACCAGCGCTCGTCGAGCGGGTCCAGGCCGAGCACCCCGAGCATCGCCCGCACCTCGGCGAGCCGGGCCACCGCGGCCTCCTTGTCGTCGGCGGTCAGCGCGGAGTTGCCCTGCCGGACGGTGGTGTGGACGATCGCCAGCGCCTGCGGGACGCCCAGGTCGTCGTCCATCGCCTCGGCGAAGGCCGGCGGCACGTCGGCCGCGGGCTCGACGACGCCGGCCTTCTCGACGACCCGCTGGACGAAGCCCTCGATCCGGGCGAACGACGACTCGGCCTCGCGCAGCGCCTCCTCGCTGTACTCGATCATCGAGCGGTAGTGCGGGGTGCCGAGGTAGTAGCGCAGCACGATCGGCCGCCAGCGCTTGACCATCTCCGAGACCAGCACGGAGTTGCCCAGCGACTTGGACATCTTCTCGCCGCTCATGGTCACCCAGGCGTTGTGCGACCAGTACCGGGCGAAGTCGTCGCCGTACGCCTTGGCCTGCGCGATCTCGTTCTCGTGGTGCGGGAAGACGAGGTCGACGCCGCCGCCGTGGATGTCGAAGGCGGTGCCCAGGTACTTGTGGGCCATCGCCGAGCACTCCAGGTGCCAGCCCGGGCGGCCGCGGCCCCAGGGGGTCTCCCAGCTGGGCTCGCCCTCCTTGGCCGCCTTCCACATGGCGAAGTCGCGCTGGTCCCGCTTGCCGGTCTCGCCCTCGCCGGACGGCTGGCGGAGGTTGGCCAACTCCTGGTTGGAGAGCTGGAGATACTCCGGGAAGGAGCGCACGTCGAAGTAGACGTTGCCGTCGGCGGCGTAGGCGTGGCCGCGCTCGATCAGGCCGCGCATCATCTCGATCATCTCGGGGATGTGGCCGGTGGCGCGCGGTTCGTAGGTGGGGCGCAGACAGCCGAGGGCGTCGTAGGCCGTGTTGAAGGCGACCTCGTTCTCGTAGCCGATCGACCACCACGGGCGGCCCTGCTCGACCGACTTCTGGATGATCTTGTCGTCGATGTCGGTGACGTTGCGGACGAACGTCACGTCGTAGCCGCGGTGGGCGAACCAGCGGCGCATGATGTCGAAGTTGAGTCCGGACCGGATGTGCCCGATGTGCGGAGCGGCCTGCACGGTCGCACCACAGAGGTAGATCGAGACACAGCCCGGCCGGAGCGGGGTGAAATCGCGAATCTGCCGGGCGCTGGTGTCGTACAGGCGAATTGTCACGGGACCAGGGTAGTCGGAACGCGGGAGTGCCCCGTGCCCTGTGGAGCACGGGGACACGGAAGCGTCGCGGCCGCCCGGTTCGCCGCTCGATCCGTACGGATTCCTCCCGGGCGGCGGGATTCCGCCGCCCGGGACGGAGGCTCAGATCCGGCCGACCACCTTCCGCGGGGTGATCCGGACCACGACCCGCTGGTCGTCGTCGGCCGAGGCCGGGTTGAACTCCGCGTACGACTTGCCGGTGTACTTCCTCGACAGCTCGTCGATCAGCTCCTGGCCGCCCTCGGTGCTGAGGGTGGCGGTGCCGCGGATCTCGGCGTAGCCGTACGGCGCGTCGAAGGGCTGGAGGACGACCGAGACCCGGGGGTCGCGGCGGATGTTCCGCTCCTTGCGGCGGCCGACGGTCGTCGAGATCAGCAGGTCGTCACCGTCCCGTTTGACCCAGACCGGGGACAGCTGGGGGCTGCCGTCCGGCTGGATCGTCCCCACCGTCACGAAGACGGGAGAGTCGAGCAGCTCCTTGAGCTTGTCGGAGAGCGTTGCAGTCACGAAGGATCCTTCCCGAGGGCCGAACCGATGGCTTCCGATGGCTTCTGCTGAAGACGAGTACCCCGTTTCCGGCCCAACGCCCTTGTGGCGCCCGGCATTCCCGCGCGGTGCGGCCAATCGGCGGAAGGGATCGTTCCGGCCCGCCCGGCTCCCTCAGCCGGTGCGCACCACCAGGGCGGTGGCGATCGCGGCCAGCCCCTCGGCACGGCCGGTCAGCCCCAGCCCGTCGGTCGTCGTGCCGGAGACCGAGACCGGCGCCCCGACGGCCGCCGACAGCGCCCGCTGCGCCTCGGCCCGGCGCTTGCCGACCTTCGGGCGGACGCCGATGACCTGCACCGCGACGTTGCCGATGGCGAAGCCCTCGGCGCGGACGATCCGGGCCGCCTCGGCCAGCAGCGTCACGCCGGAGGCGCCGGACCACTCCGGGCGGGAGGTGCCGAAGTGCGCGCCGAGGTCGCCGATGCCGGCCGCGGAGAACAGCGCGTCGCAGGCGGCGTGCGCGGCCACGTCGCCGTCGCTGTGCCCGGCCAGGCCGTAGCCGTCGCTCTCCGCGGCGTCCCAGAGCAGCCCGGCGCACCACAGCTCGCGCCCCTGCTCGAAGGCGTGCACGTCGGTGCCGACCCCGACGAGGGGGATGCCGGGCAGCGCGGCAACCGGCTGCGCGGACGGGTCAGACATAGCCATCGGTGGCCCTCCTGCGGGCGAGTACGGCCTCGGCCAGGACGAGGTCCAGCGGCCGGGTCACCTTGAACGCCTCCTCGTGGCCCGGGACGAGCACCACCGGCTCCCCGAGCCGCTCCACCAGCCCGGCGTCGTCGGTGGCACCCTCGCCCTCGACGACGGCCCGGTGCGCCTTGAGCAGCGTCGGCAGGTCGAAGCCCTGCGGGGTCTGCACGGCGCGCAGCTGCGACCGCTCCGGGGTGCCGACCACCGGTTCCGGTGCGCCCTGGGGCCGCGGTTCGACCTGCTTGACGGTGTCGGCCAGCGGCAGCGCGGGGACCACGGCCGGGGCGCCGGCGCGGACCGCCTCGATGACCGCGTCCACGGTCTCGACCGGGACCAGCGGCCGGGCCGCGTCGTGGACCAGCACCACGTCGATGCCGTCCGGCAGCGCGGCGAGCCCGAGCCGGACCGACTCCTGGCGGGTGGCGCCGCCGGGGACCACGGTCAGCTCGGTGCGGTCGGCGAGCGGGTGGGCGTCGAGCAGGCGGCGCACCTCGTCGGCGCCGTCCGGCGGGGCGACCACGACGAGGTGTGTCACGGCGCGCGAGGCGGCCATCGCGCGGACCGCGTGGACCAGCATCGGGGTGCCGCCGAGGGTGCGCAGCGCCTTGGGGGTGCCGGGACCGAGCCGGACACCGCGGCCGGCGGCGGGGATGACCGCCGCGGTGCGTGCCGGAGTGGTGCGGGCCGGGGGAGAAGGATCTGACATCGATGGCTCCGGAAGTCCGGGCGAGCCCGGAATTGGGGCAGACAGGTTTGTTTCCTCGGGCGAGGTGGGTATGGCCTGGGGAGTGCCGGGCGTCACGCCTTGACCGGAACCCTTCCGTGACGCCGGTCGGGGCAGCAGCCCGAGCCCGGCACGCCACCAGAGGCTTCCCCGCTCGTCGAGTCCGGGGAGCGCCCGGCGGGCTTCAGCGAGGAAGCCGCCGGCTCGGTGTCCGGCCTTCCCCCGCACCACCCGCGGACAGGTCCCTCGCAGATACACCACAGCCCGCAGATATGCCGCAGCGCCCGGCAACAGACCCTCCGCTTCGGGAGGCGGTCGTCACTCGGGCACCGCGGCATTGTTGCGTTGCTGCTGCGTCGTCGTTCTTGCCCGTCGCAGTCGGCGTGCGCGTCGTCAGGACGCGAGGACCTCGTCGAGCAGGGCCTCGGCCTTGTCCTCGTTGGTGTTCTCCGCGAGGGCGAGCTCGCTCACCAGGATCTGGCGGGCCTTGGCGAGCATCCGCTTCTCACCGGCGGAGAGGCCGCGCTCCCGCTCACGCCGCCACAGGTCGCGCACGACCTCGGCGACCTTGATCACATCGCCGGAGGCGAGCTTCTCGAGATTTGCCTTGTAGCGACGGGACCAGTTCGTCGGCTCCTCGGCATACGGTGCACGCAGCACCTCGAAGACCCGGTCCAGCCCGTCCTGACCAACCACGTCGCGTACGCCGACGAACTCCGCGTTGTCCGCTGGCACACGAACAGTCAAGTCGCCCTGGGCGACCTTCAGCACCAAGTAGGTCTTGTCCACGCCTTTGATCTGGCGAGTTTCGATGGCCTCGATCAGCGCGGCCCCGTGATGGGGATAGACCACGGTGTCGCCAACCTTGAACGTCATGTGACAGGTACCCCTTCCGTGGCTATCCATGCTAACACGGGAACGGGCCGTTCTGAATGGCGTTTTCGCAGGTCAGGGCATATCTCGGGGCTTGACAACAGCGCCCGTGACGTGCTGCGCAGGGGGCCGCGGCCCAGGTATTCGCAGGTCGGAGGCGCTTCTCGGGCACCCGGAATGCCGCCCGCCGCACACCGGAAACTCAATGATCAATGAGCCGAACGTCCCGATTTGCACCGATCCTCATGAGCGAGTTCCGCTACTCCGTTCGGACGCTTGGGGCGACTCGGGCGCGATTCCCGGAATTGATCAACACTCCCGCGTGCCGGTGTGTGATCAATTTCGGGCGGCATGTGCATTCCTTGTGAATACCGCTTTTCACAGGGGGAAACACCCTGGCCACCACTCGAACAGCCGCATGCCGAATATGCCTCCCCGTTCTCCGGACCCGTTCTCCGGAGATCGTCGGCGGGATCCGGGACGAGTTCCCGACGAGATCGACGCCGAGATCGCCCCCGAGATCGACAGCGGGGACGGGATCCGGACCGGGGCCGGGGCCGGGCACCGGAAATCGCGAGCCGGGGGGGGTCCGGACCGTCCGCCCGGCGTCCCCGCCTCGGGCGGACCGGGCCGGGCGGCGGCCGCGTGATCGCGCAGGGGGCGGGTCGGGTGCGGGACCGCGAGGACGGCTCGGTAACCTAGCGGCGCTGACCAACCCTTAGGGCGGCTTTACGTGCCCGTCGCCATGACGCGTACGCAGGGCCCGCCCCAGCCGTCCATCCGCGACCGGGCACGAACGTTCGGCCGCCGTAGCTCGTCAAGGAGATGCCGCCGCCGTGAGCCGCAGCCTTCGACGCGGCGTCCTCGCCGCCACCGCCCTCTCGCTGTCGATCGCCACCCTGTCCGCGTGCGCTGCCGGGAACGACGCCCAGACGCTGGGGGTCAAGCCGGACAACGCCGAGATCAGCGTCGGCACGATCAAGGTCCAGAACGCCAACGTCGTCACCCAGCCCGACGTCAACGCAACGGGGCCGGCCGCGATCACCGCGACGGTGTTCAACTCCGGCGACAAGGACCAGCAGCTGACCGGGATCGCGGTCGACGGCACCGGCCAGTCGGCCAAGCTGTCGCCCGGCAAGATCACCGTGCCGGCCGGCGGGTCCGTCGTGATCGGCGGCAAGGGCAACGCCAGCGCCCTCCTGGAGAGCGGCCGGGAGGCCGTCCAGGACGGCAACGCCCAGCCGCTGACCTTCACCTTCAACTCCACCGGCAAGGTGAAGCTGAGCGCCTTCGTCGTCCCGGCGAAGAACATCTTCGAGAGCTACGGTCCGTCGGTGACGCCGCAGCCGTCCACCTCCGCGAGCGGCAAGCCCTCGGAGTCGGCCAGCCCCTCGGGCTCGGCCTCCCCGTCGGGCTCCGCCTCGCCCTCGGAGTCGGCGCACGCCGGCCACTGAGGCCCGCAGCAACAGGTGAAGGGGCGCCCCTCCGGTCGGGAGGGGCGCCCCTTCACGCAGATCGCTCGCGGGCGGCGGCCTACGGCTCGAACTTGTAGCCCAGGCCGCGGACCGTCACCAGATAGCGCGGGGCCCCCGGGTCGGGCTCGATCTTGGCGCGCAGCCGCTTCACATGGACGTCGAGGGTCTTGGTGTCGCCCACGTAGTCGGCGCCCCAGACACGGTCGATCAGCTGCATGCGGGTCAGCACCCGGCCGGCGTTGCGCAGCAGCATCTCCAGGAGGTCGAACTCCTTGAGCGGCAGGTCCACCTTGCCGCCGGAGACCGTGACGACGTGGCGGTCCACGTCCATCCGGACCGGGCCGGCCTCCAGGGCCTGCGGGGCGACTTCCTCCGGCTCGCCGCGGCGGCGCAGCACGGCGCGGATCCGGGCGACCAGTTCGCGCGAGGAGAAGGGCTTGGTGACGTAGTCGTCGGCTCCTATTTCGAGACCGACGACCTTGTCGATCTCGCTGTCCTTGGCGGTCACCATGATGACCGGGACGTTGGAGCGGCCGCGCAGCTGGCGGCAGACCTCGGTGCCGGGCAGGCCCGGCAGCATCAGGTCCAGCAGGACGAGGTCGGCGCCGTTGCGCTCGAACTCGTCCAGGCCGTCGGGGCCGGTGGCCGCCACGGCGACCTCGAAGCCCTCCTTGCGGAGCATGTACGACAGTGCGTCGCTGAACGATTCCTCGTCCTCGACGACGAGCACTCGGGTCACGGAAGGACCTCCGGGGCTGGGTGAGCTGGGAGCGGGTCGTTGAAGGTCTCGTACGGGCGGTCCTCGTCGTCGAGGCCCTCGGTGGTGAGGTCCGGGTGCCGTTCGCGGTTGCGTACGGTGCCGGCCTCGGGGAGACGCAGGGTGAAGGTGGAGCCCTGTCCCTCAGCGCTCCACACCGTGACCTCCCCGCCGTGCGAGGCGGCCACGTGCTTGACGATGGCGAGGCCGAGGCCGGTCCCGCCGGTGGCGCGGGAACGCGCCGGGTCCACGCGGTAGAACCGCTCGAAGATGCGGTCGCGGTCCTTTTCGGATATCCCGATGCCCTGGTCGGTGACCGCGATCTCGATCAAGTCGCCGCCGGGGGCGGAGACCCGTCGGCCGGCGATCCCGACGCGGGTGCGCGCCGGGGAGTAGTTCACGGCGTTCTCGACGAGGTTGCCCAGGGCGGCGGCGAGCTGGCCGCGGTTGCCCCAGACGGTGAGGTCGCCGGTGCCTCCGGCGGCGATGGTGATCTGCTTGGTGCCGGCCTGCTGGCGGCAGCGGTCGACCGCCTCGGCGACCAGTTCGTCGACCGGGACGGACTCGGAGTCCTCCAGCGGGTCGTCGTTCTGCACCCGGGAGAGGTCGATCAGCTCCTGGACGAGGTTGGTCAGGCGGGTGGCCTCGTTCTGCATGCGGCCGGCGAAGCGGGTGACGGCCTCGGGGTCGTCGCTGGCGTCCATCACGGCCTCGGAGAGGAGCGAGAGGGCGCCGACCGGGGTCTTGAGCTCATGGCTGACGTTGGCGACGAAGTCCCGGCGGACCGCCTCGATGCGGCGGGCCTCGGTGAGGTCCTCGACCAGCAGCAGGACCAACCGGGAGCCGAGCGGGGCGACCCGGGCGGAGACCGCCAGCGCGTCGCCGCGGCCGGTGCCGCGCCGCGGCAGATCGAGCTCCACCTGGCGTATCTCGCCGTCCCGGCGGGTGTCGCGGGCCATCTGGAGCATCGGCTCGACGGCGAGCCGGCCGCCGCGGACCAGCCCGAGTGCGTACGCCGCGGAGCTGGCCTTGACGACCGTGTCGGCCTCGTCGAGGACGACGGCGGAGGAGCGCAGCACGGACAGGACGGTGTCGACGCCGGGGGGCAGGACCGCCTCGGTGTGCAGGGACGTACGGGTGGGCTTGGCCTGGTCCCGCTCGCTCCAGCGGAACGCCAGCATGGCGAAGACGCCGGTGCAGAGCCCGGCGATCGCTGCCACCGCGGCGACGGCCGCGTCCACGTTCATGAATCCAGAGTATGTGCCGGTTCCGACACTCCCCCAGCGCTGGAAGGCGCTGCTCGGACACCCTTCGCCCAGAGTTCACCGGGACGTCGGTGACGGTTCACCGATCGCGCCGGCGGGGCGGGGCCGGAGCCCTGGCGGCCTCGGCCGCGACTCCCAGAATTCACCTTCAGGACGGCGGTGGTTCACCCCGGATGGGACCGCAGGTCGTGATCCGGCCGCACATTGAGGGTGCGGGAGCTGCCGGCGGCCGGTCCGTGGGAGCGTGGGCGCAGCGGCCACCTCCCACTCTGCACCGCACACCCCCCACGAGCCACGATCCCCCGAATCCCCCGAACCACCGGAATCCCCCGGAAGCACTCGGAACCATCGAAGCGAGAGAAGGTCACTGATGCGGGACGCGTACCACGAGGAGCTGGACTCGATCAGCGAGGGCCTGGTCGAGATGGCCCGGCTCGTCGGCTCCGCGATCGGGCGCGCCACCACGGCGATACTCGACGCGGATCTGAAGCTGGCCGAAAACGTCATCGCCGCCGACGAGAAGGTCGACGACCTCCAGCGCGACCTGGAGGCGCGGGCCATCGCCCTGCTCGCCCGCCAGCAGCCGGTCGCCACCGATCTGCGGATCGTCGTCACCTCCCTGCGGATGAGCGCCGACCTGGAGCGCTCCGGCGACCTGGCCCAGCACGTCGCCAAGCTGGCCCGGCTGCGCTTCCCGGAGCGGGCGGTGCCGCGCGACCTGCACGCCACCATCCTGGAGATGGGGCAGCTGGCGCAGCGCCTGATGGCCAAGGCCGGCGAGGTCATCATCACCAAGGACGTCGATCTCGCGCTGCAGTTGGAGCAGGACGACGACGCCATGGACCTGCTCCACCGCGCGCTGTTCCAGCACCTGATGGACGACCGGTGGAAGCACGGCATCGAGACGGCCGTGGACGTGACCCTGCTGGGCCGCTACTACGAGCGGTTCGCGGACCACGCGGTGTCCGTGGCCAAGCGCGTCGTCTACCTCGTGACCGGCGAACATGCCGACGAGATCAGCTCGCCGGCGACGGTGGAGGGCGCGTAACGTGCGCCCACGCGCCGTTGACGCGCCTGTGCACCCGGGCTTGCAATAAGCACCAGGTGACCCCTAGGAGGCGAATAGATGGCACTCATGGCGGACTCCCCGAACCCCACGTCCCAGGCCGAGCCGACGGCTGCCGGTCGGCCGCTGCTCCCGTTGCTCAGCGGATGCAGTTGCGGACCAGGCTGTGGCTGCGGCTGCCAGTCGGGCGGCCCGTGCCAGTGCGGCGGCAGCTGCTGACGAGCGGCTCCCACCGCGGCCCGACGGACCGGTGACACCGCGGCCCCGGCTCGCCGATCGCCCTGATCGGCCGGCCGGGGCCGCGCCGTCTCCCGGGCCGGAAGTCCCTCGGAGAGGCAGCACACGTCCCCGGAGCCGGGGGCACGAAACCCCCGCCCACGACCCGACCGGGCCGCGGCGGGGGCTGCGGGTGCAGGGCTGGGTTACTTCTTCTTGCCCTGGTTCTTCACGGCCTCGATGGCGGCCTTGGCGGCCTCCGGGTCGAGGTAGGTGCCGCCGGGGTTGACGGGGCGGAAGTCGGCGTCGAGCTCGTAGGAGAGCGGGATGCCGGTGGGGATGTTCAGGCCGGCGATGTCCGCGTCGGAGATCTGGTCGAGGTGCTTGACCAGGGCGCGGAGGCTGTTGCCGTGGGCGGCGACCAGCACCGTGCGGCCGGCGACCAGGTCCGGGACGATGCCGTCGTACCAGTACGGGAGCATGCGGACGACGACGTCCTTGAGGCACTCGGTCCGCGGGCGCAGCTCCGGCGGGATCGAGGCGTAGCGCGGGTCGTCGCTCTGGGAGAACTCGGTGCCGTCCTCCAGGGCGGGCGGCGGGGTGTCGTAGGAGCGGCGCCAGAGCATGAACTGCTCCTCGCCGAACTCGGCCAGGGTCTGTGCCTTGTCCTTGCCCTGGAGCGCGCCGTAGTGGCGCTCGTTCAGCCGCCAGGTGCGGTGGACCGGGATCCAGTGGCGGTCGGCGGCCTCCAGGGACAGCTGCGCGGTGCGGATGGCGCGCTTCTGGAGGGAGGTGTGCACGACGTCGGGGAGCAGGCCGGCCTCCTTGAGCAGCTCTCCGCCGCGGACCGCCTCCTTCTCGCCCTTCTCGTTGAGGTTGACGTCCACCCAGCCGGTGAACAGGTTCTTCGCGTTCCACTCGCTCTCGCCGTGGCGGAGCAGGATCAGCTTGTACGGTGCGGTGGCCATGCGGTCGAGCGTAATCGACGCCGGACGGTGTCCCCGCGCGCGGCTGCCACCTGCGGGGACGGGGGCGCGGGGCGGTCGGTGACGTTTGACGCTTCCCGTCAATTGGGTGGCCGGCCGACCCCCCGGTTTGTAGTTTGCGTCTGGCGCTTTCGCCACTTACCGCGGCGGAGCGCCGCGCAGCGCACCGTTCAGCGTCGAACGGTGCGCGTCCGGCGCCGTCACCGCAGCACGCCCGCCCGTCCGCCCGACGGACGCGGCCCGGCATCCAGGGGGAAATGTCATGCCCGCGCCCATAAGTGAGCCCCGGCCCGGGGGCCTGTCCCGGATCCGACGGGCCGCCGTGGAGAGCGTCTCCGGTCTGCCCCGGCAGTTCTGGTGGCTGTGGACCAGCACGCTGGTCAACCGGCTGGGTTCGTTCGTCGCCACCTTCCTGGCCCTCTATCTCACCGTCGAGCGCGGCTACTCGGCCTCCTACGCGGGCCTGGTCGGCGCGCTGTACGGGCTGGGCGGGGTGATCTCGTCGGTGGGCGCGGGGGTGCTCACCGACCGGCTCGGGCGGCGTCCGACGATGCTGATCGCTCAGCTGTCCTCGGCGGTGTTCGTGGCGCTGCTGGGGTTCATGACCGATCCGGTGGCGATCGCGGCGGTGGCCGGTCTGGTCGGCATGGCGACGAACGCCTCGCGGCCGGCCGTGCAGGCGATGATGGCGGACATCGTCGCCCCCGAGGACCGTGTGCGCGCGTTCTCCCTGAACTACTGGGCGATCAACCTCGGCTTCGCCTTCTCCTCCACCGCGGCCGGGCTCATCGCCGAACACGGCTATCTGGCCCTCTTCCTGGGCGAGGCGGCGCTCGTGCTGGCCTGCGCGCTGGTGGTGTTCTGCAAACTGCCGGAGTCCCGTCCGCAGGCGGGCGGGGCGGCGGACGCGCCGGCGGAGGCGGCCGGCGCCGCGCACGTCTCGATGCTGACCGTGCTGCGCGACGGCCGCTTCATGACCGTCGTCGGGCTCAACCTCCTGCTGGCGCTGCTGTTCCAGCAGGCGTATGTCTCGATGCCGGTGTCGATGGGGCGGGCCGGCTTCTCCAGCGCCGACTTCGGGATGGTCATCGCGGCCAACGGCGTGCTGATCGTGCTGCTGCAGATCCCGGTCACCCGCTTCATCGAGCACCGCAGCCCGGCCGTGCTGCTGATCGGTTCGGCGCTGCTGGCCGGCTACGGCTTCGGGATGACGGCGCTGGCCGGCTCGGTCGCCATGTACGCGGTCGCGGTCGCCGTCTGGACCCTCGGCGAGATCATCAACTCGCCCACCCAGATGGGCCTGGTGGTCCGCCTGTCGCCGGTGCACGGCCGCGGCCGCTACCAGGGGATGTACTCGCTGTCCTGGTCCGTCGCCTCGCTGACCGCACCGCTGCTGGGCGGCACGGTCATCGACCACTACGGCCCCGATGCGCTCTGGGCCGGCTGCGCGGTGGTCGGCACGGTCGCCGCGGCGGGCTACGGGCTGCTGCTGCGGAGGCTGCCGGGGCCGGCGGCGGCGTCCACGTCGGCCGCTGCGTCTGCGACTGCCACCACCTCTGCCACCACGACCACGCCGACGTCGTGAAGTGGGCGTCGGCCACCCGGAGTCGGGAGGCGGGAGCCGACGTTCGTGAGGTGAGGCGTCAGCCCTCGGGGCGTTCCTCCGGGGCGTCCCGGGTCAGGCGCTCGAAGGCGGCCAGGTTGCGGGTGGACTCGCCGCGGGCGACCCGCCAGGCGTACTCCTTGCGGATCGCCGAGGCGAAGCCCATCTCCAGAAGGGTGTTGAAGCTGCCGTCGGCGTTCTCCAGCACGGTGCCGAGGATCCGGTCCAGCTCGGCGGGGGTGACGGCGGCCAGCGGGAGCCGGCCGACGAGGTAGATGTCGCCGAGCTTGTCGAGCGCGTAACCGACGCCGTAGAGGCGGGTGTTGCGTTCGAGGAGCCAGCGGTGGACGGCCTCGTGGTTCTCGTCCGGGCGGCGGACGACGAAGGCGTTGATGGAGAGCGAGTGGCGGCCGACGATCAGCGAGCAGGTGGTGGAGAGCTTGCGGGTGCCGGGCAGCTTGACGACGTAGGTGCCCGCGGTCGGCGACTCCCATTCGAGCTCCGCCTCCCGCAGGGTGCGCTCGATGACCGCACCGGCGTCCGCCGCCTGCCGCTCGCCCCCGGAGGGCTGCCGTTCCTCAGCCATGCAGCGATCGTAGGTGACGGCGGCGCTCCTGCATCGCGGCGGTGTAGACGTCGGCGGTCGCGGTGGCTGCGGTGTCCCAGCCGAAGGACTGGGCGTGCCGGGCCGCCGCGCCGCCCATCCGGGCCGCCAGCGACGGGTCGTCGAGGAAGCGGCGCAGCGCCCGGGCGTAGTCGGCCGGGTCGTGGCCGGCGACCAGGAAGCCGCTGACGCCGTCCCGCACGGCCACCGGCAGGCCGCCGACCGCGGCCGCGACGACCGGGGTGCCGCACGCCTGGGCCTCGATCGCCACCAGTCCGAACGACTCGCTGTACGAGGGCATGACCAGGACGGACGCGGCGCGGTACCAGTCGGCGAGCTGCTCCTGGCCGACCGGCGGGTGGAACCGCACCAGATCGGCGATGCCCAGCCGGGCGGCCAGCTTCTGCAGGCCCTCGGGCCTGGCCAGCCCGCTGCCGCTGGGCCCGCCGACCACCGGGACCACCAGCCGGGAGCGCAGCGAGGGGTCCTCGTCGACCAGCGCGGCGGTGGCGCGCAGCAGGACGTCGGGGGCCTTCAGCGGCTGTATGCGGCCGGCGAAGAGCGGGACGACCGCGTCCTGGGGCAGGCCCAGGCGGGCCCGGGCGGCGGCCCGGCTGGCCGCGACATCGTCCCCGGCGGCCCCCGCGGCGCCCTCCGCCAGCGGCCGGAAGCGGTCCAGATTGACGCCGGGGTGGACCACCGCGACCTTGCCGGGCTCGGCGTCGTAGTGCCGGACCAGCTCGTCGGCCTCCTCGGCGGTGTTGGCGATCAGGCGGTCGGCGGCCTCGACGATCTGGGTCTCGCCGATGACCCGGGCGGCCGGCTCGGGGGTGTCGCCGGCGGCCAGCGCGGCGTTCTTCACCTTGGCCATGGTGTGCATGGCGTGCACCAGGGGGACCCGCCAGCGCTCCGCGGCCAGCCAGCCGACGTGGCCGGAGAGCCAGTAGTGGGAGTGGACGAGGTCGTAGTAGCCGGGACGGTGGCCGGCCCAGGCCTGCATCACGCCGTGGGTGAAGGCGCACAGCTGGGCGGGCAGCTCCTCCTTGGCCAGCCCCTCGTACGGGCCCGCGGCGACGTGCCGGACCAGGACGCCGGGGGCCAGCTCGACGCTGGGCGGCAGCGCGGCAGTGGTGGCCCGGGTGAAGATCTCGACCTCGATGCCGAGCGCGGCGAGCTTGCGGGCCAGCTCGACGATGTAGACGTTCATCCCGCCGGCGTCGCCGGTGCCGGGCTGGTGGAGCGGCGAGGTGTGCACGCTGAGCATCGCCACCCGGCGGGGGCGGCGGGCCCCTCCGGGCAGGCGCAGCCGCGCCGGGCCCGCGAACTGGCCGCCCGCGCGCTTGGACGGCGCGGGCGGTCCCCCGTGCCGGCTGCGGAGCCTGGACACATATTGGCTCACTGCGAGCTACCTCCTAGGCGGGCGGGCGGTGCGCCTCCGGTCCCCTGCAACAACGGCGGACCGGCATCCATTTCCGTCCGGCCCGCCGCCTTCGAAGTTTCTTCGTACTTTGCCAAAGCGTGATCCCGGGGCGGAGAGCGCCCCTGGTCAGGGCACCGGGGCGGGCCTTCCGCCGCGACCCCATACCCTCGATGCATGGCCCGCCGCTCCCCCGTTTCCGCCTCCCGCACCGCCGCCCCGGCCCCCGCGCCGTCCCGCCCGGTCGGAAACGCCACCCGCGGCACCACCAACCCCAACCGGCTGCGCCGCATGGACCGCTGGATCGCCGCCGAGCACGCCGCGGAACTGCGCCGCTCCGCCGACCCGGTCGCCGTCGACCTCGGCTACGGCGCCGCCCCGTGGACCGCGGTGGAGCTGCTCGGGCGGCTGCGCACGGTGCGGCCGGACGCCCGGGTCGTCGGCATCGAGATCGATCCGGCCCGGGTCGCCGCCGCCCTCCCGTACGCCGCCGCCGGGCTGGACTTCGTCCACGGCGGCTTCGAGGTGCCGCTGCCCGGCGGGCCCGGCCGCGCCCCGGTCCTCATCCGGGCCGCGAACGTGCTGCGCCAGTACGACGAGGAGGAGGTCGCCGCGGTCTGGGCGCGGCTGTGCGCCCGGCTGGCGCCG
Source organism: Streptomyces sp. BHT-5-2 (assembly GCF_019774615.1). Classification (NCBI taxonomy): domain Bacteria; kingdom Bacillati; phylum Actinomycetota; class Actinomycetes; order Kitasatosporales; family Streptomycetaceae; genus Streptomyces; species Streptomyces sp. BHT-5-2. Next base: position 2,077,471 of record NZ_CP081496.1, on the reverse strand, counting down.
GGCGGGCTGCTGGTCGAGGGCACCTGCGACGAGGTCGGGCGGCGCCACGTCTGGGTCGCGCTGGGCCCCGAGGGCCCCCGCACGGTCACCTTCGCGGCCCGTCTCGGCTCCCTCGACACCCCGTCCGACCTGGCCGAACGGCTCCCCAAGGCGCTGATCCACCGCAATGTGCCGGGCGAGCCGGTCCATGCCTTCCTGCGCGACTTCGACCGCGCCTGGGCCAGCGCCGCGCCGCTCGGCTCACTGGGCGCCCGTCAGCGGTGGCGCGCCGCCGTCGCCGCCCTCGCGGCGGACTGGCCGCTGGCCGGGGACCCGCGCCGGCGCCGCCAGGGCGAGGTCACGGTGCGCTGGGAGGCACTGGCCCCGCGCGGCGGCGCGACGGCCTGAGCCCGGCGGCGGGCGAGGGGCGGGACGGGCACGGCCCCGGCCACGCCCCGTCGGCCACGCCCCGTCGGGCCCGTCCCTAGGACGGGCTCCCGGCCGGGACCGGTGTGCCGGCCGCCAGGGTGCGCAGTCGGGCCTCGGAGGCCGAGCCGGGCGGCGCGGTGTACGTCATCAGCACCTGGTCCGGGTCGGCGGCCAGCCGGAAGCTCTCGAAGGTGACGGTCAGTTCCCCGGCCTCCGGGTGCCGGATCCGTTTGGTCCCGCGCAGGCACTCGTACACCCCCTGCGCCGCCCACATCCGGCGGAACTCCGGGCTGCGGTCGAGGAGTTCGCCCACCACCTCGCAGATCCGCGGGTCGTCCGGGTGCCGGCCGCTGTCGGCGCGCAGATTGCCGACGACCTCCTCGGCCTTCCGCTCCCACTCCGGGTAGAACTCCCGCGCGGCCGGTTCGAGGAAGACCAGCAGGGCGGTGTTCCGCCGCTCCGGCGGCAGCCCGTCGAGGTCGAAGGAGAGCCGGCCGCCGGCGCCGTTCCAGGCCAGGATGTCCAGACCGCGGCCGAGCACCACGGCGGCCACCGACGGGTCCATCGCCTCCATGAGCTGCCGGATCTCGGGCCGGACGGTCTGCGCCGGCATCGGTCGGCAGCCGTCGGGGCCCGCGGCGGGACGGCGGCGCGGCACCGCGACGTTCCGCAGGTAGGTCACCTCGCCGTGCGACAGCCGCAGGGCTCGGGCGATGGCGTCCAGGACGGAGTCGGAGACGGCCGGCGCCCGGCCCTGCTCGATCCGGGTGTAGTAGTCCACGCTGATGCCGGCGAGCCGGGCGACCTCCTCGCGCCGCAGCCCGCGCACCCGGCGGCGGCCGAAGCCGTCGGGCAGGCCGACCTCGGCCGGGTCGAGCGCGGCGCGGCGTGCCTTGAGGAAGGCACTGATCTCGATTTCCCCGTGGAGCATCACTCCAGTATGCGCCGGTCATCGGAGGGCGGGATTCCGCCCGGCCGGCCGCCCGTCCGCGCCCGGCCGCTCAGTCGCCTCCGCCCGCCGTCCGGCCGGTCGCGTGCAGTGCCCCGAGCAGCGCCGCCACCAGGTCCCGGTCGCGCTCCTGGGTGAGCAGGGCGCGGGCCGCGGCCGGCGGCAGCCACAGGACGCGGTCCACCTCCTTGTTGGGGATGAACCCGCCGCCGGTGGCCTCGGCCGCCCAGTAGCGGACCTCCTTGGGGCGGCCGCCGACCTCGTAGCGCACGGTGGGGAGTTCCGGGCCCGGCTCACAGGTGGTGCCGGTCTCCTCCAGCACCTCGCGCAGCGCGCCCCGGCGCGGGTCCTCCCGCGGCTTCAGCTTGCCCTTGGGATGCGACCAGTCGTTCCACTTCGGCCTGTGTACCAGGGCCAGCTCGATGCCGTCGCCGCCGCGCGCCGGGCGCCACAGCACGCAGCCCGCCGCCCGGATCGGTCCGGCCGCCGGCGCCCGGCCGCCGGCCGCTCCACCGCCCTTGCCCCCCGTGGTCCTGGCCATCGTTCCCCCTCTTCTCCCGTCTCTTCTCCCGTCCCGCCTGTCTTTCACGTCTCGCCCGTCGCTCCCGTCGCTCCCGTCGCTCCCGTTCAGCCGGTGCGCTCGGTGGACGGGCCCGGCAGCCACACCCGCCCGAAGGCGTAGCGGGCCGCCTCGACCTCGTGCCGCTGGTCGGCGTGGAGCACGCCCAGCGCGTACGCGGTGGCCGGCGCGATCCGCGGTGTACGGGCCGCGGCGGCGGCAGCGGCGGCGGCCTCGGCGGCGTCGCGGTGCTGCGCGAGGGCCCGGCCGGACGCGGTCAGCCGGGGGTCGCTCGCGTCCGGGGCCACCACCTCCCGGCCGTAGTGGCTCAGCCGGATCAGCTGGCGGACCTGGTGCCAGGGCGCGTCCTGGTGCGGGTCCACGGCGAGCGCGGCGGCGTTGTACGGGTGGCCGGCGCGGGCCAGCGGCAGGGTGGCGACCGCCTCGGCGAGCCGGCGGTGCGCCTGCTCGGCGAGCGGCGGCAGCGCGTCCGCGGCGGACAGTTCGGCGGCCCGGCGGGCCAGCGGCGCCTCGGAGGCCAGCACCGCCACCGCGTCCGCGACGGCGTGGAAGCGGGACGAGCCGAGTGCCTGGAGCGCGGCGGAGTGGGCGCGCGTGCGGGCGAGGGTGAGCTGCCGGTCGAGCAGCGCGCCGGCCCGCGCCGCGCCGACGGCCAGCGCGCTCTCCTCGTCCGGCTCGGCGGCAGGGGGCGCGGCGTAACCCGCTCCAGTGGAGCCGGTGCTTGCACCGGGGGTGGCCGCGGCGGACGCGACCGGGCGGGCGTCCCGGGCGCTCCGGCCGCCGCCCCGGGCCCCACGGCCGCCCCGCTCGGCCGGGCGCTCGCCCCGCCCGGTCAGCCGCTGGAGCGCCGCCATCAGCCGGTCGCGGCGTGCCACGCACGCCTGCTCGCGGGCGAACGTGCCGCTCAACCACCCCAGTTCGGTACGGAGTTGATCGGCCCAGACCTCCTCGGTCAGCGGCCGGAAGGTGTAGAGCGTGGCGCTGATCCGGCGGGCGGCGCGGCGCAGCTGCCGGGCCGCCTCGCCCGCGCCCGCCGCGTCCGGCCCGGCCTCCCGGTGGAGCCGCAGACTGCGCAGGAAGTCCGCGGAGTGCCGGTGCAGGTAGCCGGCCAGCACCTCCTCGGCCGTCCGCCCGGCGAGCCCGGGCCCGGGGCCGCCGCCCCCGTACGCCGCCCCGTTGGCAGCCTCCCCGCTCCGCATCCCGTACGGACCCCCGTCCGTCCCGTGCAGCGCCTCCCCGTACACCCGGTCCCCGTACACACCGTCCCCCGGCCCGTCCACCACTGCGGCGCAGGCCCCCGGCGCGCGGCCGGGCTCGTATCCGATTGCGCTTCCGATTCCGCTTCCCGTGCCGGTACCGAGGAGACCGGGCCGCGGCTCCCCGGCCGGCCGGTCATGTCGCTGGGCCACGCCGGCGCCTCCGGGCGTCGATGAGCATTTCCTGTACGTTCCGCAGCGGGGTGCCGTCCGCGTCCACCGCGTGCCGGGTCCAGTCGCCGTCCGGGCCGAGGTGCCAGGACGAGGTGGTGTCCGAGGTCCCGGTCTCCAGCAGGCGGTTGAGGGCCGCCCGGTGGGCCGGGTCGGTGACCCGCACCAGCGCCTCGATCCGCCGGTCGAGGTTGCGGTGCATCATGTCGGCGCTGCCCAGCCACACTTCGGGCTCGCCGCCGTTGCCGAAGGCGAAGACCCGGGAGTGCTCCAGGAAGCGGCCGAGGATGCTGCGGACCCGGATGGTCTCGCTCAGTCCGGGCACCCCGGGGCGCAGCGCGCAGATGCCGCGCACCCAGATGTCGACCGGCACCCCGGCCTGCGAGGCCCGGTAGAGCGCGTCGATGACCGCCTCGTCGACCATGGAGTTGACCTTGATCCGGACGTAGGCGGGGCGGCCGGCGCGGTGGTGCGCGGCCTCCTTGTTGATCCGCTTGACCAGCCCGTCGCGCAGCGACGTGGGCGCCACCAGCAGCCGACGGTAGGTCTCCCGCCGGGAGTAGCCGCTGAGGCGGTTGAAGAGGTCGGAGAGGTCGGCTCCCACCTGCGGGTCCGCGGTCAGCAGCCCGAGGTCCTCGTACAGCCTGGCCGTCTTGGGGTGGTAGTTGCCGGTGCCCACGTGGGAGTACCGGCGCAGGGTCTCGCCCTCCTGGCGCACCACCAGGGAGAGCTTGCAGTGGGTCTTGAGCCCGACCAGGCCGTAGACGACATGGCAGCCGGACTCCTCCAGCTTGCGGGCCCACTTGATGTTGGCCTGTTCGTCGAAGCGCGCCTTGATCTCCACCAGGACGAGCACCTGCTTGCCGGACTCCGCGGCGTCTATCAGGGCGTCGACGATCGGGGAGTGGTCGGAGGTGCGGTAGAGGGTCTGCTTGATGGCGAGCACGTTCGGGTCGGCGGCGGCCTGCTCCAGGAACGCCTGCACGGAGGTGGAGAAGGAGTCGTAGGGGTGGTGCAGCAGGACGTCGCGGTTGCGCAGCGCGGCGAAGATGTCGGGCGCGGACGCCGACTCCACCTCGGCCAGGTCGCGGTGGGTGCCCGCCACGAACTTGGGGTACTTCAGCTCCGGGCGGTCCAGCGCCCCGATCCCGAACAGGCCGGTCAGGTCGAGCGGCCCGGGCAGCGGGTAGACCTCGGCCTCGGAGACCTTCAGCTCCTGGACGAGCAGGTCCAGCACGGCCGGGTCGATGCTCTCCTCGACCTCCAGGCGGACCGGCGGCCCGAAGCGCCGCCGCATCAGCTCCTTCTCCAGGGCCTGGAGGAGGTTCTCGGCGTCGTCCTCCTCCACCTCCAGGTCCTCGTTGCGGGTCACCCGGAACATGTGGTGCGCCCGCACCTCCATCCCCGGGAACAGCTCCTCCAGGTGGGCGGCGATCACGTCCTCGATGGGGACGTAGCGCTGCGGGGACGCTTCCAGGAAGCGCGAGAGCAGCGGGGGAACCTTCACTCGCGCAAAGTGATCATGCCCGCTGACCGGATTGCGGACGACCACCGCGAGATTCAGCGACAGCCCGGAGATGTACGGGAAGGGGTGCGCGGGGTCCACGGCCAGCGGCGTGAGCACCGGGAAGATCTGCTGCCGGAACAGCGTGAACAGCCGGGCCTGCTCCTTCTCCGCCAGATCGGGCCAGCGGATCAGGTGGATGCCCTGATCGGCCAGCTCCGGCGCGACGTCCTGCTGGAAGCAGGCGGCGTGCCGCGCCATCAGCTCGCGGGAGCGCGTCCAGATCTGGTCCAGCACCTCGCGGGGCTGGAGCCCGGAGGCCGAGCGGGTGGCGACGCCGGTGGCGATCCGGCGCTTGAGGCCCGCGACCCGGACCATGAAGAACTCGTCCAGATTGCTGGCGAAGATCGCCAGGAAATTGGCGCGTTCCAGGAGCGGGGTGGCCGGGTCCTCGGCCAGCTCCAGCACCCGCTCGTTGAACCCCAGCCAGCTGCGCTCGCGGTCCAGGAAGCGGCCGCTGGGCAGTTCCTCGCCGTTCGCACCCGGGACGCCGTGGTCGTCGTACGCGTCCGGATCGGCGTCCAGGTCGGGTTCCAGCCCGGAGACGGCGCGCCGGACGGCGTGCGGGCGGTGCGCGGCGATCGAGCCCACGGACGGCTGCTGCACCGGGGGCTGCTGCACCGGGGGCTGCGGCATCGCAGAACCTGCCGCCCTCGGCGGTTCCTGGGCGGGCATCTCGGGCTGGGCCGGGGCCTGAGCGCTGCGCTGCTGCTTCATGTCCTTATTCTTCCGCGCTCGGGCGCTTCCAGGCGCGCCAGAGGGCGGCGGCGCGACTTCGAGCCGCGGACTGGGGACGTTCGGCACAGCGGGCTGCATTCAGTGATGCTTGCAACTGATGTTGAACCGCTGGTAACGAGGACATGGCGACCGGGCAAGCGGGACACCACTCCCAGGTGCCGCCCGGCCGGCCCGCCCCTCGACGATCTTCACAGCCGCCAATGCGGGCAAAGCATCGGAATCGGAAGTCGGACCGATGCCACGGCCGCATCCGGGAAAGTCCGCTGCGCCGTCCACGCCCGCTGCCTACGCTGAGCGCGTGCTCAGACCTTCCACGTCCTCCATACCCCCGCTGCCACCGCTCCCGTTCACCCCCGACTACCCGCTGCGGACCGAGCGCCTGGACCTCCGCCCGGTGCGCCACGACGACTTCGATGCCGTCCACGCCTACCGGCGCCGCCCCGAGGTCTGCCGTTACCTCTACGGAGGCCCGCACGACGAGGCCGCCTCCCGCGCCTTCGTCGCCGAGAAGGCGACCCGCACCACGCTGCGCGAGTCCGGCGACTTCCTCCAGCTCGCCGTCGTGCTGCGGGAGACCCACACGCTGGTCGGCGACGTGACGTTCGTCTACACGCGCCGCGAGCACCGCCAGGGCCGCATCGGCTACGTCTTCAACCCCGACCACGCCGGCCACGGCTACGCCACCGAGGCCGCCCGCGCGCTGCTGAGGCTGGGCTTCGAGGAGCTCGGACTGCACCGGATCCAGGCCGAGTTGGACGGCCGCAACACCGCCTCCGCCCGGCTGCTGGAGCGCCTGGGCATGCGCCGCGAGGGCCATCTGCGGGAGAACGAGTTCCTGGACGGCGGGTGGAGCGACGAGGTGATCTACGCGATGCTGGCGCGCGAGTGGCACGACCAGCGGAAACAGGAGCACCGGCGGGAGCCGGGGCACCAGCAGGAGCAGCAGCCCCAGGGACAGCGGGCCCGGGAGGCATGACGGCGGTGTGCCGACGGCGGGGCGGCGGCCGACACCGCCCCCGACCGCCCCGCCCCCGGGATCACGTCTCCGACCGGTACATCAGGTCCGTCTCGTGCGTCTCGAACCCCAGCCGCTCGTACACCGTCACCGCGGCCGCGTTGTCCGCGTCCACGTAGAGCATCGCGGTGGCCAGCCCCTGCGCCGCCAGGTGCCGCAGCCCGATCGAGGTCAGCGCCTTGCCCAGGCCGCCGCCCTGCGCGCCCGGCCGCACCCCGAGGACGTACACCTCGCCCAGGCCCTCTTCGGCGTGCACCTTCGTCCAGTGGAAGCCGACCAGCCGGCCGTCCCGCTCGGCGAGGAAGAAGCCCTTGGGGTCGAACCACGGCTCGGCCTTGCGGTCGTCGAGGTCGCGCTGGGTCAGCGAGCCCTGCTCGGGATGGTGCGCGAAAGCCTCGGCGTTGACCTCCAACCAGGCCGCGTCGTCGCCGTCCGGCTGGAACGTCCGCACCGTCACCCCCTCCGGGAGCACCGGCTCCGACAGGTCGAGGTCGGCCAGCGGCCGCCGCATCTGCCGCAGCTCGCGGAACATCGTCAGGCCCAGCGTCTGCGCCAGATGCCGGGCGGCCGGGTGCCCGCCGTGCGCCCACACCCGCAACCGGCGCCCGGACTGGACCAGCAGCTCGCCGCCGAGCGCCCGGCCGTGGCCGCGGCCGCGGTACCCCGGGTGGACGACCAGTTCGGCGGCCGGCGCCTCCACCGGGTCGGTGTCCTCCAGCTGCCCGTAACCGACCAGCTCCTCACCGCTCTCTCCCGGCGCATACACCAGCAGATGCCGTACGCCCACCCGCCGGCCGCCCCGCAGCTGGAGCCGTCCCTGCTCGGACACGGCCGGCTGCCCGTCCGTCCGCGCGGCCCGTTCGATCAGTTCGAGGACGGCCGCGGCCCCTTCCGGCGCGAGCTCGTCGACCACCTGGATCCTGCGTCCGGCCCGGCCCATCTCCTGTGCAGCGTCAGTCATGCCTGAAGCGTACGACGCTGCCGCGGCGTCATGGAGGCGGCGCGGACGCCCGCCGCGCCCCGCATCGCCACCGCCCGGCCACCGGGCCGTGAGCCGCCGCCCCTGTTCCGCTACGCGCGTCGACAATATGCTGCCCCCGCTCAGCAGCATCAACGGAGGGGAACCATGCCACCGACATCCCAACGCCACGGTCTCGCCCGCAGATTGGCGGCCGGCGCCGCCGTGCTCGCCACCGCCGCGGGCCCCGTTGCAAGCACCGGCTCCACTGGAGCGGCTTACGCCGCGACCCCTGCTGCCACCGCCGGGCCCGCCGGCGCCGACAGCGGCCGCGCCCACCGCCCGGCCGGCACGGTCGACGTCCAGCTGCTCTCCTTCAACGACTTCCACGGCAACCTCGAACCGCCGCAGGGCTCCTCCGGCACCGTCGAGCAGCTCCAGGCCGACGGGTCCCGGAAGACGATCCCGGCCGGCGGCGTCGAGTACCTGGCGCAGTCCCTCCGCACCGCCCGCAAGGGCCACCCGTACTCCGTCACCGCGGCGGCCGGCGACCTCATCGGCGCCAGCCCGCTGCTCTCCGGCCTCTTCCACGACGAGCCGACCATCGAGGCGATGAACAGGCTCGGCCTCGACGTCACCTCCGTCGGCAACCACGAATTCGACGAGGGCCGGGCCGAGTTGACCCGGATGCAGCGCGGCGGCTGCCACCCCAAGGACGGCTGCTACGAGAAGGGGAAGACCTTCAAGGGCGCCGACTTCCCCTACCTCGCCGCCAACGTCACCGACGACCGGACCGGCAAGCCGATCCTCAAGCCGTACACGGTCTGGCAGCACAAGGGCGTCAAGATCGGCTTCATCGGCGTGACGCTCAAGGGCACACCGGACATCGTCAACGCCGACGGCGTCAAGGGTCTGACCTTCCACGGCGAGGTCGAGACGATCAACAAGTACGCCAAGATCCTCGACCGCCAGGGCGTCAAGGCGATCGTCGCCCTGATCCACGAGGGCGGCATGCCCGCCTCCACGTCGTACAACTACGACTGCGACAGCCCCGGCCCGGGCGCAGGCATCTCGGGCCCGATCGTCGACATCGCCAAGCACGTCACCCCCAAGGTCGACGCCCTGGTCACCGGCCACACCCACCAGTCCTACACCTGCACCATCCCGGACCCGGCCGGCCACCCCCGCACGGTCACCTCCGCCGCCTCCTACGGCCGGCTCTACACCGACACCACGCTCACCTACGACCGCCGCACCCACGACATCGTGCGCACGGCGGTCCACGGCCCGCACGCCGCCAACCACGTCGTCGACCGCACCGGGCCCAAGGCCGCGGACATGACGTCCCTGATCGCCCGCTGGAACAAGCTGGCCGCGCCTGTGGCGAACAAGCCGGTCGGGTACATCTCCGCCGACATCAACGGCCGCGGCGCCGGCACCCCCGAGGAGCCCCTCGGCGACCTCGTCGCCGACGCCCAACGGGCCGCCACCAGGGCCCCCGACAAGGGCGGCGCCCAACTCGCCCTGATGAACCCCGGCGGCATCCGCTCCGACCTCGCGTACAAGGCGTCGGGCAACGAGGGCGACGGCGTCGTCACCTACGGCGAGGCGTTCACCGTCCAGCCGTTCACCAACATGACCAACGTCGTGGACCTGACCGGCGCCCAGCTCCTGACCGCCCTCCAGCAGCAGGTCAGCGGCCCCAACGAGGCGTCCCCCAAGATCCTCCAGATCTCCGAGGGCCTCACCTACACCCTCGACATGACCAGGACCGGCGCCGCCCGCGTCGTCGCCGACTCGGTCAGGCTCGACGGCGCCGCCCTGGACCCCGCCAAGACCTACCGGGTCGCCATGAACGAGTTCCTGGCCGGTGGCGGCGACGGCTTCCCCGCGCTGAAGCAGGGCACCCACAAGTACGTCGGCCCCTCCGACCTGGACGCCCTCACCGCCTACCTGACGGCCCACTCGTCCCCGACCAACCCCCTCGCCCCGCCGAAGGCCGATCGGATCACGGTGGTGAAGTAGCCGCCTGCGGGCGGCCGTTCGGGTCGCCCGTCCCCACACCTACGGCCCCGGCCGTCCGCCCGTGCGGCGGGCGGCCGGGGCCGCCGCGGTCGGCACACGCGTCACAGCAGGTGGAAGGCGAAGCCGAAACAGGGGACGGCGACGGCCAGACCGATGACGAAGACCAGCGGCCCGAACAGATGGTTGAACCAGGTCTTCCCTTCCTTGACGCGCCAGAGGCCGACGGTCAGGTAGACACCGGCAACGGTGATCGGGCACCCGACGAAGAACCCCAGGAGCAACTGGAACGTGCCGCCCCAGCCAGGATCGTGTTTCGGGATGTGCGCGACCCCGGCCAGGATCACGGTGCCGGCCTCTTGGAGCACGGCCTAACCCGCCTCCTTCTCGGCTTCGTCCATGTCCTTGTCGAGGCCCTGGAGGTCGGACTCGATCCCGCCGCCGCCTTCGTAGATCGCCGTGTTGAGTCCGGTGCCGAAGCCGTCCCGGTACATCGTGTCCTTGAACCTGTGGTGTTCGGCAACGTTCTCGCCGCCGAGGCTGTGCCCCTCCATGCCGCCGAGAAGGCGGTCGCCGGCGTGGTTTCCGAGGGCACCGGTGACGGCGTTCGTCCCCACATCCCACACGGTGTCCGCACCGCCCTTCTCGTCGTCCGTCAAATCGGCGGTGAGACCGCCGACCACATTGCCGAACGCACCATTGACGGTGTTGCCCGCCCGGCCCTCACCGCTGAGCACTTTGCCGACCGCGCCCGTCAGCTTCGCACCCTCCGCAAACGACGCTCCGCCGGCGGTGAACACGGCTGTGCCCGCGGCTTCCTTGCCGGCGGTCTTGAAATCCTTGCCCACCGTCACCGGCTGACCGGTGAGCGCCTGGTTGATCATCATGCTGCCCGAGTCGGCGACGAAGTTCGTGGCGAAGCTCTCCGCGCCCTTCATGAGGAACTTGCCGCCGATCCGGGCCACCGCGGTGAGCATCTTCTCCAACGTCGCCGCGGTCTCCGCGCTCATGCCGCCGAAGCGCTCCAGCAGCGCCGCCACCTTCTCGGCCGCCGAGGTGAACAGCTTCACCAGGTCCACGACCTTGGCGACCTTCGCGGCGACGGCCGTGTTGGCGACGAGGTCGGAGAGAAATCCGGTGAACACGGACAGCGCGGCGCCGAGCACCTCCATCTCGGCGATCTGCACGCAGATGTCGATGATCTCTTCGTTGATCTTGTCGATCTCGCCGGCGAACTCCCGCAGCCCGTCCGCGACATGGTGGAAGTTGTTCGCGACGTCGGTGACGGTCTTCTTCTGGTCCTGCCAGTGCTTCTCGAAGGCGTCCCGGGCCGCGCCGTGCCAGCCCTGCTTGTCGACGCCGTCGACGGCGCGGTCGAGAGCCCCTACGACCTTGGTCAGGTCATTGCCCATGGCGTCCCAGCCGCGGGCGATCTCGCGAAGCGTGTCGCCGTTGCCGCCGGGCAACTCCACACCGAACGCCTGGAGGATCTCCAGGACCTTGCCGTCGATCCAGCTGTTGACGCTCACCGTCACACCGCCTGGTAACGGGGCACGGCCTGGAGGTGGCCGACGGCCGCCTGGTCCGCCTCCGCGTACTGGGACGCGTTGATCCGCAGCCGGTCGGCGTCACTGTTGAGCACCTGGGGCAGCTGACCCAGCGCCTTGATCGTGCTGCTCAGCAGCGTCTGGTACTTCTCCATCGCGCCGTCGCAGGCACCGAGGATCCCGAACGCCTCCCCGACCTCCGCCGACGTCGCCGCGAAGGAACGGATCGGGCCGTCCAGATCCGTCGCCTGCAGGTCGAACTTGTCCGCCAGATCCGTCAGTGCCGTCGGCTCGACGCCGAACTGCCCGCTCATCCCGCTCCCCCCGTCCGATCACACACAAGGCTTCAGGAGTACGCCGGGAGCCACGGCAGGGAAAGGATCTTTAACGGGTCCCGGATACGGGATTGGGCTGCGCTTTACGTTCATGGCCCCGCCCATACCCGAACGTGGCCCGATCGGGACCGGGGCCCGCACCCTCCTGTATGGCCGCGTACACCACGACCACACGGAGGGCGTCAGCCGCGAAAACGGTACGAACGACCCTCACGGCCGCACGACGGCTCTTCCAGGCATCGAGGTCACACCGCCGCCGCCCCCGCCCACAGTTCCTCCGCGTGCTCCACGAACCGGTCGGGCATCCCGCCCGACTCGTACCGCTTCAGGTGCGGCAACGCAACGTCGCCGCGAACGCGGGCTGCTGCGGCGTCCACAGGAAGTAGTTCGTGTACCCGGCGAAGAACAACCGGGCGTCGCCGTCAGGAGAAGTCCGCCGCGTGGTCCCGGGCCCACTGGGCGAAGGTGCGGGCCGGGCGGCCGGTGACGCGTTCGACCGTGTCGGTCACCGGGAAGGCCGGGGCGTCCACCGTCGAGCCGAAGAGGCCGACGAGTTCGCGGGCGGCCGCCAGCGGGAAGTGCGGGCCGGCCATCGCCTCCGCGGCCTCCTCCTCCGAGATCCGCTCGATGCGCACGGGGCGGCCGACGGCCTCGGCGATGACGGCGACCTGCTGGGCGTTGGTGAGCACCTCGGGGCCGGTGAGGCGGTGGATGCGGTGGACGTGGGCGCCGGTGCGGTCCAGGAGGGCGACGGCGGCGACGTCCGCGAGGTCGGCCTCGTGGACCGGCGCACCCTGGGCGTCCGGGTGCGCGTCGCGGACCACGCCGGTCGCGCGGATCGCCGGGGCCCAGCCGAGCGCGTTGGTGGCGTAGTTGCCGCCGCGCAGGAAGGTCCACTCCACGCCGGACGCGCGGACCGCGCGCTCCACGGTGGCGTGCATACGGGAGATGAAGTTGGTCTCGTCGGCGGGTGTGTCGCTCACCCCCTGGGAGGAGTTGAGGACGATGCGGGGGACGTTCGCCCGCACGGCGGCGTCGATCAGCCGCTGCGCGGACTCGGCGCCGCCGGCCGCGAGGTTGAGGAAGAGGGCGTCGGCACCGGCCAGGAGCGGGGCGAGGTCGGTGTCCTCGGCGAGGTCGGCGCGGACCACCTCGGCCCGGTCGGGGAGGGCGGCACGGGCGGGGTCCCTGGTGAGGGCGCGGACCGCGACGCCCTCCTCCAGCAGGCGGTCCACAAGACGGCGGCCGATATTGCCGGTTGCTCCGGTGACGACGATCACGGGCTCCTCCAGAGGGGCGCGAAGATGGCGGCGGAAGCCCGCCGGGGTGTCGGTCAAGATCGACGGTGGTTCAGTGACGGTAGTTCAGCGGGGCACAAGAGCGCGGCAAGATTTCGCCAAGGACGGCCGGACGTCTTTCGCGTTCCTCACATTCCGTGAGCATGACTTGCGCTGCCGGGTGCCGCTCATGGTGGGATGTGCTGATGCGAACCCCCACCCGCATGTCGTCACCCTCGTCCCCAGCGGCACGCCCGGCCGCCTCCGCTTCCGAGGCCGGCGACCAGCCCCACATAGCCGGGCATCCGCACAGACCGCAGCAGGACGGCTTCGGAGCGCATCCGCAGGGCGACACCAGAGAACTCCCGCAGGTCGGCCCGGCCAATCCGTACGCGGATCTGGCCGCACTCGCCGACCCGGAGCCGGGTGCGTACGGCCAGGACAGCCATGACGGCCGTGACGACGGCTATGACAGTCACGGCAGCCACGACCGTCACGACGGCTATGACGGTCGCGGCAGCTACGACGGTCAGGGCGGCTACGACGTACGTGGCGGCCACAACGGGTCGGGGAACACGGCGGGTTACGACCCGTCACCTCACGGGAGCGGCCGTTTCGCCGACCGTGCCACCGACGACGATCCGCTGGGGCTGGGCCTGCGCTCGGACGACGAGGACGACACCTGGTCGCCCCCGAACCACCGGAAGCTGAAGCGGGGCGTCAGCCGCTTCGCCGCCGTCCCGCGCACCATCAAGGCGCTGGTCGCGCTGGCCGCCTGCGCGGGGGTGCTCGCGCTCGGCGACCGGTTCGCCGTGCTGTACGCGCAGAACAAGGCCGAGGAGCAGGTGAAGACGGCCCTGCACCTGCACGCCCGGCCCGAGGTGGACATCCACGGCTTCCCGTTCCTCACCCAGGTCTTCGACAAGCGGCTGGACCAGGTCGACGTGGTGATCCCGGACGTCGCGGCGGACCGGGTCTCGCTGGCGAAAGTGGCGGCCACGGCGCGGGACATCCGGCTCGACGGCGATCTGCCGAGCGCCATCAAGGGCGCCACCATCGGCCAGATGCACGGCAGCGTGCTGCTCGCCTTCGACGACATGAACCGCGAACTGGGCGCCTCCCAGGTGAAGTTCAGCGCGCTGGGGGCCAACGGGGTGCGCGCCGACGGCCGGCTGCCCATCGCGGGGCACACCCTGCGCGTACGGGCCGAGGCGCGCATCCGGCGCATCGGCGACCGGGGGATCTCCACCGAGATCGGGCAGATGCGGCTGGACATCGGCGACATGGCGATCTACCGGCCGGGCACCGGCGAGGAGGAGGGCCTGCGGCTGACCCGGAAGGGCGCCGCGGAGCTGAGCCGGCAGGCCGCCAAGGTCAAGGCGATGCTCAGCATTCCGGCGATCGCCCAGCGGATCGGCATCCCCAAGGAGTACCTCGACGACGCCCTGCGCAGCGACGACAAGCTGCACGACCTGATCGGCTCGCCGCACTTCGTCCACCAGCTGATGCAGGTCAACCTCGTCGACGTGGTCATGGACCACCCCTGGCTGCTCCAGAAGGTCGGCATCGACGCGAAGGTGCTCGGCGCCCTCACCGGCCTGACGAAACCTCAGCTCGCGGACCGGCTGGCGCTCTCCTTCCAGCTTCCGAAGACGCCGGGGGATGTGCGGCTGCGCAACATCACCGTGGAGAGCGACGGCATCCACGCCGACCTGACCGGCACCGACCTGCCGTTCGGCGACGCGGCCAAGGGCAGGACGGCGGAGAAGGCACCCGCGAAGTAGCCGGCCGGGGCGTCACCGCTCGGGGGGCTGCCCGGGGAACTGCCCGGGCGGCGTCCCTTCGCCTCCCGCGTCGTCCCGTCCCGGTATGTCCGGCGGCGGGGTGGGCGCGCCCGGCATCGTCAGCAGGGCCTCCGTGCCGCCGCCGGGGGCGTTGCGCAGGCGTACGCCGCCGCCGGCCTGCTCGGCCGTGCGGGCCACGATCGACAGGCCCAGACCGCTGCCGGGCAGGCTGCGGGCGGACGGGGAGCGCCAGAAGCGCTCGAAGACGTGCGGGAGTTCCTCGGGCGGGATGCCGGGGCCGTGGTCCCGGACGGTCAGCGCGCCGCCCGTCAGCCGGATCTCGACCGTGCCGCCGGAGGGGCTGAACTTCACCGCGTTGTCGAGGAGGTTGACCACCGCGCGCTCCAGTGCGGGCGGTTCGGCGCGGACGTACCAGGGGTCGAGGTCGGCGGTGAGGGTGAGCGAGGGGCCACGCAGCCTGGCTCGTTCGAGCGCGGTGCCGACGATGTCGTGGAGGGCGACCACCCGGACGGCCGCCGTGCCGCCGGCGGTGCCCGTCTCCGGTGGGCGGGAGAGGACCTGGAGGTCGCCGATGAGCGCCGCCAGCTCCCCCATCTGGGCCTTCACCGAGGCGAGCAGGGCCTCCTTGTCGGCGGCCGGGATCGGGCGGCCGGAGCGCTCGCTGCGCTCCAGGAGGTCGATGTTGGTCCGCAGCGACGTCAGGGGCGTGCGCAGCTCGTGGCCGGCGTCGGCGATCAGCTGCTGCTGGAGGTCGCGGGAGGCGGCCAGCGCGGCGGTCATCGCGTTGAACGACCGGGAGAGGCGGGCGATCTCGTCCTCGCCGTCGGTGGGGATGCGGATGGCGAGGTCCTGAGTGCGGGCGACGTGCTCCACGGCGGCGGTCAGCCGGTCGACGGGCTTCAGCGCCGCCCTGGCCACCCACAGCCCGGCCGTCGCCGCGCCCAGCACCCCGACCCCGGCGACGACCAGCAGCACCAGCGCGAGCTGGTTGAGCGGGTCGGTGACCTGGTCCATCGGCGCGGCGACGGAGACCGCCAGCCGGTTGCCCTGGATGTCGGTGAGCGGGCCGCGGTAGGGGACGGTCGAGACCCGCATCGGGGTGCCGTTCTCGTCCTTGGTGGTGTGGACGGCGCTGGCCAGCCGGCCGTCGGCGACCGCCTCGTCCGCCCGCTGGGCGGGGATGGGCTGCTTGTTCGGCGAGGTGCAGACGTAGCCGGAGGGGGTGACGAGCTGGATGGTGTACGGGGTGGGCTGGAAGCGGACGTTGAGCGGGGTGCCGGCGCAGCGGGCGCCGAGCGCCTGGACGTAGTCGCCGGGGACGTCGACCGTGCTGAGGGTGGTGTCGAGCTGCTCGGTGAGCCGGTCGCGGGTGATCAGCCAGCAGGCGGCGGCCGACAGCGCCACCGCGAAGGCCACCGCGACCGCGATGAGCAGCGACAGCCGGGAGCGCAGCGGCAGCTGACGGAACCGCGTCAGCCCGGGCACGCCGCCCGTCGGGGGCGAGGTCTCCCCACCGGGCACGCCGTGCGCCTCGTGGTCGTCATGGCCCTGCGCCGGGTGGCCGTGGGCCGCCGGCCCGTGGGCCGCCTGCTCGTGGGCCGCCGGCCCGTCCGTCTCCTGCCCGTCCATCGGTCGGCCGTGCGCCGGGTGGGCGTCGCCGGTGCCGCTCATTCCGCACCGCCCCCCAGCCGCAGGACGTAGCCCACCCCGCGCACGGTGTGGACCAGCCGCGGCTCGCCGCCCGCCTCCGTCTTGCGGCGGAGGTACATCACGTACACGTCCAGGGAGTTGGAGGTCGGTTCGAAGTCGAAGCCCCAGACGGCCTTGAGGATCTGCTCGCGGGTGAGGACCTGCCGGGGGTGGGCCAGGAACATCTCCAGGAGCGTGAACTCGGTGCGGGTCAGGTCGACCGGGCGGTTGCCGCGGGTCACCTCGCGGGTGGCGAGATTCATCCGCAGATCGGCGAAGCCCAGGAGCTCGCTCTCGTCGGGCCGGGCGGTGCCGGCCGCCGCGTACGCGCTGCGGCGCAGCAGGGCGCGGATCCGGGCCAGCAGCTCGTCCAGCTCGAAGGGTTTGACGAGGTAGTCGTCGGCGCCGGCGTCGAGGCCGGTGACGCGGTCACCGACGGTGTCCCGCGCGGTCAGCATCAGGATCGGCACGGTCACCCCGCTCGCCCGCAGCCGGCGGGCGGCGGTCAGTCCGTCCATCCGGGGCATCAGCACGTCCAGCACGATGAGTTCGGGGTCGTAGGCGGCGACCTTCTCCACCGCGTCCAGTCCGTCGACGGCCTGCTCGGTGCCGTACCCCTCGAAGGCGAGGGAGCGCTGGAGCGCCTCGCGGACCGCGGGCTCGTCGTCGACGATCAGGATGCGGGCGGGGTGATCACCGTGCTCGGCGGGGCTCATGTGCGTGACTACCTCGGATGACGTTGCTGACGGCCGGCTGGACCTGTGCTGCTGGCTTCAGCCTGACACGGATGCCGCGCGGACGGACGCCCTGTGGAAAACCCTCCGCGGTTCTCCACCGCCCGGCGGCGCCCCCGGCCGGAGGCCCGCCCGGCCCTGCTCAGACCCCGCTGTTCCCGCCGTTGCCGCCGCTGCGCAGCGTGTCGAGGTCGGCCTTGACGGTGTTGATCGGGATGGCGAAGCCGAGGCCGACGCTGCCCGCCTGGCTGCTGTCCGACGAACTCGGCGAGTACATGGCCGAGTTGATGCCGATGATCTGCCCCTGCATGTTGATCAGGGCGCCGCCGGAGTTGCCCGGGTTGAGCGCGGCGTCGGTCTGTATCGCCTTGTAGGTGGTCTTGGACGAGCCGGTGTCGCCGTTGTACTGGTTGCCGCCGAACTCGAACGGCCAGCCGCCGCCACCGCCGAAGAAGCCACGGCCGCCGCCCTGCCCCTGGCCCTGCCCCTGGCCGTCCTCCTTGGGGACGGAGACATCGCGGTTGAGCGCGGAGACGATGCCGCTGGTCACCGAGCCGGTGAGGCCCTCCGGCGAGCCGATCGCGACGACCGGGTCGCCGACCACGAGCTTGCTGGAGTCGCCGAGCACCGCGTGCGTCAGCCCCTTGGCGCCGGTGACCTTGATCAGGGCCAGGTCCTTGCCCGGGTCGGTGCCGACGACCGTCGCGGCCTTCCTGCTGCCGTCGCTGAAGGTGACGCTCACCGTGCGGGAGCCGGCCACCACGTGGTTGTTGGTGACGATCTCGCCGCTGCTGGTGATCACCACGCCGGAGCCGGTGGACTCGCCGCCGCCCGTGCGCGCCTTGATCTCGACGATGGCCGGGCTGACCGCCTTGGCCACCCCCGCGACCCCGGTACCGCCGCCGGTGTTCTGCCCGGCGTTGACGAGCGAGGTGGAGACGCCGCCGCTCGTGCCGCCCTGCTGCGTGGCACCCGCGATCAGCGCCGCGCTGCCGCCGCCGATCAGACCCGAGGCCAGGGCCACCGCGGCGATCAGCGCGATCGGCCGCCGGGCCCGGCGCCGCGGCTCCGGCGCACCGGGAGCACCCGCCACCGCTGCGTCCGGCGTGTACGGGGGCGGCGGCGGCACGTCACCGCGGAAGCGGTCCGCGCCGTGGTCGCTGCTGTGGCCGGTGCCGTACTCGGTGCCGTAGGCGTACGGCCGGTCCTGGGGCATCTCTTCGCCGCTGCGGCGGTAGCTCTCGGTCATGCCCACGACTCTGCGACCGCTGCATGAGAACCGTCTGAGAACGCCCTGAGAGACCCAACAGAAGTGGGTATGCCCGGTATAAGGCCGCACGTCCGCACGGTCGTTGACTCCTCGGACACGCTCTAGGGAGTGCCGCCGCAGCCGCAGGACCGCCGCACCACCAGCCGCGACGGGAACTGCCGCAGCCGCTCGCGGCGCGAGCCGACCACCCGCAGCCCGTCGTCCAGCACCAGGTCCACCGCCGCCCGGGCCATCGCCTGCCGGTCCGAGGCCACCGTCGTCAGCGGCGGATCGGTGAGCGCGGCCTCCTTCACGTCGTCGAAGCCGGCCACCGCCAGCTCGCCGGGGACGTCGATCCGCAGCTCGCGGGCGGCCCGCAGCACACCGATGGCCTGGTCGTCGGTGGCGCACATGATGGCCGGCGGGCGGTCCGGCCCGGAGAGCAGCCGCAGCGCGACCTGGTAGGCGTCGTAGCGGTTGTAGAGCGCCTGGAAGTAGCGGCCCTCCGTCGAGCGCCCGGACTCCAGCATGGCCCGCCGCCAGCCCTCGACGTGGTCGGTGACCGGGTCGCCGGACTTCGGGGTCTCCTCGGTGCCGCCCAGGAAGGCGACGTACTCGTGGCCGTGCTCCAGGAGGTGCCGGGTCGCCAGCTGCGCGCCCCAGATGTCGTCGGTCATCACCGCGACGTCGTCGATGGCGTCCGGCCGGCGGTGCAGCAGCACCACCCTGGCGTCCCACGCCTCGATCTCCGCGGCGGCGTGCTCGCTGGGGCCCTGACTGATCAGGATCAGCCCGGACACCCGCATCCCGAGGAACGCGCGGAGGTAGTGCACCTCGCGCTCGTCGATGTAGTTGGCGTTGCCGACCAGCACCATCTTGCCGCGCTCGGACGCGGCCTGTTCGACGGCGTGCGCCATCTCCGCGAAGAACGGCTGCCGGGTGTCCGGCACGATCAGACCTATGAGGTCGGTGCGGCGGGACGCCATCGCCTGCGCGACCCGGTCGGGCCGGTAGCCGAGCTCCTTGATGGCGGCGAGCACCCGCTCACGCGTGGCCGGGGCGACCGGCCTCGGTCCGTTGTTGATGACGTAACTGACGACGGCGGTGGACGTCCCCGCCAGTTTTGCCACATCATCCCGCGTCACCTTGGCCACGCGCGGCAGTCTACGCGGGTGGTCCTACCGGCGGGCAGGCTGCGCGGACGCGGATTTCCCGTCCGACGTGGAAGAACGTGCGGGCGCGCGTCCGTCTACCGGCCCGTCCACGCCACCGCCCTTCTTCGCCCCCTGTGTGGTGTCCTCCTGCGCCTTGGCCTCCGCGGCGGCCCGCTCCACCTTCTCCGGCACCACGAAGCGGTAGCCGACGTTGCGGACCGTGCCGATCAGCGACTCGTGCTCGGGGCCGAGCTTGGCGCGCAGCCGCCGGACGTGCACGTCCACCGTGCGCGTACCGCCGAAGTAGTCGTAGCCCCACACCTCCTGGAGGAGCTGGGCGCGGGTGAAGACCCGGCCCGGGTGCTGCGCCAGGTACTTCAGCAGCTCGAACTCCTTGAAGGTCAGGTCCAGGACCCGGCCCTTGAGCTTGGCGCTGTAGGTGGCCTCGTCCACGGAGAGGTCGCCGGTGCGGATCTCCATCGGGCCGTTGTCAGTGGTGATCTGCTGGCGGCCCATCGCCAGCCGCAGCCGCGCCTCCACCTCGGCCGGCCCGGCGGTGTCCAGCATCACGTCGTCGACACCCCAGTCGGCGGTGACGGCGGCCAGTCCGCCCTCGGTGACCACCAGCACCAGCGGGCAGCCGGGCCCGGTGGACCGCAGCAGCTGGCACAGGGATCGCACATGCGGAAGATCACGACGGCCGTCGATCAGTATGACGTCGGCCCCTGGGGTGTCGATCAGGGCCGGGCCCTCGGCGGGGGCCACCCGGACGCTGTGCAGCAGCAGGCCGAGCGCCGGAAGCACCTCCGTCGATGGCTGGAGGGCGTTGGTCAGCAGCAGAAGCGAACTCACTTCCGACCACCTACCCGGTTTCCGGCGAGCCTCATCCTGAACGGCTCGCTGTCCTGCACGCTTCGCTTGCCCATGACGTCTGGTTCCTCCTCGGTCCCTGCGACGGGGGCACCACCCGGCTGGGCCGGGGGTCTGCGGCACTGCTTCGTACGGGGTGCTCCCGGTCACACGCTCTGCGTGCGTGAAAGCACAAAAGGACCCGGGGGCGACGCTGCCCGGATCCTTCTTGCCCAGCAGAATAGCTCACATGAGCTGCGGACCCGAGGCCGACTTTGCACCTTCTTGTGTTCCGTCGATCACTTCGAGTGGTCATCGCGCGGTGCTGTTGACGGACGACGGCGTGCGCATCGAGGCCGCCCGCACCCCCCGGATCCCGCTTCCACAGGCCCCGTCCGGCCCTTCTCCGGAGCCGCCGTCCGCCCCCGTGGGCGACCTCGCCGTGGTGCTCGCGCACGGCTTCACCGGCTCCCTCGAAAAGCCCGCGCTGCGCCGCGCCGCGGCCGCGTTGTCCCAGCACGCGGACGTGATCACGTTCTCCTTCCGGGGGCACGGCGGGTCCGGCGGGCGCTCCACCGTCGGCGACCGGGAGATCCACGACGTGACCGCCGCGATCCGCTGGGCCCGTTCCCTGGGCCACCGCCGGATCGCCACCGTCGGCTTCTCCATGGGCGGCTCGGTCGTGCTCCGGCAGGCCGCGCTGCACGGCCGGCGGGGGCCTGACCGCGGCCGGGGGGAGCACGGGGAGCGCACAGGTGCGTGCCCGGACGCAGTGGTCGCCGTCAGTGCCCCCGCCCGGTGGTACTACCGGGGCACCGCGTCGATGCGGCGCCTCCACTGGGCCGTCACCAGTCCCACCGGCCGGCTGGTCTCCCGCGTCGGCCTGCGCACCCGGATCCACCCCGCGGAGTGGGACCCGGTGCCGCTCTCCCCCGCCGAGGCCGTCCCGTTGATCGCCCCGACCCCGCTGCTCCTCGTCCACGGCGACCGCGACCCCTACTTCCCGGTGGACCACCCCCGCATGCTGATGGCCGCCGCCGACCCCGCCACCACCGCGCTCTGGCTCGAACGGGGCTTCGGCCACGCCGAGAACGCCGCGGGGCCGGAACTGCTGCGGAGGATCGGCGAGTGGGTGGTGGCGCGGACCGGGCAGGGGCTACCCCCTGCTCTTTAAGAGCAAGGGGTAGGGCCGGCCCGCCGCGCGTCAGCCCGTCTCCGCCACCGCCTCCGCGAACTGGGCCGCGTACAGGCGGGCGTAGGCCCCGTCCGCGGCCAGGAGCGTGTCGTGGGTGCCCTGTTCGACGAGGGAGCCGTCCTCCATCACCAGGATGACGTCGGCGTCCCGGATGGTGGAGAGGCGGTGCGCGATGACGAAACTGGTCCGGCCGCTGCGGAGTTGGGCCATGGCCTGCTGGATGAGGACCTCGGTGCGGGTGTCGACGGAGCTGGTGGCCTCGTCCAGGACGAGGATGGCCGGCTCCGCGAGGAAGGCGCGGGCGATGGTGATGAGCTGCTTCTCGCCTACCGAGACGTTGCCGCCCTCCTCGTCTATGACGGTGTCGTAGCCGTCGGGGAGGGTGCGCACGAAGCGGTCGACGTGGGTGGCCCGGGCGGCCGCGACGACCTTGTCGCGGGAGGTGCCCTCGGGGGCGCCGTAGGCGATGTTCTCGGCGATGGTGCCGCCGAAGAGCCAGGTGTCCTGGAGGACCATGCCGATGTGGCCGCGCAGCTCCTCGCGGGACATCCGCGCGACGTCCACGCCGTCGAGGGTGATCCGGCCGCCGCGGACCTCGTAGAACCGCATCAGGAGGTTGACCAGGGTGGTCTTGCCGGCGCCGGTCGGGCCGACGATGGCGACGGTCTGGCCGGGGCGGACGGTGAGCGAGAGGTCCTCGATGAGCGGCTTGTTCGCGTCGTAGCGGAAGGAGACGTGCTCGAAGGCGACCTGGCCGGTGACGTGCTCGGGGCGGGCCGGCTGCTCGCTGTCGGGGTCCTGCTCGTCGGCGTCGAGGAGTTCGAAGACCCGCTCGGCGGAGGCGACACCGGACTGGACGAGGTTGGCCATCGAGGCGACCTGGGTCAGCGGCTGGCTGAACTGGCGGCTGTACTGGACGAACGCCTGGACGTCGCCGATGGACAGCGCCCCGGCGGCCACCCGCAGGCCGCCGACCACGGCCACCAGCACGTAGTTGAGGTTGCCGACGAACATCATCGCGGGCTGGATGATGCCGGAGATGAACTGGGCCTTGAAGCCCGCCGCGTAGAGCGCCTCGTTCTGCTCGCGGAAGAGCTCGGCGGACTCCTTCTGCCGGCCGAAGACCTTGACCAGCGAGTGCCCGGTGTACATCTCCTCGATGTGCGCGTTGAGCTTGCCGGTGGTCTTCCACTGCTGGACGAACTGCGGCTGGGCGCGCTTGCCGACCTTGGTGGCGACCACCACCGAGACCGGCACGGTGACCAGCGCGACCAGCGCCAGCAGCGGCGAGATCCAGAACATCATCACCAGCACGCCCACGATCGTCAGCAGCGAGGTCACGATCTGGCTGAGGGTCTGCTGGAGCGTCTGCTGGATGTTGTCGATGTCGTTGGTGGCGCGGGAGAGCACCTCGCCGCGCTGCTGCCGGTCGAAGTAGCTCAACGGCAGCCGGGCCAGCTTCTCCTCGACCTGTCCGCGCAGCCGGAAGACGGTGCGCTGGACGACGCGGGTGGCGATCCGGGCCTGGACGAAGCCGAACAGCGCCGAGCCCGCGTAGATCAGCGCGACCCACAGCAGGACCGTGCCGACCGCGCCGAAGTCGGTGTGCGGGCCCGGGTCCACCGGCATGCCGGCGACCAGGTCCGCGAGCCCGCCCTGGCCGTGCGCCCGCAGGAACTCGGCGGCCTGCGCCCTGGTCAGGCCCTCGGGCAGTCGGCGGCCGACGATGCCGGCCATGATCAGGTCGGTGGCCCGGCCCAGGACCTTCGGCCCGACGACGGTCAGCGCCACGCTGAGCACGCCCAGCAGCAGCGCGACCGCGATGATGCCGCGCTCCGGGCGCATCTGGGCCAGCAGGCGCTTGCCGGAGCCCTTGAAGTCCATGGACTTGTCGATCGGGCCGCTCATCATGCGGGCCATCGGGCCGGCGCCGGGGCCCGGCCCGCGGCGGGGGGCCGAGGCGGGGGCCGGTCCGGAGGCGCCGGCGGGCGCCTCTCCGGAGGCCCGGTCCGTGCCGGTGGCCGGGCCCTGTTCGTCCTCGGTGGTCATGCCGCCTCCTGCTCGGTGAGCTGGGAGAGCACGATCTCCCGGTAGGTCTCGTTGCCGGCCATCAGCTCGCCGTGGGTGCCGGTCCCCACGATCCGGCCCTCGTCCAGGACCACGATCCGGTCGGCGCCGCGGATCGTTGCGACCCGCTGGGCGACGATCACCACGGTGGCCCGGTCGGTCTCCCGGGCCAGCGCGGCGCGCAGGGCCGCGTCGGTGGCGTAGTCGAGGGCGGAGAAGGAGTCGTCGAAGAGGTAGATCTCGGGCTTGCGGACCAGGGCGCGGGCGATCGCCAGCCGCTGCCGCTGGCCGCCGGAGACATTGGTGCCGCCCTGCGCGACCGGCGCGTCCAGGCCGCCCTCCATCCGCTCGACGAAGTCCCTGGCCTGCGCGGTCTCCAGCGCGTGCCACAGTTCCTCGTCGGTGGCGTCGGGATTGCCGTACCGCAGGTTGGTGGCGACCGTCCCGGAGAAGAGGTACGGCTTCTGCGGCACCAGGCCGACCACGGAGGCCAGCGTCTCCGGGGCCAGGGTGCGCACGTCCTCGCCGTCGACCAGGACGGTGCCGCCGGTGGCGTCGAACAGCCGCGGTACCAGCCCGAGGAGGGTGGACTTGCCGGCACCGGTGGAGCCGATGACGGCGGTGGTCTCGCCGGGGCGGGCGATCAGGCTGACGTCCCGCAGGACCGGCTGCTCGGCGCCGGGGAAACGGAACTCCACGTCCCGGAGCTCCAGTTCGCCGTGCCGGCGCAGCGTGGTGACCGGCTCGGCGGGCGGGGTGACGCTGGACTCGGTCGCCAGCACCTCCTGGATGCGCTCGGCGCAGACCTCGGCGCGCGGCAGCATCATCACCATGAACGTCGCCATCATGATCGACATCAGGATGTACATCAGGTAGCTGAGGAAGGCCGTCAGCGCCCCGATCTCCATCTTCTGCGCGTCGATGCGCAGCGCGCCGAACCACACGACGGCCACGCTGGAGAGGTTCACGATCAGCATGACCAGCGGGAACATCATCGACATCAGCCGGCCGGCGCGCATCGAGACGTCGTAGAGGTCGGTGTTGGCCCGGGCGAACCGCTCGCGTTCGTGGTCGTCGCGGACGAAGGCGCGGATGACGCGGATGCCGGCGATCTGCTCGCGCAGCACGCGGTTGACGGTGTCGATGCGCTCCTGCACCCCGCGGAACAGCGGGCGCAACCGGCGCACGATCAGTGAGACGAGGATCCCGAGGACCGGGACGATGACCAGGAGGAGCGCCGACAGCGGCACGTCCTGGTTGAGCGCCATGACGATGCCGCCGACGCACATGATCGGCGCCGAGACCATCATCGTGAACGTCATCAGGACCAGCATCTGGACCTGCTGGACGTCGTTGGTGGTGCGGGTGATCAGCGACGGGGCGCCGAAGCCGCCCATCTCGCGGGCGGAGAAGGACTGCACCCGGTCGAAGACGGCGGCCCGGACGTCCCGGCCGAGCGCCATGGCCGTACGGGCGCCGAAGTAGACCGCGCCGATCGCGCAGGCGATCTGGAGCACCGTCACCGCGATCATGAAGGCGCCGACGCCGAAGATGTAGCCGGTGTCGCCCTTGACGACACCGTTGTCGATGATGTCGGCGTTGAGGGTCGGCAGATACAGCGTGGCGAGCGTCTGGATCAGCTGGAGCAGGACGACGAGGGATATGGAGCGCCTGTAGGGCAGCAGATGCGCCCGCGCGAGTCGGAGCAACACAGCCCGGAAGCCTATGCGAACACTTGCCTTCGGCAACCGAATTTCTCCGAACACCGCAGGAATCGACACGGATCGCCGGAAAGTCTTTACCCGAACTTGTCCGAACTTGCCCGGAACCGGGTCGGCCGCCGCGTACGCCATCATGGAGGCGGCAAGAGCCCCCGACATGAAGAGGCCGCCGTGACAACAACTGGCACCGTGCGCTACTGGGCCGCGGCCAAGGCCGCCGCGGGCGCCGCCGAGGAGCCGTACGCGGCGGCGACGCTCGCCGAGGCGCTGGACGCGGCCCGCGCCGCGCACACCGCGAACCCGGAGTTCGCCCGCGTCCTGCTGCGCTGTTCCTTCCTGGTGGACGGCGTCCAGGTCGGCTCCCGCGATCATGCGGAGGTGCCGCTGAGCCAGGGCGGCACCGTCGAGGTCCTGCCGCCGTTCGCCGGAGGATGAGCAGAGGGCCATGAGCGACAACCAGCCGCAGCACCAGAACCCGTACGACCCGTACTCCCCCTACGGCACCCCGTACGAGCAGCAGCCCTACGACCCCTATATGCAGCAGCACCAGCCGCAACAGCAGCCACCGCTCCCCCAGGCCCAGCAGCCCCAACAGCCCTACGGCTACGAGGCATACGGGCAGCAGCAGCCGCAGCACCCCGCCCCGCAGTACGGCCAGGACGCCTACGGGCACGGGCACGACGCCTACGGGCAGGACGCCTACGCCGCCCCGGCGCCCCCGCCGCACCAGGGCACCTACGCGGCGCCCCACCAGAACGCCCCCCAGGTCCCGGACCGGACCGGCGACCTGGCCGGCCACCAGGCTGCCCGGCAGGCACCCCGGCACGCCGCGCCGCAGGCCCCCCATGAGGCCGCGCACGGGCCCACGGCCGCCGCCGAACCGGTGCCGGCCGGCCACCCGGAGCCGCAGGCCGCCGCGTCCGAGCCGGCCGCCGCCTCTGCCGCCCCCGCCGTCCCCGCGGCCCCGCTGAAGCCCAACCAGCTCGCCCGCCTCGAAGGCCGCTCGCCGATCATCCCGCCCGGTATCCAGCCGGCCGCGCTGACCGCGCTGCTCGCCCTGCTGCTGGCGCTGGCCGCCCCGGTCGCCCGCCCGTTCCTGGCGGTTCCGGTGGTGCTGCTGCAGGCCGTCACCGCCGCCGGCTGGTTCCGGCTCAACGGCATGTGGCCGGCCCGCCAGGGCATCGCGCTGGCCTTCCTCGGCGGCCTGGCCACCGACGCCGGACTGCTGGCTACCCCGCACGAGGACGCGCCGCTGGTGGCCATCGGCACGCTCGGCGTGTGGTGCCTGCTGGTCATCGTCCTGCAACTGCGCAACCACTCCAGCCCGGACGAGCGGATGTACGCGCTCACCGCGGGCCTGACGTCGTCCGCGCTGGCGGTGCTCGCCGCCGGCCAGCTGGCCGCGGACCCGGACGCGGTGGTGGTCGGCGCCGTCGCGGTCGCCCTGGCGGCGCTCGCCCGGGCGCTGCCGCTGCCCGGCCCGCTCACCCTGGTGCTCGGACTGCTGGCGGGCGTCGGCGGCGGCATCGCGGCCGGCCGGCTGACCGGCATGGGGACGGCCGGCGCCCTGCTGGGCCTGGCCGCCGGCGGCTGCGCCCTGATCGGCCTGCGGGTGGCCAGCTACGACTACCCGTCGAAGTTCGTCCACATGACCGCGGGCGTCGCCCTGCCGCTGGCCCTGGCGTCCCCGGCGGTCTACGTCCTGGGCCGGGCGCTGGGGTAGCCCCGGGCCGGCCACACAGCGCCGCGGCGGCCGTACGGAGCGCAGGGTTCTGCGCCCGGTACGGCCGCCGCTCCCGTTCCGGCGACCGGTTCGTCTAGGGTCTGTCCGATGGGTCAGGGCCGGCCCCGGCCATGACCCACCGGGCGGGCCCCAGGGTTCCCCGGAAGCGGGCTGGGGGCCCGCGTACGGATTGCACGGAACTCAGCCGGGGCGGGCCCCGGTCCGGCTGCTGTCACAAGTGGGGGTAGTGGTTCGATGCGCGCACTGAAGGTGCTGCTGGTGCTCGTCGTGATATTCGGCGGGCTGTTCGTGGCGGCCGACCGCGTGGCGGTCAATCTCGCCGAGAGCAAGGCCGCGGACAAGCTCCGCAGCATGAACGGGATCACCTCGACGCCCGAGGTCTCCATCAAGGGCTTCCCCTTCCTGACCCAGGTCGCCGGACGGAACCTCGACGAGGTGGACGCCGAGCTCGACCACGTGGCGGCGCGTTCCGCGGGCCGCACGCTGACCCTGAAGCACCTGTCGGCGCAGTTCCACGACGTCGCGCTGACCAGCGACTACAGCTCCATCGACAGCGCCGCCTCGGCGACCGCCACCGCCCAGATCAGCTTCGCGGACATGACCAACGCGGCCGGTGGCGGCGTGCGGATCTCCTACGGCGGCGAGAAGAACGGCCGCGCCCAGGTCAAGATCTCCCCCAACGTCCCGCTGCTCAGCTCGTTCGACGTCACCGGCTCGATCGACATCGTCCACGGCGACACGGTCCGGGTGCGGGCCGACACCGTCCCCGCGATGTGCCGGGCGCTCCCCGGCTGCGAGCGCAAGGTGCGGGACCAGACCGACCACGGCTGGAAGCTGGACCAGCTGCCGGGCAGCCTGAAGCTGGAGAAGGTCACCACGACCGCGCAGGGCATCTCGGTCACCGCGTCCGGCACGGACGTCAAGCTCACCCGCTGAGCCGCCCTCGGGTGGCGGACCGCCCCACCGGCCGCCGCCCGAGCCCGCCAACCGGGCCCATCCCACCCGGTCCATTTCCTGAGACACCCCGGTCCGTACGCCAGACCCCCACCTGCGACTGCGCCCCGCCGGGCGCTCCGCGCCCCTTCTCCCGGCGCACGCATCCCGCATCGCGGGCAATCACGTCTCGCCATTTGACACACCGGTGACATGCCGCGCTCCGCCTCCCTACGATCGGACCCATGCAGAGCGCATTGAGCGGTCTCCGTCCACGGGGACAGGCGGTACTCACGAAGCGGCGGGCAGTCGACCTGTGCCGCGTCGCCGCCATGCTCTGTCGCCCCGCCTGACGGGCCGTTCGTCCCCGTCACCCCGGCCGGCCGCCCCTTGAGGCCGCCCCCTCACGAGTCCCCCGTACAGCGCCGCGCGCCCGATCGCGCCGCGCCGTCCGGCGTACGCGTGCACCCCTCAAGCCCGCCCCCCGCAACTGCCCCGGAGGAGAGAAGACCATGAGCCGTAGCGACGTCCTGGTAGACGCCGACTGGGTCGAGGCCCACCTCGAGGACCCGAAGGTGGTGCTCGTCGAGGTCGACGAGGACACCTCGGCCTACGACAAGAACCACATCAAGAACGCCGTCCGGATCGACTGGAAGAAGGATCTCCAGGACCCGGTCCGCCGCGACTTCGTCGACCAGGAGGGCTTCGAGAAGCTGCTCTCCGCGAAGGGCATCGCCAACGACGACACGGTCGTCCTCTACGGCGGCAACAACAACTGGTTCGCGGCGTACGCGTACTGGTACTTCAAGCTCTACGGCCACGACAGCGTCAAGCTGCTCGACGGCGGCCGCAAGAAGTGGGAGCTGGACTCCCGCGACCTGGTCGACGGCTCCGAGGTCCCGCGGCGCCCGGCCACCGCCTACCAGGCCCAGGCCCAGGACACCTCGATCCGCGCCTTCCGCGACGACGTGGTCGCCGCGATCGGCGACAAGAACCTGGTCGACGTCCGCTCGCCCGACGAGTTCAGCGGCAAGCTGCTGGCCCCGGCTCACCTCCCGCAGGAGCAGTCGCAGCGCCCCGGCCACGTGCCCAGCGCCCGCAACATCCCGTGGTCGAAGAACGCCAACGACGACGGCACCTTCAAGTCGGACGACGAGCTCACCGCCCTCTACGAGGAGGAGGCCGTCGACCTCGCCAAGGACACCATCGCCTACTGCCGGATCGGTGAGCGCTCCGCGCTGACCTGGTTCGTGCTGCACGAGCTGCTGGGCCAGACCAACGTCAAGAACTACGACGGTTCCTGGACCGAGTACGGCTCGCTGGTCGGCGTCCCGATCGAGCTCGGCGCCAACAAGTAACCCCGAGAGCCCCCTCCCTACCCCTCAAGGAAGTACCCATGTGTGGAGCACAGGCCGGCGGCCCGGACGCCTCGACCATCAAGCCCGGTGAGACCACCATCCAGGGCAGCGTGACCCGCGACGGCCAGCCCGTCACCGGTTACGTCCGCCTGCTGGACAGCACCGGCGAGTTCACCGCCGAGGTCCCCACCTCCGCGACCGGACAGTTCCGCTTCTACGCGGCCGAGGGCACCTGGACGGTGCGCGCCCTCGTGCCGGGCGGCAGCGCGGACCGCACGGTCGTCGCGCAGAAGGGCGGGCTGTCGGAGGTCGCCATCGCCGTCTGACGGCACGCGCGCGTACGGATCCGCGATCCGGGTCCGTAGGGCCGGAGGGCCGCACCCCAGGGGTTTGGACGCCTTGGCTGTGGGGTGCGGCCCTCCGTGCTGCCCCTGTGCGGCGGGCCGCCCGTAACGGCCCTCCCACGGGCTTCTTTCCGGGACCCGGCGGACTTACCGTGGATGTATGTCCGCGCATGCGCATCACCGGCTCACCCCGCCGCAGCGCCGCCACCGCCGGTACTTCGTCCTGATGGGCGTGTGCCTGATGCTGTTCGTGCTGGCGTGGAGCGTGGTGCGGCTGTGGTCCGTGCCGGCCGCGGTCGCGATGTGCGTCGTCGCCATGGTCATCCCGCCCTGCGCGGCCGTCGTCGGCAACCGCCGCGAGCCGGGCGAGCGCTGGTGGGACGAGTCCGGCGACCCGGAGTCCGACCGCTGGTGGCGCGAGCTGGACGACCGCGACGACGAGGACCGCCGCCGGAGCTAGGGCCCGCGCCCCGGGCGTCAGTAGACGAGCGCCTGCACGCCGTCCGGCATGATCTCGCTGACGAACAGCTGGGAACCGGCGATGCCCGCCCCCTCGATCAGGTCCGACTCCTCGATGTCGCGCCGCGCCGCGCACTGCGTGCAGACCGTGATCGCCCCGCCGCCCGCGCGGATCCCCTCGATCAGCTCCGGCAGCGGCGCCGCGTGCGGCAGCTCGAACTCCGCCGCCCGCCCCGGCAGCGCGAACCACACCGACTCCCCGGTCAGCCACAGCGACACCTCGACGCCGCTGGCCACCGCCACCGCCGCCACCGTGAACGCCTGCGAGCACCGCTCGGGCGCGTCCGCACCCGCCGTCACCTTGATCACGAGCTTCTTCGCCATGGGCCCAGCGTAGGCGTGGCGGACCCGACGCGGACCTCACAGCGCCGCCGCCGAGGGCGCCGACTAGACTCTCAGGCGGTCCGTAACACCTCACTCCGCCCAAGGAGCGCGCTCGTGCTTGAGGCATTCTTCACCACCCTGCTGGTTCTGGTCGCCGTCGGCGTGATCGCGTTCGCCGGGCTGACCTGGAAGAAGCTGTACCAGGGCCAGCGCTGAGCGCCCACCCCTCTCCCGCCCCCACGACAGATCGCCTGAGCTCATGATCGAGATCCCGTCCGACCTGAACCCGTCGCTGGTCCCGCTGGCCTTCCTCCTCGGCCGCTGGGAGGGCGCGGGCGTCTTCGCCCGCGTCGGAGACGACGACACGCAGGCCCCCGGCGTCGAGAAGTGCAACTTCGGCCAGGAGGTCGTCTTCTCCCACGACGGCCGTGACTTCCTCGAGTACACCTCGCACACGTGGGTGCTCGACGAGGAGGGCAGGAAGGTCACCGCGCTGGAGACCGAGACCGGCTTCTGGCGCGTGGACGCGGACCGCCAGGTCGAGGTCGTGATGACCCGCGACCAGGGCGTCGTCGAGATCTGGTACGGCGAGCTGGCCGACCAGAAGCCGCAGATCGACCTGGCCACCGACGCCATCGCGCGGACCGCCGCGGCCGGCCCGTACACCGGCGGCAAGCGGCTCTACGGCTACGTCAAGGGCGACCTGATGTGGGTCGGCGAGAAGTCCACCCCCGAGGTGCCGCTGCGCCCGTACATGTCCGCGCAGCTGAAGAAGGTCACCGACCTCAAGGAGTGGGCCGAGAGCCTGCCCGACGACATGCCGGACGGCGTCGCGTTCTTCCGCCCGGACGGCACGCCGTACGAGGGCTGAGCCCCGGGGCCGCCCGGCCCGCACCACAACTTCATGACGCGCCCCGCGGGGGAAGTCCGGTGAGAGTCCGGCGCTGACCCGCAACGGTAAGCGGAACGCCCCGCGAAGGGCGCGTTCCACAAGCCCGATCGCCCGCGGCGGCGCCGCATCCGCACCGACTCGCCGTGGACTGCGAGGGGACGCCGCCGACGCCTGGGCACGGGCCGCTGCTCCTTACGTACACACGCGGCCCGAGCCGAAGGTCCGACCACCCTTGGCACGTCCCGCCCGCACCCTCCCGCTGGCCGCGGCCCTCGCCGCCGCCCTGCTCGTCTCGCTGCTGTGCGGGACCGCCCTCGGCGCCGCCGGCATCGGCTGGCCGCAGGTGCTGCACCATCTGGCCGCCGGCCTGACCGGCGGCACCATACGGCCCGACGAGGTCCCCGCCTACACCATCGTCTGGGAGCTGCGGTTCCCCCGCGCGGTGCTCGCCGCCGTCGTCGGCGCCGGTCTCTCGGCCATCGGCGTCGCCGTCCAGGCCCTGGTCCGCAACGCCCTCGCCGACCCCTTCGTGCTCGGCATCTCCTCCGGCGCCGCGGTCGGCGCCAACACCGTGCTGCTCTTCGGGGCGCTGGGCGCGCTCGGCGTCTGGGCGCTGTCCGTCTCGGCCTTCGTCTCCGCGCTGCTGGCCATGGCACTGGTCTACGCGGCCGCCCGCACCGCCCACGGGCTGACCCCGATGCGACTGGTGCTGACCGGCACCGCGATGTACTACGGCTTCTCCGCGGTCACCACCCTGATGGTGTTCACCGCCGACCGCGGCGAGGCGGCCCGCTCGGCGATGATGTGGCTGCTGGGCAGCCTCAGCGGGGCCGGCTGGGGCTCGGTGCCGATCGCCGCCGCGGCGGTCGTCGCGGCCCTGGCCCATCTGCTGCTCTCCGCGGGCCGGTTGAACGCCCTGGCCATGGGGGACGAGACCGCCGCGGCGCTGGGCGTGGACCCCGAGCGGCTGCGCCGCGAACTGTTCGTGGTGGCCGCCGCGGCCACCGGCACGGTGGTCGCGGTCAGCGGCGCGATCGGCTTCGTCGGGCTGATGGTGCCGCACGCCACCCGGATGTTGGTCGGCGCCGACCACCGCCGGGTGCTGGCCGTGGCGCCGCTGCTCGGCGCGGTGCTGCTGGTCTGGGTCGACCTGCTCTCCCGGGTGCTGCTGGCCCCCGTCGAGCTGCCCGTCGGGGTGATCACCGCCGTGCTCGGCGTCCCCTGCTTCGTGCTGCTGATGCGGCGGCGCGGCTACACCTTCGGAGGCGGTGCCTGATGCGGCTGGACATCACCGGGCTGTCGGTGGCGGTGGCCGGGCGGCGGCTCGTCCACGACGTCGGCCTGACCGCCGACAGCGGCCGGCTCATCGGGCTCGTCGGCCCCAACGGCAGTGGAAAGTCGACCCTGTTGCGCTGTGTCTACCGGGCGCTGCGCCCGGCCGCCGGCACCGTCCGGCTCGACGGCACCGACCTGCACGGGCTCACCGCCCGCGAGGCCGCCCGGCTGCTGGCCGCGCTGCCCCAGGAGGGCGGCACCGACTTCGACTTCACCGCCGCCGAGGTCGTCGCGATGGGGCGGCTGCCGCACCAGCGCGGCTCCGGCCGGGCCAGTGCCGCGGACCGCGAGATCTGCGACCGGGCGCTGGCCCGGGTCGGCGCCGCCCACCTCGCCGAACGCGGCTTCCTGCGGCTCTCCGGCGGCGAGAAGCAGCGGGTGCTGATCGCCCGCGCGCTGGCCCAGGAGCCGCGGGTGCTGGTCCTCGACGAACCCACCAACCACCTCGACATCGCCCAGCAGTTGGAGGTCTTGGCGCTGGTCCGGGACAGCGGGCCGACGGTGCTCGCCGCGCTGCACGACCTCAACCTCGCCGCCGTGCACTGCGACGAGCTGTACGTCCTCGCCGACGGCCGGATCGTCGCCTCCGGCGCGCCGCACGACGTGCTCACCGCCGAGCTGCTCGCTTCAGTCTTCGGCGTCCGCGCCCACCGTGTGCACCACCCCGAAACCGGCGCCGTCCAGCTGCTGTTCGACCGCCTGCCCGCCTCCTGAGGACCCGAGGACCACCCCGTGCCGAACACTCCCCGCGCCGCCCGCCGCGGCCTCCGTCCCGCCGCCCTGCTCGCCGCCCTGGCCCTCGCCCTCACCGGCTGCGGCGCCCACGTCGCCGAGGACGCCGGCGGCGGCGACGGCGACCGCGCCTCCGGGCACTACCCCGTCACCGTCACCAACTGCGGCACCCCGGCCACCTACGCGCGCGCCCCGCGCCGCGTGGTCACCAACGACGTCGGCATCACCGAGATCATGTTCGCGCTCGGCCTTACGGACCGGATGGCCGGCTACGCCATGCCCGACGACAAGGGCGACCTGTCCAAGGTCCCCTGGAAGGCCGCCTACGGCAAGGTCCCCTGGCTGTCCAAGAAGGCCCTCACCAAGGAGATGGCCCTGGACGCCGGGGCCGACCTGGTCTTCGCCGGCTGGAACTACGGTTTCGGCGAGGGCAACGGCCTGACCCCCGCCGCCCTGAAGAAGCTCGGCATCGGCTCCTACGTGCTGACCGAGTCCTGCCACAACGGCACCGACGGCGGCGCCCGCGGGGTGCTGCCGCCCCTGGAGGCGCTCTACGCCGACCTCGCCGCCCTCGGGAAGATCTTCGACGTCGAGGACCGCGCCCAGGCCCTGATCCGCACGTACAAGAAGCAGGTCGCCGAGGCCGCCGCACACACCCCGGCCCACCGCCCCACCGTCTTCCTCTACGACGACGGCCGCGACAAGCCGCTGACCGCCGGCCGGTACGCCGGCCCGCACGACATCATCACCAAGGCCGGCGGCGACAACGTCATGAAGGACCTCAAGGACTCCTGGACCACCGTCGGCTGGGAGACCGTCGTCGCCCGCGACCCCGACGTCATCGTCATCAACAACTACGGCGACACCACCGCCGCACAGAAGAAGGCGTTCCTGGAGTCCTACGCCCCGCTCGCCGGCGTCTCCGCGGTCCGGAACCACCGCATCTACGTCATGGACTACGCCGAACTCGTCGAGAGCCCCCGCAACCCCACCGCCATCGGCGACCTGGCCCGCTACCTGCGGGGCGTGCACACCGGCTGACCCGGGCGGCGCGGATGGCCGACTCCGGGGCATGCACACGGCCCGGCCGCCCTCCTACACTGGCCGTGTGGTGACCACCGACTGGCAGAGCGACCTCCGCAGGCGCGGATACCGCCTGACCCCGCAGCGGCAACTCGTCCTGGAGGCGGTCGACAGGCTGGAGCACGCCACCCCTGACGACATCCTCACCGAGGTGCGCAAGACCGCCGGCGGCATCAACATCTCCACCGTCTACCGCACGCTGGAGCTGCTGGAGGAGCTGGATCTGGTCAGCCACGCCCACCTCGGGCACGGGGCGCCCACCTACCACCTCGCCGACCGCCACCACCACATCCACCTGGTGTGCCGGGACTGCACGGACGTCATCGAGGCGGACCTGTCGGTCGCCGAGCCGTTCGTCGCCACCCTCCGCGAGCAGTTCGGCTTCGACACCGACATGAAGCACTTCGCGATCTTCGGCCGGTGCACGGCCTGCACGGACCGGGCCGCGCAGGGCGGCGAGCGCACCAAGGGGAACGCATAGGACCGGCGCCGCTGGTCGTAGGCTGGGCGCATGCTGCGACATTCATCCGCCAGCCCCCTGCTGTCGCTGCCCGGCGCCGTCCCCGCCGAGGCCCCCGACGAAGGCGTCGCCGCGCACTACGGCGACCTGTTCCGGGAGCAGCGCGCCCTCGCCGACGGGTCCGGCTTCGTGGACCTCTCGCACCGCGGCGTGCTCACCGTCAGCGGTCCCGAGCGGCTGAGCTGGCTCCATCTGCTGCTCACCCAGCACGTCACCGAACTCCCGCCCGGCCAGGCCACCGAGGCGCTGATCCTCTCCGCGAACGGCCATGTCGAGCACGCGCTCTACCTGGTCGACGACGGCGGGACGACCTGGATGCACACCGAGCCCGGCAAACAGGAGGCGGTGCTCGCCTACCTGGAGAGCATGAAGTTCTTCTACCGGGTCGAGGTCGCCGACCGCACCGGGGAGTTCGCCGTCGTCCACCTCCCGGCCGGCTCCATCGTGGAGGCCCCCGAGGGCACCGTCGTCCGGGAGACCTCGTACGGCCGCGACCTCTTCCTGCCGCGCGCCGAACTGGAGCCGTTCGCCGCGGCGCACGGGCCCGCGATCGGCGTGCTGGCGCTGGAGGCGCTGCGCGTGGAGGGGCACCGCCCGCGGCTGGGCCTGGAGACCGACCACCGCACCATCCCGCACGAGGTCGGCTGGATCGGCAGCGCGGTCCACCTCCAGAAGGGCTGCTACCGCGGCCAGGAGACCGTCGCCCGGGTCCAGAACCTCGGCAAGCCGCCGCGCCGCCTGGTCTTCCTCCACCTCGACGGCAGCGAGGTCCACCTCCCGCCGCACGGGACGCCGATCCGGCTGGCCGCGGACGGCGAGGAGGGCCGCCAGCTCGGCTTCGTCACCACCTCGGCCCGCCACCACGAACTCGGCCCGATCGCCCTGGCCCTGGTCAAGCGGAACGTCCCGACCGACGCCCCGCTGCTCGCGGGCACCACCGCGGCATCCCAGGAGGTCGTGGTCGAACCGTAGGGGATCCGTTCCCCTCCCGCTACGAGCCGCCCCGGCCCCCGCCGCCCCCGGCCCCGACCGCCCCTCAGACGTCGACGAGTACCGTGAACGGCCCGTCGTTCGTCAGCGAGACCTTCATGTCGGCGCCGAACCGCCCGGTCGCCACCTGCGCGCCCAGCGCCCGCAGCTGCGCGACCACCTCGTCGACCAGCGGTTCGGCGACCGGACCGGGGGCGGCGGCGTGCCAGGTGGGACGACGGCCCTTGCGCGCGTCACCGTAGAGAGTGAACTGGCTGATCACCAGCAGCGGCGCCCCGTTGTCCGAGCAGGACTTCTCGCCCTGGAGGATCCGCAGCGTCCACAGCTTCCGGGCGAGCTGCGCGGCCTTCTCCGGGGTGTCGTCGTGCGTGACGCCCACCAAGGCGCACAGCCCCTCCCCGACGATCTCCCCGACCGTCTCGCCCGCCACCTCGACGCGTGCGCCGTTCACCCTCTGCACCACAGCTCGCATACCCGCCATCATGCCGGGCCGCCCGGACGGCGCGGCGCGGGTACCCCCACAAGGGCCGTTCGAGTGCCATGGCCCTGCACACGGCCCGTACACAGTGGCACGATGCGTGCACGCGGTGCGTTTCACGGACACCATGCCCTGGATGCGGCACCGGACGAGGGGACGGAACGATCCATGACCACACTCGGCGCCGGCCGGACACCCGGCCCCGTGCCAACCGCCCGTACGGCACCGGCAGGCAGCCCGCCGGCCCGCCCCACCCCGCCGTCCGGCCGTACGAGACCGGCCGCCCCGGAGACCCCGGCCGCCCCGGAGGCCCCGCACGCCCCGACCACCACCGCCCCGGCGCCGGCTCCCGCCGCGCCCGCCCGTACCGAGGACGACCCCATGCTCCAGGCCGGCCAGGCGCAGACCGCCCGCCCCCCGCAGCAGCGCGACCGCTTCCGTCCGGCCGGCCCACCCGAGCTGTCCGGGCTGAGCCTGCCCGAACTGCGCGTGGTGCGCCGTGACTGCCAGCAGGAGGAGGCCGACCTCAGCTATCTGCGGCGGCTGCTACAGGGCCGGATCGACATCCTGCGCGCCGAGACCGCCCGCCGCACCGGCTCGCACTCACCGCTGCTGGACCGGCTGCCGGAGATCCTCACCGACCTCCCGTCGCGCCAGCGCTCGTCCGCGCGCCATGTGACGCTGGGCACCCCGCACAGCGAGGAGTACCGCCGGCTCGCCGACGAGATGCTCGGGGAGGTCGAGCTGTCGGACCTCACGGCCCGTACGGACGAGGAGTTGCAGGACGGGATGGGGCGGCTGATCCGCTACGAGCGGCAGATCTCGCAGCGCCGGCACTCCCTGCAGCGCACGACCGACGATTGCAGCGCGGAAATCGCGCGAAGGTACCGTGAAGGCGAAGCACAAGTAGACGACCTGCTGTCCTGACCGGCCACGAGCCGCCTCCGGGGAGCGGGTCCCCGTCCCCCGGAAGGCCGGCCGTGACCTCGTCCTCCTCCTCGTCCACCCCGATACCCGAGCAGGCGCCGTCCTCGGCGGCCGCCGTCCCGTCGGGTCCCGCGGTCCCGTCGCCGGTGCTCGCCGAGGTCGTCCGCTCCGGCTTCGTCGAGGGGCGGCACCGGGGGTCGCTGGTGGTGCTGGCGGCCGACGGGAGCGTCGAGCAGGCGCTCGGCGACGTGGCCGCGCCGGTCTTCCCGCGGTCGGCGAACAAGCCGATGCAGGCGGCGGCGATCCTTCGGGCGGGCCTGGAGCTCTCCGGGGAGCGGCTGGCGCTGGCCGCGGCGAGCCACTCCGGCGAATCGTTCCACCTCGACCTGGTGCGGACCATGCTCGCCGAGCACGGGCTCACCACCGAGCACCTCCGGACGCCGCCGGACCTGCCGCTGGACCCGGAGGAGGCGGAGCACTACCTCGCCGCCGGCAAGGTCCGCGAACCGCTGGCCATGAACTGCTCCGGCAAGCACACCGCGATGCTCGCGGCCTGCGCGCTCAACGGATGGCCGCTGGAGACGTACCTGGAGCCGGACCACCCGCTCCAGCAGCTGGTCCTGGACGTGGTGCGCACCGCGGCCGCCGAGGAGGTGGCCCACATCGGCGTCGACGGCTGCGGGGCGCCGCTGATGTCGCTGTCGCTGACCGGCCTGGCGCGGTCCTACCGCCACTTCGTCCTCGCCGAGCCGGGCACGCCGGAGCGGCGTGTGGCCGACGCGATGCGGGCCCACCCCGAGTACGTCGCGGGCACCCGCCGGCCCGACACCTGGCTGATGCGGGCCCTGCCCGGCACCCTCTCCAAGATGGGCGCCGAGGCGGTGCAGGCGCTGGCCCTGCCGGACGGCCGGGCCGTGGCCTTCAAGATCGACGACGGCGCGGGCCGCACCCTGGGGCCGATCCTCGCCCGGGTCCTGCGCGGTCTGGGCATCGACGACCCGGTGCTCGCGCGCATCGAGGACGCGCCGCTGCACGGGGGCGGCAGCCGGGTCGGGGAGATACGGGCGGCGTTCTGACCCGCGCGGGTGTCGTGCGGGTGTCGTGCGGCCGGTTCGTGCCGGGGCGCGCGGTTCGGGTGATCAGGTGGGCTCCGGCGGGGTCCGCGCCCCGCCGCGCCCCTGGTCGGACGCCGGTCGCCGGCCCCGACCCGGCGGAATCCGCGCCCCCGCATCCGCCCCGCGGGGGGCCGGGAAAACTTACAGTGGCCGTGCATCCGTAACGCATACCGATACCCACGACCACAGCAGGAGGCCGGCGACCAATGAGCGAGACGAATTCCGAGCCGCGGGGGCCCGAGTCGATCGAGCACGCGCACGACCCCGAGGTGCTGCAGCTCGCGGCCAAGGTGTTCGACCTGGCGCGGCACGGGGACACCGACACCGTCGCCGCCTATGTGGACGCGGGCGTGCCCGCCAACCTGACGAACGACAGGGGCGACTCCCTGGTGATGCTCGCCGCCTACCACGGCCACCCGGCCACCGTGGAGGCCCTCCTGCAGCGGGGCGGCGACGCGGACCGCGCCAACGACCGGGGCCAGACCCCCCTCGCCGGTGCGGTGTTCAAGGGCGAGGACGAGGTCGTGAAGGTCCTTCTGGCGCACGGTGCCGATCCGTCGGCCGGGACGCCGTCGGCGATCGACACGGCCCGGATGTTCCAGAAGACGGAGCTGCTGGAGCTGTTCGGCGCGGAGTGAGGGCGGCGCCGCCGCGGCGCGCCTCGGCGGCCGGCCGGTACCGGGGCGAGTCACCCCTCCTCGCCCCTTCCCCGCCGTCCCCCTCTTCCCTCCTCGCCCCTTCCTCCCCCTTCGTTCCTCGGGCACTTGACCTCAATTTCGATTGAGGTTTTAGCGTCATCGGCGTCGCACCCACCTGCCACGAAGGGCTCCAGATGTCCGCACCGCGCTACACCCTCGCCGTGATCGTCGCCAGCACCCGCGAGGGCCGGTTCGCCCCGGTCGTCACCGAGTGGTTCACCCGGCACATCAGCGCCTCCCACCCGCAGCTGACCGTCGACGTCATCGATCTGGTCGAGGTCCGTCCCTACGAACTCCGGCACGGCAGCGAGGAGTTCCTCGCCTACGCCAAGCGCGTCGAGCAGGCGGACGCGTTCGTGGTCGTCACACCGGAGTACAACCACTCCTTCCCGGCCCCGCTCAAGCACGCGGTCGACCTGCTAAAGGCCGAGTGGCAGGCCAAGCCGGTCGGCTTCGTCTCGTACGGCGGGATCTCCGGCGGCCTGCGCGCGGTCGAGCAACTGCGGCTGGTCTTCGCCGAGTTGCACGCCACCACGATCCGGGAGACGGTCAGCTTCGCGCTCACCGGCGGCCCCTTCGACGACGCGGGCCGGCTGCGCGACCCGGCTCCGGTGGCCCGGGCCGCCGACGCCCTGCTGAACCAGCTGACCTGGTGGGCGGTGGCCCTGCGGGAGGCGCGCCTGGCCCGCCCGTACGGCAACTGAGCCGGCGTCGCGCCGGGCGCCGCACGGGCGTCCGGCGCGACGCCGCCCGTCACCGATCACCGATACTGGACGCGGGGTCGCGCGCAACCGGCGCACCCTGCGGCGCGGTACGGTCCGCGCAGGAACGCGACAGAACGCGACGGAACGCGAAGGGGATCGGCGTGGGCGGGCGGAAGGGGCCCTACGAGTGCGGCCTGGACGCCGCCGTGGACGTCATCGGCGGCAAGTGGAAGGTGCTGCTGCTGTGGGCACTGGCCCAGGAGCCCCGGCGGTTCGGGCAGTTGCGTCGGGAGCTGCCGGGGGTCAGCGAGAAGGTACTCGCCCAGCAGCTCCGCGAGTTGGAGGCGGACGGCATCGTCCACCGCGAGGCATTCGACCAGGTCCCGCCGAAGGTCGAGTACACGCTGACCGAGCTGGGCACCTCGCTCAACGAGGCGCTGGTGCCGCTGGGCTCCTGGGGTCGGCGGCACATGGCCCACCTGGAGGCCACCCATCCGCGGCGGCACCCGGAGGGGGCCTGAGCGCGGGGCAGGGCACGGCTACCGCTCCGCTCCGGTCGGCTCCGCAGGTCCCTCCTGTACCGCCCAGCCGTTGCCGTCCGGGTCGCTGAAGTAGACGAACGAGTTCCACGCGCCGCCGGGGCCGTCGGCGAGCGCCCCGTTCTCCACATGCCGAACGGGGCCGACCGGCACCCCGCGGGCCAGCAACTCCCCGCGCGCCGCGGCCACATCGGGCACCACCAGCTGCACGCCCTGCACCGAGCCGGGCTGCGCCGGCGTCACACCGTCGCCCGCGCCCAGGACGATCGAGCAACCGGAACCGGGCGGGGTGAGCTGGACGATCCGTGCGCCGTCGTCGAGCCGGATGTCGAGATCGACGGCGAAGCCCACCTGCTCGCTGTAGAAGCGCTTCGCGCGTTCCACGTCGCTCACCGGAATCGGCACCAGTTCGAGCTTCCATTCCATGGCGTGTCGCCCGCCTCGGCCGGTGTGTGTTCGGTCGCCTGCCCTTGAAAGGTCTCCCGAAAGGACTCCTGAGGAGCTCCTGAAGAGCTCCTGCAAAGGTCTCCACTCGCCTTTTCAGAAGTCTAGGGAGGACCGCGCGGCCGCGCCTCCCGTACATCGACACATCGGCCATCGACCATCGACCATCGACCAACGGGACCGGAACATCGGCGTCGACCCATTGACGGAGTGAGTACTCACTCCGTACGCTGTCGTCATGTCGTCAGCGAACCCTTCCGCAGACAGTCGGCCGCCCCGACGCCGCGCCCCAGGCATGAGCGTCGAGCAGCGCCGAGCCATGATCGTCGCCGCCGCCCTCCCGTTGATCGCGGAGCACGGCACGGCCGTCACCACCAGTCAGATCGCCCGCGCCGCCGGGATCGGCGAGGCCACGGTCTTCCGCGCGTTCAAGGACAAGGACGAGTTGCTGGACGCCTGCGTGGCCGAGGCGGTGGGCGTCGACCACGTCCTGCGCGAACTGGCCTCCGTCCCCCTGGACCAGTCCCTGACCACCCGCCTCACCGAGGCCGCCGAGGCGCTCTGCGCCCATATGGAGCGCATGGGCACCGTCGTCCGGAGCCTCTACGCCACCGGGCACCGCCGCGAGCGCCCGCATCCGCCGGAGCCCCGCGCGGGCGAGGCGCCCCCGGAGGACGCCCGGACCCGGTCCTTCCTCGCCATGCAGGACGCCCTGGTCGAGCTGATCGAACCGGACCGGGAGGCGCTGCGGCTGAGCCCCGAGCGGGTCGCCGCCGCCTTCCTGGGCCTGCTCTTCAGCCGGCTGCCGTCACCCGCCGGCCCGGCCCACGGACCGCTCGCCACCGAGGAACTCGTCTCCGTGCTGCTCCACGGCACCCTCACCGACCCCAGGAGCACCTGATGCCCGTCACCCTCAACCACACCATCGTGCCGGCCGCCGACCACCGCGCGGCGGCCCGCTTCTTCGCCTCGGTCATGGCCTTGCCGGAACTTCCGCCGGCCGGCCGCGACGGCCACTTCGCCCCGGTCCGGGTGAACGAGACGCTCACCCTGGACTTCATGACCGTCCCCGACGCCCAGGCCCACCACCTGGCCTTCGACGTCGATCCCGAGACCTTCGAGGGGATCCTCGACCGCCTCCGGTCGGCGGGCATCCCCTTCGGCAACGAGCCGGGCCACCCGGACAACGGCCGGACCGACCACCCGCTGTGCCCCCGCGGCCTGTTCTTCCGCGACACCGACGGCCATCTCTACGAGGTGATGTCACCGGCGTGAGCCCGACCGGGCGGGCAGGCGGGCCGACGGACTCACCGGCCTTGCCCGCCCTCCCGGCTCACTTGTCGACGAAGGACAGGCTCGTCGCGTCGTAGCGGGTGCCGGCGACCCGGTCGGCGGGGGCCGCGGCGTCGATGGCGGCGAGCTCCTCGGCGGAGAGCCGCACCTCCAGGGCCGCGAGGTTCTCCTCCAGGTACTTCCGGCGGCGGGTACCGGGGATCGGCACGACGCCCTCGCCCCGGTGCTGCACCCAGGCCAGCGCCAACTGGCCCGTGGTGACGCCCTTTTCGGCGGCCAGCTTCTCCAGTGTCGCCACGATCGCGAGGTTCTGCTCCAGGTTGCCGTCGGCGAACCGCGGCTGGGTGCGGCGCACATCCGACTCCGGCAGGCCCTCCACCGAGGTGTAGCGACCCGTCAGGAAGCCGCGTCCGAGCGGCGAGAACGGCACCAGGCCGATGCCCAGCTCGCGGCAGACCGGGGCGATCTCCTGCTCCAGATCACGGGTCCACAGCGACCACTCGCTCTGCAGCGCGGCGATCGGGTGGACCGCGTGGGCCCGCCGGACGGTCTCCGCGCTCGCCTCGG
Source organism: Streptomyces sp. BHT-5-2 (assembly GCF_019774615.1). NCBI lineage: Bacteria > Bacillati > Actinomycetota > Actinomycetes > Kitasatosporales > Streptomycetaceae > Streptomyces > Streptomyces sp. BHT-5-2. Next base: position 2,034,649 of record NZ_CP081496.1, on the reverse strand, counting down.
AGAGCCCGAGGTGGCGCACCTTGCCCGCGGCGACCAGCTCGGCCATCGCGCCGACGGTCTCCTCGATCGGCACGTCGGGGTCGACGCGGTGCTGGTAGTAGAGGTCGATGTGGTCGACGCCGAGCCGGCGCAGCGAGGCGTCGCACGCCTCGCGGACGTAGGCGGCGTCACCGCGGATCCTCGTCGGCTCGCCGAGGCGGTTGGCGAAGCCGAACTTGGTGGCCAGCACCACCTCGTCGCGCCGTCCGGCGATCGCCCGGCCGATCAACTCCTCGTTGTGGCCCGCCCCGTAGAAGTCGGCGGTGTCCAGCAGGGAGACGCCGAGGTCGAGCGCGTGGTTGAGGGTCGCGATCGACTGGTCGTCGTCCGAGGCACCGTAGCCATGGCTCATCCCCATGCACCCGAGCCCCTGCGCCGACACCGCGAGTCCCCCGAGGTGGCGGGTGGGAATCTCCATCATGCTGCTGCCTCCTGGCACGTACGACGAACAGAGAGAGCCGGGGGAGAGAACGAACTGCCGTCGCCCCCCGATCCGTTCATGACGGTAGGAGTTGGAGTGCGCTCGAAGTCAACCGATCTTGACGGGACGCGCTCGGAGCGGCACCGTGCGGCGCCCGTCGGGCCGTCGGGGCTACCGGTCGGCCGGTCGCGCGGCTGGCCCGGTCAGTCGTCGGCGCCCGCTATGGCGCGCAGCGCCCGGCAGTGCGCGGCGAAGGCGGCCCGGCCGTCCGCCGTGAGGGCGAGCCAGGTGCGCGGGCGCTTGCCGACATAGCCCTTGGTGACGGCGACATAGCCGGCCTTCTCCAGGGTGGCGACCTGCCGCGACAGGACCGAGTCGCTCACCTCGACCGTATCGCGGACGAACGCGAACTCGGCCTTCTCGGCAGCCGCCAGGGTCGCCACGATGGAGAAGCGGACCGGGGCGTGGATGACCTCGTCCAGGCCGTGGCGTGGATGGCTTCCGGCCCGCGGGGCCACCGCTCCACCCGCCGGGCCGGAGCCCGTGGACACCGCGTCCGTCTCGTGCGCCTCCGTCACCGCCGGGCCTCCAGATATCCGCCTATGAGGCCGGGGAGGGAGACGGCGACGGCGCCCGGCACCCACCATGTCGCGTCGCCCGGGAAGGACATCACTCCGGGCACCAGCACCGCGCCGTAGAGCAGCCCCCAGGTGCCGATCAGGATGCCGTGGCGCCTGCCGAACCCTCGCCGGGCGACGCGCTGCCGGGCCGCGTAGACCGACAGCCCGGCGATCACCGCGACCCAGAACCCGACACCCACCCCCACCCCGTACGGCGCCTTCACCAGCCCGACGGCGAGCACCATCAGACCGGCCGCGCAGCCGAAGACGACCTGATACCGCGCGGCCCACGCCGTGCTCCTGCGGACCGTCGAACCCAGCTCCGCCGCGCGGGCCAGCGCGGCCGCCGCTTCGCCGGATGCGTACTCCCCCATGACCATCCCCCTCATCAGTCCTGCACCTGCACTGCCGTCGCTCACACTTTCGACACTCACCATGCTGACAAGAACTTTCCAAAATGACAAGTACTTTCCAGGAAGCCGGAACTGACGCTGCGACGGGCGGACTGCTCCCTCCTGACCGTTGATCACCAGGTCGGGTACTGTGGCCCCGGCCGTCGGCGGCCCGTTTGGTTGTCGGCGGATTCCGCGTTCGCCCGTGTACGCAGCGACCCCGAGGAGGTGAGACCGATTCCCCGCCAGTCCCGGCAGGTGCTCCCGGCTCACGTCCGTGCGTCCGTCCCCCTGAGGTGACCGCCCGACATCCGTGACCCGGGAAGCGCCCTCGGCATCCCGAAAGGCTCACCGCCATGTCGTCGTCCCAGTCGCTGTCTCAGTCGTTGTCCCAGCCGTCGCCCCAGCCGTCGTCCCGTTCCGCACTCCCGTCCTCCGTCGTCGACAGGCTCCGCGTCGCCGGTTGCGTCTTCGCCGAGGACGAGGCCGCGTTGCTCGTCGCCGCGGCCCGCACCCCCGAGGGCCTGGCCGCCATGGTGGAGCGGCGAGTGGCCGGCCATCCCCTGGAACACGTCCTGGGTTGGGCCGAGTTCGGTGGTCTGCGGGTCCGCGTTGACCCCGGTGTCTTCGTGCCGCGCCGGCGCACCGAGTTCCTGCTCGGGCAGGCCGTCGCCCTCGGGCGGGCCGTTGCGCGGAGCGGGCGGCGCCCCGTCGCGGTCGATCTGTGCTGCGGCTCCGGCGCCGTCGGGGCCGCGCTGGCCGCGGCGCTGGGCGCGGTCGAACTGCACGCCTGCGACATCGAACCGGCCGCGGTGCGCTGTGCCCGCCGCAATGTGGCCGCGGCTGGCGGACGGGTCCACGAGGGCGACCTGTTCGACCCGCTGCCCGTCGGCCTCCGGGGACGGATCGACGTCCTGACGGCGAACGTCCCCTACGTCCCCACCGAGGAGGTCGGCCTGTTGCCGTCGGAGGCCCGCGAGTACGAGCCGCTGGTGGCGCTCGACGGCGGCGCGGACGGGCTGCACGTGCTGCGGCGGGTGGCGGCGGAGGCGCCCCGGTGGCTGGCGCCGGGCGGCCACCTGCTCGTCGAGACCGGTGAGCGGCAGGCGGACCGGGCCGTCGCGGCCTTCCGACGCAGCGGGCTGCTCCCCCGCGTGGCCGCCTCCGACGAGCTCTGCGCCACCGTCGTGATCGGCACCCGACCGCCCGCCGTCGCCGTAGAGCCGCCCACCGCGGCCGGAGCGGCCGGAGCGGCCGGAGCGCCAACCCCCTGAGCATTGTCGGTGGTGCGCCGTACGGTGGTCGTATGGCTTCGATGAGCTACGACCGTCACTGTGCCGAAATCGTCGCCCAGACCGCCCTGTTGAGGACCCGGGTCGAGGGTGCGGACCTCTCCGCGCCGGTGCCCACCTGCCCCGGTTGGACCCTCGCCCGGCTGCTGCGCCATCTGGGCGGGGCGCACCGCCGGGTGGAGACGCTCGTCCGGACGAGAGCGACCGGTCCGGTGCCCGACGGCCCGGCCGGTGACGTCCCCGGTCCCGCCGACGGGGACGGGTCCGCGCTCGCCGCCCGGCTGACCGAGGGCGCCGACCGGCTGGCCGACACGCTGCGCGCGGCCGGCCCCGAGGCGGCGGTGTGGACGCCGGGCCCGGGCGCGACGTCGGCGTTCTGGGCGCGGCGGATGGCGCACGAGACGGTGGTGCACCGCGCGGACGCCATCTTCGCCACCGCACAGGCTCCGGGTGGTCCGGCCGTGGCCGACCGCCCGTTCGCGGTCGTGGAGGACGTCGCCGTGGACGCCCTCGACGAGTGGATGTCCTTCGGCTCCCTGCCGGCCGTACTGGAGCGCGGCCCTCGCATATCCGCCTTCCTGGGCACCGGCCGCACCCTCCGCCTCCAGGCCACCGACGGCACCCCCGAGGCCGCCGCGGACTGGCTGGTCGACCTCGACGCCGACGCGCTCAGCTGGCACCGCCCGCCGCCCCTCGCCCCCTCCACCCCACCGGCCACCACCACCGTCCGCGGCGCGCTCAACGACCTGCTGCTGCTCGTCTACGGCCGGCTCCCCGCACGCGGCCCCGTCCCTGCCCCGGTCGCCGCAGGCACCGGCCCGGTGGAGATCCTCGGCGAGGCCCCGTTGCTCGACGCCTGGCTGGAGGCCGTCGGCTGCTGGCTCAGGGAGTGAGGCGACGCGGGACGGCCGGCGGCGGAGGCGGCGGCCCGCCCGGCACCACGGCGTCGAAGAGCGGCCAGCCGTCGACGAAACGGCCCGGGCGACAACGGCCGGGCAGCAACGGGCCCGTACGGCAGGCGGTCCGTGCGAGCCCTCATCCCTCCGGCCACAGCTCTCCCCGCCGCCCCGCCACCACCGCCGCGATGCGGGCCAGTGCCTCGGCGGCGGGGAGCGGTGCCGGGCGGCGGCCGTCGCGCAGGCGGAGGGCGACGAGGTCGGCGGGGGCCTCACGGGGGCCGATGACGGCCTGGTAGGGAGCGCGCCGGGCGGCGCGGATCCGGGCGCCGAGGGTGCCCTGGGCGGGGCCGACGAGTTCGGCCCGCAGGCCGCGTTCCCGACAGCGCCGCACCAGCCCGTCGGCGTGCGGCAGTTCGTCCTCGGAGACCGGGAGCACCGCGAGCTGGACGGGGGCGAGCCAGGCCGGGAAGGCGCCGCCGTGCTCCTCGATGAGGTGGGCGACGGCGCGTTCGACGCTGCCGATGACGGCGCGGTGGACCATCACGGGCCGGTGCCGGGCGCCGTCGGGGCCCGCGTAGGACAGGTCGAAGCGGCGCGGCTGGTGGAGGTCCACCTGGACGGTGGAGAGGGTGGCCTCGCGGCCTGCGCGGTCGGCGATCTGCACATCGATCTTGGGGCCGTAGAAGGCGGCCTCGCCCCCGGCGGCCTCGTAGGCCACCCCGGAGCCGTCCAGGACCTCGGTCAGCAGGGCCGACGCCCGCCGCCACATCGCGGGATCGGCGACGTACTTGCCGCCCTCCCCGGGGAGCGAGAGGCGGTAACGGGCGGCGCGGATGCCGAGGTCGGCGTAGGCGCGGCGGATCAGGTCCAGGGCCGCGCGGGCCTCGTCGGCGACCTGGTCGAGGGTGCAGAAGATGTGCGCGTCGTTGAGCTGGATGGCACGGACGCGGGTGAGCCCGCCGAGCACCCCGGAGCGCTCCGAGCGGTACATCCCACCCAACTCCGCGATCCGCAAGGGGAGTTCACGGTGACTGCGGGGGCGTGCGCGGTAGATGAGGGCGTGGTGGGGGCAGAGGCTGGGGCGCAGTACGACCTGTTCGCCGCCGAGGTCCATGGGCGGGAACATGTCGTCGCGATAGTGGTCCCAGTGGCCGGAGATCTCGTACAGCTCGCGCTTGCCGAGGACCGGCGAGTAGACGTGCCGGTAGCCGGCGCGGCGCTCGGTCTCGCGGATGTACTCCTCCAGTGCGTGCCGCACCGCCGCGCCGTCCGGCAGCCAGTAGGGCAGTCCGGCGCCCATCAGCGGATCGGTGTCGAAGAGGTCCAGCTCGCGGCCGAGCCGGCGGTGGTCGTGGGCGGGTGCGGTGTTCATGGCGGTCTCCTCGCGGGTACGGGCGAGTGACCACACGGCGAAGCCCCGGGGCACTCGCCCCGGGGCTCGACGACTCGGAAGTCAGTGGTCAGCGCGCCGGGACTGTCTCCGGCGTCGTCGTGAAGGACAGAACTGCGCGCTGCATGCCGCAGACCGTAGCAGCGCACCCCGGCATCCGCACCGGGTTTTTCATCCGCCTCCCCATCCGCCCCCCGTCCCCGTTCTCATCCCCGTTCTCATCCGCTGTCCCCTCCGATGAGGTGCGGCACGAACCGCGCGTACCCGTCGGTGACCAGTCCGGCCGACTCGCGGATGCCGAGGCCGGCCGCCTCGTCGTCGACGACCCAGGCGCCCAGCACCACCCGGTTTCCGTCGAAGTCCGGCAGCGGGGCCAACTCCTGGTAGCAGCAGGGTTCGTCGCGCAGGACGGCTGCGGATCCCGAGGGGTGGACGGTGACCCCTTCACCTTCCCTTCCCAGCAGCGGTTTGGCGACGTATCCGGGGCCGGCGGGCAGGTCGCGGGGGCCGTCCAGATAGGCGGGCAGGAGGTTGGGGTGGCCGGGGAAGAGCTCCCAGAGGACCGCCAGCAGTGCCTTGTTGGAGAGCAGCATCTTCCAGGCGGGCTCGATCCACAGGGTGGAGCCGGTGGCGCCGCCGTTGTCGAGGGTGTCCAGGACGTGCGGGCCGAAGGCGTCGGCGGCCAGCCACTCCCAGGGGTAGAGCTTGAAGCAGGCGCGGACGAAACGCAGCTGCTGGTCGACGAAGCGCCCGGAGAGCCGGTCCCAGCCGATCTCCTCCATGGCGATCGCCTCGGTGGCCAGGCCCGCCTGTTCGGCCGTCTCGCGCAGGTAGGCGACGGTCATCAGGTCCTCGCCCAGCTCGTCGTCGGCCGAGTGCGCGAAGTGCAGCGGGGCGCCGGGCGGCAGCAGCGCCGCCTGCCGCTTCCAGGCGGCCACCAACCGCTCGTGCAGCGAGTTCCACTGGTCGGCGGCCGGGAAGCGGTCCTCCATCCAGAACCACTGCGGGCTGGCGGCCTCCACCAGGGAGGTGGGGGTGTCGGCGTTGTACTCCAGCATCTTGGCCGGGCCGGTGCCGTCGTAGCGGAGGTCGAACCGGCCATAGACGGAGGGGAGTTCGGCGCGGCGGCGCCACGCCTCGGCGACCCGGGCGGCCAGGCGCGGATCGGTGAGGCCGAGGTCGGCGAACCGGTCGTGGACGACGATGTGCTCGGCGGCGGCCAGGCACATGCCGTGCAGTTCCTCGACGACCCCCTCCAGTTCCTCGATCTCGTCGACCGAGAAGGAGTAGTAGGCGCTCTCGTCCCAGTAGGGGCGCAGCGAGTCGTCGGGGTACCGGGTGAGCGGGTAGATCAGGCCCTGGGCCTCGACGATGCCCTGCCAGTCGGGGCGGGGCTCGGTGCGGTGGCGGCGCATCCGGCGTCAGCCGCCCGAGGAGCCGTGCCGGGAGCCGAAGCCCCCGCGGGTGACGGCGGCGCTCTTGTCGAACGTGCCGCCCTTGGCGTAGCGGCCGGAGCCGCCGGAGCCGTAGTACCAGCGGCCGGACGTGGTACCGGCCGCACCACCCGACGAGGAGCACTGCGCCGGGCTGAGCACGCGGTATCCCAGGGCGCCGTCGTAGCTCCTGGGGTCCACGCAGCGCTTGTCCGGCTCCGATCCACAGGAGGTGAGGGCCGCGGCCAGCGCGCCCATGCCCCCGAGGACGACGGTGCCGGAACGCAGCCGCCGCCGTATCTGTCCGGATTCCACCTTGCGCACCATGCTGACCCCCGTCTGTCCGTACGCGACAACCTCCGTCGCCCGCCCACCCTAGGCTTCCCACTCCACGGACCGATACGGCGGGCGGGTACCCCGCCGCACGCGACCGCATCACTCCCCTACCCGGCTCTCCCCCGCGCCCGCCCGACGAGCATCGCCCCCCGATCCGCTCGCCGGGCGCTCGGGAGCCCGGTCAGGCGAGGGATTCGATGTTCTGCCAGCCGCTCCTGCCGACCACGGTGGCCTCGCCGTCGACCGGGTCGCCGTCGGCGTTCCGCCCGCCTGCGTAGTGGAGCAGGGTGCCCTCGCGGGTGGTGGCCCACAGATCGGCGATCCCGTTCCGGTCGGCGTCCGCCCCTCCGGCGATCAGCGGGCGGTTGAGCGGGTTCCAGCCACGGCGGCCGTATGGGGTGCGGTCGTCGAAGGTGCCGTCGGGCCGGCCGCGGTAGAGCCAGAGAATTCCGCTCGTGCTCTCGCGTACGAGCAGGTCGGGGCGGCCGTCGCCGGTCGCGTCGCCGGGCGCGGTCAGCGTCATGGGCGCCCAGCCGCGGGCACCGATCTGGATGCGGGGCTTGAGGTGCGGCTTGTCGGCGGGGTCGCCCGGGTAGAGCCACAGCTTGTCGTCGTAGCCGGCGACCAGGTCCGGGTGGCCGTCGCCGGTCAGATCTCCGACGCTGACGATCTGGCTGTCCGCCGGCAGACCGGAGCCGATACGGACGCGTGCGCCCAGGGTGCCGTCGCCGTTGTTGGGGTAGAGCCACAACTCGCCGCCTATGCGGGCGATCAGGTCCTCGCGACCGTCGCCCGTGTAGTCGCCGCGGTGCGTGACGGCGGCCCCCGACCAGCCGCCGGTCCCGATGACCCGGTGGCCGCCGGTGAACGTGCCGTCGCCGCGCCCGCTGTAGAGGCGGAGCCTGCCGGCGTCGTCGACGGCGACCATGTCGGGACGGCCGTCTCCGGTCATGTCGCCGGGTACGGGTGCTCCGCGCAAATACACGATGATCGGCGCGTGGTCGGAATAGCCGTTGGGCTCCCCGCTGTCGGGCTCGTTGGGAGACGTGTCCATGCGCGACTTGTCGATGTCCCAGTGCGCAACGCGACTCGATCCCACGGCTCTGGTGAAGAAGAAGTGGTCGAGCTTATTGGTATTGCGGTAGGTGTAGCCGTCGATGGCCCGGTCGAGGCTGTCGGTCAGCGGTTTCATCTGCGCGGCATCCGCGTTGCGGTTGAAATCACCGCCGAGCAGAACGTCGGTGTTCGCATCCGCGCCGAGGTGACGCTCGACGTTGAGAATCTGCTGGCCGACGCGCGGGTCCTCGCCGGACTTGATGTGGGTGGTGCAGACGCGGGTGGTCCACCCTCGCACCGTGGCGCACAGGATCGGCAGGGTCTGCTCGTCCTTACCGGACGGGTCCGCGGGCAGGGTGTTCTCGGTGGTCGTTTCCTCGATGGCGCCCTTTACCGCGAGCGCCACCCCGAGTTCGCCTTTCAGACCGTTACGGCAATGGGCGGCGCCGTCGCTCTCGCGTGCCCCCACGGCGTGCCGGACGGACCACTCCGGGCCGAGTTTCGTGTGCAGCAGATCCACGTGACTTCCCGGGGCGTTGCCGCACACCTCCTGCAGCATCACCACGTTCGCCTGGTGCTCGTCGACCAGCTGCTTGACCTGGTCGACCTTCTGTTCCGGGGCGTTCCGGTAAGGGCAATACCCGGCCTCGCCCCGGTCACCGCCCGCCTCGCCGCAGATATTCCAGGAAATTGCCCGCACCTCGGGAGTGCTGCGCTGGGGCGCGACGGAAGGGGCCGAAATTTCGGATGGGGCAGCGGCGCCGAGCGGAGCCGCGACCGCCGGGGCCGGCGCCGCAGCAAGCGCCAAGACGGCGAGCAGGACGCCGGAAATTCGTATAGGAATGCGTTTCACCCGAGGATCCTATCCTCGGGTGAAACCCCACTCTCACCGGCAACGAAATATCCAGCGCATTCGAGGAACTACCGGGTACCGCAGCCGCATTCCCCAACGATAGAACATCGCCACCGGCCAACTGGCTTCGGGGGCCGCGAACACGACCAGCACATCCACGCGCCCGGCGCGAAGTACCCACCGTAGCCGACGAATTCAGCGGAGCCGGCGGCGCGACGCACGACGAATTCCAGGTTCATGAAGCAACCAGAATCCCCTAAACCCCACGGGCATCGGAAGGATTCCCTCCTCGCCCGTCGTCACCACCATTACACCGACCCCGCAGGGGATTCCCGCGCCGCTTCCGGGCCGGACGGCCTCGCTCCGTCGACGCGACGAGCGGGCGACACCGGCCCCGCGCCCGCCGCCCGGTATGTCGCACACCACTCCTGCTAGCGCTTGCTTGCAATAGTTAGCACTACCGTGCAGTATCGATGCATGGCATCACTCAACGTCGGCAATCTCGGCGAGTTCCTGCGGGAGCAGCGGCGCACCGCGCAGCTGAGCCTGCGGCAGCTGGCGGATGCCGCGGGGGTGTCCAACCCGTACCTCAGCCAGATCGAGCGTGGTCTGCGCAAACCGAGCGCGGAGATCCTCCAGCAGCTCGCCAAGGCACTGCGGATATCCGCCGAGACGCTGTACGTCCAGGCCGGCATCCTGGACGAACGGCGCGCCCCGGACGGCACCGGGGTGCAGACCGCGATACTCACCGACCCGTCGCTGAACGAGCGGCAGAAGCAGGTCCTGCTGCAGATCTACGAGTCCTTCCGCAAGGAGAACGGGCTCGGCGGCGGCGAACCGGCCGGCGGCACCGCGCCCCGGTCCGGCGACGGGCCCGAGGACGACGACCACCCCCATGAGACAGAGGCCGACGGCGGCCCGCACGCCACCTGAGCAACCCCATCGTTTCCAGGAGGAACCACGTCATGGCCATCACCACCGATGACCTCCGCAAGGCCCTGACCGACGCGACCCCGCTGTACGCCCTGGCCGGTACCGCCGACCTGGCCGCCGAGAAGCTGGGCGAGGTGCCGCAGCTGGTCGAGAAGCTGAAGGCCGAGGCGCCCAAGCGCTTCGAGTCGGTCCGCAGCACCGACCCCAAGGACATCCAGGCCCTGGTCACCAAGCAGGCCAAGGAGGCCCAGGAGAAGCTGGGCGAGCTGCTGGGCTCGCTCGACGGCGACCTGAAGAAGTTCCGCGACCAGGCGCAGGAGCTGGCGCTGCGCGGCGTCGGCCGGGCCGCCGAGGTCGCCGTGCAGGCCCGCGAGACCTACGACGAGCTGGCCGAGCGCGGCCGCGGCGCGGTGCAGAACTGGCGCGGTGGCGCCGCCGAGCAGGTCGAGGAGCTGGCGGTGGCGATCGAGCCGGAGCACAAGGCCGAGGCGAAGAACGGCGCGGAGACCGGCGGCCGCGCCAAGACCGTGCCGGCCAACGGCACCCGCCCCGAGGCGAAGGCCACCGCCTCCACCGAGACGAAGGCCGCCGGGGCGAAGAAGCCGGCCGCCCAGCGCAAGCCCGCCGCGGGCCCGGCGAAGAAGAGCACCCCGCCGTCGTCGGCGAAGTGAGCCGCCGGTGAGCGCCGGTCATCGGGCGGGCCGGGCACTTCCCACGTGCCCGGCCCGTTGTCCCGGTACGGTGGGGCCCCAGGACCCACACGACCCACGATGACAGCCCGACTCCCAGGGCGAACGGCTAACGGCAGGTGGACGGCGTGCTGATTTACGGATTCCAGAGCATTCTGAGCTGGGTTCAGCTCGCCCTCGGCGTCTATGCGGCCGTGATGCTGATCGACGCGGCCACCCGCCGCGAGGACGCCTACCGCGCGGCCGACAAGCAGAACAAGGGCATGTGGCTGATCTTCCTGGGCCTGGCCACCGCGCTGCTGTTCCTGCTGCCGATGCTGTCGTTCCTGCCGATCATCGGCGTGATCGCGGTGATCGTCTACACCGTCGACGTCCGGCCGGCGCTGCGCGCGGTGGCCGGTGGCGGCCGTGGCCCGCGCCGCCGCGGCTCCAGCTCGGACGGCCCCTACGGGCCGTACAACGGCGGCCGCTAGGTCTCGGCCTCGCCCCCCGGTGCGGCCGGGCCCGTCTCCGCTCCGGGCCCGGCCGCCCGGCGGGGCCGGCCCTGGTTCGTCGGACGGGGTCTAGCGCCGGTCCAGCAGCAGGACCGCCACATCGTCCGTGAGCTCGCCGCCGTTGAGGGCACGGACCTCGCGCACCGACTCCTCCAGCAGCTCCTCGCCCTGCAGGCCGTTCGCCATCTGGCGGGCGACGAGCTCGGTCATGCCCTCCTGGCCCAGGCGCCGGTTTCCCTCGCCGATGCGGCCCTCGATGAGGCCGTCGGTGTACATCAGCAGGCTCCAGGCGGCGCCCAGCTCGACCTGGCGGCGCGGCCAGCGGGCCTCCGGCAGCAGCCCGAGCGCCGGGCCGCCGAACTCGTACGGCAGCAGTTCCGGCCGCCGACCGGCGCGGGCCAGCAGCGGCGCGGGGTGGCCGGCCAGGCACACCCCGGCCCGGTGGCCGTCCTCGGAGATGTCGACGGTGCACAGCGTCGCGAAGATCTCGTCGTCGGAGCGCTCGTTCTCCAGCACCTTCTGGAGGGTGGCCAGCAGCTCGTCACCGTACAGCCCGGCGAAGGTCAACGCCCGCCAGGCGATGCGGAGTTCGACGCCGAGCGCGGCCTCGTCGGGGCCGTGGCCGCAGACGTCGCCGATCATGGCATGGACGGTGCCGTCCGGGGTGCGGACGGTGTCGTAGAAGTCGCCGCCGAGCAGGGCGCGGCTGCGCCCGGGCCGGTAGCAGGCCGCGAAGCGCAGCTCGGAGCCGTCGAGCAGCGGGGTGGGCAGCAGGCCGCGCTCCAGGCGGGCGTTCTCCTGGGCGCGCAGCCGGGACTCGGTGAGCTGGCGCTGGGCGAGGTCGGCGCGCTTGCGTTCCACGGCGTAGCGCACCGCGCGGCTGAGCACCTTGCCGTCCAGCTCGTCGCGGAAGAGGTAGTCCTGGGCGCCCACCCGCACCGCGTCGGCGGCCCGCTCGGCGTCCGTCTCGCAGGTGAGGACGAGGACGGCCTGCGCGGGGGCCATGCGCAGGACGTCGCGGAGCACACCCAGCTCGTCGCCCCGGGAGCCGCCGGTGGTCCGTGCCTCGCCCTCGGCCGGGGTGAGGTCGAGCAGGATGCAGTGCACGTCGTCGGTGAGCAGCCGCTCGGCCTCGGTGAGGTTGCGGGCGGTGCGCAGCCGGACCTTGCGGCCGGCCCAGTCCCACATCTCGGGGACGTGGCTGTTGGGGTCCTCGCCTATGAGGAGCAGGGTCAGCCCCTGGGCGGGCGGCTCGGGCGGGGGGTCCGGCAGCGGCTCGGCGGCGGCCGGGGCCTCGACTGTGGCGGAGAACACGGTGCCGTTCGCCGGGTCGGGCGCATGACCGGCCGCGGGGCGGGCAGCGGTCCGTCCGGCCGGGAGCCGGTGGTCCGCGGCCGGGCGCGGCAGCTCGGCCGCCGGCAGGTCCCGGGGCAACGGGGCGGGGCGGGCGGCGGCGAGGGGCGTCGGGGGTGCCTCCGGCGCGGTCTGCGGCGGGTGGGAAGCCCCGGAGCAGGCCCCGTGCGCCGGCATGCCGACGGCGGCGGCGCGGGCGGTTTCCGCGCAGCCGGGGTCCACCGGTCCTGCCTCGTGCGGCAGCACGTCCGTCCGCGGGCGCGGTACGGGTACGGGCATGGGTCTGCTTCCTTCCCTCCCCCCGAGGGGTGCGGCGGCATACCGATCGGCACACCGCCGTGCCCGGTTCGACCCCGCTCGTCGGTCTGTTCGGCGGGGCGCCATCGGGCGTCGAAGGGCGACCATAGCGTCCGGACCGTGCGGCACGGAATGCCCTTTGGCACGCGGCCTTCGTCATATGCCAAAGCCGGGAGTGCATTTCACCTGCGGCGGCCGGGAGGGGGAATGACGAACATCACCCCGGCCGGACGCATTCCGTTGCCGGACAGCTACCGCGCCACTACGGAAAGACATCCTCCGGCCGCTTCCGCGAGCCCACCCTTCGGAATTCAACAATCCGGCGGTGCGGCAGCGCTCGGCACCGCCGCGCATTCCGTGCATTCCGCTCGCACGGAACGGAAATGCACGGAAACGGTGGGCGGAACGGAAGGGGCGGAGGGCACGGAAGGCGCGGCCGGAGAATGTCCGGAATCGCCCCCTGCCGCCGTCACCGGCGGCGCGGGCGAGGGTCCGCTCAGCGGGCCGGGTCCCCGTCCGGGCGGACGACGCCCAGGATCGGCATCGAGCCGGCGCCCGTGAGCGTCACCTGCCGGCCGGGCCGCGGGGCGTGCACGATCGCGCCGTCCCCGACGTACATCCCGACATGGCTGGCGTCGGAGAAATAAATGACGAGGTCGCCCGGTCGCATATCCTTGAGCGCCACCCGGGGCAGCTGCCGCCACTGCTCCTGCGAGGTGCGCGGAATCGTCCGCCCGGCGGCCTGCCAGGACCGCAGGGTCAGCCCCGAGCAGTCGAAGGTGTCCGGGCCCACCGCACCCCAGACGTAATCCTTGCCGATCTGCGAAGTGGCGTACGAAATCGCCTTCTTGCCCTGCTCGGATGCTTTGTTGGTGATGTCCCGGAGTACGCCGGAGTCGAGCCATTTCTGCTGGGCGAGCAGCGCCTGGTCGTCCTCCAGTTTCCGCAGCCGTTCCTTTTCCTTGGCGGCCAGTCGGGATTCCAGCTTTTTCGCCGCGTCGATCCTGTCGTTGATCTCCTTGCGGGCGGCGTCCTTCTTCCGACGGTCGGCGTCCAGTTGCTCCCAGCGGTGACTGGCGTCCTGGGCGTAGCCCTGCAAGTCACTCTGGAGGTGCGTGAGTTGGCTGATCACGCCCTTGACGGCCTGCTGTCCCTTGCGGGTCAGATCGGCGTTGGCCAGGAAGGACTCCGGGTCGGGGCTGAGCAGCAGCTGCGCCTCGGGGGGAATGCCGCCGGTGCGGTACTGGGCGCTGGCCAGCGCACCGGCCCGACGCTTGAGGGCGGCCAGCCGCTGCTGGCCGGAGTCGATGGTGCGGGCCAGCTGGACGATCTTCTTCTGCTGGAGCTGGACCTGCTCCTCGGCGGCGTTGTAGTCGTCGGTCGCCCGCTCCGCGGTGCGGTAGAGGCCCTCGATCTCCTTGCGCACCTCGTCGAGGTGGCGGGCCTCGCCGCCGGGGGACGGCGCGGGGTCCGGGGACCGCTGCGCCGCCGTGGCCGTCCCACCGAGCAGCCCCGTGGCACAGAGGACGACCGCGGTGCAGACCGCCAGCCGGCCGCCCCGTAGGCCCCATCCCGCACTCGCGTCCCGAACGCCCTGTTGTGCCCCCTGGCTCCCCACCAGTCACCTCCGGTCGTTCCGCACCGATTCGTGTGCTCTCCTTCGGCGCGGATGCTGCCATACCGACCGGTAATCCAACAGAGCGACGGGCCGGTTCGTGGAGGGGAAAGCGGGAGGTCCACCCGGAACCAGGCACTCCGGGCGGCGCCGCCGACCGGATCCGGGCGCTCTCCGGCGACCCTTCACGACCGCGCCCCCGGCCCCGCGCACGCCCCGGAAACCGCCGCCCGCGCCGACTCGGCACCGCACTCAGCCGACGGCCGAGGTTCACCGCGTGTTCACTCCGCTCCATCGGCCGCTTCACCTGATCTGCCTAATTTCGGCCGTGCTCGGTGCCCGTTCCGCCGGAAGAGGCGACGCGACACCACCTCGTCCCGTCACACCCCGCTCGCCGCGGAAACGGCGCGCACCAGGAAGGAACTCTCGACAGTGAAGCTTCAGCGCAAGAACCGGGTTCGCGCCCTCGCCGTTGGCGCTCTCGCCGTCTCCGGTGCCCTGGCCCTGACCGCGTGCGGCTCCGACAACACCACCGGGGGCAGCGGTGGCGGCGGCAGCTCCGCCAAGGCCGCCAACATCAAGTGCGACGGCAAGGGGAAGCTGCTCGCCTCCGGCTCCTCGGCGCAGAAGAACGCGATGGACGTCTGGGTGCAGAACTACGCGGGCGCCTGCCAGGGCACCGAGATCAACTACCAGCCCACCGGCTCCGGCGCCGGTATCACCACCTTCCTGCAGGGCCAGACCGCCTTCGCCGGCTCCGACTCCCCGCTCAAGCCCGAGGAGATCACCAAGTCGAAGGCCGTCTGCAAGGGCGGCCAGGCGATCGACCTGCCGATGGTCGGCGGCCCGATCGCGGTCGGCTACAACGTCCCCGGCGTGGACAACCTCGTCCTGGACGCGCCGACCCTGGCGAAGATCTTCGACTCGCAGATCAGCAACTGGAACGACCCCGCGATCAAGAAGCTCAACCCGGGCGCCAAGCTCCCTGACCTGAAGATCCAGGCGTTCCACCGCTCCGACGACTCGGGCACCACCGACAACTTCACCAAGTACCTCAAGGCGGCCTCCGGCGGCGCCTGGAAGCACGAGCCGGGCAAGAAGTGGGAGGGCACCGGCGGCCAGGCGGCGTCCGGCTCGGCCGGCGTCTCCTCGCAGGTCAAGCAGACCAGCGGCGCGATCTCCTACTTCGAGCTGTCCTACGCCACCTCGGGCAAGATCCCGACGGTCAAGGTCGCCACCGGCGCCAAGGCCCCGGTCGAGGCCACCGTCGACAACGCCTCCGCGGCGATCGCCGCGGCCAAGCCGGCCGGCCAGGGCAACGACCTCGCGCTCAAGCTCGACTACGCCACCAAGGCCGAGGGCGCCTACCCGATCACCCTGGTGACCAACGAGATCGTCTGCGACAAGGGCAACAAGGCCGACACCCTGCCCGCCACCAAGTCCTTCCTCACCTACATCGCCGGCAAGGACGGCCAGGACGCCCTCAAGGCCCTCGGCTACGCCCCGCTCCCGACCGAGATCGCCGACAAGGTCCGCAAGACCGTCGCGACGCTCTCCTGACCCGCCGGCGGCGGCCCGGTTCCCCCGGGCCGCCGCCCTTCCGGTGCACCGCCGCACCGGAGCCCGCTCGGGCTCCGCAGACCGGAGAAACCCATGGACTACTCGACATCGCCGCTACCCGACACACCACCGCCACCGGCCGCGAGCCCGGTCTCCGGCAAGGCGGTCCGCCCCGGTGACCGGATCTTCCTGGGGCTCTCCCGGGGCTCCGGCATCGCCCTCCTGGTGATCATGGCCGCCATCGCGGCCTTCCTCACCTACCGCTCGGTCCTCGCCATATCCGGCGACAAGAGCAACTTCTTCACCACCCTCGACTGGAACGCCATCGGCACCGAGCCCAAGTTCGGCATCGCGGTGCTGGCCTTCGGCACGGTCGTCAGCTCGCTCATCGCGATGCTCCTCGCGGTGCCGGTCGCGGTCGGCATCGCGCTGTTCATCTCGCACTACGCGCCCCGCAAACTCGCCTCGCCGCTGGGCTACGTCATCGACCTGCTCGCCGCCGTCCCCAGCATCGTCTACGGCCTGTGGGGCGCGCTCTTCCTCGTCCCGAACCTCGGCGGTCTCTACGGCTGGCTGAACGACTACCTCGGCTGGACCGGGATCTTCAGCTACAGCAACGGGGCCGCCCGCTCGCTGTTCACCGTCGGCATCCTGCTCGCGATCATGATCCTGCCGATCGTCACCAGCGTCAGCCGGGAGGTCTTCCTCCAGGTCCCGCGGATGCACGAGGAGGCCGCGCTGGCCCTCGGCGCCACCCGCTGGGAGGTCATCCGGATGTCGGTGCTGCCCTTCGGCCGCTCCGGCGTCATCAGCGCCTCCATGCTCGGCCTGGGCCGCGCGCTGGGCGAGACGATGGCGGTGGCCACGGTCCTCTCGCCGAGCTTCCTGATCAGCGCCAGCCTGCTGGACCCGGGCGGCGGCACCTTCGCCCAGAACATCGCCAGCAAGTTCAGCGAGGCCGACACCTTCGGCCAGGACGCCCTGATCGCCTCCGGCCTCGTCCTCTTCGTGATCACCCTGCTCGTCAACGGCGCCGCCCGGCTGATCATCGCCCGCCGCAAGGAGTACTCGGGGGCCTCCTCATGACCGTCGCCACCAGCCACCGCCACCGCAAGGTCGCCGAGCCGCGCGCCTCGCTCGGCCTGAAGCAGTCCCGGCTCCCCCGCTGGACCCTGCCGGTCCTCGCGCTGGCCGCCGTCGGCGCCGGTTGCGGCACCGGCCTGGCCGCCGGCCTGGACTCGACGCTCCAGTGGGGCCTGATCGCCGCGCTGCTCTTCGTCGTCGTGACGTATCTGCTGACCGCGGCCGTCGAGGGCACCCGCCAGGCCAAGGACCGGCTGGCCACCAGCGCCGTGTGGACCGCCTTCCTGCTCGCCGTCGTCCCGCTCGCCTCGCTGCTGTGGGAGACCGTCGCCCGCGGCACCAAGGTCCTCGACGGCTACTTCCTGTCCCACTCGATGGGCACGCTGCCCGACGCGATGCCCGGCGGCGGCGTCTACCACGCGATCGTCGGCACCCTGGAGCAGGTCGGCCTGGCGACCCTGATCGCCGCCCCGCTCGGGCTGCTGACCGCGATCTACCTCGTCGAGTACGGCCGCGGCACGCTCGCGAAGGTCGTCACCTTCTTCGTCGACGTGATGACCGGCATCCCGTCGATCGTCGCCGGCCTGTTCGTCCTGTCCGTGTGGATCCTGATCCTGGGCTTCGGCCCGTCCGGCTTCGCCGGCTCGATGGCGCTGGCGATCCTGATGATGCCGGTCGTGGTCCGCTCCACCGAGGAGATGCTCAAACTCGTCCCGAACGAGCTGCGCGAGGCGTCCCTGGCCCTCGGCGTCCCCAAGTGGCGCACGATCCTGAAGGTCGTCCTGCCCACGTCGATCGGCGGCATCACCACCGGCGTGATGCTGGCCATCGCCCGCATCACCGGTGAGACCGCCCCGGTACTGCTGCTGGTGTGGGGCGCCAAGACGATCAACAACAACCCCTTCGACGGCGCCCAGCAGTCCCTGCCGCTCTACGTCTTCCAGCAGTGGCAGCAGGGCTCCGACGCCTCCTACGACCGGGCCTGGGCCGCGGCACTCGTGCTGATCGCCTTCGTCATGGTCCTGAACCTGGTGGCCCGCGGCATCGCCCGCTGGAAGGCCCCCAAAGCCGGCCGCTGACCGAGCCGCGAACAGAAAGAAGCAGTGATTTCCATGGCCAAGCGAATCGACGTCAGCGGCCTGAACGCCTACTACGGTGCCCACAAGGCCATCGACGACATCTCCATGACCGTCGAGCCCCGCTCGGTGACCGCCTTCATCGGCCCCTCCGGCTGCGGCAAGTCCACCTTCCTGCGCACCCTGAACCGGATGCACGAGGTCACCCCCGGCGGCCGCGTCGAGGGCAAGGTGATGCTGGACGACGAGAACCTCTACGGCTCGGGCGTCGACCCGGTCGCCGTCCGCCGCACCGTGGGCATGGTCTTCCAGCGCCCCAACCCGTTCCCCACGATGTCGATCTTCGACAACGTCGCGGCCGGGCTGCGCCTGAACGGCAAGTACCGCAAGAGCGAGCTGAAGGACGTCGTCGAGCGGTCCCTGAAGGGCGCCAACCTCTGGAACGAGGTCAAGGACCGCCTGAACAAGCCCGGCTCCGGCCTCTCCGGCGGCCAGCAGCAGCGGCTGTGCATCGCCCGCGCCATCGCGGTCGAACCGCAGGTGCTGCTGATGGACGAGCCCTGCTCGGCGCTCGACCCGATCTCCACCCTCGCCATCGAGGACCTCATCGGGGAGCTGAAGGAGCGCTTCACGATCGTCATCGTGACGCACAACATGCAGCAGGCCGCCCGCGTCTCGGACCGCACCGCGTTCTTCAACCTGGCGGCGGTCGGCAAGCCCGGCAAGCTCATCGAGATCGACGAGACCGAGCGGATCTTCTCCAACCCGTCGGTCCAGGCCACCGAGGACTACATCTCCGGCCGCTTCGGCTAGGCCGCCGGACCTCCCGTCGGCCCCCGTCGGCCGCCCACCGGTGTCCTGCGGTGCTGCATGGCGGTGCCACCGCAGGACGAAGGGCCCGCCCCCTCCCAGTGGGGGCGGGCCCTTTCGCCGCGCTACGAGTGGCCGGACGACACCGGCCGTCAGCCGAAGGCCGTCAGCCGAAGGCCAGCTTGATCAGCCAGAACGCCAGGGCCGCGACCAGCGCCGCGGCCGGCATGGTGATGAACCAGCCCATCACGATGTTCTTGGCCACGCCCCAGCGCACCGCCCGCGGCCGCTTGGTCGAGCCGACGCCCATGATCGAGGCGGTGATCACGTGCGTGGTGGAGATCGGCGCGTGGAACATGAAGGACGCGATGTACATCACCGAGGCGGAGGTGGTCTCCGCGGCGAAGCCCTGCGGCGGGTCCAGCTCGATGATCCGCCGGCCCAGCGTCCGCATGATGCGCCAGCCGCCCGCGTAGGTGCCCAGCGACATGGTGATCGCACAGGCCAGCTTGACCCACAGCGGAATGGCGTCGTCGGCCTTCTCGACATCGGCGATGACCAGCGCCATCACCACGATGCCCATGGTCTTCTGGGCGTCCTGGAGGCCGTGCCCGAGCGCCATGCCCGCCGCCGAGACCGTCTGCGCTATGCGGAAGCCGCGCTTGGCCTTGTGCGGGTTGGCCTTCCGGAACAGCCAGAGGATCACGACCATCACGAGGTAGCCGAGCACCAGCCCGATCACCGGCGAGATGAACATCGGGAGGACGACCTTCGAGATCACCCCCGACCAGATCACCTCCGTCCCGCCGGCCAGCGCCGCGCCGACCATGCCGCCGAACAGCGCGTGCGAGGAGGACGACGGCAGGCCGAAGTACCAGGTGACGAGGTTCCAGACCACCGCACCGAGCAGCGCGGCGAAGAGGATGCCCATCCCCTTGTCGCCGTGCGGGGTGGCGATCAGCCCCTCGCTGACCGTCTTGGCGACGCCGCTGCCCAGGAAGGCACCGGCGAGGTTCATCACGGCCGCCATGGCCAGCGCCGCCCGCGGCGTCAGCGCCCGCGTCGAGACCGAGGTCGCGATGGCGTTGGCCGAGTCGTGGAAGCCGTTGGTGTAGGTGAATCCGAGCGCGACCCCGATGGTCACGATGAGCGCGAAGGTGTCCATGGCTTAGGGCTCAGGACTCCTTGACCGCGATGGTCTCGACGGTGTTGGCGACGTGCTCGAAGGCGTCCGCCGCCTCCTCCAGGATGTCCACGATCTGCTTGAGCTTGAGCACCTCGATGGCGTCGTACTTGCCGTTGAAGAGGTGCGCCAGCAGCTTGCGGTGGATCTGGTCGGCCTGGTTCTCCAGCCGGTTGACCTCGATCCAGTACTCGGTGAGGTTCGACATCGTGCGGAGGTTCGGCATCGCCTCGGCGGTCAGTTCGGCCGCCCGCGCCAGCACCTCGATCTGCTGCTCGATGCCCTTGGGGAGCTCCTCGATCTTGTAGAGGACGACCAGATCGACGGCCTCCTCCATGAAGTCCATGATGTCGTCGAGCGACGAGGCGAGGGCGTAGATGTCCTCGCGGTCGAACGGCGTGATGAACGAGGAGTTGAGCTGGTGGAAGATCGCGTGTGTCGCGTCGTCCCCCGCGTGCTCCGCCGCCCGCATCCGTTCGGCGATCTCGGCCCGTGCGGAGGCGTCCGCCCCGAGCAGTTCCATCAGGAGCTTGGAGCCTGTGACGATGTTGTCCGCGGACGCCGCGAACATGTCATAGAAGCTCGTCTCCCTGGGGGTCAGACGAAAGCGCACGTGAAATCCTCGGGGTACAGCGGATTCGGTCGAGTTGATGCTAGGCGCATCATCCAGCCACAGCTAACCGGCATTCCTTCAGTGTCGCCCATCGGGCAGCATGCTCTGCACGGGGTACCGCGGGTGCCCGCAAATTTCGGTACGATATACCCGCCGGGGGTATACGGATCGCCTCAATACCACGGGAGATGGCCATGACGACCACGGAAGCGGGCACCGGCGGCGGCACCGCAGCCGCACCGGCCTGCCACGGCCCCCAGCCGGAATCCACCCCCCTCACCGGGCCGGAATCTGTGACCGATACCGCTGTGCAGACTCCGGCCCCGGGCGGCCACGGCTACGCCAAGCAAAAGGACGCGCACATCAAGCGACTGCGCCGCATCGAGGGCCAGATCCGCGGACTGCAGCGCATGCTCGAAGAAGACGTCTACTGCATCGACATACTCACCCAGGTCTCGGCGAGCACGAAGGGCCTTCAGTCCTTCG
Organism: Streptomyces sp. BHT-5-2; assembly: GCF_019774615.1. Taxonomy (NCBI): domain Bacteria; kingdom Bacillati; phylum Actinomycetota; class Actinomycetes; order Kitasatosporales; family Streptomycetaceae; genus Streptomyces; species Streptomyces sp. BHT-5-2. Next base: position 2,013,726 of record NZ_CP081496.1, on the reverse strand, counting down.
GTCTCCAGCTGCTGGAGGAGCATCTGCGGCACTGCGTCGCCGACGCGGCCGCCCAGGGGCCGGACGCCATCGACGCCAAGGTCCAGGAGGCGACCAAGGCCATCGAGCGGATGCTGCGGAGCTGACGGCCGCGGTGCCGGCACATCACGGCGGGTCCGGGGCCTCCCGCTCGGCCCCGCCGTCCCGTGGGGGCCCGGCCACGTGCAGAAGTTCGTCGATCCGGTCGGTACTGAGCCGGTCCTCGCTCGCGGCCGCCGCCGCGATCATCAACTCACCGGTGAGATCGATCTCGGCGAGGGCCACCTGCTCCTGAACCGTCGGATGGCGATGGGCGGGCACGTCCGACACCTCCTCCCTTCGAGCGCCTTCCCACGCCGCGGTGGTTAACGCCAGCGTAGGGAGGGCCGCCCGCCGCGCACATGGCACGGAAGGACCATTTCCGCGCCCGGCGGCCCCGACGGTCACCCCACACCCGCTTCGCTCGCGCGGGCCCCCGCCTCCCGTCCTACGAGGACGCCGAGGCGATCTTCCCGGTGTAGATGTCCCGCCGGTCCGGCAGCCGCACCACGACCCTGGATCCAAACCCGTACAGCTCGGTCGTGGACGTCACCGCCGCCCCCGCCGGCGCCCCGTTGGCGAAGTGGAACCGCTGACGGACCTTGCGCAGCCGCCCGGCGTCGTCGAGATACGCGTCGAACGGCACCACGTCGGTGGTGAACCCTTTTTCCGCGGCCACCAGCGCGGGCCTGCTCCGCCCCGACGCCGCCCCGGCGGCCGCGGTCAGATCGGTCGTCCCCCGGTAGTGCCGCACCACCGAACCGCCCAGCCGCTCCTCCCCCTGGTACGTCACCTCCCGTGCGCCGCGCAGGAGTTCGGCGGCGGCCAGCGGATCGGTGGCCCCGCCGGTGACCAGATTCCCGTCGGAGAGCGTCGCGGTGTCCACCCGCACCCACTTGTCGTCCGGCACGCCCGCCCCGCGGTTCTTCATGAACAGCGCGCCGGGCGCCAGGATCTCGGTGATCGGCTGGTGGCCGCCGCTGGGCTTGCCCTTCAGATCCGGCAGCACCACCCGCAGCTGACCGCTGGCGGCCCCGAAGTCATAGCCCCCGGCGCCCCGGATCGCCACCCGCGTCCCGCCGCTGACCGTCTCCATCACCGTGCGCACCTTGGCGGTGCCGGCCCGGACCAGCGCCTCCACGCTCCGTCGCAGCTGCACCGCGGCCGCCGCCGGCCCGGGCACCATCTGGTCGTCCGCCGCCGCCCCGTCCGGGGAGCAGCCCGTCGTCGCCAGCAGCCCCGCCATCAGTCCCGTCCCGCACACCACGGCCGCGGCGACCGCGCCCCCTCGCCTGTCCTGCACCACCATGCGTACGAGCCCCCTCGGCCGCTGCGTCCGGGACCGCCTGGGCCGGCCGGTCCCTCGGGACGGTCGGACGTCCCGCCCCGACTCGTCTGACGGTGCGTCGACCGCTCCGTTCAACGACCGTTGGGGGGCCTCGTCACGCTCGGGGGGAGGGAGCGCAGCCCCTGTCGCCGAACTCCCGTCGTCGCCCGGAGGGCGGGCCGGGCGACGACCCGGCAGACGGGAGTTCGACGACAGGGGCTAGCGTGGCGGGGTGCCCGAAACAGTGCCGCACCGCACCTTCACCACCGAGCGCGGTTCCTTCTGTCTGGCCCGTTGCGACTGCGGGTGGACGGGGATGGCCCGGCGGGCCCGCTCCCAGGCGCGGGCCGATGCCGAGCGGCATCTGGCCGCCGTGCGGGGCGACTCGGACGCCGGCTTCGAACATCCGGCGGAATGACCGGATCCGTTCCGGGAACCCCGCACCCCCCGTGGCGCATCTCATGGGGGTAGTGAGGGTCACAACAGCACCGTGCAACAACGGACTTCACTCGCGGTACCGGGCGTAACGGCACAACGGGGACGTGCCCGGCCGGTCCCGCCGGGAGCGGAGTCGCGCCCGGTGCGGTGTCCCGCACGCGCCCCGCGACCGACGGCCGGACGACGGGCGGGCCGGGGCCGGACCGTACGACAACCAAGGGGGATTCATCCCAGTGAAGCGGCGCACACTCCTGACGGCCGGCGGCGGACTCGCGGCCACCTCCCTCGCCTGGGCGACCGGCTGCGACGGCCCGGGCGGCGGGCGCGCCGCGGCCGCCGGCACCGCCGGGAACGCCATGACCAGCGCGGCCGCCGCCAAGAGCCCCACCACACAGGCCGCCTGGAACGCGCTCGGCAAGAGCCTGGACGGCGATCTGATACGCGCGACCGACGCCTCCTACGCCTCCGCCCGGCGCCTCTACAACACCCGTTTCGACACCCTCAAGCCGTCCGCCCTGGCCTACGTCAAGCACCCCGGCGACATAGCCGAGTGCCTGGCCTTCGCCCGCCGCTACAACGCCCCGGTCGCCATCCGCAGCGGCGGCCACTCCTACGCGGGCTACTCCAGCGGCGACGGCAAGCTCGTCATCGACGTCTCGGCGCTGAACAAGGTCGGCGCGCCCTCCGGCGGCATCACCCGGATCGGCGCCGGCGCCAAGCTCATCGACGTCTACGAGGGCCTGGGCCCGCACGGCGTCACGGTGCCGGGCGGCTCCTGCCCCACCGTCGGCATATCCGGCCTGACCCTGGGCGGCGGCCACGGCGTGGTCTCCCGGGCGTACGGGCTGACCTGCGACAGCCTGGTCGGCGCCACCGTCGTCACGGCCGACGGCAAGACCGTCGACTGCGACAAGGACCACCACCCCGACCTCTTCTGGGCGTTGCGCGGCGCCGGCAACGGCAACTTCGGCGTGGTCACCGAACTCCGCTTCCGCACCCACCCGGCGCCCCGCGCGGTGATGGCGTACCTGACCTGGCCGTGGTCGAAGGCCGCGGCGGTGCTGGGCTCCTGGCAGAAGTGGGGCCCGGACCAGGCCGACGAGATATGGTCCGCGGCCCACTTCGACGCCCGCCCCGGCGGCACCCCGGGGGTCTCCGTCGCCGCGTTCTCGCTCGGCTCGCACGACGACCTCAAGAACGCACTGGACCGGCTCGCCGACCAGCCCGGCGGCCCCGGCCCGGCCACCCACGTCAGCCTCAAACCGATCGGCTACCTGGACGCGATGGAGTCGTACGCCGGCTGCTCGTCCAAGTCCACCGCGCAGTGCCACATGCCGGGCACGCTGCCCGGCCACACCGGTGCCGGCACGCTGGGCCGGGAGACCTACGCCGCCCGCTCGCACTTCTTCGACCGCTCGCTGTCCGCGGCCGGCATCCAGACCCTGCTGGCGCAGATCGAGACCGGCGGCCGCAAGGGCGTCACCGGCAACGTCGCACTGACCGCGCTGGGCGGCGCCGTCAACCGCGTGGGCACCGGCGACACCGCCTTCGTCCACCGCCGTTCCCGCTTCCTCGCGCAGTACCTGGCGTCCTGGCCGGCCGGGGGCTCCGGCGCGACCCGCACCGCCTGGCTGAACGGCTTCCACACCGCGATGCAGCGCCACTCCTCGGGCGCGGCGTACCAGAACTACACCGACCCCGGCCTGTCCGACTGGAAGTCCGCCTACTACGGGGCGGCCGGCGCCCGCCTCGACAAGGTCAAGCAGAGCTACGACCCGCAGCGGCTGTTCAGCACCTTCGCCCAGGCCCTCTGAACCACCCGCACGCCCCCGACAGGCCGATGGCCCGGCCCCCTTTTCCCCAGGGGCCGGGCCATCGTCCTGTGCGCCGTCAGGCGGCCAGGTCCTCGTCCCGCTCGCGGTGGCGCGGCGTCGGCTCGGCGGCGACCACCGGGCCGGCTCCGCCCTCGCCCTCGTCCTCGTCCTCGTCGCCGTCCGCCGCCGGCTCCGCCGCCCGGCCCCCGGCCCGCACCAGCCAGCTCAGCGGCGACCGTTCCACCGCCGCCGTCAGCGGCACCAGCGCCGCCTGCGCGAGCGGCGCCAGCAGCAGCGCGACGGCCGTGCCGAGCGCGAACCCGCCGATCACGTCCGTCGGGTAGTGCACGCCCAGGTAGACCCGGCAGAAGCCTTCGAGCAGCGCCAGCCCGATCCCGACCAGTCCGAAGCGGCGGTGCGCGACGAACAGCCCGACGCCGACGGCCATGGTGAGCGTGGCGTGGTCGCTGACGAACGAGAAGTCGCTCTTGCCGGGGATCAGCACCGTGAGCCCGGCGTGGTCCTTGAACGGCCGTGGCCGCTCGACGAATCCGCGGATCGGGATGTTGGCCAGCAGCGCCAGCCCGGCGGCCAGCGGCGCCCAGACCAGCCCGGCGATCGCGGCCGCGCCGTCCGGCCGGCGGCGGGCGCTCCACCAGGCGAGCAGACACAGCACTCCGAGGGCGGCGATGATGCCGTACTCACCGATGAACTCCATCGCGCCGTTCACCCAGTGCGGGGCGTCCTTCGCGAGGCCGTTGATGCCGTCGAGCACGTCGACGTCGGGGTTCGGCCCCTCGAATGCGAGTCCAGCCATCTACCGTGGCCCCTTATCTTCCGCGCGCCACGCGAGCGCCGCCTAGTGCTGCCAACCCCCGTTGTCGATCTGTGTGGCCGTCGAGCCCGTGCCGCCGTGCGCGCTGCTGTGTCCCCACGCCAGGGAAACGCCTCGCGCACCCGCGGCGTTCCACTCTCCACGGGATGATCACCAGGACGTTATCGAAGCTTGACACGTCACCGCAGTTCAGGACTTATGTTCACCCGCCGTTCCGGGTCGGGAGCGCTTTCGCGCCATCGGACGTGACGCGGGTGGCGCCGATGTAGTCCGGTGTGTCGATCTTGTCGAACCGGATGACCGCGCCGGTGTAGGGCGCGTTGATCATGTATCCGCCGCCGACGTAGATGCCCACGTGGTGGATGGAGCGCGGGTCGTTCAGGTCGTAGGCGAAGAACACCAGGTCGCCCGGGAGCAGCTCGTTCCGCTTGGGGTGCGGGCCGGCGTTCCACTGGTCGTTGGCCACCCGCGGCAGTTCGATGCCCACCGATTCGTACGCGGCCTTGGTCAGCCCGGAGCAGTCGAACCGACCGCCCTGGTCCGCGGTGCCGTTGCCGCCCCACAGATACGGCGTGCCGAGCTTGCCCTGCGCGTAGTAGATGGCCGCCGCGGCCTGTCGGGAGGGCGCCACCGGGGCGGTCGGCGCCTCGAAGCTCCTGGCCAGCGTCGTGATGGTCTTCACGTAGTCCTGCGTCTCGCGGTACGGCGGCACGCCGTTGTACTGGATGACGCGGTAGGCACCGGCGTTGTAGGCCGCGAGCATGTTCTCGGTGGCGTTGCCCGCCGCGCCCTTCACATAGCTCGCCAGCTCGCAGTCGTACGACGCGGCCGACGGGATGGCGTCCGCCGGGTCCCAGATGTCCTTCTTGCCGTCGCCGTTGCCGTCGATGCCGTGGGTGGCCCACGTCCCGGGGATGAACTGCGCTATCCCGCGGGCGTCCGCGGGGCTCCGGGCGTGCGCGTTCCACCCGCTCTCCTGATAGAGCTGGGCCGCCAGCAGCGCCGGGTTGATGGCCGGGCAGAGCGTCCCCCACTTCGCCACCAGCGACTGGTACGCGGCCGGCACCGCACCCTTGGCCAGCCCCACCGCCCGGCCGGCGGCCCCCGCCAGTCCGGCCGCCGCCCCGTACGTACCGACCACGAGCAGCCCGATCAGGCAGAGCATCAGCCCCACCCCGATCCCGCTGCCCACCCAGAATTTCCGCACCCCCCAACCCTCCCCCATTCAGGCCCGGTTCACAGCCCTTTCGCCGGCCGTCGCGCACCCGGCGGCCGCACCGCGGCGCACGGGGCGGCGCACGGGGCGCTTCGAACGGTGTGCGATTCCCGTCACATCCGCTTTCCGGTGCGATCGGACCGCCGCTCCGCCGCTGTCGCCCACCCGGCAGTTATTGCTCAGAGTTATCACCCGTGATACACACAGTGAGAAAGGGGGAGGGGCGGGCGGCGCGGGAGCCCGTGGACGCCACACCCCCACCGGATCCGTCGAAGAATGCCGCCAAGTCGACATCTGATGGCGTCTTTGTCGGCGAAGATAGAGACTGATCCCGTGCCGGACAACACGGTTCGGCAACTACCCATCAAGGGGCGGTGAGTTCACACATGTTCATTGCGGCCCAAAAGGGCGACATCACCACCATCATCGGCGGAATCGCCCCGGACTGGGGCCCGTTCGGCAGCCTGGGCAACGAGGCCCGGGTGATGGTCGAAGTCATCATGGCGGTGGCGATCCTGCTCTGCCTCGGCATCGCCATCTGGGGCGCCGCCAAGCAGCGCATCGGCGCCACGGCGCTCCGCGACACCTTCAGCGCCGAGCAGGGCAAGGGCCTGATCGTGGCCGGCCTCACCGGCGTCTTCATCATCGGCTCACTGGGCACGCTGTTCACCATCGTCTACGGCATGGCCGTCTAGCCGGCCGGCGCGCGGTCGTTCGGCGCGGTCGGTGCGGCGCGGTTCCGGCGCGGCGGACTCCCCGCCCGCCGACCGACCCCGCCCCGGACCCCGCGCCGTCCGGGCGCACGGCAGGGCCGCGTCCCTCAGCCCTGCCCGCCGCCACCGGTCACCACACCGCGCACGTCGGCACGTGCCCGTCCCGGCGCCGCACCGCATGCGCCCCCGCCTTTCCTCCCTCCGCCGTCCCGTGCCCTTCCGTACCCCCGGAACGTCCCACCCCCCTGCCCGAGGCACCATGCTGACGCCCCCTCACCCCGGCCCGCGGGTCCCTGAGCCGCGCCGTGACCACGCCCGCCACCAGCGGGCCGATTGGGCCGCCCGCGGCGCGGGGACAGGTGCTTCCGGAGACCGGCAGCCCGCGGCGGGCACGCGACGGACCACGGGAACAAACCGCCCGGAGCCGCCCATTCACCCCCGTCGCCGAGCAACTGAGGAACCGTCACGGTGAGATGTACTCGTACCACTTCACCCGAGCCGCCGCCCGCGCGGCTACGGTCGTATGAAGGCGGCACACCAACGGCACGGACGGCGAGGGCGGCAGCCGCGAGGGCGGCAGAGGGGGCACAGGCGCGATGAGCATCGGCGACGACGGAGGCTACGGCGACGACCGCGGCTCCGGCACGGGCCAGACCAGAACCAGACTCCCGGACGGCGAGAGCGACACCTACGGCACGCCCCGCCGCGGCCGGTCCGGCCTCTCCAGCCGCAACCTCGTCACGGTCGTCGGCGTGGTCGTCCTGCTGATCGCGGCCATCGCCTTCGCCAACCGCGGCGACAGCGGCAACGACGGGACCGACACCGGCTCCGGCGGCTCCCCCAAGGACCGGGCCGCGGCCCAACCCACCGCCCCCACCGGCACCAAGCCGGTCACCGGCAAGTCCGCCGGCATCGCCACGGGCTTCCCGAAGACGGAACAGGGGGCACAGTCGGCGGCGGCGAACTATGTGGTGGCGCTGGGCAGCGACGGTATGTACAACGCCGTTCGGCGGCAGGAGATTGTCCGGTCCGTCTACGCACCGTCGGAGGCAGCGGCACGCGAGGGCGAACTCGACAAGACATACGCGAACCCCACCCATCTCAAGCAGTTCGGCCTCAACCCGGACGGCACGGCTCCAGAGGGCATGACGTTCATCTCGCGCGCCAACCCGGTCGGCGCGAAGACGGAATCGTTCAAGGGCGACACGGCCAAGGTCTCGGTCTGGTACTCGGCCCTCTTCGGCCTCGCGGGCGCAAAGTCCCAGAAGCCGGTCACGGAGAGTTGGTACACCGCCACCTACGACCTCCAGTGGGCCAACGGGGACTGGAAGGTCGTCGACTTCACGCAGCAGAACGGCCCCGCCCCGATCGGGCGCGACCAGGCCGTCGCGTCGGCCGATGACATGACCAAGGCCGTGCAAGGCTACGGAGGTTTCACCTATGCCCGGTAAGCCCAAGCACCGCCGTGTGTTCTCGGTCGCCGCCGGGCTGACCGGCGCGCAGTCCTTGGTCCTCATGCTCGCGACGCGTGCTGTGGCTGCGCCACCCAACCCCTGCGACGGCTTCAGCGGCCCCGCGCTGCGGGACTGCCAGCAGCAGAATCAAACCGGGGGCGGCTCGCTGCCGAGCAACCCCCTCGACAACAACCCCCTCGACCCCCTCGGTTCGCTGGCGCAGGGTTGTGCGAAGGCTGCTGCGTGGATTGTCGATAAATTGTCGGGGGCGGTGAAGGCCACTTCGCAGGTGGACTTCACCAATTCGGCGTTTCTGCGGCAGTACGCGGTGGTCTTCGCCGCGTCGACCGTACTGACGCTCGTGCTGTGGCTGCTGGCCGTCGCCAAGCGGGCCGTGCGGGGGGTGCGGCTGACGGAGGCGATCAGCGAGGCGGTCGGGTTCCTGTGGCTGACGGTGCTGGCGTCCGCGTTCACGCCGCTGATCCTGTACACGGTGGTGTCGGCGACCGACGGGGTCACCGAGATCATCGCGAAGGGGACGGGGGCGCAGACCGACACGTTCTTCGGGGCGTTCTCACAGGCGTTGACGAAGGGGACCGACATCGGCGGCGGGCCGATCATGCTGATCGTGGTCTCGCTGGTGTCCGTGCTGGCCGCGGGTGTGCTGTGGCTGGAACTGGTGATCCGGGCCGCGCTGCTGTACGTCGGGGCGCTGCTGGGGACGGTGGTGTACGCCGGGCTGGTCGACAAGAACATGTGGGGCCATGTGCGGCGTTGGGCCGGCATCATGATCGCGGTGATCATGGTGAAGCCGGTCATCGTGATCGTGCTGGGGATCGCCGGCGCGCTGTCCGGGGACAAGGGGCCGAACGCCTTCTCGGCCGTGGTGTCCGGGCTGGCCATCATCGTCCTGGCGATCTTCGCCAGTGCGGTGATCTATCGCTTCGTGCCGGGCTTCGGTGACGAGATGGTGTCGGCGCGCAGCAGCAAGGGCCGGGCGACGGACGGGAGTCAGGCGGCCGCCATGATCTCCTCGCCGGCGGCGCTGGTGTCGCAGGGCATCAAGACGCACAGTTCCCGCCGGTCGGGCGGGGACGGCGGCGCGCAGGGCGGGCAGTCCCGGCCGGCCGACGCGGTCTCCGGCGGCGTCGCCGCCCACGGTTCCCGTTCGAGCTCGTCGGCCCCGGCGGCCCCGTCGCCCCGGGCGAACCCCGGCCCCGGCGGCGCCCGCCCCGGCAAGGCACCTGGAGGTGAGGGGCGTTGAGCACGCCGTCCCATCCGATCGCGCCGCGGCGCACGTATCTGATCGGCCGCGCCCGGCCCAATGCCGTCATCGGCAAGAACCGGGAGACCGGCGAGGTCGCGCTGATCATCGCCGGTGCGTTCCTCGGGATGATGTGCGGGCTGCTGGTGCCCTCGCTCCCGCTGCGGATCGCCTCGCTGACCGGCTTCCCGGTGCTGGGGCTGGCCGTGGTCTACGTGCCGTACAAGGGGCGCACGTACTACAAGTGGTTCGAGGTCCGGCGGAGTTTCCGCCGGACGGTCCGCAAGGGAGGGGCGGTGTACCGCTCCGGGGCGATGGAAGCCGGCGTACGGCTGGACGGGAGGGAAGTGGAGATCGGGCCGCCGCCCGGTATCGGGCGGATCAGTTGGCTGTCGGCGCCGTTCGGGCCGGACGAGATCGCGGTGCTGCTGCACGCCGACCGGCGGACGGTGACCGCGGCGATCGAGATCGAGGGGCCGGGCGTCGGGCTGCGGGACAGCGAGGACCAGGAGGCTCTGGTCGACCGGTTCGGCACGCTGCTGAAGCACGTCGCCAACGGGGACGGCTTCGTGACGCGGCTGCAGATGCTGGCGCGGACGCTGCCCGCCGACCCGGACGCGCACGCCAAGGACGTCGCCCAGCGGGGCGCCGTCGACTCCCCGCGGTGGCTGCAGGAGTCGTACGACCAGCTGCAGTCGATGGTGTCCACGTCCTCCGAGCAGCACCGGGCCTATCTGGTCGCGTGCATGCACTACACCCGGGAGTTGGCCACGGAGGCGGTCACCATGGCCCGGGCCGCGGCCGCCCAGCGCACCGGGCTGCTGCGCCGGAAGCTGGACCGGGACGCCGGGCTGGCGGTGGTGATGGCGCGCGAGCTGACCGACATCTGCGCCCGGTTGACGGAGGCGGACATCCGGGTGCGGCAGCCCCTCGGACAGGCGCGGCTGGCGTCGCTGGTGCACTCCATGTACGACCCGGACCACCCGATCGACCACATCCAGGCGATGAGCCGGCGCAACGCCTGGCCGGCCGAACTGGACGCGACCGAGCCGACGTACCTCCAGGCCAAGACCCGGGAGTCGTCGACCCGGGCGCCCTGGTGCCACGCCACCGCCTGGGTCAAGGAGTGGCCGCTGACCCCGGTGGGCGTCAACTTCCTCGCGCCGCTGCTCGTCCACACCCCGGACGTGATCCGGACGGTCGCGGTCTGCATGGACCTGGAGCCCACCGAGGTGGCCATCGAGCGGATGCTGACGGAGAAGACGAATGACGACGCGGAGGCCAGCCGGGCGGCGAAGATGAACCGGGTCGTCGACCCGCGGGACGTCGCGCACCACGGGCGGGTGGACCAGCGCGGCGAGGACCTGGCGTCCGGCGCGGCCGGGGTCAACCTCGTCGGCTACCTCACCGTCTCGTCCCGTTCGCCCGAGGCGCTGGCCCGCGACAAGCGGACCATCCGGGCCTCGGCGGGCAAGTCCTACCTCAAGCTGGAGTGGTGCGATCGGGAACACCACCGGGCGTTTGTGAACACCCTTCCGTTCGCGACCGGTATCCGCCGCTAGTCCGGTAGCCGCCGCCAACGCCGCTGCAAGCCCAGGGAGGCGCGTACGTCATGGCCATGTTCGATCCGCTCGGTGCCCTCACCGAAGCCTTCACCAGTTTCCTGTTCGGGAAGGTGGAGACGACACGGCTGCCCGTACGCACCTCCACCGGCCAGGCGCAGGCCGTCTATCTGCCGACGGCGGCGCCGGGCCTGGGCGACTCGGGCGTCATCATCGGGCGGGAGGTGTACTCCGGCAAGGGGTACATCTACGACCCGTTCCAGCTGTACGGGCAGCAGCTGCCGGCGCCGCACTGGCTGGTCCTCGGCGAGTCCGGCAACGGCAAGTCGGCGCTGGAGAAGACCTATGTGCTGCGGCAGTTGCGGTTCCGCGACCGGCAGGTCGTGGTGCTGGACGCACAGGGCGAGGACGGCGTCGGCGAGTGGAACCTCATCGCCCAGCAGCTGGGGATAACGCCCATCCGCCTGGACCCGGCCGCCGCCCTCAACGGCGGCATCCGCCTCAACCCGCTCGACCCCTCGATCACCACCACCGGCCAACTGGCCCTGCTCCGGACGATCATCGAGGTCGCCATGGGCCACGGTCTGGACGAACGTTCCGGGTTCGCCCTGAAGGTGGCGCACGCGGCGGTGCTCAGCACCTACGAGGACGGGGAGGGCGGAGCGGACGGGGAGGGCGCGGCGAAGAGCGCGTCCCGCGGCCGGCAGCCGGTGCTCTCCGACATCGTCGAGCAGCTGCGGCATCCCGAACCGGCGTCCGCCGAGGCGATGAACGTCGACATAGACGACGTCCGCGCCTGGGGCCTGGACGTGGCGCTGGTGCTGGACCGGCTGGTCGACGGCGACCTGCGCGGCATGTTCGACGGGCCGACCTCGGCCGGCATCGACCTGGACTCGCCGCTGATCGTCTTCGACCTCTCGCACATCGACCGGAACTCCATCGCGATGCCGATCCTGATGGCGATCGTCGGCGTCTGGCTGGAGCACACCTGGATCCGCCCGGACCGCAAGAAGCGGATCTTCCTGGTCGAGGAAGCCTGGCACATCATCAACTCGCCTTTCGTGGCGCAGCTCTTCCAGCGGCTGCTGAAGTTCGGCCGCCGACTGGGCCTGTCGTTCGTGGCCGTCGTCCACCACCTCAGCGACGTGGTCGACGGCGCGGCCGCGCGGGAGGCCGCGGCGATCCTGAAGATGGCGTCCACCCGGACGATCTACGCGCAGAAGGCCGACGAGGCGCGCGCCACGGGGCTGGTGCTGGGGCTGCCGCGCTGGGCGGTGGAGATCATTCCGACCCTGACCCCGGGCATCGCCGTCTGGGACGTCAACGGCAACGTCCAGGTGGTCAAGCACCTCATCACCGAGGCGGAGCGGCCACTGGTCTACACCGACCGGGCGATGACCGAGTCGTCGGCCCTGCCGACGGACGAGGCACGGGCCCTCTCCCTGGCGGCGGACGCCGAGGCCGAGGCGCGCGCCGAGGCCATCGCGCTGGCACGGCAGTTGCGGGACGAGTCGAGCGAGACGGTGGCGTGAGTCGCGGATACGGCGTGCAGCGCGGGTACGACGACGAGGACGCGTACGGGTACGGCCCCGGGGGCGGTCGCGGGTACGGCCCCGGGGACGGCCGGGGCGCGGGCCGGCCCAGGGGCCGGGGCGTGCCCGACGCCCTGCTGGTGGGGCTGATCGGCTTTCTGCTGGGGCTGACGCTGGTGGTGTGGACGGCGACCGGGCTGGCCGGCCTGTTCGCACACGGCGGCTGGCCGTCGGGGGTGACGTACGGCGGTACGCCGATGGCGCTGCGGCATCTGGTCGCCGCGCCGCATGACATGGCGGCGGCCTGGCCGAACACCCCGAAGGCGGAGCTGTCGGGCTACGGGCTGTTCTGGGGGCTGTTCGTCGGCGAGTTGCTGGTGCTGCTGGTGCTGGGGATCTTCGTGCTGGGGACGGTCGCTCGGTACCGGGCCGTCCGGGCGGCCCGACGGGCGCAGGGCGGACAGCGCAGGCGGACCGGGCGGGGGCGGGCCGGCGCGCCGGGCATCCCCGCCGGTGCGGAGCCGCAGCCGGGGTCGGTCGTGGCCGAAACGGCCGTCGGGGGGACGACGGCCGTGCCGGGCGCTCCGCCGGCCGCGCCGCAGCCGACCGCCCCGCCGGTGCCCGCCGTTCCGCAGACGCCCGCCGAACCCATCGTGGCCGCCGAACCCGCAGTGCCGGCCGTCCCGCAGGGGCCGTTCGGGGCCGCGGCGCCCGCGCCCGCGGCCGCGCCGACGACCTCCGTCCCGGAACCCGCGCTCCCCCGCGTCGAGTTCGGCCCCGACCGGGCCGCCGCCCGGGCCGCGGCGCTGGCCGTCGCCACCGCCGCCCCCGGCCCGCTGGTCGTCGCCACCACCGACCCGGCGCTCTGGGCCGAGACCAAGGACGCCCGCGCCAAACTGGGCCCGGTGCCGGTCTACGACCCCACGCACCGCCTGGACACCCCGGCCCGGCTGCGCTGGTCGCCCGCCGCGGGCTGCGAGGAGATCGGCACCGCCGCCGCCCGGGCCGTGGCGCTGCTGGCGCCGGTCCGGCCGGCCGGCGCCCTGGACTCGGCCGTCGCGGACGCCGCACAGACCCTGCTGCGCTGCTGGCTGCACGCCGCCGCGCTGGACGGCCGCCCGTTCCGTCAGCTGCACCGCTGGGCGCACGCCGCGGGCGGCGCCCAGGAGCCGGTCCGCATCCTGCGCACCCACACCAAGGCGGCCGCCGGGCAGGCCGGGGAACTGGAGTCGGTGCTCACCGCGCACACCGAACGCCGTGAGCTGGCAAAGGAGTTGGTCGGACGGGCGCTGACCGCACTCTCCTCGGTCCATATCCGCGACGCCAGCAATCCGCTTCGATCGGATGCGCTCGTTCTCGAATCATTCATCGCCGAGGGGGGAACGCTGTACGTGGTGGGCGAGTCCCTTGAGAACCCGCGCACCGACCCGGGTGCGATGCCGCTGCTCACCGCACTCCTCTCGCACGTGGTCGAGCACGGCCGCCGCATGGCCGAACGGTCATCCGACGGTCGGCTCGACCCACCACTCACCCTCGTCCTGGACGACATCGCGGCGCTGGCCCCGCTGCCCGCGCTGCCGGGCCTGCTGGAGAGCGGCCGGGCGCGCGGGCTGCTGACGCTGGCCACGATGCGCTCCCGCGAGCAGGCCCGGGCCCGCTGGCCGCAGGACTTCGCACCGGCCTGACGACACCGGACACGCCCTAGCCGGCCACCGCCGCCACCGGTCGCGGCGGTGCCGTGACCAGGTGGTCGGCCAACTCCGCCCAGTGGCCGGAGAGATAGAAGTGGTCGCCGCCGGGGAAGACCCGCAGCCGGAAGCCGCCGGCGGTGTGCTGCCGCCAGGCGGCCACGTCCTCGACGTCGACCAGCGGGTCGTCGTCGCCGGTCAGCGCGGTGACGGGGGCGGCCAGCGGCGGTCCGGCCCGGTCCCGGTAGGTCTCCACCGCCCGGTAGTCGCTGCGGACCACCGGCAGCGCCATGGCCAGCACGTCCGGGTTGTCCAGCAACCGCGGGTCGGTGCCCCGGGTCCGCCGGATCTCCTCTATCAGGCCCTCGTCGTCCCGTAGGTGGACGGTGCCGCCGCGCACCCGGGACGGCGCCCAGGCACTGGAGACGAGCAGATGCGCCGGGCCGGTCCCAGCACGCTCCAGGAGGCGGGCCACCTCGTAGGCCACGAGGGCGCCCATGCTGTGCCCCAGCAGGATCAGCGGGCGGCCGGCCAGCGGCGCCACCGCCCGGTGCACACCGGCCGCCAGCGCCCGCAGGTCCTCGACGCGGGACTCCCGGATCCGGTCGTTCCGGCCCGGGTACTGGACGGCCAGCACCTCGTACGGGCGGCCGCCGGCGGCGCGCGCGGCCACCGCGGTGGCCAGCGGCCGGTAGGCGCCGGCACCGCCGCCCGCGTGCGGGAAGCAGACGACCCGGGCGGCGCCGGCCGCGGGCTGCGCCGGCCCCGGGCGCAGCCGGCGCAGCCAGGGGTCGGCGGCCGGGGCCGGCCGGGGCCGCGGCAGGGTGAGCGCCGTGCCGTCACATCCCACGGGTGTAGCCCCCGTCGACGGTCAGGGACTGCGCCGTGATCGCGGCCGCCCGGTCGGAGGCCAGGAAGCCGATCAGCTCGGCGGCCTCCCGGGCCTCCACCAGCCGCCGCAGCGGGATGGACTTGCGCGCCTGGCGCAGCATCCGTGCCGGGTCGGCGCCGATCTCCTCGGCGGAGGCGGCGATCTCGCGGCGCAGCATCGGGGTGTCGATCCAGCCCGGCAGCACGGCGTTGACGGTGATGCCGCGGGCGGCGAGGTCGAGGGCGAGGCCCTTGGTGTACCCGATCAGGCCGTGCTTGGAGGCGCAGTAGGCGGTGTTCCGCATCTTGCCGGCCTTGCCGAGGATCGACGAGACGTTGACGATCCGGCCCTTGTCGACGAGGTGTTCCAGGCAGGTGGCGGTGACCGCGAAGGTGCCGTGCAGGTTGATCTCCAGCACCCGCAGCCAGGTCTCCTCGTCGTCCGGGCCGTTCTCGTCGGCGACGCCGGCGTTGTTGACGAGGATGTGCAGCGGCCCGGCGGCGCGCAGCGCGGCGCGCAGGGCGCCGCGGACCGCCTCCCGTTCGCGCAGGTCCGCGACGAGCGCGGTGGCCCGCGCGCCGAGGTCGCGCACCTCCTTGGCGACGGTGTCCAGCTGTGCGGCGTCCCGGTCGAGCAGGACCAGCCGGGCGGCGCCGGACTCGGCCAGCAGCAGGGCCACTTCGCGGCCGATGCCCTGGGCGGCGCCGGTGACCACCGCGGTCCGGCCGGCCAGCTCACCCGGTACCGGGGCCGCGACGGGGGTGGTCAGTTCACTCATGTCACTCATGGCCGGCACCTCACGCCATCTTCAGGCCGCCGTCGACGTGCAGTACCTCGCCCGTGGTGTAGGTGTTGCGCGGGCTCGCGAGGTACGCCACGGCGTCGGCGATCGTCTCGGGTTCGGCGTACTTCTTCAGCAGCAGCCGGCTCATGATCTCGTCCTCGCCGTGGGCGCGGATGGTGTCGGTCATCTCGGTGTTGATGACGCCGGGGGCGACCGCGTTGACGAGGATGTTCCGGGAGGCCAGCTCCACCGCCATCGCCTTGGTGAAGGACTCCAGACCGCCCTTGGCCGCCGCGTAGTTGGACTGCCCGCGGCCGGGCTTGGCGGCGGACGAGGAGGAGATGTTGACGATCCGACCGTAGCGCTGCCGCAGCATCGCGGGCGCCACCGCCTGGACGGTGAGCATGGGGGCGACGAGGTTGGTGCGCAGCACGTCCTCGATGTCCGAGAGCCGCTGGTTGACCAGCAGTTCGTCGCGGGTGATCCCGGCGTTGTTGACCAGGACGTCGATCCGTCCGAAGGCGGCGCGGACGTCGGAGACGATCCGCCGCGGCACCTCGGGGTCGGAGATGTCCCCCTGGTACAGCTCGACCTTCCGGCCCAGCTTGGCGATCTGCTCGGCGACCTGTTCCGCCTCCGCCGTCGCGCTGCGGTAGTTGAGGGCGACGGCGCAGCCCTCCTCCGCCAGCCTGACCGCGATGGCGCGGCCGATGCCCCGGCTGCCGCCGGTCACCAGTGCCACCTGGCCTGCGAATTCCATGACGCTGAGGTCCTTTCGGGTCCTTGGGGGGTACGGCGTGGGGGGAGGCCGGGCGCCGCACGCGGTGGTTGCCTGCGACGGGTCGCGTGCGGCGCCCCGGGGGGATACCCCCGGCGTCGGCCGGGGGAGGCTCACACGGAGTGCGCGCTCTTGTAGTCGGCCAGCCGCAGCCCGTGGGCGTCGGCCAGTGCGGCAATGTCGATGACCTGCCGGCGGCTGATGTTCCCGTAGGAGTAGTGCCGGTCCAGGCCGGCCAGGCCCATCAGCGCGGTCTCCGCCATGCAGGCGAAGAGCTGGCCGGCCTCCAGGAAGGCGCGCGCCGAGGGGTGCAGGCTCTCGCCGTTGGGCGTGGCGACGATGCCGCCGAGCATGTACGCCAGGTCGGGCCGCTGCGCGGCCAGGTCCGGCACCGCGTTGTTGGGGACCGCGATGTCGCAGACCACCGCGTCCGACGCGAAGTGCTCCCCGGTCAGGAACGGTTCGGGGCTGTTGGAGGCGCACAGCACCAGCTGCGCCTTGTGCAGCGCGTCGGTGTCCTGGGTGACGGTCAGGAACGGGTCCTGGCCGTACCGCTCCTCCAGGTAGGCGGCGATCTCCTGGCCGCGGTCGGCGTCGTCCGGGTCCTCGGCGGACGCCCCGTCGGCCAGCCACTTGGCGATCAGCGGTTCCTCGGTCAGGCGGGCCGGGATGCCGGCCAGTTCGCCGCCCTCCGTGATCCGCGCCCACGCCTCCTGGTAGATGCCGTGCACGGTGTGCCGCAGCCGCCGCGCGGAGCCGTCCCGGCGGCTGCCGACCAGCACGATCCGGCTGAGCTTCTCGGCGAACAACTGGCTGTAGACGGAGGCGATGTTGCCGGCGGCGCCGACCACCGCGAGCGTGGCGTCGCCGACCGCGAAGCCGCGGTCCCGCGCGCCGCGCTCCATGGCCTGTACGCCCATCGCGACGGTCAGCGCGTTGCCGGAGGTCAGCGCGATGCCGGGGACGTTCAGCGAGGTGCAGTTGTTGGTGACGATCGAGGTGTACATGCCGAGCCCGGCGACCTCGCAGCCGTCCTCGCGGGCCGCCTGCACCCGCTCCTCGACGTCCGCCCGGATCCCGGCGACGTCCCCGGACGCCAGATAGCCGCCCATCTGCTCCGAGCCCACCATCAGCGGGTACAGCGCGAACTCCACGGCGCTGCCCAGCGGCGAGTCGATCCGCACGCCCGGGTAGGGCGCCGCCTTCTTCACCGGGTCCATGCCGAGCACGAACGAGCGCAGCGCGGCGTCGCTCAGGTCGGCCAGCGCCGGGTCCACCTGCCGCAGATGGGCCGGGGTGATCAGGTGGTTGACGAACGCCACCTTGCGGACCGGGCCGGTCACCGGGCGCGGCGCGCCCTGCTCGTAGCCCTCGACCGCACCGCGGAAGTCGCGGATCTCGGCCCGCGGCTTGGGGATCGTCCGGTCGCTGGCGGGGTGCACCAGGTGCAGGGTGTCCTCGTAGCGCAGGATGCGGCAGAGCCGGTCCAGCGCGCCGCGCAGCCGCTCGATCTCCTCGTCGGTGAGGAACGCGGACGGCTGGATGCGCAGCACGTTGCCGGCGCTGCCGGTCGGCGCGATCCGGATCCGCTCCTGGCGCAGCAGATAGCCGGAGAGCAGATAGCCCAGCGCCCCGGTGTAGGCGCTGCCGCGCAGCACCATGGAGCGGGCCTCGCCCTGCTCGCGCAGCTGGACGCCGACGAACAGGCCCTTGCCGCGGATGTCCTCGATGACGTCCGGATAGGCGGACTTGAGGTCGGCCAGCATCTCCACCAGCCGCTCGCCGCGCTCGGCGACCCGCCGGTACACCTTCCCGTCGTCGGCCTCCAGCATCTCGACGACCTTGCGGGCGACGGACGAGGAGAAGTCGTCCATGGCGAACGTCGAGCTGTGGATCAGGTCGAACTCGCCCTGGTACAGGGACCGGCGGACCAGCATCGCCGAGATCTTCGCCACGCCGCCGCCCAGCGACTTCGACAGCGTGTAGTAGTCGCCGCGCAGCCCGATCAGCGAGCTGGCCAGGAAGGCGCCGCAGCGGCCCATGCCGCTCTGCACCTCGTCGACGATCAGTGCGGTGCCGACCTTGTTGCAGAACAGCCGGATGGCGCGGCCCTGTTCGGCGGTGAGTGCGTGGATGCCGCCCTCGCCCTGCACCGGCTCGACCATGAAGGCGGTGATGGCGGGGAAGTCCCGCTCCACGACCCGCACCCGGCCGTCCTCGACCTCGGTGTCGAGCAGCACCACCCGCTCGTCCTCGGCGATCCGGTCCAGCAGCTCCGGCCGGTCCATGGGGACGAAGCGGACCCGGGTGCCGAGGTTCTGGAACGGGGCGCGGAAGCCGGTGTTGTAGGTGAGCTGGACGCTGCCGACGAGCTTGCCGTGGAAGGACCGCTCCAGGGCCAGGAACAGCGGCTTGGTGGCCAGCGCCGCCCCGTTGTGGGCGCCGATCGCGGCCAGCAGCCCCTCGATGCCGGCGGCCGGGGCGACCTGCCCCTGGAGGGCCGGCAGTTGGTAGGCGTCCGGGTCGACGGTGGCCGCGCCGCGGCGGACCGCGTCCCGGGCCGCCTCCAGGTGGGCCGCGGTCTCCTCGGCCAGCGCCGCCGCCTTGGTCACCCGGACCAGCTCGGCGTGCTTGACGGCCGCCTCGACGGCCTCGGCGCCGCTGTTGCCGAAGGTGGCCAGGTACGGCTCCTTGATGCCGGTCTCCCGGCGGACGACGTCGCTGAGCGCGGCGCCGAGCCGGCCGGCCTCGCCGCGCAGTGAGAACTGGGCGTGCACGGCCCGGTTCCGGTCCAGCAGCCCCTTGGCGTGGGCGACGATCTCCGGGTGGTTGTGGCCGAGGATCAGCGAGCCGTAGCCGCCCATCAGGTCCAGGACCGGCACCAGATCGCCCTGGTCGTCGCGGTGGTAGAGGGTGTTGCCCTCGGCCCGCTCGTACTCGACGTCCAGCCCCAGGGCGGTGAACACTCGCCCCATCTGCGGCTGTACGAACTCGGTGAACGCTGAGGTGGTGGACATGACTGGTGGTCTCCTAGACGAGGTGCGGCCGCTCGGCGAGCAGGGCGCCCGCGAACCCGTTGAAACTGCTGTGCAGGCTGAGGACGGTGTCGATCCGCCGCTTCCGGGCCGTTCCGGTGACGAAGTCGGTGCCGTCGTCCGGCGGGGTCGCCAGGTGCGCGATCGGCGGCAGCTCACCGGCGGCGAACAGGCTGGGCGCCAGCGCCAGTTCGGCCAGCGGTCCGGCGGCCCCCAGGGTGCCGGTGACCGGCCGCACCGAGCTGACCGGGACGCCGCTGTCCTTCAGCAGCGCCCGCAGCAGCTCGGCCTCGGCGGCGTCGTGGTGGACGGTGCCCTTGCCGTCGGCCAGGACGGCGCCGAGGGTGTCCGGCGTCACCCCGTGCGCGGCCATCAGTCCGCGGGCGCTCTCGGCCAGCGCGGCCGGGCCGACACCGCTGTCCACGGCCGGCCGCAGCGCCGCGCCGAGCACCGTGACCAGCGGGCGGGCCCCGCGCGCCGCGGCGTCCCCGGCCCGCTCCAGGACCAGCGCCACCGCGCCCTCGGCCAGCACCGTGCCGTCCCGCCCGGCGTCGAAGCTGCGCAGCGGGGCGGCGCCGTCGGCGCCGGCGGTGAGGTTGCCGGCACGGTACTGCGCGGCCAGCTTCAGCGGCTCGTTGTAGCTGCCGGCGCCGACGACCAGCGCGGTGTCGCAGTCGCCCTGGCGGAGGCTGAACGCGGCCCGCTGGAGGGCGCCGAGCGCCGCCCCGGCGTCCTGGACGAAGGCCGCGCAGTCGCCGCGGAACCGCCGGGCGATGCTGACCAGCGCCAGGGTGTTGTTGTTCAGCGCCCGGATGACGGTGAACGGGTTGAAGGTCGCGGCGTTGCCGAACGCCTCCGCCACCACCCGCGTCAGGTCCGCGCCGACCTGCCGCGAGGTGTCGGTACGGGCCTGGTCGAGCGCCTTGTGGAAGGCGGCCACGCTCAGTTCGGTGGAGTCGTCCTGGGCGACGTAGAGGCCGCGCCGCTCCTCGGGGACGGCCTGCCAGCTCTCGCCGGCCTGCCGCATGGCGTCCTCGGCGGCCAGCACCGCGTTGAAGGTGAACGCGGTGCCGAACTTCCGCAGTTTGTGGGGGACGCTGTCCCGGCTGAGCTGCTGGAGCTCGGCGGGGACGTGCCCGAAGTGGGTGATCCTCCGCGTCCGTACGTAGGGGTCCTGGTACGGCGAGAGCGCGGTCCGCGCCTCCCGCCACGCCGTCCACAGTGCCTCGGGCCCGCGCCCGGTGGGCAGCACGGCGCCGATGCCGGTGACGACGATCGCGTCGGGGGCGAACGCGCCGGGCCCGGCGCTGCCGAAGCTCTCGGCGCTGTCGGCGCCGGGAGGAGTTCCGGTGCTCGAAACGATGTCAGTGCTCATAACCACGCACCACCAGACTGGCGTTGAGTCCGCCGAAGCCGAAGGAATTGCTCACAGCCGCCGACACCTCCTGGTACCGCGCCTTCTCCGGCACGTAGTCCAGGTCGCAGGCCGGATCCGGGTTCTCCAGATTCAGCGTCGGGGGCACGATGCCGTCCCGGACGGACAGCACGGTGGCGATCAGCTCGGGCGCGCCGGCGGCGGCGATCAGGTGCCCGAGCATGGTCTTGTTGGCGGTCACCGCCAGCTTCCGGTAGTGCTCGCCGGCCGCGAACACGTCCTTGATCGCCCGGGTCTCGATCGGGTCGTTCAGCGGCGTGGAGGTGCCGTGCGCGTTGACGGAGTCCACCGCCTCGGGCACCACCCCGCCGTCCGCCAGCGCCCGGCTCATCGCCAGCGCCGCGCCGTGCCCCTCCGGGTGCGGGGCGGTGACCTGGTGGGCGTCCAACGAGCTGCCGAAACCGGCCAGTTCGGCGTGGATCGCCGCACCCCGCCGGCGGGCGCTCTCCTCGCTCTCCAGCACCAGCATGGCCGCGCCCTCGGCGGCCACCAGCCCGCTGCGGTCCCGGTCGAAGGCCCGGCACAGCCGGTCCCCGAACAGCTCGGAGGTGGACGGCGCGCCCAGCAGGTGCAGCCCGGTCATGGTCGGCAGGTTCAGCACCGAGTCGGCGCCGCCCACCACCATCGCGTCCACCTCCCCGCGCCGGATCATCCGCATTCCGTGGCCGATGGCGTGGGTGGCGCCGGCGCAGGCGGTGGAGAAGTTCAGCGCCGGGCCGCGCAGCCGGTGCCGGGCCGCGATCCCGGCGGCCAGCGCGTCGTTGGTGCAGAACAGGCCGCTGGCCCGGTCCAGCCGGTCGCGCCGGGCGAACAGCGTCTGCCAACTGGGCGCGCCGTCCTCGCCGATCGCGTGCAGCAGCTCGTAGGGGTCGCGCTCCGGTACGCCCGAGCCGACGGCGGTGCCGATCCGGCCCACCGTGCCCGGGGCGTCGATGCCGGCGTCGGCCAGCGCCTGTGCGGCGGCCGCCAGCCCGAAGCGGGCGCGCCGCTCCAGCGGCCGCGCCGGGTCCGCCTCGGCGCCGTACCGCGCGGCGAACTCCGCGTCGTCGACGGGCGCGGCGTAGCGCACCGGGAAGTCGTCGACGCCGGGCGGCCGCCAGGCGCGGATCGCCGACCGGCCCGCGGTCAGCCCCTCCCACATGGTCTGCCAGTCGAGCCCCAGTCCGCAGACGGCGCCCAGTCCGGTCACCACGACGCGGCGGCTCATTTCCCGGCTCCTTCCAGTACGACGGCGCACACCTGGCCGCGTGCGCCGCAGGCCAGCACCAGGGCCCGCGGGGCGGGCAGCGCCTCCTCGCGCACCGCCTCGCCGTCGGCGGCCAGCCGCCGCCCGGTGGCCAGGCCGTGCAGCGCCAGCAGCGTGTGCGCCAGCGGGTGGGCGGGGCCCAGCACCCCGGTGGCGCGCTCGGCGGTGAACGCGGCGGGCCGGTCCGCGGTGCCCGCGAAGACCCGCTCCAGGGCGGCGTCCTGGGCCCGTGCGGTGTCCGCCGTCCAGGCGGCGTCGGGCAGCACCCAGCCGATCCCGCCGGCGTCCGTGCCGGCCGTCTCCAGGGCCGCGTGGACGGCCTCGGCGATCGCCTCGGCCCGGTCCTCGGGCCCGGCGCCGAACGCCCGCCCGTAACCGGCCAGCCGCGCCCCCGGCGCCCCGGACCCGGCGGACGAGCCGTCCGGCCCGCCCGCGCCGCCGTCCGCGCCGCCGCCCCGCTCGGCGAGCAGGAAGGCCGCGCCCTCCCCCGGCACCGCCCCGTTCCACCCCAGCTCTTCGTACTGCGCGAAGAGCAGTGGATGCACCTTGGGGCTCACCGCCCCGACCAGCGCCGCCTCGTTCTCCCCCTCCGCGACCGACAGCGCCCCGTCGATCAGGGCCTGCAGCCCGGCGTCGGAGAACGGCGAGTACGCGGCCATCGCCCCGGTCAGCCCGAAGGCCGCCGAGATGTGCGCGGCCGCGGTGCTGTTGAGGTGGGACAGCCCGCTGAACGGCGGGACCTCCCGGCCGTAGAGGGCGGCGACCTCGGCCGGCGATCCGGCGGCCCGGTGCAGCCGGTCCAGCGCGGAGAACCGCAGCAACTCCTCGTCCACGGTGGGCAGTCCGAGGTAGAGACCCCAACCGGGGCCGCCGACCGGACCGCGCTCCGCCGGACCGGCGAGCGCCAGCCGCGCCCCGTAGAGCGCCATCCGGGCCTGCTTCTCCGAGGTGCGCAGGACCCTGCGGTGCACCCCGAGGGCGGCCGCGTCCGGGTCCGCCACCAGGAAGGCGGTGTCGAACTCCGGCCACGGGCCCGCCAGCGCCTCGGCCGGACTGCGGGTGTCCTTGCCGGCGACCAGGGCCTCCCACAGGTCGCCCGGACCGGTCCCGGCCGCGGTGTGGAGCCCGGGCGCGGTCAGCCGTACGTGATGCCTCATCGTCGCCGTCATCGCCGCGCTCACCCCGCCTCGGCCAGGACCAGGGAGCAGTTCTGGCCCCCGAAGCCGAAGGAGTTGGACAGCACCGCGGTCACCCGCGCCGGGCGCCGCTCGGTGACGACGTCCAGCCCGGCGGTCACCTCGTCCGGCTCGGTGAAGTTCAGGGTCGGCAGCAGCGTCTGCCGCCGGAGGCTGAGCACCGACAGCACCGCCTCGGCCGCCCCGCTGTTGGCCAGCGAGTGCCCCATGGCGGACTTGTTGCCGGTGACCGGGAGCGTGGCGGCCCGCGCCCCGAAGACGGTGTGCAGGGCCGCCGCCTCGCAGGTGTCGTTGGCCTCGGTGGAGGTGCCGTGCGCGTTGACGTGGTCGATGTCGTCCGGCCCGAGCCCGGCGTCGGCCAGCGCGGCCCGCATGCACTCCGCGTAGTCCGAGCCGTCCCGCGAACTGGACGTCATCTTCACCGCCTCGGTCACCCCGGCGTACCCGGCGACCCGGGCCAGGATGCGGGCGCCGCGCGCCTCGGCGTGCGCCCGGGACTCCAGGACGAGGAAGGCCGCGCCGTCCCCGATGACGAAGCCCGAGCGGTCCTTGTCGAAGGGGCGGCTGATCCGCTCCGGGTCCTTCCCGTCCACCGGGGCGAGCGCGCCCACCCCGTAGAAGGCGGTGATCGAGGTCAGCGTGGTCAGGCTCTCGGCGCCGCCGGCCAGCGCCACGTCCAGCGCACCGCTGCGGATGTAGCGGTAGGCGCTGCCGATCGCCATGCCGCCGGCGGCGCAGGCGTCCGCGTGGGTCTCCAGGACACCGGACGCGCCGAAGTAGTCGGCGAGCGCGGCGGTGGCGGTGTCCGGCTGGATCCGCGCGTGCCGGTCCGGGTCGAGCCCGCCGGCGCCGGCCGCGTCGGCTCCGCCGGCCGCCGCGGCGCCGTCGAGCGCCTCCAGGTAGCCGTCCAGGTCCAGGGCCGCGGCCTCGTGGTCCACATGGGCGGCCAGCGTGGTGAGTTCGGCCGGCTCCATGACCATCCGGTTGCAGGCGAGGAAGAGGCCGCCGCGCTCGCTGTCCAGCCGGCGCGGCAGTCCGCTGCGCTCCCATGCCTGGGCGGCGGCGTGCCAGGCGAGGACGCCGGCCGGTCCCAGCGGCCCGGCCTCCTCGGGCGCCGCGTCCGCGAGCGCCTGCCGGACATGGGGGTCGATGTGGGCAGAGACGGCGCAGGGGACGCCCCACTCCTTGTGGAGGGGGTGCTCGGCGATGAGCGTGCGTCCTTCCGCGATGTGGTCGAACAGCGCCTCCGGGTCGGTCAGTTGCCCGGCGACCAGGCCGATCCCGGTCACCACGACCTCGTGTTGGGCCCCGTGGGATATGTGGGGTGTCACTTGCATTCCTTTCGCACGACTCGCACGACGAGCGACGCCTTCCGCACCGGCCGCCGGGCGGTCAGCCGACGGGCTGGGCGTGCCCGAGGGCGGCCAGCGCGCTCCGGACGCCCTCGGCCATCACCTCGTCGCCCGTGGCGGCCTCCAGCGCGGCACCGCAGCCGGCGCAGACCGCCTTGCCGGACGCGGCCGGCTCGGCCTTGTCGGCGCCGCACTCGGTGCAGTTCTCGGGCAGGTGGTCGAAGATCGCGTGGGTGAAGGCGGCCCAGTGGGCACTGGTGGCCGCGGCGGCGACCTCGTAGGGCCGCTGGCCGGCGTGCACCTGCTCGGCGGAGTAGCCGAACGCGCTGCGGCGCAGCACCTCGGCGGCCAGCTCGGTGATGCCGCCGCGCTCGTCGTAGAGCTGCTCGGAGCCGCCGAGCACCCCGGCGAGCTGGTCCAGGACATTGGACTTCGGCAGCGCCACGCCGAGCTTGGTCTCCATTTCGAAGCGGAATTCGACCAGGTCGAGGGATTCCGCGCCGAGGTCGCCGACGAGGGTGGCGTCCGGGGTGATCTCGTCGGTCCCGGTGCCCAGGACCTGGGCGAGCCCCTCCCGTACGATCTCCTGGATCTGCTCGGCCTCGTAGGGGTTCTGCATGGTTCTCTCCTCGTTTCTGAGCACTCTGAAGACCACCGTCGACCGGCCATGGGGAATCGTCGACCAGCCATGGAAATTCTCTGGAAACGGCAGCGGAAAATATCCGACAGCGTTTAATCGAAAGCTCGCACCAGCCGCCCCGGAAATACACAGGACACTGTGGGCGCGATAGAGGAAGCCCGCTGCGCAAGCCTTGCGAAGTCGTCCGGAATTTCAGCCGACGACCGTCACCGCAGACTCGCGCATGGCGAACGATTGATGATGGATTACGCGCCCGAGACAAGATTCGGCGCCGTCAGAACGATGGGCGCACCTACGGGCACACGAGAAAGGAAACGCTTCCGGAGATTCGGAAGCCGCGATTCACGCGCTGGTGAAAGCGCTACACATGACCATCCCCCGATAGCAAATGATCCCCCGACACCTGCTTGCGCAAGAACGGGCCGCACATTGTCGGCGGCCACCTCGTCGTGACGCACTCACAAAGCCCGCTCCGCCTCTCCTGGAGGCGTGACAAAAACGCTACCAGAGCCATCCGGGACCGTCACTCGTTTGTGCGATAGGTCACTTGACCCAAAGCGCTCGGGAAAGTGATGAAAATTAGGGGGGTTTACGGGGGGTAACCCAGGATGCCGCCGGCTCGAACAGTGAACCCCTATCAATATGAATGGCGCGTTAACTTTTCCATTGTCGCGGAACTTCTCGGGCGACGGAACGTCTTCGGTCACGGCACAGAATTCCGGCCACCGGCCGGATGCCGCCGCTCAGCCCGCGGCCCCGCCCCAGGCCGGCACCTCGTCGGAGCCCCGGCCCGGCGCCCCGCCGGACACCCCGGCCGCCTCCGCCGCCCCCCGCTCCTCCTGGAGCCGCCGTGCATACCCCGCCAGCCGCTTCCCCAGATTCACACTCACCGCACCGACCAGCCGGCCCGCCCGGTAGTGCGCCTCCACCAACTTCTCCGACCCCGGCTCGCCCTCCTCGACGACCACCCGGTCCCCGGTCCCCGGCAGCCCCACCGACTTGATCCGCAGCCCGAACGCCGACGTCCAGAACGACGGCACATGCGCATACGACCCGGCCGCCGCCGGCCCCGCCAACAGGTTCCGCGCCGCCGACTCCCCCTGCGCCGCCGCGTTGCTCCAGTGCTCCAGCGCCACCGGCCCGTCCGCCGACCGCACCGCATCGCACCGCGCCACGTCCCCGGCCACCACGATCCGCGGATCGATCCCCCCGGCCGCCCCCGTCACACCCACCTCACCCAGCGCACCCGCCACACCCGGCACCTCCGCCGTCCGCGCGAACAGCCGCTCGTCGCAGTGCACCCGCCCGCCCGGCAGCGCCAGCCCGGACCCCACCAGCCATCCCGTGGCCGGCACCATCCCGATCGCCACCACCGCCACCTCGGCCGGCAGCACACTCCCGTCGGCCGACTCGACCCCGGCGACCCGCGCCCCCTCCGCACGAAAACCCCTCACCCCGATGCCCATTCGCAGCTCCACCCCGGCCCGCCGCGCCGCCGCGGCCACCACGTCCGGCACCGTCCCGCCCAGCGCCCGCAACGGTCGCCCGAACGGCTCCAGCAACGTCACCCGCACCCCGAGCCCCAGCCCGACCAGCGACGACGCCAACTCCACCCCGACGAAACCCGCCCCGACGACCACCACCTCACGGGCCCCGCCGTCGACCGCCGCACGCAGCGCCCGGACGTCGTCCAGCCCCCGCACCGTCAGCACCCCGGCCGGCACCTCCCCGGGCCAGGCCCGCGCCCGCGCCCCGGTCGCCAGCACCAGCCCGTCGTACGGCAGCTCCACGCCGTCGGCCAGCCGCACCCGGCGCCGCTCCCGGTCCAGCCCGACGGCCGCGGTCCCCCGGACCCAGCGGGCGCCGAAGTCCTCGGCGCCCGCCAGCCGGATGTCGTCCGCGGTGAGCGTCCCGGACACCACCTGCTTGGTCAACGGCGGCCGGTCGTAGGGGAGTTCCACCTCGTCCGACACCACCGTCAGCGCCCCGGAGAACCCCCGGGCCCGCAGCTCCCCGGCGGCCCGGACACCGGCCAGGCCCGCGCCCACCACCACGACCTCGCGCAAGGCTCAGGCCCCCTCGACCGAGATCGCCCGCACCGGGCACGCCCGCGCCGCGGCCGCCACCTTCCCCGCCAACTCCGGCGCCGGGTCCGGCGTGACGACCAACTGCTCGTCGTCGTCCAGCGCGAAGACCTCCGGCGCCACCAGCGCACACTGCCCCAGCCCGTCGCACAGCCCGTAATCGACCGAGATCCGCACCGTCATGTCCGCCAACTCCCCTTAATCCCATGCCAGTTACGCGACCGGGGAACATCCCCGCCGCACCCGCACCCGTCCGCGGTCGGCGGCACGCCCCGCACCGGACCGCCCCGCCGACCACCGGGACGCCCCTACTCCGCCGCCCGCGCGTAGCGCAGCGGCAGCTCCTCCAGCCCCCGGATCGCATCCGAGGCCAGCCATCGCACCTCGTCCGCCGGCACCCCGAGCTCCAGCGTCGGGAACCGGTCCAGGATCTCGGTCAGCGCGATCGTCGCCTCCTGCCGGGCCAGCCGCTGCCCCAGGCAGAAGTGCGGCCCCATCCCGAACGCGACATGCTGCGCGGTGGCCCGCCCGAGGTCGAAGGTGTGGCCGTCCGCCCGCACCTCCGCGTCCCGATTGGCCGCGTTCAACAGGAACCGCACCAGCTCGCCCTTGCGGATGGTGACCCCACCGGCCTCGATGTCCTCAAGTGCCACCCGGTTCACCGTGGTCATCGCCGACCCCCGGAACCGCAGCGCCTCCTCCACCGCCGCCCCCACCAACGACCGGTCCGCGCGCAGCGCGGCCAGCTGCTCCGGGTGGGTGAGCAGCTCGTACAACGCGTTGGCCAGCAGGTTCGTCACCGTGTCGTGCCCCGCGATCAGCAGCACCGCGGCGAACGACGACAGCTCCTCGTCCGTCAGCCCGGTACCGTCCTCGAACCGCGCCGCGATCAGCTCACCGAGCAGGTCCTCCGTCGGCTGCGCCCGCTTGGCCCCGATCAGCCCGACGCAGTACCCGAACAGCTCGCCCGCCGACGTCTGCATCGCCTCCAGCGACGGCGCCGCCGAGATGTCCATCGCCCACTTCCGGAACGGGTCCCGGTCCTCGTTCGGCACCCCCAGCAGATCGCAGATCACCTCCAGCGGCATCGGGTAGGTGAACGCGTCGATGAAATCCACCGTCCCGCTGTCGCCCAGCTTCTCCAGCAGCTGCCGGGTGATCTCCACGATCCGCGGCTCCAGCCGCCGCACCGCCTTCGACGCGAACGCCGCGGTCACCAGCCGCCGGTAACGGGCGTGCCCCGGGTCGTCCTGTTCGAGCAGCATCACCTGCAGCCCCGGGACCAGCGCCCCGTGCGGCGCATGCGTGTGGACGTCGTTGGACAGCCGCGGATCGCTCAGCAGCTCCCGGGTCAGCGGCGCGCTCAGCACCGTCCAGGTCTCCTGCTGGTTCAACTGCCGCGTACGGACGATGTCGTGGTCGGCGGCGAGCCGCGCGAGCTCCTGCTCCAGACCCGCCGTGGCCGCCAGCTCGGCCAGATCGATTGCCTCGGACATGACGAACTCCCCCTGGATGTGCCATGGATGACGGGCCCCCGGCCCAGGACGCGACGCACCCGCCACAGCCCCGGGCCGACCGACCCCGAGAAAACCGCACCGGACACCGCGGTCCGACGGCTGAAACACACCGGACACCGACGCCCGGCGGCTGAAAACGCCCGGGTCCTACGCCCTAGTCCCGGAGCAACTGAACGGCCTGCCGGGCGAGTTGCTCGTCCATCGCGCCCGACCGGCTTCCGGCGATCCCCGACCGCATCAGGGCCGCCCCCTCGACCAGCGCCACGAACGTCTCGGCCCGCGCCCGGCAGAAGTCGGCGGACCACTCCGGCCGCCCCTGCTGCACATACGCCTCGACGTGCGCCACGTACTTCAGGTAGAACTCCCGGACCACCGCGGCGATCTCGTCGTCCCGCGCCGCCAGCGCCCACACCTCGACATACAGCCGGACGAGCTGGGGGTCCTCCTGCTCGGCCAGGACCACCGCGACCACCTCGGCGGGCTCCGCCCGACCGCCCTCCGGCACCTCGATGACCGTCGGGTCCTCCCGGCTCATCCGCAGCCCGGTGGTCTCCGCCAGCCGCTCCAGCGACCGGTCCAACGCCCGCTCCAGCACGGCCTTGATCAGATCCGCCCGGGTCGGGAAGTAGTGCTGCAGATGCCCGACCCGCACCCCCGCCTCACCGGCGATGGCCCGCAGCGACGCATCCGCGTTGCCCTTGGCGACCAGTACGGACTCGGCGGCATCGAGCAGACTCGTCCGCCGCAGGTTCCCCTGCCGCGTCAGCTGCGGCTTGCCGCCGCCTTTCTCCTCGCTCATGACACCGTGACCTCGACCCCTGCCTTCTCCAGCGCGGAGACGACGTCCTGCGGCACCGGCGTCATCTCGGGGAACACCACCCCGGTGGGCGCCTTCGCACCGTCCGCACCCAGCACCCGACGCAGCCCCAACAGCCCGCCCAGCGCGGTCAGATGAGCCTGCCCCGCGGCATCCCGGACGATCGCGGTGCGCTGCTCCCCGCCCCGCCCGCGGACGTCGATCCGCAACAGCGCACTGCCGCCCTCGCCCGGCGAGTACAGCATCCCGCGCCGCGTCTTCTCGAACGAGTCGCCGCGTCCCCACCGGAAGAACCCGGTCTTCTTCAGCGCCAGCAGCGTGGACGTCGACGAGTTCGCACTGAACCCGATCCGGGTGATCGCCGTGTCCACCCCCAGCACCAGCGGCAGCGTGAACTGCTCCGGCGTGTCGAGCCGCGCCACCTTCGTCCGGTGCTCACCGATCTGCACGAACCCGGCATCGCTCAGCGGCATGATCATCCGCCGCTCGCCGTTCTCCGTGACCTCGTAGTCCAGCCCCAGCCGGTCCATGAACTCCACGGAGTCGGTGCCGGCCCGGTCCTTCAGGTCGTACCGGATGGCGATCTGCACCCCGGCCGCCCCGCCCAGCTCGGCCGCCAGCGCCGCGGTGACCAGCGCGCTGACCCCGCCCATCCAGCTCGACGACAGCAGCACCGGCGCGGTCGGCGGATTGACCGCCGCCACCGCCGTGGCCCGCTGCAACCGCGCCGTCCACCGCGTGATGTCCACATACGGCACCCCGCCGCGGATGGCGGCCAGCATCACCCGGTCGTCCGGGTCGTTCACCGTGCTGATCACGGCCCGCACCTTCGCCGCGAACGGCTCCGGATCACCCAGGTCCCAACGCCGCACCTCTGCCCCGACCTCGTCGGCCAGCGCCCGCCCCTTCTCGGGCGTACGCCCGGTGAGCAGTAACGGCCATGAGGGGGCGGCGAGGCGGGCCAGATCACCGCCGACGGTCCCGTAACCGCCGACCACGAGCACCGGACCATTCACATCAAGCTGGAGGTCATCGTCCACACCGCAGACATTAGGTCAAGCGACCTAGAATCGGCAACGCCCGCCATTGTCGCCCCCGTCACATAGAGTCGTCATCCCACGGGCCGTCACCTCCGGCCCCCACCCCAGGAGTTGAGCCCCCCATGCTCATCGAGCACGTCCTCCCCCCGCACGCCGTAGGCGAGGACACCCTCGGTGACCCACCCCTCACCACCCCCACCGGCCTCTTCCCCGTCGAGGAACGCGAGATCGCCCACGCCGGCGAGAAGCGCCGCCGCGACTTCGTCACCGCCCGCCGGTGCGCCCATCGCGCCCTCGCCCGCCTCGGCCTCCCCCCGACCCCGGTCCCGCCCGGCCCCACCGGCGCCCCCACCTGGCCCCCCGGCATCACCGGCAGCATCACCCACTGCGCCGGCTACCGCGCCGCCGCCGTCGCCCGCACCACCGACCTCCCCCACCTCGGCATCGACGCCGAGCCCCGCGCCCCCCTGCCCGACGTAGTCCGCGACGGCATCACCACCCCCACCGAACGCACCCACCTCCATGACCTCACCGCCACCCACCCCGACATCCCCTGGGACCGCCTCCTCTTCAGCGCCAAGGAATCCGTCTACAAGACCTGCGCCCCCCTCGCCCCCCGCCCCCTCCAATTCGACGACGCCGAAATCACCTTCGCCCCCGACACCCGCACCTTCACCGCCCGGCTCCTCCTCCCCTGGCCCGCCGGCATCCCCGCCCCCGTCCTCCCTGGCCGCTGGCACACCGCCCACGGCATCCTCCTCACCGCCACCACCCTCCCCCACCCCGCCTGACCCCACCCAGGCTCTACCTGCCCCCACCCGGGCTTTCCTGAGATACAACGCAAGGACATACAACGCAAAAAAGCCTCGTTCCCCGAGTCGAAACTCGGGGAACGAGGCTTAATCAAAACTTGTTCGGCGGCGTCCTACTCTCCCACAGGGTCCCCCCTGCAGTACCATCGGCGCTGAAAGGCTTAGCTTCCGGGTTCGGAATGTAACCGGGCGTTTCCCTAACGCTAAAACCACCGAAACACTATGAAACTTAGAACAACCGTTGGTCTGTTCGTGGCTTCAGAACCAACACAGTGGACGCGAGCAACTGAGGACAAGCCCTCGGCCTATTAGTACCAGTCAACTCCACACCTTACGATGCTTCCATATCTGGCCTATCAACCCAGTCGTCTACTGGGAGCCTTACCCCATCAAGTGGGAGGGAGCCCTCATCTCGAAGCAGGCTTCCCGCTTAGATGCTTTCAGCGGTTATCCTTTCCGAACGTAGCCAACCAGCCATGCCCTTGGCAGAACAACTGGCACACCAGAGGTCCGTCCGTCCCGGTCCTCTCGTACTAGGGACAGCCCTTCTCAAGACTCCTACGCGCACAGCGGATAGGGACCGAACTGTCTCACGACGTTCTAAACCCAGCTCGCGTACCGCTTTAATGGGCGAACAGCCCAACCCTTGGGACCGACTCCAGCCCCAGGATGCGACGAGCCGACATCGAGGTGCCAAACCATCCCGTCGATATGGACTCTTGGGGAAGATCAGCCTGTTATCCCCGGGGTACCTTTTATCCGTTGAGCGACGGCGCTTCCACAAGCCACCGCCGGATCACTAGTCCCTACTTTCGTACCTGCTCGACCCGTCAGTCTCACAGTCAAGCTCCCTTGTGCACTTACACTCAACACCTGATTACCAACCAGGCTGAGGGAACCTTTGGGCGCCTCCGTTACCCTTTAGGAGGCAACCGCCCCAGTTAAACTACCCACCAGACACTGTCCCTGATCCGGATCACGGACCCAGGTTAGACATCCAGCACGACCAGAGTGGTATTTCAACAACGACTCCACACCAACTGGCGTTGGCGCTTCACAGTCTCCCACCTATCCTACACAAGCCGAACCGAACACCAATATCAAGCTATAGTAAAGGTCCCGGGGTCTTTCCGTCCTGCTGCGCGAAACGAGCATCTTTACTCGTAATGCAATTTCACCGGGCCTATGGTTGAGACAGTCGAGAAGTCGTTACGCCATTCGTGCAGGTCGGAACTTACCCGACAAGGAATTTCGCTACCTTAGGATGGTTATAGTTACCACCGCCGTTTACTGGCGCTTAAGTTCTCAGCTTCGCCAACCCGAAGATTGACTAACCGGTCCCCTTAACGTTCCAGCACCGGGCAGGCGTCAGTCCGTATACATCGCCTTACGGCTTCGCACGGACCTGTGTTTTTAGTAAACAGTCGCTTCTCGCTGGTCTCTGCGGCCACCCCCAGCTCAGGAAGCAAGTTCCCTCACCAGAAATGGCCCCCCTTCTCCCGAAGTTACGGGGGCATTTTGCCGAGTTCCTTAACCATAGTTCACCCGAACGCCTCGGTATTCTCTACCTGACCACCTGAGTCGGTTTAGGGTACGGGCCGCCTTGAAACTCACTAGAGGCTTTTCTCGACAGCATAGGATCATCCACTTCACCACAATCGGCTCGGCATCAGGTCTCAGCCTTAACGTGCGACGGATTTGCCTATCACACGGCCTACACCCTTACCCCGGGACAACCACCGCCCGGGCTGGACTACCTTCCTGCGTCACCCCATCGCTTACCTACTACAAGTCTGGTCCGTCGGCTCCACCACTCCCCTCAACTCCGAAGAGATCAGGGCGGCTTCACGGACTTAGCATCGCCTGATTCAGTACTGGGCGCTTCAAAGC
This sequence comes from Streptomyces sp. BHT-5-2, assembly GCF_019774615.1. Taxonomy (NCBI): domain Bacteria; kingdom Bacillati; phylum Actinomycetota; class Actinomycetes; order Kitasatosporales; family Streptomycetaceae; genus Streptomyces; species Streptomyces sp. BHT-5-2. Next base: position 1,980,329 of record NZ_CP081496.1, on the reverse strand, counting down.
GGGTACCGGAATATCAACCGGTTGTCCATCGACTACGCCTGTCGGCCTCGCCTTAGGTCCCGACTTACCCTGGGCAGATCAGCTTGACCCAGGAACCCTTAGTCAATCGGCGCAAGAGTTTCCCACTCTTGTATCGCTACTCATGCCTGCATTCTCACTCGTGAACCGTCCACAACTCGCTTCCACGGCTGCTTCACCCGGCACACGACGCTCCCCTACCCATCACAACAGGCGTTAGCCCTCATGCTGCAATGACACGACTTCGGCGGTGTACTTGAGCCCCGCTACATTGTCGGCGCGGAATCACTTGACCAGTGAGCTATTACGCACTCTTTCAAGGGTGGCTGCTTCTAAGCCAACCTCCTGGTTGTCTCTGCGACTCCACATCCTTTCCCACTTAGCACACGCTTAGGGGCCTTAGTCGATGCTCTGGGCTGTTTCCCTCTCGACCATGGAGCTTATCCCCCACAGTCTCACTGCCGCGCTCTCACTTACCGGCATTCGGAGTTTGGCTAAGGTCAGTAACCCGGTAGGGCCCATCGCCTATCCAGTGCTCTACCTCCGGCAAGAAACACACGACGCTGCACCTAAATGCATTTCGGGGAGAACCAGCTATCACGGAGTTTGATTGGCCTTTCACCCCTAACCACAGGTCATCCCCCAGGTTTTCAACCCTGGTGGGTTCGGTCCTCCACGAAGTCTTACCTCCGCTTCAACCTGCCCATGGCTAGATCACTCCGCTTCGGGTCTAGAGCGTGCAACTCAAACGCCCTCTTCGGACTCGCTTTCGCTACGGCTTCCCCACACGGGTTAACCTCGCTACACACCGCTAACTCGCAGGCTCATTCTTCAAAAGGCACGCAGTCACGACGCAAAGAACAAGTCTCTGCGCGACGCTCCCACGGCTTGTAGGCACACGGTTTCAGGTACTATTTCACTCCGCTCCCGCGGTACTTTTCACCATTCCCTCACGGTACTATCCGCTATCGGTCACCAGGGAATATTTAGGCTTAACGGGTGGTCCCGCCAGATTCACACGGGATTTCTCGGGCCCCGTGCTACTTGGGTGTCTCTCAAACGAGCCGCTAATGTTTCAGCTACGGGGGTCTTACCCTCTACGCCGGACCTTTCGCATGTCCTTCGCCTACATCAACGGTTTCTGACTCGTCCCACAGCCGGCAGACTGCAGAAAAGAGATCCCACAACCCCGCACTGGCAACCCCTGCCGGGTATCACACCAATACGGTTTGGCCTCATCCAGTTTCGCTCGCCACTACTCCCGGAATCACGGTTGTTTTCTCTTCCTGCGGGTACTGAGATGTTTCACTTCCCCGCGTTCCCTCCACACTGCCTATGTGTTCAGCAGCGGGTGACAGCCCATGACGACTGCCGGGTTTCCCCATTCGGACACCCCCGGATCAAAGCTCGGTTGACAGCTCCCCGGGGCCTATCGCGGCCTCCCACGTCCTTCATCGGTTCCTGGTGCCAAGGCATCCACCGTGCGCCCTTAAAAACTTGGCCACAGATGCTCGCGTCCACTGTGCAGTTCTCAAGCAACGACCAGCCACCCACCACCCCAACCCGAAGGCTGAGTTCACTGGGGCCGGCGTTCGAAGGGCAAGCAACGCTCGCACCCTCAGACACCCAACAGCGCGCCCGACCCGACCAGATGAGACCCCGCGTTCCACGCCGAAGCAGTACTAACAGTCCCCATCACGATCGTGCCGAATAGTCAACGTTCCACCCATGAGCAACCAGCATCAGACACTCGCTGATGTACTGGCCTCTGACCAAACCGAAGCCTGGTAAGAAGTGCTCCTTAGAAAGGAGGTGATCCAGCCGCACCTTCCGGTACGGCTACCTTGTTACGACTTCGTCCCAATCGCCAGTCCCACCTTCGACGATTCCCTCCCACAAGGGGTTGGGCCACCGGCTTCGGGTGTTACCGACTTTCGTGACGTGACGGGCGGTGTGTACAAGGCCCGGGAACGTATTCACCGCAGCAATGCTGATCTGCGATTACTAGCAACTCCGACTTCATGGGGTCGAGTTGCAGACCCCAATCCGAACTGAGACCGGCTTTTTGAGATTCGCTCCACCTCACGGTATCGCAGCTCATTGTACCGGCCATTGTAGCACGTGTGCAGCCCAAGACATAAGGGGCATGATGACTTGACGTCGTCCCCACCTTCCTCCGAGTTGACCCCGGCAGTCTCCTGTGAGTCCCCATCACCCCGAAAGGCATGCTGGCAACACAGAACAAGGGTTGCGCTCGTTGCGGGACTTAACCCAACATCTCACGACACGAGCTGACGACAGCCATGCACCACCTGTACACCGACCACAAGGGGGACCCTGTCTCCAGAGTTTTCCGGTGTATGTCAAGCCTTGGTAAGGTTCTTCGCGTTGCGTCGAATTAAGCCACATGCTCCGCTGCTTGTGCGGGCCCCCGTCAATTCCTTTGAGTTTTAGCCTTGCGGCCGTACTCCCCAGGCGGGGAACTTAATGCGTTAGCTGCGGCACGGACGACGTGGAATGTCGCCCACACCTAGTTCCCAACGTTTACGGCGTGGACTACCAGGGTATCTAATCCTGTTCGCTCCCCACGCTTTCGCTCCTCAGCGTCAGTATCGGCCCAGAGATCCGCCTTCGCCACCGGTGTTCCTCCTGATATCTGCGCATTTCACCGCTACACCAGGAATTCCGATCTCCCCTACCGAACTCTAGCCTGCCCGTATCGAATGCAGACCCGGAGTTAAGCCCCGGGCTTTCACATCCGACGCGACAAGCCGCCTACGAGCTCTTTACGCCCAATAATTCCGGACAACGCTCGCGCCCTACGTATTACCGCGGCTGCTGGCACGTAGTTAGCCGGCGCTTCTTCTGCAGGTACCGTCACTCTCGCTTCTTCCCTGCTGAAAGAGGTTTACAACCCGAAGGCCGTCATCCCTCACGCGGCGTCGCTGCATCAGGCTTTCGCCCATTGTGCAATATTCCCCACTGCTGCCTCCCGTAGGAGTCTGGGCCGTGTCTCAGTCCCAGTGTGGCCGGTCGCCCTCTCAGGCCGGCTACCCGTCGTCGCCTTGGTGAGCCATTACCTCACCAACAAGCTGATAGGCCGCGGGCTCATCCTTCACCGCCGGAGCTTTCCACACACAGAAGATGCCTCCGTGTGTCATATCCGGTATTAGACCCCGTTTCCAGGGCTTGTCCCAGAGTGAAGGGCAGATTGCCCACGTGTTACTCACCCGTTCGCCACTAATCCCCGACCGAAGCCGGTTCATCGTTCGACTTGCATGTGTTAAGCACGCCGCCAGCGTTCGTCCTGAGCCAGGATCAAACTCTCCGTGAATGCTTCCCCGTAATCGGGGCGAACACCACGAGAGCGGAACCACAAGGAGGAATAATCCCCGCGGTTCACAGCGTCCTCGCTGTGCGCCTCCCAAAGCTTTGGAAGGACTTTCAAAGGAACCTCGCCCCAACATGATGTTGGAGACGGGGTATCAACATATCTGGCGTTGACTTTTGGCACGCTGTTGAGTTCTCAAGGAACGGACGCTTCCTTCGGCCTGCCCTCGCGGGCTTCCTCCGGGCGCTTCCCTTCGGTCTTGCGTCTCCGACTCTATCAGACCCTTTCGGCCCTGATTTCCGCCGGTGCGATCCGGCCTTTCGGCTTTCTCGCGGTTCCGACCTTACCAGATCCGTTTCCGTCTCTGGCCCCCTGCCGGAGCGGGGCGGCCGTTTCGCTTTCGCTTTTCGGCCTTTCCGACTTTATCAGATCTTCTTTCCGTTCCGGTCCGCTTCTCGGTGAGTTGCGGGCGGTTCGAATTTCGATCCGATTCCCCTGTCGGCGGGGTGTTCACTACGTTAGCGGAATTCCTCGGTGACGCCTAATCAGACGCCCGGAACAAATTTCGACATGCGAAATTCAGTCCCGTTGAGGGGCCGTGCAGTAGTGGGTTGCCGCGAAGCGGCGGGATGGCTGTCCGGGGCCGTCGGCTCCGTGACAACTCGGAGAACACTACACGAGCGGTCGGGGTGCTTCAAACCCCTGTGGTGGAAGGGGCTGACGGGTGGGTTGAGGGCACGGTCGCACCTGCGCTCGTACAGCTGTGGCGGCCTGTCTGACGGCGGTCGCACCAGCGGAGTGTGCCTGACCACGGTCGTCGCTTCGGCGGCCGTTCGCCTTTCTCCGGTGGCGACGTGGAGGGGGGTTGGGCGGGTGTTGGGCCCGTAGGGGGGAGGGGAACGGATCCCGTAGGGGGTGGGAGGGCCCCCTGCGGGGCCACAACGGTGGGGGGGGGTGGGCGGTATTCCCGCAGGGGGCCGGGGGCTGCAAAGGAACGGAGCTGGGCCGTGCGGAGCCAGGCCACGGGGGCCGGGGACATGGTGGGCCCCGGAGATTGGGGATTGGGGATTGGGGACTGCAGAGAGGCGGGGCGCGGGGGGACTGGGGACCGTCGGGTGGCGGGGGTTAGTTGTTGTTGCCGGTGGCCAGTTCGCGGCTGCGGTCGCGGGCGGCTTCGAGGGCGGCGATCAGGGCGGCGCGGACGCCGTGGTTCTCCAGTTCGCGGATGGCGTTGATGGTGGTGCCCGCGGGGGAGGTGACGTTCTCGCGGAGCTTGACGGGGTGTTCGCCGCTGTCGCGGAGCATCACCGCGGCGCCGATGGCGGCCTGGACGATCAGGTCATGGGCCTTGTCGCGGGGCAGGCCGAGCAGGATGCCGGCGTCGGTCATCGCCTCCACGAGGAAGTAGAAGTACGCCGGGCCGGAGCCGGAGAGGGCAGTGGCGGCGTCCTGCTGGGACTCCGGGACGCGCAGCGTCTTGCCGACGGTCGCGAAGATCTCCTCGGCGAGGGTGAGGTGCGCGGCGGTGGCGTGGGTGCCGGCGGAGATGACGGACATCGCCTCGTCGACGAGGGCGGGGGTGTTCGTCATGACCCGGACGACCGGGGTGTCGGGGGCCAGCCGCTCCTCGAAGTACGAGGTCGGGATGCCGGCGGCGCCGCTGATCACCAGGCGGTCGGCGGGGACGTGCGGGGCCAGCTCCGTCAGGAGGGTGCCCATGTCCTGGGGCTTGACGGTGAGGATCAGGGTGTCGGCGGCCTTGGCGGCCTCGGCGTTGCTGACCGCCTCGACGCCGTAGCGGGAGCGGAGCTGTTCGGCGCGCTCCTGACGGCGGGCGGTGACCAGCAGGTCGGAGGGTGCCCAGCCACCGCGGATCATGCCGCTGAGCAGGGCTTCGCCGATTTTTCCGGTGCCGAGTACGGCGACCTTCTGGGCCATGCGTTCACCTCGCCGGTGGTGCGTGATCTGTCGGGGCCATCCTCGCACCGGGGGGTGCGGGGGTGTGCCGGGTGTCCACGGAGCGGTCGGTTCCGGCCACGGCCGCCGGTGGCCCCTCGCCCGCACCCCTTGCCGACCTTCGGCGGCCCTCAGGCGAGGGCTCTCGTGCCGCGGCCCTCGGGCGGCCGGCCCCGCATGACCGGCCTCGCCGCGCCGTGATCCGCGTCGCACTCGAAAGGATCCGCGATCGGTTTCGTCGGAATTGACCGTAAGGTCGGTGAACTTGTCCTTGCCAGCCGTCCCCCGTCCGAGGAGTGCCTTGAAGCGTCGCCCCGTCCGTGTCTGCGGTGCCGTCGCCGCGCTGTCCGCCTCCCTGCTGCTGTCCTCCTGCACGTCCCAGGGCACGGCCGTCAAGGGGAAGGCGGGCAGCGGCGGGGTGGGCGACCCGGTCTTCCCGGCGCTCGGCAACGGCGGCTACGACGTACGCCACTACGGCCTCGACCTCAGCTACGACGTGGCCGAGCAGCACCTGGACGGCACCGCCGCGATCACCGCCGAGGCCGGCGAGGACCTGCGCTCCTTCCAGCTCGACCTCCAGGGGATGACGGTGACCGGCGTCCGGGTCGACGGCCGGGACGCCGACTTCAGCCGTAAGGGGCACAAGCTGGTCGTCCGCCCGTCCGTCGGGATCGGCAAGGGCGACGAGTTCCGGACGACCGTCAGCTACCGGGGGACGCCGGAGGAGATGCAGGACATCGGCGGCGGCTCGGAGGGCTGGGTCAAGACCGCCGACGGCGCGTTCGTCTCCGGGGAGCCGGCCGGGACGATGACGTGGTTCCCCGGCAACAACCACCCCAGCGACAAGGCCGCCTACGACTTCCGGATCACCGTGCCGGAGCACTACACCGCGGTCGCCAACGGCGAGCTGAAGTCCAAGCGGACCACCGGCGGGCGGACCACCTACGAGTGGCACAACGCCGAGCCGATGGCCAGCTATCTCGCCACCGCGACCATCGGCAGGTTCGACGTCCAGGAGTCCCGCACGCCGCAGGGGCTGCCGGTCTACCTCGCGGTGGACCCGCAGGAGGCCAAGGCCAGCAAGGAACCGCTGTCCCGGCTGCCGGAGATCCTCGCGTGGGAGAGCAAGCTGTTCGGGCCGTATCCGTTCTCGTCGGCCGGCGCGATAGTCGACCACACCCCCGAGCGGATCGACTGGGGGGCGCTGGAGACCCAGACCAAGCCCGTCTACGCCGGGGCGCCGGACACCTCGACGGTGGTGCACGAGACCGCCCACCAGTGGTTCGGCGACTCGGTGACGCCGAAGACCTGGCGGGACACCTGGCTCAACGAGGGCTTCGCGACCTACGCCGAGTGGCTGTGGGAGGAGCACAAGGGCGGCCGCACCCCGCAGCAGCAGTTCGACGCGCTCTACGACTCCGACGAGGACGACGACCGCTGGGACTTCCCGCCGGGCCTGGTGCCGTCGCCCGCGGACGTCACCGGGACACCGGTCTACGAGCGCGGCGCGATGGTGCTCCAGCAGCTGCGGAACGCCGTCGGCGACAAGACGTTCTTCTCGATCCTCAAGGAGTGGCCGGAGAAGTACCGGCACGCCAACGCCGACAGCGAGGACTTCGTCTCCTTCTGCGAGCAGCGCACGGACGAGGACCTGACCGACCTGTTCGACGACTGGCTCTACGGGGAGGGCCAGCCGGACTGGGAGTACGAGGCGGCCTGAGGGCGAGGGGCGGGCGGTCCCTCGCCCCTCGCCCCTCGGTCACTGGTCCCCGAGATCCAGGTGCCCGAGCTTGTCCGGGTTGAGCACGGCGTCCACCTCGGTGATCAGCCCGCCGTGCACCGTGAAGGACAGCACCCCGGCCGAGTACGCCCCCGTCCCGTCGGTGAAGACCATCCCCGGCGCCCCGTTGACCTCCCGGACGTCCAGCCGCATGGCCGCCGGGTCGAAGCCGCGGGTGACCAGGCCCCAGACGTAGCGGGCGACCTTCTCCCGGCCCAGCACCGGCCGGCGGGCCGCGGTCACCTTGCCGCCGCCGTCCGAGCGCCACACCACCTCCGGGTCGAGGACGTTCAGCAGCGCCTCGAAGTCCCCGCCCATGACGGCCGAAAGGAACGCCTCGACGGTGCGCCGGTGCTCGGCCGCGTCGACGGTCCGGCGCGGCGCCTCGGCCCGCACCCGGCGGCGGGCGCGGGAGGCCAGCTGCCGCACCGAGTCCGGGGTGCGGCCGACCGCCTCGGCGATCTCCGGGAACGGCACCGCGAAGACGTCGTGCAGGACGAACGCGGTCCGCTCGGCCGGGGTGAGCCGCTCCAGGACGGTCAGCAGCGCCATGCCCACGGACTCGTCGAGGGTCACCCGGTCCTCGGGGCCGTCCGGCACACCGGCGCGGCCCGCCCCCGGGGACCCGCCGGCGGCGCCCTCCAGCACCGGCTCGGGCAGCCACGGCCCGACATACAGCTCGCGGCGGGCCCGTGCCGAGCCCAGCAGGTCGTAGCAGATCCGGCTGACCACGGTGGTGAGGAAGCCGCGCGGGCTCTCCACCGGCGGTTCTGCGGGCAGTGCCTGCCAGCGCAGCCAGGTCTCCTGCACCGCGTCGTCGGCGTCGCTGACCGTCCCCATGATCCGGTAGGCCACGGCCCACAGCCGGCCCCGGTGCTCCTCGAACTGCGCCAGCCGCTCCGCCCGGACCCGCTCGTCCGCCGCCCCGCGTCCCCGCTCCGTCATCGTCTGCTCCCGCCTCCCTGGCCCTCGGCCGCGGCCCGTTCACCGGCGGCCTCCGGGACGGGGACGACGCTACGGGGTGGAGTGTGACAGGGCGGGGCGCGGTCGGGGCACGGGTGCGTTCCGACGGGCACTGTCTGATGCCGACCAGAGGCCGACCAGATGCCAACCACCGGACGGGGACGGCCTGACGGGAACCGTCCGACGGCGACTGCCCGACGACGGCTGCCCAACGACGGCTGTCTGACGGGGAATCAGGGCGCGGGACGGCGGACGACGGTGAGGTCGAGGGCGTACGCCTCCTCGACCTGGCCGTCCGGGAAGACCTCCAGGAGCGCGGCCCGTTCGTCCGCCAGAACGGGCGCGGCGGCCGCCGGCCCGAGCGTGGCGAAGTACGAGCGGCTGCCGAGCATCGCGAGATGGGTGGCGAGCGGGACGGTGCGGGTCCAGTGCAACACCCGGGTCTCCGGGCGCAGGCCCAGCCCCAGACCGCGGATCAGATCGGCGGCCTCGGGAGCGACGCCGTGGGCGTGGTAACCGGGCAGCCGGCGGGAGAGCCGGGCCTCCTGGGCGGCGACCCACGGGGTGTCCGGGTCGGGCACGTTCCACCACAGCGCCAGCGCGCCACCCGGCCGCAGCACTCTCATCGCCTCCGGGACGGAACGGGCCGGGTCGGTCCAGTGCCACGCCTGCGCATAGCCGACGAGGTCGAAGGCGGCCTCGTCGGCGAACGGCAGCGCGTCGCCGCTGGCCCGCACCAGCGGGATGCCGGGGTGCCCGGCACGCAGTCGGGCGGCCATCGCCGGGCCCGGCTCCACGGCCGTGACCCGCGCGCCGCGCGCCCGGAGCAGCCCGCTCGCGATCCCGGTCCCGGCGCCGACGTCCAGTACCCGGGCCCCGGCGAGCGGCCGCCCCGCCAGCTCCTCGACGGCGTCGAACAGGGCCGGCGGATAGCCGGGCCGGGCGGCCGCGTACTGCGCGGCGACGGAGTCGAAGGCGCGGGAGAGGGTGCGGTGGTCGGGCGGCCAGGACACCTCTCGTGCTGACGACTGCGGCTGCCGGGTCGGCTGCGAAGCCCGCGGCGACTGTGGCTGCGGGGACGTCTGCGACGGCTCCGGCTGCGGTGCCTGTGATGACTGCGGTGACTGCGGTGACTCCGGTGGCGTCATGGCAGCCATCCTGCCCACGGCGGCGGCCCGAAGAACGGCACGGCGCCTTCGACGGGCGACGGCCCGGCCGCTCGGGCGGGCTCGGGCCCTACCGGCGCTTCTTCCCCGCGCCCTTGCCCTTCGTGCCGCGCGCCGCCGGGTTCCCCGCGCGGGTTCCCCGGCGGCGGACGTGCCGGTCCCGCGCCGCCTCGTACTCGGCGCGGCGGAGCTTCTCACCGGGCGCCTCGGTCAGACTGCGGCAGAAGTAGGCGAGCAGCGTGCCGATGAAGCCGATGAGCATCAGGCTCTGCATCGAGCGCTCGGAGGCGCTGTCGGCCGGCAGGTCCGAGCGGCGCACGAACCCGTCCCAGGTGCGGCGGAACGCCAGCGCGCTGCACACCGCGACGCCGGCCACCACCAGCCCGTTCACGAACCCGCCGACGGCGGCCTGCTCCAGCCCCTGGAAGGCGAACCGCAGCACCAGCCCGCCGAACGCGGCGAGCGCCAGCGACCCCACCGCGACACCGGCCCGGCGCAGCCCGTAGCCGCCGTCGTGCTCGACCCAGGTGGTGCCGAAGAAACGGATCTCCGCCGGCTTCGGCTCACCCGGGGTCGCGGTCCGCTGCGTGTCGCTCATGCCCCCGATTATCCCCGGGCGCCCCGGGGCCGTGCCGGACGGCCACCGGGCGCCCGACCCGCCGTCAGTCCATGCAGCTGGGCGCGACCATCCCGCTACTGCCGGTGTGGACGTAGGTGTCGGAGACGTACTCGCCGGGCCCGATGTTGTCCCAGAGGTTGGAGGTGCCGTACGGGCCGACGACCCACTGGCCGCGCATCTGGCAGCGGATCTGCACGCGGGCGCCTATCGGCAGTTGCCGGACCAGCGCGGTGTTGGTGCCCGCACCCTGGCGGACGTTGACGCGGTATCCGGGTGCGACGGGGTAGCTCGACCCGCCGGCGAGCGCGACGCCGGCGACCGCCGCACCGAGCGGGGCGGCCTCGGCCACCGCGTCGCCCACCGCGCCCGCCCCCGTGCCGTCCGCCGCGTCCGGTCCGGCGCTCCCCTGGAAATCCTGTGTGGTCATGCTGCTTCCCCCCGTTTACGGATGGCTGCCCGTCGTTGCCGGGCAGTGCGTGGCCGGGCGTCCGTTCGATGCCCGCGACGCGCACGCTAGCAAGCCTCACCCGTCCCGGACGTGCCATGGACTAGGCTCCGCGCGTCGCACTTGCGACCGAAAACACAGCGCTTCGCACGGGGAAGACACGGGGGTGGAACGATGCCGCCGCTGCGCGATTCCGGGTCCGGCCCGGAAGCGGATCGTCCGGAATACGCCGGGCAGTACCGCCTGGAGGCGCGGCTGGGCTCCGGCGGCATGGGCGTCGTCCACCTGGCCCGGTCCTCTTCCGGACTGCTGCTCGCGGTCAAGGTCATCCACGCCGAGTTCGCTCAAGACCCGGAGTTCCGGGGGCGGTTCCGGCAGGAGGTGGCCGCCGCCCGGCGGGTCAGCGGCGCCTTCACGGCCCCCGTCGTCGACGCCGACCCGGACGCCGAACGCCCCTGGATGGCGACCCTCCACATCGCCGGCCCGACCCTCTCCGCCCATGTGAAGCGGAACGGCCCGCTGGCTCCCGCCGAGGTGCGGCAGCTGGGCGCCGGGCTCGCCGAGGCGCTGCGCGACATCCACCGCGCGGGTGTGGTGCACCGCGACCTCAAGCCCGGCAACGTGCTGCTCGCCGCCGACGGCCCGAAGGTCATCGACTTCGGCATCTCGCGCCCCGACGACAGCGAGATGCGCACCGAGACCGGGAAGTTGATCGGGACCCCGCCGTTCATGGCGCCCGAGCAGTTCCAGCGGCCGCGCGAGGTCGGCCCCGCCGCGGACGTCTTCGCCCTCGGCTCGGTGCTGGTGCACGCCGCCACCGGCCGCGGCCCGTTCGACTCCGAGAGCCCGTATCTCGTCGCGTACCAGGTGGTGCACGACGAGGCGGAGCTGTCCGGCGTGCCGGACGAACTCGTCCCGCTGGTCGGGCGCTGCCTGGCCAAGGACCCGGCGGACCGCCCGACGCCGGACCGGCTGATGCAACTGCTGCGCACGGACGCGCCGATGACGCTGCCGGCCGACGTCGCGTCCCGCGGCGAGGCGCTGCCGGAGACGGTCACCGGCACCCGGATACCCGCCCCCCGGCGGCCGGTCCGCGCCGAGTCCACCCCGCCGCGCGCCGAGACCACGCATGTCCGCGCCCGTATGCCGGATGCGTCCCCCGCGCCCGCCGCCCCGCCGGCCGTACCGCCCGTTCCCGAGGCCACCCCTGGGAAAGCCCCCGGGGAAGCCCCCGGCCGGGATTCCGGGCGAGACTCCGAACGGGTTTCCGGGCGCGATGCCGGGAACGCCCGCGGGAAGAACACCCGCATGAGCCCCCCGACCAGCCCGCGGCAGGGCCGTCGTCGCCTTCTCCTCCGGGCCGCCACGGCGCTCGCCGCCACCGCCGCCGTCGCGGTCGCCGCCACCTGGGCCTTCACCGCCCTCGCCGGATCCTCCGACGACGACCCGGCCCTCCAGACCCACGCGTCCCGCGTCCCGCGCACCGCCTTCCACCCCTGGCGCACCACGATCGTCGAGCGGCCCGCCGGCCACAACGCCGAGATGCCCTACTGCACGGCCGGCACCGACGCCGTCTTCTGCGGCCAGTCCGGCCTTCCGGCGGCCCGACTCGCCCCCGGCACCGGTGAGGTGACATGGCGTCACAAGGGCGCCCCCGCAGGCCCGGAGGCCGCCTCCCCGACCGCACCCGTCCTCTCCGGCGGCTTCCTCTACGCCTTCACCGCCGACGGCAGGCGCCTGCTGGCCCTCGACCCGTCACCGCACGGCGACGGCGCCCTGCGCTGGAGCCTGGACGTCTCCCCCTACGAGGGCGGCGCCGCGGTGGTCGGCGACCGCATCCTCCTCGCCGCCGCCGACGGCACGATCACCGCCCTGGACACCGCGACCCACACCCAGCGGTGGCACAAGCGCTTTCCCGGCCACCGCATCCCCCACTTCACCACCTACGACGACCCGCACACCGCCTACGCCGCCGAAACCCTCACCAGCGGCCCCACCCCCACCACCCAACTCACCGCCATCAACCCCTCCGACGGCACGGTCCGCTGGTCCCACCGCCTCCCCGGCACCCTCACCCTCGCCGGCCCCACCGCCACCGGCGCCCTCTTCCTCACCATCGGCGACCCGATCTACGACGGCTCGGTGACCGGCGTGCTCCGCTTCGATCCGGCCACCCACCGCACCGACAAGCGCCCCCTCGCGGCGCCCCTGCACGGCGTCTCCGCCGCCGTCGAGGGCGAAACCGCCTACCTCCTCGCCGAGGGCGGCGCCCTCCAGGCCGTCGGCGACCGCACCTGGGACACCGAGACCTCCGTCAGCCGCGGCTCGGCCCCCGTCATCAGCGGCGACCGCCTCTACTTCACCGCCGCCGACGGCCGCCTGCTCGCCGTCGACACCACCTCCGGCGCCCTCCTCGGCCAGACCCCACCGCGCCTGACCGCCACCCGCCACAACGGGTTCCTCCAGGCACTCCCCGCCCCCACCCTGGACACCGCCCACGGCCGCATCTACGCCGCCTCCCCCGACGGCACGGTCTTCGGCGTGGCCACCGGCGACCCGGCCCACTGGTGAGGCCGCCGGGGCCGTCACCCTTCTTGGTCAGACGGACCGCGCGCTGTGCCGGTTGAGTTCCGCGACGTGGCCGCTCAGCGCGGCGGACACCGCGACCGGCTCGATGTCCTCGGGAGCCGCGTCCCACTCCACCCCGCCGCCCAGCGGCCGTAGTTGGAAACACGCCCCCTCGTGGTCCATGACCCGCCCGACCCGATCCCGCAGCCGGTCCCACACGATCTCGCCCTTCGCCGGGTCGCGGCCGCTCACGACAGCACGCCCCTGCCCCCGATGACGGCGGCCAACTTCCGCGCGGTCTGCGGGTTGCAGCGCCCCAACTCGATCAGCGGACGCGGCGGTTGACCGCAGTACGTCACCAGGTCGAGACCGAGCGACGGCAGCACGATGCCGTTCCGTTTCAGCGCGTCGGCCAATGCGCCGAGCGCCGCTTCCGCCTCGACGATGTTCTCCCTCGTCATGGAGCTGCTCCTTCTGCCGTTTCCCTGCCGGAGACGCCGGAGCACGACTACCGTACGTGTTCCGGTCATTACGAGAATGGCGAAGGAAAGGCGCGCGGACGCCGTTTGCGGACTGCGTTGCGTCGCCCCGAGCCGGACCGTGCCACACCTTCCACGGAGGGCAGAAACCATGCCACCGCGACGAGCGATCAGCGGACGGAGCCAGGAACCACGCCAGCGGTTCACGGAGGAACTGCGCAGACTGCGCCAGCAGAAGGGCGACAGCCTGCGGCAGCTCGGGGAGGCGCTCGGCTGGGACTGGTCCCTGTTCGGCAAGATGGAGAAGGGCCAGACCTTGGGCAGCCCAGAGGTCGCCGAGGCCCTTGATCATTACTACGGGACGCCTGGACTGCTGCTAGCCCTTTGGGAGTTGGCGGCCGCCAACCCTTCGCAGTTCAAGGAGCGGTACCGGCGTTACATGACGCTGGAGCAGGAAGCGGTGAGCCTCTGGCATTACGCCGTCGCCAGCCTCCCCGGTTTGCTCCAGACAGAAGAATACGCACATGAACTGCTTGCGGCGGGCGGCCTGGACGGGGATGAGCTGACGCGGCAAGTTGAGGCGCGTATAGGACGGCGCGAGGTACTGATGGGCGGCGATGCACCACCGTTCCGCACCATCCTGTCCGAGGCCGTGCTGCGTACCCCGCTGGGGGATGCCAACGAGTGGCGGAAGCAACTCGAACACCTGGTGATCATGGGCGAGTGCAAGAACGTTGTCGTTCACGTGCTGCTACATGACGCTGGACTCCACGCCCTGACCAACACCAACACCATGTTCCTGCGAGGCGCGAACGGCAGCACCGTGGCATGGGTGGAGACCGGATATTCCGGCGAACTTGTCGAGGAATCGGCTTCGGTTGAGCGTCTGCAACACGCGTACGATGCGGTGCGTGACCTGGCGTTGAGCCCGGCCGACTCGCGGAAGTTCATCATCCAGACGTTGGAGGAAGTGCCGTGCGACGCATCGACCTGAGCGCTGTCACCTGGCGCAAGAGCTCGTACAGCAACCAGGACGGAGGAGAGTGCCTTGAGGTCTCCGACGACCTCCTGGCCAACGCCACCTGGCGCAAGTCCAGCTACAGCAACCCAGACGGTGGGGCCTGCATCGAGGTCGCCGACAACGTCCCCGCCCTCGTCCCCGTTCGGGACAGCAAGGACCCCCAGGGACCCGCGCTCGTCTTCGAGGCGGCGGCCTGGGGGGCCTTCGTCGCCGGCATCAAGGGGCGTCAGGGGTTGGGGGTCACCTCGAAGCCCGCGCCGTAGATGTCGTGCTTGGGGTCGGCGGTCTCGCGGGCGCGCAGGTCGGCCAGGATGTTCGCCGAGCTGGTGTAGTTGAAGGGCGGCAACTGGAGGGTGATCGCCTTGGTGATGCCCGCCCAGGGACCGGCCGCCTGGAACTTGTTGGCCTGGGACGGGAGATCGGTGCCCGGCACGTGCCAGATGACCGGGCCGCCCGAGTCGCCCGCCTTGTTCACGGCCGGCGCCCGGTAGATGCCGTTGTCGTTGTTCATGACGGTGCCGTACCACGTGCCCGTCTGCCCGGACGTGATGATCTCGTTGTTGCCCGTCGTCAGCAGGCGCTCGTCGTCACGCGCGGGATTCAGGGCGTTCGGACTGACCGGCCCCTTGGGGTACTTCAGCACGCCGGTCTGCTTCAGGTGCGGCCCCTGCGAGGAGAGCGTCACCTGCGGCAGCAGCTCGATGACCATGTAGTCCTTGGTGGCGTGGCCCGTCTGCGAGCCCTCCGGGTCCTTGAAGTAGCGGACATGGCCGATCGGGCCGTACTTCGGGTCGTTGCGGTCGATGACGGGGATGATGTCGTCCGGGATCTCGTGGTCCGCGTACTTCCCGGACTTGTCGCGGATGCAGTGGCCCGCCGAGATGGCTATCTTGCGCTGGTGGTCGTCGGTCCCCACGGCCCCGATGGTGCAGAAGAGGTCGGTGGAGTTCGGGGGGAACGAGATCTGCATGCCGTTGTAGACGCGCTTCGACTCGGTCTGCGCGGTCTGCGCGGCGTGGCGGGCCGAGGGTGCGTCGGCGTGCGCGGTGGCCGCGGCGGTGCCGAGGGAGCCGGCGAGCGCCAGGGCCGCGACGAGCCCCGGCACCGTACGAATCTTCCTGGTCTTACCGATCACGTGTCGTTCCTTCCGTGCTGGCGATGGCTCGACGCCATCCTGAACGACCGCCATGAAAGACCGATGTAATCGACGTCATCGAGTAACCGAGTAATCGACGTAGCGAAGGACCCCGGCCGCCGGAAGTCTCACGGCGGACGGGGCCCTTACGACACGAGGTGCGGCCCGGGGCTCAGCCCAGCTTGCTCACGTCCCGGACCGCGCCCTTGTCGGCGCTGGTGGCCATGGCCGCGTACGCGCGCAGGGCGGCCGAGACCTTGCGGTCGCGGTTCTTCGGGGCGTAGACGCCGCCGAGCGCCTCCCGGCGGGCGGCCAACTCCTCCTCACCCACGAGGAGTTCGATGGAGCGGCTGGGGATGTCGATGCGGATGCGGTCGCCGTCCTCGACGAGGGCGATGGTGCCGCCGGAGGCCGCCTCGGGGGAGGCGTGGCCGATGGAGAGGCCGGAGGTGCCGCCGGAGAACCGGCCGTCGGTGACCAGGGCGCACGCCTTGCCCAGGCCGCGGCCCTTGAGGAACGACGTCGGGTAGAGCATCTCCTGCATGCCGGGGCCGCCCTTGGGGCCCTCGTAGCGGATGACGACGACGTCGCCCTCCTTGACCTGCTTGTTCAGGATCTTCTCGACGGCCTCTTCCTGCGACTCGCAGACCACGGCCGGACCCTCGAAGGTCCAGATGGACTCGTCGACGCCGGCGGTCTTCACCACGCACCCGTCGACGGCGATGTTGCCCTTGAGGACGGCCAGGCCGCCGTCCTGGGAGTAGGCGTGCTCGACGGAGCGGATGCAGCCGCCCGCGGCGTCCACGTCCAGGGTCTCCCAGCGCTCGGACTGCGAGAACGCGGTCGCCGAGCGCTTGCAGCCGGGCGCCGCGTGCCACAGCTCGACCGCCTCGGCGGACGGCGAACCCCCGCGCACGTCCCAGGTCTTGAGCCACTCGGCGAGGGTGGCGGAGTGGACGGAGTGCACGTCCTCGTTGAGCATGCCGCCGCGGTAGAGCTCGCCGAGGATGGCGGGGATGCCGCCGGCGCGGTGCACGTCCTCCATGTAGTACGTGCCGCCGGGGGCGACGTTGGGGGCGACCTTGGCCAGGCACGGGACGCGGCGGGAGACCGCGTCGATGTCCTTGAGGTCGTAGTCCAGACCGCCCTCCTGGGCGGCGGCCAGCAGGTGCAGGATCGTGTTGGTGGAGCCGCCCATGGCGATGTCCAGGGCCATGGCGTTCTCGAAGGCGGCGCGGGTGGCGATGTTGCGCGGCAGGACGGACTCGTCGCCGTCCTCGTAGTAGCGCTTGGTGATCGCAACGACCGTGCGGCCGGCGTTCTCGTAGAGGGCGCGGCGGGCGGTGTGGGTGGCGAGCACCGAGCCGTTGCCGGGCAGGGAGAGGCCGATGGCCTCGGTCAGGCAGTTCATGGAGTTGGCGGTGAACATGCCGGAACAGGAGCCGCAGGTCGGGCAGGCGTTCTCCTCGATACGCAGCACGTCCTCGTCGGAGACGCTGTCGTTGACCGAGTCGACGATGGCGTTGATCAGGTCCAGCTTGCGGACGGTGCCGTCCACCAGCGTGGCCTGGCCGGCCTCCATCGGACCGCCGGAGACGAACACGACCGGGATGTTCAGGCGCATCGCGGCCATCAGCATGCCGGGGGTGATCTTGTCGCAGTTGGAGATGCAGATCAGCGCGTCGGCGCAGTGCGCCTCGACCATGTACTCGACCGAGTCCGCGATCAGGTCGCGGGAGGGCAGGGAGTACAGCATGCCGCCGTGGCCCATCGCGATGCCGTCGTCGACGGCGATGGTGTTGAACTCACGCGGCACGGCACCCGCGGCCCGGACGGCGTCGGAGACGATCCGGCCGACCGGGGCGAGGTGGGTGTGGCCGGGCACGAACTCGGTGAAGGAGTTGGCGACCGCGACGATCGGCTTGCCGATGTCCTCGCTCGCTACGCCCGAGGCCCGCATAAGGGCGCGGGCGCCCGCCATGTTGCGGCCATGGGTAACGGTGCGGGACCTCAGCTCGGGCACGATGGTCACTCCCTCGGGTTACGTACGTACGGCAGCATCGCCATACGGCAGCTGATCCCGAGATTACGCTCTTGATCCAGGATCCGGACACCGTCTCCGGTATGTGAGATGCCCGACCGCAGTGCGGACGGCCCCGCGCCCGCGGCGGTGCGTCGCGGGGCGGCTACTTGCCGGGGACCCAGTTCGGAGACGCCAGATGGAGACGGGTGAAGGCCAGCGCTTCCGCCAGGTCGGCCTCGCGTTCGGCGGCGGACATCGCCCGGCGGGTGTTGACCTCGACGACCACATGCCCCTCGAAGCCGGTGGCGGCGAGCCGTTCCAGCAGCTCACCGCAGGGCTGGCTGCCGCGTCCCGGCACCAGGTGCTCGTCCTTGGCCGAACCGTTGCCGTCGGCGAGGTGGACGTGCGCCAGGCGGTCGCCCATCCGCTGGACCATCTCCATCGCGTCATGGCGGGCGGTGGCGGTGTGCGAGAGGTCGACGGTGAAGTGCCGGTAGTCGTCGTTGGTGGGGTCCCAGTCGGGCGCGTAGGCGAGCATCTCGCGGTCGCGGTAGCGCCAGGGGTACATGTTCTCCACCGCGAACCGGACGTCCGTCTCGCCCTCCATCCGCCAGATGCCGCGGACGAACTCCCGGGCGTAACTGCGCTGCCACCGGAAGGGCGGGTGCACCACGACCGTGGAGGCGCCGAGCTTCTCCGCCGCGGAGCGGGCGCGCTGGAGCTTGACCCACGGGTCGGTCGACCAGACCCGCTGGGTGATCAGCAGACACGGTGCGTGCACGGCCAGCACCGGCACACCGTGGTAGTCCGAGAGCCGGCGCAACGCCTCTATGTCCTGGCTGACCGGGTCGGTCCACACCATGATCTCGACGCCGTCGTAGCCCAGGCGCGCGGCGATCTCGAAGGCCGTCGCCGTCGACTCCGGATAGACCGAAGCCGTGGACAGCGCGACCTTCGCGTCAGGGATGCGCACCACTGGCTCTGTCACGAGGGACAGCGTACGGGCCGAAATCCGGCACAGGGCCAGGACGTGAGCACCGCCACGGCTCCCCGACGCAACCCCTGTGACCCCCGACAACCCCTGCGACACCTGTGACGCCCCGGCCCTCGCCCCCCATGTGATCTCCGCCGCATCCACAAGGAAGACCCACACATCCCCACCGGCCACAACACCCGAAGCCGCCGCCCAAACCCACCGGGCCGCACCCGCCCTGAACCAGGCACGCACACCCGCACCGGACCGCACCCGGCGGTCCACCTCAGGGGACGCCCCACGTCAGCCGCCCGCCCGGCACCGAGACGGCGGGAAAGCCGCGACCCCCACCAGGCGCGGCCACCCCAGCCGATACGGCACACGCAGCCGACAACGTGGAACGGCCACCAACACACCCCCCGCCGCCACGGCGAGCACCCCCCACCCACCGGGCCCGGCGGAATCGCCAACCCACCGCAACCACAACGTGGGAAGCCACCCCTACGGCAGGTGATCCAACCGCCGCAAAATAACCCCCTCCCGCAACGCCCAAGGACAGATCCCCAGGCTCTCCACCCCGAACAGATCCATCGCCGCCTCGGCCACCAGCGCCCCCGCCAGCAGCTGCCGCGACCGCCCCTCGGACACCCCGGGCAGCCCGGCCCGCTCCCCGGCGCTCATCTGGGCCAGCCGCGGCACCCACTCCTCCAGCTTCTTGCGCGACAGGTCACGCTGGACGTACAGCCCCTCCGCGGACCGCGCCGCCCCCGCGATCCGGGCCAGCTGCTTGAACGTCTTGGACGTCCCGACGACCTGGTCGGGCGTGCCGTGCCGGGAGAAGTCGCTGACCACCCGGGCGATCCCGGCCCGCACCCGGCGCCGCAGCGCCCGGACGTCCTCCGCGCCCGGCGGGTCCTCCCGCAGGTCCGTACCGGTCAGCCGGCCCGCGCCGTACGGCAGCGAGACCGCCACGTCCGGGTCCTCGTCCAGCCCGTAGGCGATCTCCAGCGAGCCGCCGCCGATGTCCAGGACCAGCAGCCGGCCGGCCGACCAGCCGAGCCAGCGGCGGGCGGCCAGGAAGGTCAGCCGCGCCTCGTCCTCGCCGGAGAGGACCTGGAGGGTGACGCCGGTCTCCTCGGTGAGGTGGCGCAGCACCTCCTCGCCGTTGGTGGCCTCGCGGATCGCGGAGGTGGCGAACGGGAGCACGTCCTCGACGCCCTTGTCCTCGGCGACCTGCATCGCCTCCAGGACGGTGGCCACCAGGCGGTGGACGCCGGCCTCGCTTATCGCGCCGGACTCGTCGAGGAGTTCGGCCAGGCGCAGTTCCGCCTTGTGCGAGTAGGCGGGCAGCGGGCGCGCGCCGGGGTGTGCGTCCACCACCAGGAGGTGGACCGTGTTCGAACCCACATCGAGGACACCGAGTCTCATACGGGGAAACCTACTGCCGCGGCGGGAGACAATTGGTGCCGGCCGTACGCTGGACCCGTGGCAAAGACGAAACAGGCGAAGCACGAAAAGGCCCTGAAGAAGGAAGAAAAGCGGCGCGCCAAGGCCGCCGCGGCCGCGGATTCCGCCGCGGAGTCGGCCGCGCAGTCCGGCGACGGGGCCACGGCCGACGAGGTCGGTCTCGACTTCGCCCGCGCCTGGGTCACCTTCCCCGACCCGGGCGACGACGAGCAGCTCTTCCGCTGCGACCTGACGTGGCTGACGTCCCGCTGGACCTGCATCTTCGGCAGCGGCTGCCAGGGCATCCAGGCCGGCCGGGCGGACGACGGCTGCTGCACGCTCGGCGCGCACTTCTCCGACGAGGAGGACGAGGAGCGGGTCGCCCGGCACGTGGCGCGGCTCACGCCCGACCTGTGGCAGTTCCACGACGTCGGCACCGACACCGGGTGGGTCGAGGAGGACGAGGACGGCGAGCGGCAGACCCGCCGCTGGCAGGGCTCCTGCATCTTCCAGAACCGCCCCGGCTTCAAGGCCGGCGCCGGCTGCTCGCTGCACATCCTCGCGCTGCGCGAGGGCCGCGAGCCGCTGGAGACCAAGCCGGACGTCTGCTGGCAGCTGCCGGTGCGGCGCACCTACGACTGGATCGACCGGCCGGACGACACCCAGATCCTCCAGGTCACCATCGGCGAGTACGACCGCCGCGGCTGGGGCCCCGGCGGCCACGACCTGCACTGGTGGTGCACCTCGGCGACGTCCGCGCACGGCGCCGGCGAGCCGGTCTACGTCACGTACAAGCCGGAGCTGACGGAGCTGATGGGCAAGGCCGGCTACGCCAAGCTCGCCGAACTGTGCGAGCAGCGGCTGGCGTCCGAACTCCCGCTGGCCCCCCACCCGGCCGACCCAGGGCCGCGGCGGGCCGACGCGCAGTAGCCCGCCCCACCCCTCAGCGCGGCGGCCGCGCAGTCTGCGACGGCTTCGGCGGGTTCGGCGGGTCGGACGCGTTCGGCTGCCCCGGCGGCTCCGACCGCGGGCTCGCCCCCGTGGTCGGCGCGGACGTCGGCGCCGGACTCCCGGTCGGCCCGGGACGCGTGGGCGACGGAGCCGACGGAGACGGTGCCGGGTGGGTCGGACGCGTCGGGGACGGCGTCGGCGCGGGCCGCGTCGGCCCGGGCCTCGGCCGCGGCGACGGGTGCGACGGCTGCGGTCGCGGACGCGTCGGGTGCGGACTGCCGGACGCGGGCCGCCCCTGCCCCTGCGCGGGCTCGGTCGCCCCGTGTCCCTTGAGGTTGATGACGGTGCCGCCGGGCTCGATGGCGATCGCGGACCGCCAGTTCCCGTCCGGCTCCCGGTCGTGGTCCACATAGACCGTGACCTTGGTGATCTGTCCGGGCTCCAACTGCCCGGCGGTGCGGCTCAGTTGGATCCAGGGCGCGGCGGTCGACGCCTGCCAGCGCACCGGGGTGCCGCCGGAGGCGCGGATGGTGATCACGGTGTTGCCCTCGGCCGGCTGCGCGTCGACCGTCAGCCGGCCCGGCCCCTTCTCCTCCTGGCCGCCGGGCGGCGTCGGGCCGCCGCCCAGCACCGCGACGGAGACGTCCGACAGCCCGTCGCCGAACGGCAGTCCGGGGCGCCGCGGCACCGACGGCCGGGCGTTGCCCGCGTTCTCGTACGGGCGGTGGCCCGGCTTGCCGTCCCCCGGCCCCGCGACCTCGTTGGCCGCCACCGCCGACAGGACGTCCGCCTCGCCCGTCTCCGGGGCGCTGCGGTACGCCGCCCACAGCGCGAGCACCGGCGCCGCCAGCACCGTCGCCACGACGGTGCTGGTCAGCATCCGGTTGCGGCGCCGGCGGCGGCGGGCGGAGCGGTCCGTGGGAGCGACCGGGAACCCCCTGCGGTCGTAGCGTGGAGAACCGTTTGCTCCACCGCTCCGGCCGCCCTTCGCGGGCGCGGCCCCCGGTACGCCCTCGGCCCGCCCCGACCGGGACTCCGACGCCGCCGTCAGCGCCGCGCACACCGCCGAACGGTCCGCGGTGACCAGCGGCAGCGCGCCCTGGGCGGCGGGCGCGGTGCCCGGCCACGGCCCGGCGGCGGTGGCCCGCTCGGCGGTCCGGCGGCACTCCGCGCAGTCGTCGACATGGCGCACCAGCTCCCGGCGGAGCGCCGCGCCCAGCAGCATCTGGCTGTCCCCGGCCAGCCGGGCCACGTCCGGACATCGCCCGAACTCGACCACCGCCAGCGCCGCCCGGGTCCGCTCCACCTCGCAGGACGCGGCGCCCAGCAGCGTCCGGGTGGCGCCCGGGTCGGCGCCCGTCACCGCGGCGATCTCCTCCGGCGCCAGCCGGTGCCGCACCGACAGCTCCAGCACCTCGCGCTGCTCGGGGGTGGTGCCGGCGGCCTCCGGCCAGGCCAGCGCGGCCAGTTCGCGCCGGCGCGCCGGTGTCCGGTCCGGATCGGGCGGGCCGACGGCGTCCGGGGCGGCCTGCTCGGTGAGCCGCCGTAGGCACGCCCAGCGGGCCAGGGCGTAGAGCCAGGGGCGGAAGAGCGCCGGGTCGCCGGGGCGGCGGCCGTGCTGGCGCTCGGCGAGCGCGAGGGTCTCGCCGAGGACCACGGCGGCCGCGTCGTGCTCGCACAGCACGGACAGGCAGTAGGTGAACAACCCGTCCAGATGGGGCTCGTAGCGGTCCTGGTGCTCGGGGCGGGCGGGCCGCCCGTCGGTCTGCGTCCGGTGCCGGCGCGACGCGGGGGTGCGCGACCGGTGTGCGCCGGTGGTGTGCGTAGGGTGCTCGGGCCTGCTGCTCATCACCCCGGCGACGGTAGGCGGATGATGCAGCCGCTCCTGTGTAGCGGGCCCACTTTTAACCCGTACGGGTGACCATCTCCCTCAAAAGGGGACACACATCTGCTAAATGCCGGTCGCACGCGCACGGCGCACGCCACCCGGACGGCGCAATCTCCCGCCGCGGCGTCCACTCCGCCCGACAGCAGCCCTCGGGAACGTCCGCTGTCATACCCCGCCGCTACGGTGGCGTCATGGCAACTCGCAAATCGTCGGCCAAGGAGCGCCCCTCGTACCGCTGCACCGAGTGCGGCTGGACCACCGCCAAGTGGCTCGGCCGCTGCCCGGAGTGCCAGGCGTGGGGCACGGTCGAGGAGTTCGGCGGCACCCCCGCGGTGCGCACCACCGCGCCCGGCCGGGTCACCACCGCCGCCCTGCCCATCGGCCAGGTCGACGGCCGGCAGGCCACCGCCCGCCCGACCGGCGTGCCCGAGCTGGACCGCGTCCTGGGCGGCGGGCTGGTCCCCGGCGCGGTGGTGCTGCTGGCCGGCGAGCCCGGCGTCGGCAAGTCCACCCTCCTGTTGGACGTCGCCGCCAAGGCGGCCTCCGCCGAGCACCGCACGCTCTATGTGACGGGCGAGGAGTCCGCGAGCCAGGTCCGGCTGCGCGCCGACCGCATCGGCGCCCTCGACGAGGATCTCTATCTGGCGGCCGAGACCGACCTCTCCGCCGTCCTCGGCCATCTGGACAGCGTCAAGCCCTCGCTGCTGATCATGGACTCCGTGCAGACCGTCGCCTCCCCGGAGATCGACGGCGCCCCGGGCGGCATGGCCCAGGTCCGCGAGGTCGCCGGCGCCCTGATCCGGGCCTCCAAGGAGCGCGGCATGTCCACGCTCCTGGTCGGCCACGTCACCAAGGACGGTGCGATCGCCGGCCCCCGCCTCCTGGAGCACCTGGTCGACGTCGTCCTGCACTTCGAGGGCGACCGGCACGCCCGGCTCCGCCTCGTCCGCGGCGTGAAGAACCGCTACGGCACCACCGACGAGGTCGGCTGCTTCGAGCTGCACGACGAGGGCATCACCGGCCTCGCCGACCCCTCCGGCCTCTTCCTGACCCGCCGCGACGAGCCGGTGCCCGGCACCTGCCTGACGGTCACCCTTGAGGGCCGCCGCCCGCTGGTCGCCGAGGTCCAGGCGCTGACCGTCGACTCCCAGATCCCCTCCCCCCGGCGCACCACCTCCGGCCTGGAGACCTCCCGGGTCTCGATGATGCTCGCCGTCCTGGAGCAGCGCGGCCGGATCAGCGCCCTCGGCAAGCGCGACATCTACAGCGCCACGGTCGGCGGGGTGAAGCTCAGCGAGCCGGCCGCGGACCTCGCGGTCGCCCTCGCCCTGGCCAGCGCGGCCAGCGACACCCCGCTGCCCAAGAACCTCGTCGCGATCGGCGAGGTCGGGCTGGCCGGCGAGGTCCGGCGGGTCACCGGCGTGCAGCGCCGCCTGGCGGAGGCGGCCCGGCTCGGCTTCACACACGCCCTGGTTCCCACCGACCCCGGCAAGATCCCCGACGGAATGCGGGTCCTGGAGGTCGGCGACGTCGGCCAGGCACTGTCCGTGCTGCCCAAGCGGGTCCGCCGGGAGGCCCCGCGGGAGGAGGAAGCGCGCCGGTAGACTTTGCCCCGGTCTAGGGCCTGTCCGACGGGTCGGGCCCTAGGGCGCAGCCCCGCACCGCCGTCCCGCCGCCGGCCACGTACGCTCCGAGTGGTACGCACCGCGGCACCGGCCGGGCGGCCCGGACCGACAGACCATGCGACGGAGGAGTGCAGTGGCAGCGAACGACCGGGCGTCGTCTCCCGGCAGGTCCGCAGGGACCGGCACCGAGAGCCTGATGCGCGCCTCGCTGAGCGCCGTCGCGCCCGGTACGGCCCTGCGGGACGGCCTGGAGCGCATTCTCCGCGGCAATACGGGCGGCCTGATCGTCCTCGGCTTCGACAAGACCGTCGAGTCGATGTGCACCGGCGGCTTCGTCCTCGACGTCGAGTTCACCGCGACCCGGCTGCGCGAGCTGTGCAAGCTCGACGGGGCGCTGGTGCTGGACAAGGACATCACCAAGATCCTCCGGGCCGGGGTCCAGCTGGTGCCGGACGCCTCCATCCCCACCGAGGAGACCGGCACCCGCCACCGCACGGCCCAGCGGGTCTCCATCCAGACCAACTTCCCGGTGGTCTCGGTCAGCCAGTCCATGCGCCTGATCGCGCTCTACGTGGACGGCGAGCGCCGCGTCCTGGAGGAGTCCGCGGCGATCCTCTCCCGCGCCAACCAGGCGCTGGCCACCCTGGAGCGCTACAAGCTCCGGCTCGACGAGGTCGCCGGCACCCTCTCCGCCCTGGAGATCGAGGACCTGGTCACCGTCCGCGACGTCTCCGCGGTCGCCCAGCGCCTGGAGATGGTCCGCCGGATCGCCACCGAGATCGCCGAGTACGTCGTCGAACTGGGCACCGACGGCCGGCTGCTGGCCCTCCAGCTGGAGGAGCTGATCGCCGGGGTGGAGCCGGAGCGCGAACTGGTCGCCCGCGACTACGTCCCCGAGCCCACCGCCAAGCGCTCCCGCACGGTCGCCGAGGCACTGGCCGAGCTGGACGCCCTCAGCCACGCCGAACTCCTCGAACTCCCCATCGTGGCCCGCGCATTGGGCTACAGCGGCTCTCCTGAGACGCTGGACTCGGCGGTCTCGCCGCGCGGCTTCCGGCTGCTGGCCAAGGTCCCCCGTCTCCCCGGCGCGGTCATCGACCGCCTGGTCGACCACTTCGGCGGCCTCCAGAAGCTCCTCGCCGCCAGCGTCGACGACCTCCAGGCCGTCGAGGGCGTCGGCGAGACCCGCGCCCGTTCCGTCCGCGAGGGCCTCTCCCGCCTGGCGGAGTCCTCGATCCTGGAACGGTACGTCTAGGAGGCGCGCAGCAGGCGCGCAGTACACGTGCCCCACGGGGCGGTGCTTGTGCCCGTCGTGCGGGGACACCCGCCTGCGGGAGCAGCCGCCCTGCGGGAATAGCCACCCTGCGGGAATACCCTGCCCCCGCCGGTGCGTTGGGACCCCGCAGGGGGCGCTCGCGGCCCCTACGGGATCCGTTCGCATCCCCCTTAGGGCCCCGCCCACCGCCCCGGACCCCGGCGCCCCGCCTCTCCCCGTCTACCCCAGCACCGCCGCCTCCTTGTCCGCCGGCAGGCCCGGTGCCGGCCGGTCCGGCCGCTGCGGCGCGGTCCCGCCGATACCGCGCAGCCACGCCCATGTGTCCGCCACCGTCTCGCCGACCGGCCGGCAACGCAGCCCGGCCGCCACCGCCTTGGCGACGTCTCCGCCGTGCATCACGTCGTGCAGCTCGCCCGGCGGCAGCCAGACCGGCAGTTCCGTCCACGGCTCGATGCCCGCCGCGAGCACGTCCTCCGGCGCCGTCCACCGCAGTTCGGCCGACGAGCCGGTCACCCGCGCACAGCTCTCCAGCAGCTCGCCCATCGTGGCGTGCCCCGGCTCGCTGACCAGGTTGTACGGGCCGGAGCGCCCGTCCCGTACGGCGTCCAGGGTCCACTCCGCGAGGTCGCACACGTCGATGTACTGCAGCGGCAGTTCGCGCGGTCCCGGCGCGAGGACCGGGCCGCCGCGGGCGATCCGGTTCAGCCACCACGGCAGCCGCCCGATGTTCTCGTACGGGCCGAGGACCAGCCCCGCGCGGACCAGCAGCGCGCGGTCCCCGAACGCCTCGACCGCGGCGAGCTCGCCGCCCCGTTTGGCCTGTGCGTAGTCGTCGGCGTCGGTGGCGTCCGGCGAGCCCGCCACCAGCGGCGCCGTCTCGCTGATCCGCTGCCCGGGCGGGTACGCGTACACCGACCCACTGGAGATGTACGCGTAGGCCCCGACCCGGCCGGCCAGCAGCCGGGCGGTGTCCCGGACCGCCGTCGGCGCGGCGCTCCAGGTGTCCACGACGGCGTCCCACTCGCCGTCCTCAAGGGCGGCCAACCCGCCCTCCGCCAACCGGTCGCCGTGGCGCACCGCGGCCCCTTCGGGCGGCGCGTGCCGCCCCCGGTGGAAGACCGTGACGTCCCAGCCCCGGGCCAGCGCCGCCTCGACCAGCGCCCGCCCCACGAACTCCGTTCCGCCCAGCATCAGTAGCCTCATGCCGGGGACTGTGCCCGAGCGGCCCGCCCGCCACTACCGGGGCACGCTCTGAGCGAATCCCCCACGGGCGGAACTTCCGGAGGCACCTCTTCCGGTCATCCGGGACGCGCCCTGCGCCCCGCGCCCGCGCGGGAATACCCGCCCCCCGCCGCCGCGTTGAGGCCCCGCAGGGGGCGCTCGCGACCCTTACGGGATTCGTTCGAACCCCCCTTAGGCCCCCACGAGCGCCCTCGGCGCCCCCGCCCCGGGGACACTCCGTCCCCGTCCCCGCCCCGGCCTCAGTCCTTGGTCAGTTCGAACGTCGTGTGGACCGGCGCCAGTCCCGGCACCTTCGCCTGGATCAGGTACTCGCCGGCCGGCACCGCCGCCGTGCTCGGCGTCGCGCACTGGGGCCCGCTGGCCCGGCGGTCCCACTCGACGGTGCGGGTCACCGCGCCCTTGGCGGGCACCTGGAGCAGCGCCGGGGCAGCACCGGTCGAGCAGTCGTCGGAAGCCCACACCGGGTCGTCGCCCGCGGTGTCGGTGATGGTGAGCACCGCCGCCCTGCGCCCGAGGTTCACCTTGCAGGCCGCGGCGCCGGAGTTCGCCACCGTGACCCGGAACTTCGGCTTGTCGTCGGGGGCGTAGCTGTCCTTGACGCTCTTGAGCGTCAACTTCACCGTTTCGGGGCCGCAGTTGGGGAGCGACGGGCCCGCCGCGACGACATCGCCGCCCGCGGGCAGACCGATCACCGCGCCACCGGAACCGGCACCGCCCGTTCCGGAACCGCCGCCGGTGCCCCCGCTGCCACCACCGCTCCCGCTGTCCGATCCCTCACCGCCCGCCGACCCGGAGCCCGAACCTCCGTCCGACCCCGACGCGCCGCCCGCTCCCGACTGGTCGCGCCCGCCGGGCTTTTGGTCGTTGACCGGGCCGGTGGGCGCGGGCCCCGGCGTGATGGAGGCGGCGGGCCCTGATCCGTGCGCGCCCCTGCCCGCGTCGGCCGTCTGCTCGTCGTCCCCGCCCATGGCGAGCACCCACACCACCAGGGCGATCAGGAGGACGAGGACGGCCAGCGCAACGGCCCTCCGCCGCCAGTAGATGGAGGAGGGAAGCGGCCCGATCGGATTGCGCAGTGATCCCACGCGAAAACTCTACGAGAGATCCGCACCGGCACCGGCCAGTACCCGCCGCATCGGGCTGCAACTTTTCACATCATCGGCCCGGCGACGGCCCGTCCACAGTTGCCCGCACCGGCGTTCCCGTCCCTGACACCGAAAACCGGCCAACGCGCTCCGGCGCCTCCGGCTCCACTGCCGCCGGACCCCGACTCGACGCCCAACGGCCTGACTCGCCATCAGCCAACGCTCGCCGCGTCCGCTGCCGCGTATCCCCCGTGCCGCCCTACCCCCGCCACTCCTCCTTGTGCCCGAACCCCTGCGCGTTGTCGATCAGCCGCAGCCAGTCCGGGCGCAGTTCCCACAGCGCGGTGCGTTCCAGGGCCGCGCGCAGCCGTTCGTCGGCCTCGACGAACGGGAAGCGCGCGGTGTAGAAGCGCCACCCGGCGGCCCGCGCGTCCCCGCTCAACGGACGGCAGCCGCCGCGCCCCTGAATCCCGGTCAGCCCGCTCCACTCCTGGCCGTCCCGCTGCACCGTGAACGCCACCCGCGCGCCCGGCTTCCCCAGGGCCTGGCCGTGCCGGGTGCTCGCCGCGGTGACGAAGTACAGCACCGGCGCCCCTTCGGCGGCCGTCGCGGCGGCGTAGAGCACCGCGCACGCCTGCGGCCCGTCCTCGTCCACGTAGGCCAGCGTCACCGTGGTGTGCCCGTCCAGCGCCCGCCGGATGGCGGCGGGGCAGGCCACCGCCCCACTCCTCTCCCCGGCAACGTCCCGGGCCGCTCCCCCGGCCACTCCCCGGACCACGTCACCGCCCGCATCCGCCCGGCCCCCGGCACTCTGTGAACCGCTCGTCTCCTCCATGCCTGCATCCTCGTACGCCCCCACCGCCCCGCGCGCACCGGCCCGGGGCTCCGGCGGGTGCGACCGCCGGTAGCCCCCGCCCGCCGCCGGCCGGCCTTCCTGCGTGTGGGTGGGCGCGCGGCGGGGCGGGGCGGGTGCGTTTCCCGGGGGCGCGCGGGCGTGCCAGGATCGGCAGTGCCATGACTTCCACGCCTGCCATTCCCAGTGCCATGACCGCCGTCGCCGAGAACGCCTCCGCCGCCGCATCGGCCGCGGAGGCCACGGACGGGACCGGGCTGCACGGCCCGGTCACCGACTGGTTCGCCGAGCACGCTCGCGACCTGCCCTGGCGCCGCCCAGAGGCGGGCGCCTGGGGTGTGATGGTGAGCGAGTTCATGCTCCAGCAGACCCCGGTGAGCCGTGTGCTGCCGGTGTACGAGCAGTGGCTGGCCCGCTGGCCGCGGCCCGCCGACCTCGCCGCGGAGCCGCCGGGCGAGGCGGTGCGTGCCTGGGGCCGGCTCGGCTATCCGCGGCGCGCGCTGCGCCTGCACGCCGCGGCCTCCGCCATACAGGAGCGCCACGGCGGCGACGTCCCCCGTGAACACGCCCAGCTGCTGGCGCTGCCCGGCGTCGGCGAGTACACCGCGGCGGCCGTCGCCTCCTTCGCCTACGGGCAGCGGCACGCGGTGCTGGACACCAACGTCCGCCGGGTCTTCGCCCGCGCCGTCACCGGCCGCCAGTACCCTCCGAACGCCACCACCGCCGCCGAGCGCAAGCTCGCCCGCGCCCTGCTCCCCGAGGACGAGGGCCTCGCGGCCCGCTGGGCGGCGGCCACGATGGAGCTGGGCGCCCTGCTCTGCACCGCGCGCGCCCCGGAGTGCCACCGCTGCCCGATCGCCGCGCAGTGCGCCTGGCGGCTGGCCGGGGCGCCGGCCCACGACGGTCCGCCGCGTCGCACCCAGGCGTACGCGGGGACCGACCGCCAGGTGCGCGGCAAGCTGCTGGCCGTCCTGCGGGACGCGGTCACGCCGGTCCCGCAGGGTGCGCTGGACGCGGTGTGGGACGAGCCGGTGCAGCGGGCCCGCGCGCTCGACGGGCTGGTGTCGGACGGCCTGGTGGAGCCGCTGGGCGGCGGCCGCTACCGCCTGCCGCACTCCTGACCCGCCACCGCGGCACCATCACGCGGCGGCACCGGGAGCCCTCGGCCGCACCGGGACGGACGCACCGGCCGCACCGCCCGGCGCCCCTCGACCGTCATCTATGTCACGGTCCCGTCATGTAACGACCTCGCCGTTCCGTACGTCTTCACGGGCGCGACTCCCTCCCCGGGGGCCGCGCCCGTCGGCTTCGGCCCACCGGAGGCCCGCCAGAGGCACATCGGAGGCCCACCGGACGCCCCGGGAACGCACAGGAAGCACACCGGGAAGCACACCGGGCAACCGTCGGGCACGGCCCGCCGCCCCAAACCGGCCGCCGCAAGGATGGCCGGAAAGCGCCCCCATACGGCGCGTTCCACGCCGCTCCGGCGGCCATGGGAACCCCACGCGGTTCCCGGGGGACCTTCGTCCCTCTCGTCGGGGCCGCTCATCCGCCGCGAGTATGACGCCGCTCCGGCCCCCGTCAGCCCGAGGTATGACGCCCGGCGGGCTGTTACACAACCGACGGTTTTCCGTGCACTCGTTGAGGGGCCGACGCACATTACGTCGCAACACCCCCTCCGTAGCGTCTTTCTCGTGCTGGAGACGACTGCCGGCACGGACAACGCGGGGAAACGAAAGCGGATCGGAGGCGTCGGGATGGCGACCAGCGGCGGCAAGGTACTGGACTTTGAAGAGTACGTGCGGACCCGGCAGGATGCCCTGCTGCGCAGCGCCCGGCGCCTGGTGCCGGACCCGGTCGACGCCCAGGACCTGCTCCAGACGGCCCTCGTCCGCACCTACGGCCGCTGGGACGGCATCGCGGACAAGTCGCTGGCCGACGCCTACCTCCGCCGCGTCATGATCAACACCCGTACCGAGTGGTGGCGCGCCCGCAAGCTGGAGGAGGTGCCCACCGAGCAGCTCCCGGACGCCAGCGTCGACGACGGCACCGAGCAGCGCGCCGACCGGGCCCTGCTGATGGACATCCTCGGCGTGCTCGCCCCCAAGCAGCGCAGCGTCGTCGTGCTGCGGCACTGGGAGCAGATGAGCACCGAGGAGACCGCGGCCGCGCTCGGCATGTCCACCGGCACCGTCAAGAGCACCCTGCACCGGGCCCTCGCCCGTCTCCGCCAGGAGCTGGAGAACCGCGACATAGACGCCCGCATCCTGGAGCGCGGGCAGCAGGAGCGGGAGCGGTGCGCGGCCTGACCGGCGGCGCGACGGGAAGCACTTCCGCCGGCACGACCGGCGACGTAACCAAGCCCACAGCCCGGCTCACGGCTCGGCGCGCGACAATTCTCCTCAGGAGCGGCGCCCGGGCCCGCGGCGGCAGCGGGTACGGCGACTGTGCGAACGGCACGGTGAGCGGGAGCGGATTGTCCAGATACAGGCTGACCAGGGGCCTGGCCAGAAGCGGACTGACCAAGGGCGGCGCGGCCACAGCGGGTGTGGCCGCCGTCGGCCTTTTGCTTGCCGGCTGCAATCCCGGTGGCGAGGGCATACGCAAGGAAGGCTCCGCGAGCCACACCCCGGCGCCCCGGGGCGCGGTGACGTCCTCACCGGCGCCCACGCCCGGCACGCACTACAAGAAGGTCAACGCGGTCAAGCTGCTCGCCGCCGACCCGAAGGTGGGCGCGGACGTGAAACGGGCCGTCGCCAAGCCGTGCGCGGCCGACGAGTACCCGATCGAGGTGACCTACGCCTCGCTGACCGGCAGCAAGGCCCCCGACGTCATAGTCAACGTCATGACCTGCGCGGATTCCGTCGGACTGGGCGCGTACGTCTACCGCGAGCGGCCCGGCGCCCGGAACGGGTATGACAACGTGTACGCGAACGAGCAGCCGTCGGTCTACGCCGGAGTGAGCAAGGGCGAGCTGGAGGTCTCCAAGCAGACCTACGCGGCGGGCGACAAGGTGTGCTGCCCCTCGGGGGAAGATGTCATGACGTACCACTGGGCGAACGACCACTTCACCGAGTACGACCGGTACCACACCGACTACAGCAAGACCGCCGTCGGCGGCACGGGCGACGACGCCACCACCGGCGCCGACCCCGACACGACCACCGACCCGACCACCGGCACCAACGCCGACCCGACCACCGAGACCGCCGACGGAACCCCGGCAGCGGAGGGCTGAGAGAACCACATGGCCGACACCCACGTGCTCTTCGTCGAGGACGACGACGTCATCCGCGAGGCCACCCAGCTCGCACTGGAGCGGGACGGCTTCGTGGTCACCGCCATGCCCGACGGACTCGCGGGCCTGGAGGCGTTCCGCGCCAACCGTCCCGACATCGCGCTGCTCGACGTGATGGTCCCCGGGCTGGACGGCGTGAGCCTCTGCCGCCGTATCCGCGACGAGTCCACCGTCCCCGTGATCATGCTCTCCGCCCGCGCCGACTCGATCGACGTGGTGCTCGGGCTGGAGGCCGGCGCCGACGACTACGTCACCAAGCCGTTCGACGGCGCGGTGCTGGTCGCCCGGATCCGCGCCGTGCTGCGCCGCTTCGGCCACGCCAGCGGCCCGGACGACCGCGCCGGCGCCGGCGCGGGGGACTCGGCCGACCTCGCGGAGGCCGTGCTGCGCTTCGGCGACCTGGAGGTCGACACCGAGGGCATGGAGGTCCGCAAGGGCGGCGAGACCGTCGCGCTGACGCCGACCGAGATGCGGCTGCTGCTGGAGTTCTCCACCGCGCCGAACACCGTCCTCTCCCGCGATCGGCTGCTGGAGCGGGTCTGGGACTACGGCTGGGGCGGTGACACCCGGGTCGTGGACGTCCACGTCCAGCGGTTGCGCGGCAAGATCGGCCAGGACCGGATCGAGACGGTCCGCGGCTTCGGATACAAGCTGAGAGGCTGACACCTCGGTGGTCAGGCTGGCCCTGCGAACGGGCCTGAGATGGAAACTCAGCGCCGCGATCGCGCTCGTCGGGGCGCTGGTCGCGGTGGCGTTGAGCCTTGTCGTGCACAACGCCGCGCGGGTCTCCATGCTCGACAACAGCCGCGACGTCCAGATAGAGCGGCTCAACTTCACACAGAAGATCTTCGAGTCGACCAATCGCCTCCAGTTCGGCGCGAAGATCGACGATCCGAGGCTGCCCAAGGATCTCCGCAAGGAGGTCGCCGAGGGCGAGAAGGCCACGTATCTGGAGGACACCGGGCAGACCGCGCCCGACGTGTGGGCGGCCTCGCCGCTCGGCAACGGCCGGGTGCTGTCGCTCCACGACCGCTTCCCCGACCGTTTCGCCGTGCTCGACGACCTCGACCAGGCGCTGCTGATCGGTTCCACGGCCGTGGTCGTCGGCGGCTGTGCGCTGGGCGTCCTGGTGGGCGGGCGGCTCTCCAAGCGGCTGCGGAAGGCGGCCGCGGCGGCCGGGAAGCTGGCCGACGGCGACACCTCCGTCCGGATCCGCGACGAGGTCGGGAGCGGCCGGGTCCGTGACGAGACGGACGATCTGGCGTGGGCGGTGGACGCCATGTCCGACGCGCTCCAGCAGCGGATCGAGGCCGAGCGGCGGGTGACGGCGGACATCGCGCACGAGCTGCGTACGCCCGTGACCGGGCTGCTGACCGCCGCCGAACTGCTGCCCCCCGGTCGCCCTTCCGAACTGGTCCGCGACCGGGCCCAGGCCATGCGCACCCTCGTCGAGGACGTGCTGGAGGTGGCGCGGCTGGACGGCCATGCCGAGCGCGCCGAGCTTCAGGACGTCGCGCTGGGCGAGTTCGTCACGCGGCGGGTGCGCGCGCTCGATGCGGGCGTCGCGGTTGAGGTCATCCGTGACGCGGAGGTCTCCACCGACCCGCGCCGCCTCGAACGCATCCTCGGCAACCTCATCGCCAACGCGTCCCGGCACGGCAAGCCGCCCATCGAGGTCAGCGTGGAGGGCCGCGTCATCCGGGTCCGCGACCACGGGACCGGCTTTCCGGAGGCGCTGCTGCGGGAGGGGCCGAGCCGTTTCCGTACCGGCAGCAGCGACCGGGCCGGCGTCGGCCACGGCCTGGGGCTGACGATCGCCGTGGGCCAGGCGCGGGTGCTGGGCGCCCGGTTGACCTTCCGCAACGCGGACGAGCTGACGGACGGGTCGACGGGCGCGGTCTCCGTGCTGTGGCTCCCGGAGAACGCGCCTACGGCCACCGGGAGCTTTCCGGTGATCCAGCTGCCGGATCGCTGAGCCGGGCGGCTGCCCGGTAGGGCCTGCGGTTCGTCTGCGGCTCCGGTGGGGGCCGGCGCTGTGCGGCTTCTCTCCGTGGGTGGGGCCGGAGGGGCTGCCCCGGGGTCCGTCCTCGGTGCGGGCGCATCTGGTACGTGGATGACGAATACCCCGGCGTTCGCTCCAGATCCTGCGGGCGAACCCCGGGACATCCCCTCCGGCCTACGCCGTCGCCGACTCTCCCGCCACTTCGCACCAGACCGTCTTGCCGGCCTCCTCCTGCCGCACGCCCCACCGCAGCGCCACGGCGTCCAACAGCGCTATCCCGCGCCCGCCCTCGTCGTCCGCGGCGGCCCGGAGCAGTACCGGCAGGGCCCGCGGCTCGGGGTCGACGACCTCGATCCGCATCCGCCCGTCCCCGGTCCGGCCGACGTGGACGGTGACGGGCGTGCCCTCGCCCACGTGCCGGATCACGTTGCCGACGAGTTCGCTGACGCACAGTTCGACCTCGCAGGTCGCCGCCGTGCCGAGATGTGCGCGGAGGGCCCGCCGCAGCAGCGGGACCTCCTTCGGTACGGCGAGCAGCCGTACGGTCATCACCGCGCCGCCGCCTTCCACAACGCCTCGGCCAGTTTGCGGGCGGTGGCCATGTTGCAGTTGCCGAGCGCGACGAGGGGTGGCGGATAGGCCCCTGCGAACGAGGGGAGTTCGATGCCGAGGGAAGGGAGCGTGATGCCGTGGACCTTCAGCGCGTCCCTGAGTTCCTCGGCGCATTCGTGCACGTCGTTCATGGTCCTTCACCTTCCAGTGGCGCATCGTGACGAAACGCTCACAGCGTGATGGCATGCGGCGTACCTTCGGAAGGGAATCGGCGTTTAACGCCCAACTGACAAGTGGTGGTGGTGAGTCATGTCCCCGCGCAAGGATCCCGACCCGTCGTCGAGTGTCCCGTCCTTCTACGGCGCCGAGTTGCGCTACTTGCGGGAGAGCGCGGGCCTCACACTCGACCAGTTGGTAGACGGCAGCTTCCGCGGCGCACCGCTGCTGAGCCGGATTGAGCGCGGCGAACTCGGCATGCCGATGGACCTTGCGGTTCACATCGACAAGAGGCTCAAGACGGACGGTTTCTTCCAGCGCCACTGTGAGAACGTGCAACAAGCACGCCGCTCCGGCATCGCCGCGTACTTCGCAGATGTCGTGGAAATGGAGGTCCGTGCGACGACGGTCGAGGAGTGGGCACCTGGCGTCTTCCCTGGACTTTTGCAGACCGACGCCTACGTCCGACAACTCGTACGAACGGGCAAGCCCTGGTTGAAGGCCAAGGAGGTCGAGAAGCTTGTCCGCGCACGAATGGCGCGCGCCGACTTCTGGAAGCGCGACGACCACGCCTACTACTGGGGCATCCTGCACGAGTCGCTCATTCGTCGACCAACTCTGCCGCCCGATCAGATGGCCGACCAGCTGGACCACATCGTCGCAGTGATCCGAAACAGCGGGAGCGTTCTTCAACTCTTGCCCGAAGCCGCGGCAACAGGCCCCAACATGATGGGGGATCTGCGAGTCATGGCCTTTCCCGATGCGCCCACCATCGCCTACACCGAGAACGTCCACAGCGGCCAAGTCATCGACTTCCCCCCGCTCGTGACGGAGTATCGGAGGTCGTACGATCTGCTCAGGGCTGCCGCACTGCCGCCTGAGGCGTCCCTGCCCATGATCGAAGAAGCGGCGAAGGGCTATCGACATGAAGCGCAGCTACAGGATTGACCTGAGCACTGCCATCTGGCGCAAGAGCAGCTACAGCAACCCTGACGGCGGCAATTGCATCGAGGTATCAGACGACTTCCTTGGCACCGCCACCTGGCGCAAGAGC
The DNA here is from genome assembly GCF_019774615.1 of Streptomyces sp. BHT-5-2. Classification (NCBI taxonomy): domain Bacteria; kingdom Bacillati; phylum Actinomycetota; class Actinomycetes; order Kitasatosporales; family Streptomycetaceae; genus Streptomyces; species Streptomyces sp. BHT-5-2. The sequence goes on along the minus strand of NZ_CP081496.1, from coordinate 1,944,364 downwards.
AGCTACAGCAACGGCGACGGCGGCGACTGCATCGAAGTGTCCGACGCCCTCCCCGACCTCGTCCCCGTCCGCGACAGCAAGGACCCGCACGGCCCGGCGCTCGTGTTCCCCGCCGCCGACTGGACGGCGTTCGTCGCGGCCATCAAGGACGGCCAACTGCCCAGCGCCTAACGGGAAACGGCCCCTGGTGCACGTGACTAACACACGTGCACCAGGGGCCGTTCGCTGTCCGCGGGCCGTCAGGCCATCAGACGGCCTCGACGACCATCGGCTTCTCGGCGGCCGTATCGGCCGCCTTCGCCGCCGGGCCGCTCCCCCGCAACGGCACCTCCTTGAGGAACCACGCCGCGACGAAGCCGACGACGCTGATGATCGCGCCCCACAGGAACACCTGGTGCGCGCCGGAGGCCACCGCGTGGGCGTACGCGTCCTTCACCGGTGCCGGCAGGCTGGGCAGGGTCTTCGGGTCCATCTGGGCGCCGCCGCCGGTCATCTTCGCGCCGGCCGCGGCGCCGAGCTTCTCGATCATCGTGTCCTTCACCTGGTTGGTGAAGAGCGCGCCGAGGATCGCGACGCCGAACGAGCCGCCGATGGTGCGGAACAGGGTCGCGGACGAGGAGCCGACGCCCATGTCCTTCATCTCGACGCTGTTCTGCGCGATCAGCATCGTGGTCTGCATCAGGAAGCCCATGCCGGCGCCGAGTACGGCCATGTAGAGGCCGGAGGTGAGGCGCGTGGTGCCGACGTCCATCAGGGACAGCAGGGCCAGGCCGAGGGTGATCAGCGCGCCGCCGCCGGTGACGAAGATCTTGTACTTGCCGGACTGGGTGGTGACCCGGCCGGCGACCAGCGACACCGCCATCATCGACAGCAGCATCGGCAGGAGCAGCAGGCCGGAGTTGGTGGCCGAGGCGCCCTGGACGGTCTGCTGGAAGAGCGGCAGGAAGGTCATCGAGCCGAACATCACGAAGCCGACCAGGAAGCCGATCACCGTGACGAGCGAGAAGTTGCCGTTCCGGAAGATCCGCAGCGGCAGGACCGGGTCGCTGACCTTGCGCTCTACGAGGACGAAGGCGACCAGCGCGACGAGGGCGAGCACGCCCAGGCCCACGATCTGCTTCGACAGCCAGTCGTACTCGGTGCCGCCCCAGGTGGTGAGCAGCACCAGCGAGGTGATGCCCACGGTCAGCAGGGCCGCGCCGGCGTAGTCGATCCGGGTCTGCGACCGCTTCTTCGGCAGGTGCAGCACGGCCGTGACCATGACCAGGGCGATCGCGCCGAGCGGGAGGTTGATGTAGAAGCTCCAGCGCCAGCCGAGGTGGTCGGTGATGCTGCCGCCGACGAGCGGTCCGCCGATCATCGCGATGGCCATGACGCCGGCCATCATGCCCTGGTACTTGCCGCGTTCCCGCGGCGGGACGAGGTCGCCGATGATGGCCATGACGCCCACCATCAGACCGCCCGCGCCCAGGCCCTGCACGGCGCGGAAGCCGATCAACTGGCCCATGTCCTGGGCCATGCCGGACAGCGCGGAGCCGATCAGGAAGAGCACGATGGACGTCAGGAAGACGCCCTTGCGGCCGTACATGTCGCCGAGCTTGCCCCAGATCGGCGTGGATGCCGCGGTGGCCAGCGTGTAGGCGGTGACGACCCAGGACAGGTGCTCCAGCCCGCCCAGTTCACCGACGATCGTCGGCATCGCGGTGCCGACGATCATGTTGTCCAGCATCGCGAGGAGCATCGCGATCATGAGCGCGAAGACCACCATCCGCACGCTGGCGGATCCTCTGCCCGCGCTCTGCGCCGGCTCCGGTATTTCCCCCGTCGGGGTCGCTTTCCGCGACATCCCCATCACTTCCCCATCGTTTCTTACTTACTTGCCGCCCGGCTAGTTTTGTACAGTGCAGAAGGTAAGGTAGTTACTAGCCGGGCGTCAAGTAAGTTTCTTGGCGCCGGGGTGGATAGGTCCGTGACCAGCGGGGCAGCAGATGATTGCCGGGAAACGGGTCGGGTCCCGCCCCGTACCGACACCCCGCCCCGACGCCGTCGTCACGCAGGAGAACAGCATGAGCAGCGCATCACAGCCGCGCCGGGGGAACACCCGTCAGCGCATCCAGGACGTCGCCCTGGAGCTGTTCTCCGAACACGGCTACGAGAAGACCTCGCTCCGCGAGATCGCCGAGCGGCTCGACGTCACCAAGGCCGCGCTCTACTACCACTTCAAGACCAAGGAAGACATCGTCATCAGCCTCTTCGAGGACCTTTGCCGGCCCATCGACGAGCTGATCGCCTGGGCACAGGAGCAGCCGCGCACCCTGGAGACCAAGCAGGAAGTGATCCGCCGCTACCACGAGTCGTTGCGGTCCGCCGAGCCCCTTTTCCGCTTCATGCAGGAAAACCAGGCCACGGTCCGGGAACTGACCATCGGCCTGCGCTTCAAGGAGCGGATGCTGACCCTCTACGGCCTGCTCAAGGAGAACGACGCGGAGCTGGTGGACCAGGTGCGCTGCCTCACGGCGCTGTTCGCCATGCACGCGGGGATGTTCGCGATGCAGGACATGGAGGGCGACCCCGAGGAGAAGCGCGAGGCCATCCTCAGGGTCGCCACAGAGCTGGTCACGGCGGCCAACCCGCCGGGCCGCCGGCCAGCGCGGCCGGACTCGGCTCAGACGGCGTCGTCGTGAGCCCGCAGGAATCCGGTCGGCTCGATGCCCGACCCGTAGTTGGGGCCGGTGCGGACCTCGAAGTGCAGGTGCGGGCCGGTGGAGTTGCCGGTGCTGCCGGACAGGCCGATCTGCTGGCCGGTGGAGACCTGCTGGCCCACCTGGACCTGGATCTGTGACAGGTGCGCGTACTGGGTGTAGATCCCGTTCGCGTGCTTGATCACGATCGCGTTGCCGTAGGCCGGGCCGTCGCCGCCGCCGTTCGGGCCGGCCTTGACGACGGTGCCCTCATGGACGGCGTGGACCTGGGTGCCGGTCGGCACGACGAAGTCCTGACCGCTGTGCTTGTGCGCCCAGTGGCTGCCGGCGATGCCGAAGGGCTCGCCGAGGACGTACTTCTCGACCGGCTTCACCCAGGCGTCGGCCTTCTTCGCCGCGTCGACCTTGGCCTTCGCCGCGGCCGCCTTGGCGTCCGTGGCGGCCTTGGCCTGCGCGTCGGCCTGCGCGGCCACGGCCTTGCTCGCGCCCGCGGTCAGGTGCAGCAGCCCGCCGTCGGCGGCGGTGGCGACACCGGCGCCCAGCGCGGCCGTGACACCGGCGCCGGCGGCCACGACGGCCACCCGGTGACGCAGCGCGTACTTACCGGCCTTGGCGGACTTCCTGGAATTACGTATCGCGGCGAACTTCGACATGCGGGCTTTTCCTCCGGAGAGAAGTGAAAGGGTTTTCCCGGCTGCGGTCCGGGAGAGCCATTCCTTGGTAACCCGCCTCCGCCGCACCGCCAAGGGGCGCTTTCTACTACCGGGGCCCGTAATAGTCGGGGCGCGCGACGGTTCCCGACGCATCGCCCACGCCGGTTCATTACCACGCCGCTGACCTGCTGCTTCATCCCCACCGGCACGCTTCCACCCACCCCCGAGAATTCCCCTACTCCCGCTAGTAGGGCGCAAATACTTGTGCGCCATGTCACGAGACGAAAGGCTTCTCAAGTGACCCGCGTTACACAATTCGGGGAGGTGTTGTGACGCGCGTTACGGGAAAAGTTGTGACCTGCGTTACGCAATTCTGAAAAGGCGGGTGGATGCGAGATCCGAAAACGCCTGACCGGGCCCCGCCCGTCCCTCTAACCTGATCCGAACTCGACCGCGACCGCGCCGAACGCATCCTGGCCGACGCCCTCCCGGCCGTCCCCGCCGCGGCCTCCCAGGGCCCCGCCCCGGCCGTCTTCCGCCACCTCCTCCACCGCAGCGGCCTGCTGCGCGAACCGGCCCCGGCACCGTGGACTTCATCCACCGCACCTTCCAGGACTACCTGGGCGCCAAGGCCGCCGTGGAGGAGGGCGACTTCGGGCTGCTGGTGCAGCGCGCGCCGGATTCCCAATGGGCCGACGTGATCCGCATGGCAGTGGCCCACGCCCGCCCGCGCGAACGCGCCGAGCTGTTACGGGGGTTGCTCGCCCGCGGCGAACTGCGCACCGACCTGCTGGCGATGGCGTGCCTGGAGCACGCGACGGAGATCGATCCGTCGGTCCGCGAGGAGGTCAACGCGCGGACGCGGGCGATCCTGCCCCCACGCACCCGCGAGGAATCACAACTGCTCATCGAGGCGGGACCGCTCGTCCTGGAACTCCTGCCCGGCCCGGAGGGCCTGGAAGACGACGAGGCCCAGGAGGTGATCGTCACCGCCGCGACCATCGGCACCGATGCGGCACTCGAATGCGTCAAGCGCTTCCGCGACCACCCGTCCCCCATCGCCCGTGCCCAACTCGCTTATCAGTGGGCGAAATTCGACACTGATCGCTATACGGAAGAGGTCGTCCAACACCTCGACACCAACACGAACGTCACCCTCTCCTCCCCTGCCGAACTCCGTGCCCTCAAAGCCCTTGGGGGACGACCCCGCACAACCGTCAGCGGCGGGTTCATCGCCGAGGAACTCCTCGACGCCCTCCACCCGCACCAGGTCACTCACCTGACCCTGGCCGACAACCCGGACCTCAGCGACCTCACGTTCCTCTGCGACTTCCCCGTACTGGAATCCCTGACTCTGGAGGACTGCCCAGCCGTCACAACCGTCGCGCCACTCGGCGGCCTGCTCCTGCGCCACTTGGGAGTCACTGGCCGCGCCGACACCGGCGTACGCACTCCACGGGGCCTCGACTGCCTTAGCCACCTGAATTCACTGGTGCTCTACGTCCCGCTCCCGCCGGAGGGCCTGGCAGCCTTCCCTGCGGACGCCCCCTTGACCACCCTGGTCCTCGGCCAGCGCGTTCTTCCCGACTTCTCCCGTCTCACGTCCTGGCCGGGCTTGAAAGAGATCCACCTCCAGCGAATCACGGACGCTTTCGCCGCGGAACGCTGGCAGGCCCTCACTCTCCTCGGCCGCTTGGAGACCTTCGCCTTCGGCTTGGCGGAAGGCGAAACCTCCACTGGCATTCCCCCGGGCCTCCAACTCCCCCAGGTAACGGCCCTCAGTCTCCTCAACACAGGACACCGCTCCCCCACCGAATTCGCCGAGCAGCTGCGCACGGCTCTCCCGGCCTTTCCCAACATCCGCGCGCTCCGGCTCCACGGCCTGATCGGCGGCACCATCGATCTCGCCCCCGTGGAATCCCTCCCGGCCCTCCAGGACCTCCGCCTCTTCCACCTCCCCCCTCCCCCGACCACCCCCTCACCCCTCCCGCCCCACCTCAACATCACCCTCTTCCCCCGCCCCCGCACGTAGAGGGACCAGGCGCAGGGCACACAAAACCGCCCCGGAACCGTCGATCGAACGGTTCCGGGGCGGCTGCGTATCTCAGGTACGGGCTACGCGTCCTTGCTCAGGTTGGGACCCGACCCACCCGTCGCGGACTCCACCGGCGGGGCGCTCGGCACCGCCGACTTCTCCTCGCCGCGGAAGGTGAACGTGGCGGTCTCGCCTTCGCCCTCCACGTCGACGACGACGATGTGGCCCGGACGCAGCTCGTTGAAGAGGATCTTCTCCGAGAGGGCGTCCTCGATCTCGCGCTGGATCGTGCGGCGCAGCGGACGGGCGCCGAGCACCGGGTCGTACCCGCGCTTGGCCAGCAGCGACTTGGCCTCGCCGCTGAGCTCGATGCCCATGTCGCGGTCCTTCAGGCGCTCGTCCACCTTGGCGATCATCAGGTCGACGATCTGGATGATGTCTTCCTGCGACAGCTGGTGGAAGACCACGGTGTCGTCGACACGGTTGAGGAACTCGGGCCGGAAGTGCTGCTTGAGCTCTTCGTTGACCTTGGCCTTCATCCGCTCGTAGCCGGTCTTGACGTCGCCCTGGGCGGCAAAGCCCAGGTTGAAGCCCTTGGAGATGTCCCGGGTGCCGAGGTTGGTGGTCATGATGATGACCGTGTTCTTGAAGTCCACGACCCGGCCCTGGGAGTCGGTCAGGCGACCGTCCTCCAGGATCTGCAGCAGCGAGTTGAAGATGTCCGGGTGGGCCTTCTCGACCTCGTCGAAGAGGACGACGGAGAACGGCTTGCGGCGGACCTTCTCGGTCAGCTGGCCGCCCTCTTCGTAGCCCACGTAGCCGGGAGGCGAACCGAAGAGCCGCGAGACCGTGTGCTTCTCGCTGAACTCCGACATGTCGAGGGAGATCAGTGCGTCCTCGTCGCCGAAGAGGAACTCGGCGAGGGTCTTGGACAGCTCGGTCTTACCGACACCGGACGGGCCGGCGAAGATGAACGAGCCACCGGGGCGCTTGGGGTCCTTCAGACCCGCGCGGGTGCGGCGGATGGCCTGCGAGAGCGCCTTGATGGCGTCCTTCTGGCCGATGACGCGCTTGTGCAGCTCGTCTTCCATCCGCAGGAGCCGGCTGGACTCCTCCTCGGTGAGCTTGAAGACCGGGATGCCGGTGGCCGTGGCCAGGACCTCGGCGATCAGCTCCTCGTCGACCTCGGCGACGACGTCCATGTCGCCGGCCTTCCACTCCTTCTCCCGCTTCGCCTTCGCGGCCAGGAGCTGCTTCTCCTTGTCGCGCAGGCCGGCGGCCATCTCGAAGTCCTGCGAGTCGATCGCGGACTCCTTCTCGCGGCGGACGTCGGCGATCTTCTCGTCGAACTCGCGCAGGTCCGGCGGCGCGGTCATCCGGCGGATCCGCATCCGGGAGCCGGCCTCGTCGATCAGGTCGATCGCCTTGTCCGGCAGGAAGCGGTCGGAGATGTAGCGGTCGGCGAGGGTGGCCGCGGCGACCAGCGCGGCGTCCGTGATGGACACCCGGTGGTGCGCCTCGTAGCGGTCCCGCAGGCCCTTGAGGATCTCGATGGTGTGCGGCAGCGACGGCTCGGCGACCTGGATGGGCTGGAAGCGGCGCTCCAGGGCCGCGTCCTTCTCCAGGTGCTTGCGGTACTCGTCGAGCGTCGTGGCACCGATGGTCTGCAGCTCGCCGCGGGCCAGCATGGGCTTGAGGATGCTGGCCGCGTCGATGGCGCCCTCGGCGGCACCCGCGCCGACCAGGGTGTGCAGCTCGTCGATGAACAGGATGATGTCGCCGCGGGTGCGGATCTCCTTGAGGACCTTCTTCAGGCGCTCCTCGAAGTCACCGCGGTAGCGGGAGCCGGCGACCAGCGCACCCAGGTCGAGGGTGTAGAGGTGCTTGTCCTTGAGGGTCTCGGGCACCTCGCCCTTGACGATGGCCTGGGCCAGGCCCTCGACGACCGCCGTCTTGCCGACGCCGGGCTCGCCGATGAGGACCGGGTTGTTCTTGGTGCGGCGGGACAGCACCTGCATGACCCGCTCGATTTCCTTCTCGCGCCCGATGACCGGGTCGAGCTTGGTCTCCCGGGCGGCCTGCGTGAGGTTGCGGCCGAACTGGTCCAGGACGAGGGAGGTCGAGGGCGTGCCCTCGGCGGGGCCGCCGGCGGTGGCGGCCTCCTTGCCCTGGTAGCCGGAGAGCAGCTGGATGACCTGCTGCCGCACCCGGTTCAGGTCGGCGCCCAGCTTCACGAGGACCTGGGCGGCGACGCCCTCGCCCTCGCGGATCAGGCCGAGCAGGATGTGCTCGGTGCCGATGTAGTTGTGGCCGAGCTGGAGGGCCTCGCGGAGCGACAGCTCCAGGACCTTCTTGGCACGGGGCGTGAAGGGGATGTGGCCGGACGGGGCCTGCTGGCCCTGGCCGATGATCTCCTCCACCTGCTGGCGGACCGCCTCGAGCGAAATGCCGAGGCTCTCCAGGGCCTTAGCGGCGACACCCTCACCCTCGTGGATCAGACCCAGGAGGATGTGTTCGGTGCCGATGTAGTTGTGGTTGAGCATCCGGGCTTCTTCCTGAGCCAGGACGACAACCCGCCGCGCACGGTCGGTGAACCTCTCGAACATCGTTAATCGCTCCTCAGAGCGGTCAGGCAGTAAGGGGTCGGTCCCCTCCCTGTCCTTCCGCATGCTAGTCCCGCAGGGCGGGACAGCTCATTCCAACTGCCGACACCCGTCCGGATCGCCCCCGCTCCGACGGGGAAATTTACTGCCGAACAGCTGACATCTGCTCCAACTCGATGGTGCGAGACGATGTTCCCGCAGGCCAGGCATATACGCATGCCGCCACTACGCCCGTGGCGAACGCGAGCCTTGCCGACACACCGCCCGCCGCCGACCAAAGGCGGCGACGAACTGCCGAGGGCGCCGGTCACAGCGTCTCTTCCCACTGAGACTGTCTTACCCGCCGCCACTGACACTCCATGCGGCGCGGGCCTTTTCCCTCCGCTACGGGCGAACACCCGCACATCCGGGAATGCCTCCACACCCCCTCCGCAATATACGGAACGCAACTACCCGCGCACCCTACGTAACCTTCCGTGGGGTCGGGAGTTGCACCGGACATGGCCCGCGCCCTTCCGCGACCCCGCTCCCCTCTCTCCACCGTCCGCCGGTGGTACGAGGACGAGCTCGGCTGGCCGACCACCGGCACGGAGCCGGTGGAGCTGCTCACGGGGCTGCGCTTCGACGTCCTGGAGATGCCCGCGGACGCGGGGCGTGCCGTGCTGCGGCGGATGCCGCGCACCGGCCCGGTCGCGCTGCTGCGGCCCGTACGGGGCGGGAAGCGGGCGGAGGATCGGCCGAAACTGCTCCTGCTGATCGCGCCCGGTGGCGCGGAGGAGCTCCCGGAAATCCTGGAGTGGCTGGAGTGGGGCGCGCTCGCGGCGGATCTCACGGCCCGCGGGGCCGGGGAGCGGATGCCCGCACCGGCGCCGCCCTCAGGGGGCACTGCGTCCGGCGGCTGCGGCGCGCGGGAGGCCGCGGGATGGGTGCGGCCTCCCCGGCCTGGGTACGAGGCGGAAAATCGCCTGCCCACCACGGGGTTCGGGACAGGAATCGGGGACGGTGGGGGCGCCCCCGACCTCGTACGGCTCGTGAGCGCGGCGGCGACAGAGTGCCTCCGGGCCCGGTTGGTACGTGCTCGTAATCGCCAATCGGATCGCGCGTACGGCGATCAGCCGTTGGCCTTCTCGAATGCCTCGCGAATGTCGGCGGGGACGCGGCCACGGTCATTCACGCTGTAGCCGTTCTCCTTCGCCCAGGCACGGATCTTCGCGGTGTCCGGGGAGCCGGCGGACGCCGCACGGGTCTTGCCGCGGCCGGCGGAACGGCCACCGGTCTTGCGACCGGCCTTCACGAACTCGGCCAGCCCCTCGCGCAGCTTGTCCGCGTTGGCGTCGGAGAGGTCGATCTCGTAGGACTTACCGTCGAGCGCGAACGTGACGGTCTCGTTGGCCTCGCCGCCGTCGAGGTCGTCGACAAGAAGAACCTGAACCTTCTGTGCCACCAGGATTCCCTTTCATCGAATGTGGATTACGACGGAAAGCAAACCGCTTTTCCGGGAAAAACACAAACCCTTGGGTAGGGTTCACTTGCCCACAGAGCGGGGAACGCATGCTTCCGTAGCCATGAGATAGGGGAGCGATTCGGACATAGAACGCTGATCACAGGTGCAGAAGCATGCGGCTGTTGCCCAGGGTGTTGGGCTTCACTCGTTCGAGGCCCAGGAACTCCGCAACGCCCTCGTCATAGGAACGCAGCAGTTCGCTGTAGACATCCCCGTCTACGGGAGTCTCGCCGATCTCCACGAAGCCGTGCTTGGTGAAGAAGTCGACTTCGAAGGTGAGGCAGAAAATGCGCCGCACTCCCAGCCACCGCGCGGTGGCCACCAGCTTGTCCAGGACCTGGTGGCCGACCCCGGTGCCCAGCATCCTCCGGTCCACCGCCAGAGTGCGGACCTCGGCCAGGTCCTCCCACATGACGTGCAGTGCTCCGCAGCCGACGACCTCGGCGTCGCTGTCCCGCTCGGCCACCCAGAACTCCTGGATGTCCTCGTAAAGCGTGACGGTCGCTTTGTCGAGCAGGATCCCGTCACGGACGTAGGCGTCGATGAGGCGACGCACGGCCGGTACATCGCCGGTCCGGGCCCGGCGGACCGTGAGCCCTTTTGAATGCGCTGGCATGCCGGGACGCTATCGCCCCTTGCCGCCGGCCTCCGCTCCGGGTTCATCCCCATCGCCGGCCGGCGCTTCCGCCACGGCTTCCGGCTGTTCTTCCCGGGCCCCTTCCCGGGCCGCCGCCTGTTCTTCCTCCGCTTCGGCGCGATCGTCGACCTGCACCATCCGCACGGCATCGCGGAGCGCTTGCCGCTGTTCCGACGACATCATGCCGAAGAAGGCCACCAGCGCGGCCGCGGGGTTGTCACTGGCGGACCACGCTTCGTTCATCAGTGCGGCCGAGTAGGCGGCGCGAGTGGAGACCGCCTCATATCGATAGGCGCGACCTTCGGCTTCGCGGCGCACCCAGCCCTTCTGATGGAGGTTGTCCAATACGGTCATGACGGTGGTGTAGGCGATCGACCGTTCCTTCTGGAGATCCTCCAGAACTTCTCGAACGGTGACCGGGCGGTTCCACTCCCACACCCGCGTCATCACCGCGTCTTCCAGATCACCCAAGCGTCTCGGCACACAAGAAGAATAGTGGGAGATGTCGCGAATGCCGGTTGATCTCGTTGCGTTTGGTCCGGAAAAAGGAAGTACGGCCCGGGACGAGCAATCCCGGGCCGTACTGTGCGGGTGGTCCGCAGAAAATGGCGGAGGTTCAGGCGCGGAAGGGCTTGGGCTCCTGTCCTGCGGCCTCGGCGCGGGCGAACGCCTCGTCGACGGCCGCGTCCTCCTTCGACTTGTTCTGGCCGCCCTGGCTCTTGATGATCGTGACGATCAGGCAGGTGAAGGCGACGGCCATCACTACGGGCGGGAGCAGCGCGGCGACGTAATCCATGGCAGGGGCCTCCTCAAGGCGTGAGCCCGCGACGATACCCAGCCAGAGTACGCAGCACTCAGGCGGTCCTGGTCTCCGGGGGCGGGGCGGGCTTCCGTCGGGGCGGGAAGACCTCACCGGGGGTGGGGATGGGCCGGTCGGGCCGCGGCGCCTTGGGGCGCGGCGCGGGCTTGGGCGGCTCCCGGCGGGGCTCCGGGCGCGGTTCACGCCGGGGATCCGCCCCGGGTTCCGCTCCCGGGTCCGCCCCGGAGTCCACCCCGCCGCGCGAGGCCGTGGTGGAGGGCCGCGGCCGGCTGCCGGTGCGGCCGCCCGCCGGGGCGTCCAGGGAGGCGCCTGAGCGGCCGCCTGGCAGCGCGCGCAGGCGGACCCGTACGGATTTGTCGGCCACTCGCTCACAGTGCCGCAGCAGGGCGCTGCGGCGCTTGCGCTCGGCCTCGGCGGCGGGCCGGACGAGCAGCGAGCGCAGTGCGGCGAGGTCGTCGGGGGCGGGGACGTGGCCGGCCGCCAGCGCCTCCTTGAGCCGGGTGAGATAGCCGGCGGCGGCACCGGGCAGGGCGTCGCGGTAGCGGGCGAGGTCGGCGAGCAGGAAGGCGCGCAGGCGGGCGCCTTCGCGGACCGCCTCGTCCACCGCCTCGGCCAGCCGGAGGTATTCCTGGACGTCCTGCGACGCGTCCGCGCCGGAGTCGCCCTGGGGCGCGGCGGTAGAGGTCGTCTGGAGGGCATGGGCGAGGGCGCGACGAAGCACACGCAACTCATCGGCGCCGAAGGCCATGCCGCCGCGGGATCCGTATGGCATTGGCATGGGGCGACTTTACGACCTATTCGGACAAAAGCCGCTTAATTCGCCACGCAATGGCGCGGCAGCGGGCCGCCTGTCACACGGGCGCGCCAGTACGGAACCGCCGCGCCCCGTCCACCGCGGCCCGTTACAGGCGCCCGACGTTGCGCTCGTACACCAGCCGCAGGCCGATCAGGGTCAGCCAGGGCTCGTGCTCGTCGATCACCGAGGACTCGCCGAGCACCATCGGGGCCAGCCCGCCGGTGGCGATCACCGTCACGTCGTCCGGGTCGTCGGCCAGTTCCCGGGCCATCCGCTGCACCACGCCGTCCACCTGGCCCGCGAAGCCGTAGAGGATGCCGGACTGCATGGCCTCGACGGTGTTCTTCCCGATGACGCTGCGCGGCCGGGCCAGCTCGATCTTGCGGAGCTGGGCGCCCTTGACACCCAGGGCGTCCACGGAGATCTCGATACCGGGGGCGATCACCCCGCCCACGTACTCGCCGCGGACGCTGACCGCGTCGAACGTGGTCGCGGTGCCGAAGTCGACGACGACGGCCGGGCCGCCGTACAGCTCGACGGCCGCCAGGGCGTTGATGATCCGGTCGGCGCCGACCTCCTTGGGGTTGTCCATGAGGATCGGCACGCCGGTCTTCACGCCCGGTTCCACCAGGACGGCCGGGACGTCCCCGTAGTAGCGGCGGGTGACCTCGCGCAGCTCGTGGAGCACCGAGGGGACCGTGGAGCAGATGGAGATGCCCTCGATGTTGTCGCCCAGGTCGTCCCCGAGCAGCGGGTGCATGCCCATCAGACCCTGGAGGAGCACCGCCAGTTCGTCGGCGGTGCGCCGGGCGTCGGTGGAGATCCGCCAGTGCTCGACGATCTCCTCGCCGTCGAACAGGCCCAACACGGTGTGGGTGTTGCCCACGTCGATGGTCAGGAGCATGGGGGTCAGCGGCTCTCGTCGTCGTGGGCGGCGGCCGGGGCGTCGGCCGGCTCGTCGCTCTCGCGGAGGTCCAGGCCGATGTCGAGGACCCGGGCGGAGTGCGTGAGCGCGCCCACCGCCAGGTAGTCGATGCCGGTCTCCGCGTACGCGCGGGCGTTGTCGAGGGTGAGCCGGCCCGAGGACTCCAGCATCGCGCGGCCGGCGACCAGCTCCACGGCCTCCCGGGTCTGCTCGGGCGTGAAGTTGTCCAGCAGGATCAGGTCGGCGCCCTCGGCGAGGATCGGCGGGATCTGGTCGAGCCGGTCGACCTCCACCTCGATGGGCACTCCGGGGAACTCGTCGCGCACGGCCTTGAACGCCTCGGCGACGCCGCCCGCCGCCACGACGTGGTTGTCCTTGATGAGCGCCGCGTCGCACAGCGACATCCGGTGGTTGACGCCGCCGCCGCAGCGCACCGCGTACTTCTCCAGGGCGCGCAGGCCCGGCGTCGTCTTACGGGTGTCGCGGACGTCGGCCTTGGTGCCTTCGAGGGCGTCGGACCAGGCGCGGGTCAGGGTGGCGATCCCGGACAGCCGGCCCAGGAGGTTCAGCGCGCTGCGCTCGGCGGTGAGCAGGTCGCGGGTCCGGGTGGTGACGGACAGCAGCTTCTGGCCGGCCACGACCCGCTCGCCGTCCTCCACGTGCCGCTCGACCGCGAACTCGTCGGTGCACACCACCGAGAGCACCGCCTCGGCGATCCGCAGGCCGGCGATCGTGCCGTCCTCACGGGCGGTGAAGTCCCCGGTGGCGACGGCGTCTTCGGGGACGGTCGCCACGGTGGTGACGTCCACGCCCTGGTCGAGGTCCTCCTCGATGGCCATGTGCGCGATGTCCTCCACCTGGACGGGGTCGAGGCCGGCGGCCACCAGGAGCGCGGCCAGGTCCGGGTCGAGGCCGCAGGTCATCGGGTCCAGCTCGTAGGCGTCGCCGTCGCCGGCGGCGCACCCGCAGGCGTCGCCGCAGCCTCCGCCTTCGGGGACGGCGCCGGGCCGGCCGATCTGGAGGAGGGGGAGGTCGGGGGTGCTGCTCACGGGGTGCGCTCCGTATCGGGAAGAGGGGTGGGCTGGGGGGCGGGGCCGGCGGTCGGCGGGAAGCCGGCGGTCTCGGTGGTGTGGACACCCAGGGTGCGGTCGGCGCCGAGGGTGATGCGGAAGTGCCGTCGCCAGGAGGCATCGTCGCGGTCGGGGTGGTCCTCGCGCCAATGGCAGCCGCGGGTCTCCTCGCGGCGCCGCGCGGCGGCGACCAGGACCCGGGCGACGCACAGCAGGTTGGTGGCCTCCCAGGCTTCCACACCCGGCTCGGGGGCCTTGACAGAAGCGAGAGCGGGGTCCGCGGCAGCCTCGACGGCCTCCCGGTGGAGCCGGTCGAGGTCGTCGGCGGCCCGGGCCAGGCTGGCCGCGCTGCGCAGTACACCGGCGCCGGCGGTCATGATCCGCTGGACGGCGGTGCGGGCCTCGGGCACCAGCAGGGGCAGCGGGGCACGGGCCTCCACGGGGGCGGCGGCCGGGGCCGGCGGCCCGTCGGCGGCGATGTCGTCGGCGATCCGCTCCGCGAACACCAGGCCCTCCAACAGGGAGTTGGAGGCCAGCCGGTTGGCGCCGTGCACGCCGGTGCAGGCCACCTCGCCGCACGCGTAGAGGCCGGGGACGGTGGTCCGGCCGTGGAGGTCGGTGCGGACGCCGCCGGAGGCGTAGTGGGCCGCCGGGGCGACCGGGATCGGCTCGGTGACCGGGTCGATGCCGTGCGCCCGGCAGGCGGCCAGGATGGTCGGGAAGCGGTGCTCCCACATCTCGGCACCGAAGTGGCGGGCGTCCAGGTACATGTGCTCGGTGCCCTGCTCCTGGGCGCGGCGCGTGATCGCCTTGGCCACGATGTCGCGCGGTGCCAGCTCGGCGAGTTCGTGCTGTCCGACCATGAATCGGGTGCCGTCCGCGTCGACCAGGTGGGCGCCCTCGCCGCGCACCGCCTCGGAGATCAGCGGCTGTTGGCCCTCGGCCTCCGGCCCCAGGTAGAGCACGGTCGGGTGGAACTGGACGAATTCGAGGTCCGAGACCTCGGCGCCGGCGCGCAGCGCCAGGGCCACCCCGTCGCCGGTGGAGACGGCAGGGTTGGTGGTCGCGGAGAACACCTGGCCCATGCCCCCGGTGGCGAGCACCACCGCCGGTGCGTGGACGGCGCCGACGCCGTCGTGCTGGCCCTCCCCCATGACGTGCAGGGTGACGCCGGCCGTGCGGCCCTCGGCGTCCGTGAGGAGGTCGAGGACCAGTGCGTTCTCGATGGTGCGGAGTCCCGCGGCGCGGACCGCGGCGACCAGCGCGCGGGAGATCTCCGCCCCGGTGGCGTCGCCGCCGGCGTGTGCGATCCGGCGGCGGTGGTGGCCGCCCTCCCTGGTGAGCGCGATCTCGTCGCTCCCAGGATCGGTGTCGAAACGTGCGCCGGCCCCGATCAGCCGGTGGACGGCGGCCGGGCCCTCGGTGACCAGCGTCCGCACGGCCTCCTCGTCGCACAGGCCGGCGCCCGCGACGAGGGTGTCGGCCAGGTGCTGCTCGGGGCTGTCGCCGTCTCCCAGGGCCGCGGCTATCCCGCCCTGTGCCCAGCGGGTGGAGCCGTCGTCGAGCCGGGCCTTGGTGACGACGACGGTCCGGCGGCCGGCGGCGGCGCAGCGCAGCGCGGCGGTGAGCCCGGCGACGCCGGAGCCCACCACGACGACGTCGGCCGTGATGGACCATCCGGGGGCGGGGGCGCTGAGGCGTATGCCGGTGGGGCCGGCGGCGGTTCCGGTAGCGGTCATCGGGTCGCTCCGAGGGGGCCTGGGGGTGGGGTGGACTTCCTGGTCTTCCGGGTGGCACCGGAGGCCGGCCCGGGTGCGGGCCTGCCCTGGGGGCCGGCGTGCCGTTCCTGGGCGGCGTCCGGGTGCGGGGCGGCGTCCGGGTGCGGGGCCGGGCTCGCAGTGAACACGAGCCGGATGTTGTCGATGAGCCGGGTGGTGCCGACCTTGGCGGCCACCGCGAGGATCGCCTCGCCCTCGAACCCGTCCGGGACCTCGGTGAAGTCCCGGGGGTCGATCAGGGCCAGGTAGTCCAGGTGGAGCGGCGGGTCCAGTTGGCCGGCGTCCTCCAGGACGGCGCCGGCCGCGGCGCGGGCCACGGACGGGCCGTGCGGGGGGCCCGCGGCGGCGTAGGCGACGGCGTGCGCGTCGGCGGCCGCCCGGTCCTCCCCGAGGGCGGCCAGCGCCGCGGAGCGGTCCTGTACGGGATGCCCGGTGGAGGCGGCGCGGGCGCGCAGCGCCTCTTCGGCGGTGAGCCGGTCGCGGGCCGCGAAGAGCGCCCCGGACAGGGCGAGTGCGGTGCGCCGCTCCGGGCCGGAGAGATAGCGGTTGCGGCTGGAGAGGGCCAGTCCGTCGGCCTCCCGGATCGTGGGGACGCCGACGATCTCGACCGGGAAATTCAGGTCGGCGGCCATCCGCCTGATCACGGCGAGCTGCTGGGCGTCCTTCTCCCCGAAGAACGCCAGGTCCGGTGCGGTCAGATGGAGCAGCTTGGCGACGACGGTGAGCACCCCGTCGAAGTGGCCGGGGCGGCTGGCGCCCTCCAAGACGGTGCCCATGGGGCCCGCGGAAATACGGACCTGCGGCTCCCCTCCCGGATAGACCTCGTCGACCGCCGGTGCGAAGACGGCGTCCGCACCCGCCCGGCCGGCCAGCGCCACGTCCTCGTCCAGGGTCCGCGGGTACCGGTCGAGGTCCTCGCCCGCCCCGAACTGCAGCGGGTTGACGAACACCGTGACCACCACCTGCCCCTGCGGGCCCACCCGCTCCCGGGCGGCCCGGACCAGGGCGCCGTGCCCCTCGTGCAACGCACCCATGGTCATGACAACGGCTCGTGCGCCGCCCTCGCGCGGCAGCGCCCGCAGGTCCGCGGCGGTGCGCACGAGCTGGGGCCCGGACGCCGCTCGGGAGGCGTCCGGGGTCGGGCTGACGGGCGAGGAGGTCATGAGTCGCCTCCGTTGGGGCCGGGGTTGCGGGAGTCGGGGGCGCCGGGGGTGTCGTCCGGGGCGGCTGGGGGGTTGGGGGTGTCCGAGGCGTCTGGGGTGTCGGACGGGCCCGGGGCATCCGGGGTGTTCACGGTGCCTGGGGTGGCTGGGGTACCCGGGGTAGCTGGGCCGCCTGGGGTGGTTGGTGTGTCGGGGACGTCGGCGCCATGGGGTGCGTCGTGGTCACGCTCGTCCTCGGTGGGCGTGGCGGTGGGGGTGTCGGTGGACGCGTCGGAGGGCGGCCGCTCTCCGGTAGTGGTGGCGTGGCCGGCAGCGGATCGGCCGGCGGCTCCGTCGGGAGCCGGTCCCGCGAGCACGTCCAGCAACTCCGCGGCCAGCTCCGGCTTGAGGAGACCGTGCGCCAGCGCCCGGTCGGCCGTCGTACGGGCCATGGCCAGATAGCCGGCGACGGCCTGGGGTGCGTGCTTGCGCAGCTCCGCCACGTGGACCGCGACGGTGCCCGCGTCCCCCCGGGCGACCGGGCCCGTCAGGGCGGCGTCACCGGACCGCAGCGCGTTGTCCAGGGCCGCGCCGAGCAGCGGGCCGAGCATCCGGTCCGGGGCCCGTACACCGGCCTTGGCGAGTAGTTCCTTGGCCTGCGCCACCAGGGTGACCAGGTAGTTCGCACCGATCGCGAGCGCCGCGTGATACAGCGGACGATCGGACTCCGCGATCCACTCGGGCTCCCCGCCCATCTCGATGACCAGCGCCTCCGCGGCCATCCGCAGCTCCTCGGGCGCGGTCACCCCGAACGGGCAGCCGGCCAGCCGCTGCACGTCCACGGAAGTGCCGGTGAAGGTCATCGCCGGGTGCAGGGCCAGCGGCAGCGCACCGGCCCGGGTGGCCGGCTCCAGCACCGCCGTCCCGAACCGGCCGGAGGTGTGCACCAGCAGCTGGCCCGGCCGTACGGCACCGGTCTCGGCGAGGCCGCTCACCAGGTCGGCCAGGGCGTCGTCGGGGACGGTCAGCAGCACGAGGTCCGCACGGGCGAGCACCTCGGCCGGGGGGACCAGCGGGACGCCGGGCAGCAGCTCGCCGGCACGCCGGCGGGAGGCGTCGGAGACCCCCGAGACGGCCACCGGGCGGTGCCCCGCGAGCTGCAGCGAGGCGGCGAGCGCAGGTCCGACGCGGCCTGCCCCGACGACTCCGACGGTGAGCCGGGCGGGCCGGTCCTGGGCCTCGATGGAGGAATGTTGGTTCACGCGGCGACGGCCTTCCGTTCCAGTCCGCGAGGGGTACCGGACGATTCGTCGCCATGCTACGCGAGGAGGCCCCGCCGCCCTGAGAGTTGTACGGAGGGTGAGACGAGGGTCTCGGAGCAGAACCGGAACGCCGGAATGGGGCCGAAACAGACCGCTCCGGCGCGATTCGGAGAGTTATCCACAGGGCTCGCGGCGGCGATCGCGGCTGGGTGATGATCGATGCCACAGCCCGCGCGGACGGCGCGGGGCGACACGGAGGTGGGGGGATCATGGCCGAGGTCGGAAAGCACACAGCGGACACCGGAAAGCAGCCGGCTGAGGACGGGGAGCAGACAGGAAAGGGCGGCGAGCGGACGGAGGCCGGGGGCGGCTACGGGGTCGGGGACATGGCCGGAGTCGGGGACGGGGACGGCGACCGGGACCAGGGCCGGGAAAGGATTGACGCCACGACCACTGCTGACCCGACGGACGGCGATGAGGCGAACGAGCCGGACGGGACGGACAGGCCGAGCGGGACCGACGGGGCAGACGGAACGGACGAGGCGAACAAGAGGCACGGGACGGACGATCGGGCCCGGCGGTTCGCCGCCTACCGGGGTTCGCTGCGGACACTGTGCGGTCGCCCACCGGAGACCATCGCCGAGCGGTTGTCCCGTCTGACGGCCGACGCCCCCGGTGTGTACGACCTCGCCGACTGGACGGACGTCTACGGCAACGACGACGGCATCGTCGGCGAACTGGAGCGCCGGACGGCCGAGGCCCTGGGCACCGCGGCCGCGGTGTTCTTCCCGACAGGCACGATGGCGCAGCAGGTGGCCCTGCGCTGCTGGGCGGGCCGCACGGGCAACGCGACGGTCGCCGGCCACCCGCTGTCCCATCTGGAGATGCACGAGCGCGATGCCTACGCGGTCGTCAGCGGGCTGCGCATGGTGCATCCGACGAGCGCCCCGCGTCTGCCGACGGCCGCCGAGATCTACGACCTCCAGGAGCCGTTCGGCACCCTCGCCCTCGAACTCCCGCTGCGCGACGCCGGATACGTCCTCCCCAGTTGGGAGGAGCTGGAGTCGACGGTGGCCGCGGCGCGGGAACTGGACGCGGTGGTGCACTTCGACGGGGCCCGGCTCTGGGAAACCGGCCCGCACTTCGGCAGGTCGCTCCCGGAGATCGCCGCCCTCGCGGACAGCGTCTACGTCTCCTTCTACAAATCGCTGAACGGCATGGCCGGCGCCGCGCTGGCGGGCACCGAGGAGTTCGTCGCGGAGGCCCGGGCCTGGCGCCACCGTTACGGCGGCCAGCTGTTCCAGCAGTGGCCGATCGCGCTCGCCGCCCTGGTCGGGCTGGACCGCGAGCTGCCCCGGTTGCCGGTGTATGCGGCCCACGCCAAGGTCGTCGCCCGGGCGCTGCGCGAGGGGCTGGCAGAGGCCGGCGTGCCGTGGTTCCGGGTGCACCCCGAGGAGCCGCACACCCACGAGTTCCAGGTATGGCTGCCATACCCGCCGGACGTTCTGAACGAGGCCGGTACCCGTCAGGCGGAGGAGACCCGGACGACGCTCTTCCGCAAGTGGTACGAGCCGACCCCGGCCGGACCGCCGGGTGTGACGATGACGGAGGTGACGGTCTCGTCCCTGGCACTCGAATGGACCGCGGAAGACATACGCACGGCAGTGGGCGACTTCGTCCGGCGTATTGAGGAGTGAGGGGTGAGTCCGCCTGGCCATGTCCGTCCAGGCGGGCGGACCCGGCACAGCGAGGCCCCGTCGAATGCGGTGTGGCGTGAAGGAGAGGGAACGGGCAGTGCTGACGCGGGGCGGCCCGACGTGGGTGGTGCCGGCGTGGCCTGGTACGTCGGCGCCCGGTCTGTTGGGTCTGGTCTGTCGAGCCCGCACCGCGTGTCCTGGCACGGTCTGGCCGGATCCGGCTAGTCCGGTCTGGGCTTGTCCGAGTGGCTCGTCCGACCTGGGCTTGTCCGGGTGGGCTCGTCCGGCCCGGGCCCGTCCGGGGCGGTGAGGGGCGTTCCGTTGTGGGGCGTTCGGAGGTTGCCGGTGCCTGGGGCGGGGCTCAGGTGCAGGGCGTTGCTGCCTGGCGCTTGTTCTTGTGCTCTGCGCGGGGCATTTCGGGGGCGGGGTGGGCGGGGGCGGGGCGGGAGGGGGCGGCGGGGGCGGCGGGGGCGGCGGGGGCGGCATTCAACGTTCGGAAGCCGCGGACGAACAGCGCCGCCCGGCGGACGAGCCGTCCCTCGCGTCCCCACCAGCGTTCCGCGGGGTCGGTGACCACGGCCTGGAAGCGGTGCCACTGCCGGATCTCCCGGGCGGTGCGGACGACGGCCGCGTCCGGGGCCGGCGGCGCGGCCTCGCCTCGCTGGGCGGCGCGGTAGCTGTCGAGGAGGTGCTGCTGCAGGGCGTTCATGGCCCTCACTCTGGGGTGGCCGGGCGGCCCGTGGCGCGTCGATTGACGAGAGCCGTCAATCGACGACACCGCAGGTCACGGCCTCACGCATGATGGGGACATGGCCAACGTCATCGACATCACCGGGCTGCCGCCGGAGCGCCTGGTCTTCGCACCCTCGCCGCTGGCCGAGCTGAGTGCGGCGCTGCACGCGCTGTCCGAGCCGGGCCACCACCCGGGCCTGCACGGCTGGGTCACCGCGACCAACGCCGGTCTGAAGACCGACCTCGCCGACCGGTTGTGCGAGGCGGACTTCCTGTGGGGGTCCTCGCGTTCCGACATCCTGCTGCCCGCCCGCCCCGGGGCGTCGCTGGCAGAGGAGCTGGACCAGCTGGACCAGATCGACGACGAGCGGTTCGTGGCCGCCTTCTTCGAGATCAACTGCTCGGCCCGGTACACCCGCCCCACGCCGTCGCCCCTGGTCGACGCGGGTGAACGGGCGCGCGTACGGGAGATGGCGGCGGCCCGCGGCCCGCGCCAGGCAGCCTTCACGGACCGGATGCTGACCGACCCCGACGGTCTGCGGGTGTGGCTGCGCCGCCTGTTCCAGGACTGCGAGGACGCGTTCTTCGGCGACATCTGGCGGCGGGTGGGCATCCAACTGGCCGCCGACGCCCGCCACAAGACCGAGCTGCTGCGCCGCAAGGGCCTGGCCGAGACACTGACCGCGACGTCGCGGGCGTTGACGCTGGACGAGGCGCAGGACGCCGGCGGCACCACCCGGATCCTGGTCGACAAGCTGGCCAGTGGGCGCACGACGGCCTTCGCCGACCCCGCCGACCCCGGGGTCACCTTCCTGCCGACGTCGTTCGGCTGGCCGCACCTGCTGTTCAGCCACGCCCCCGGCTGGCGTCCGGTCGTCCAATACCCGATCGCCAGCCCCGAGTTGCCGGCGTCCGCCACGCTGGAACTCGTCCAGCAGCGGCTGGAGGCACTCGGCCACCCGATGCGGATGCGGCTGTGCCGCACGCTCTCGCGCGGGCCGCACACCACAGGAGAGTTGGCGACCGCGTTCGGCATCACGTCGCCGGAGGTGTCGCGGCATATCGCGGTGCTGAAGAAGGCGGGGCTGCTGCAGACCCGGCGGCGCGGGCGTTACGTACTCCACCAGTTGGATCTCCAGGTGGTGGCCCGGCTGGGCAGCGACTTCCTGGAGGGCGTGCTGCGCTGAGGGGTGGGCCCCGGCGGACGGCCCACCGGACGGACAGCGGGACCGACGGACAGACCAGCAGGTCGACGGCCAGTCGGCCGGCCAGACCGGCAATCCCGAAGCCTGAACGGCAGGAGCCTGTAAGCCGGGGCCTGGAAGTCGGGGCCCGGAAGTCGGGAAGCCGGGAAGCCAGGCGGCTGGGAGGCCCGCCGGGCCGGCCGGCCGTCGCACCCAGCGTTGAACAGCAGGCAGGTGACGCCCGAATCGGCGCCACCGGTCTCGGGGTTGGGCTCGACGCCCAGGGCCTTGGCGGCCGCGTAGGACGCCTCGTCGATGATCTTGTCGGGTCCGGTGTCGCCCACGACGGCGTACTCGACCTGGTTGTCGTGGATGACGGCAACGACGACGCCGCCCTTGATGCCCGCGGACTCGTAGTTCCAGATACCGCCGCTGGGCACCACGACGTAGGGCGGCTTCGCGGTGTTCAACGGCTTGCCGTCGGACTGGCGGATCGCGGTGTCGCCCAACGCCGCGATCCCGAACCGGCGACCGGCCTGATCCCGTGCGCTACGCCCCGGCGCCCCCGGCCCGGACCAGCCCCGTCTCGTAGGCGAGCACCACCGCCTGGACCCGGTCCCGCAGGCTCAACTTCGTCAGGATCCGGCCCACATGGGTCTTGACCGTGGCCTCGGACAGCACCAGCCGCGCCGCGATCTCACCGTTCGACAGCCCCTGCGCGACGAGCAGCAGCACCTCGCGCTCGCGCTCGGTCAGCCGCTCCAGCTCGGGCCGTGCGGGCTCGCCGCCGGTGTTGGGCAGCATGGGGGTGAAGCGGTCCAGGAGGCGGCGGGTGGTGGACGGGGCGACGACCGCGTCCCCGCTGTGCACCGCCCGGATCGCGGCGAGGAGTTCGTTCGGCGGGACGTCCTTGAGCATGAAGCCGCTGGCCCCGGCCTTCAGCGCGGAGAACGCGTACTCGTCCAGGTCGAAGGTGGTCAGGATGAGCACCTTCGGGGCGCCTTCGGGCTGGCTGCCCCCGCAGATCCGGCGGGTGGCCTCGACCCCGTCGAGGTGCGGCATCCGGACGTCCATGAGGATCACGTCCACCTCGGTGGAACGCAGCACCTCCAGGGCCTCCGCCCCGTTGCCCGCCTCGGCGACGACCTCCATGTCGGGTTGTGCGGCCAGCACCATCCGGAAGCCGGTGCGCAGCAGCACCTGGTCGTCGACGAGCATCACGCGGATGGTCATGGCAGGGGAATCCCTTCACGGGGCGGCGGGGCCGACGGGGTCGGCGGGGACGGTGAGAACAGGCGGGACGGCGGGAACGGGTGGGACGGCGGGAACGGGTGGGCTGGCTGGTGCCGTTGGGGCAGTCGGAGCGGTGGGAGCAGTGGGAGCGTTTGGCGCGAACGGGGCGGGCACGGACGGAGCCGGGACGAACGCGTCCGGGACCATGGCGGGCAGGAGGCGGGACGGACGGAGCCGCGTCGCAGGGGGCCGGCCAAGGAGCGCCGCGCCCCCACAACGAGACGCGACGCCCCATGCCCCGGCGAACCGGGACGCGACGCCCCCGCACCGGCAAACGGGCCCCCGACGGGCCCGGAGCCACCGGCCCCAGTCCCCGTCCCGGCCCCACCCCACCGAGGCTCGCCGTGCCGGACCCCGGCCCGCGGCGAGGGCGGCCTGCTCATCGCTCCGCCTTGAGCGGCAGCACGGCGTTGACCCGGAATCCGCCGCCCGGACGGGGACCGGCGTCGAGGATGCCGCCGACCATGCCCACCCGCTCGCGCATACCGATCAGGCCGTGGCCGAGCCCGTCCGAGCCACCCGACTCGTAGAGCTCGTGCTGCGCGCCCCGGCCGTCGTCCTCGACGAGGAGATCGAGGTCGTCGGCCCGGTAGGTGAGGCGGACGGTGGCGCTGACGCCGGGGCCGCCGTGCTTGCGGGTGTTGGTCAACGCCTCCTGGACGATGCGGTACGCGGTCAACTCGACGCTGCTGGGCAACGGGCGTGGCTCGCCGACGACCCGGAAGTCGACCGGCAGCCCCGCGCCCCGGACCTGGTCTATGAGGTCGGCGAGCTGCTCGACGCCGGGCTGGGGAACATACTCCTCGCCCTCGGCCTGCTCGCCGGTGCGCAGCACGCCCAGCAGCCGGCGCATCTCGGCGAGCGCCTGGCGGCCCGTGCCGGAGATCGTCTCCAGCGCCTGCCGGGCCTGCTCGGGCGTGGCGTCGAGGACATACGCGGCGCCGTCGGCCTGGACGACCATCACCGAGACGTTGTGCGCGACGACGTCGTGCAGCTCGCGGGCGATCCGGGCGCGCTCGGCCGCGACCGCGATCCGGGCCTGGGCCTCGCGCTCCTTCTCCAGGCGGGCGGCCTTCTCCTCCAGCTGCGCCCAGTAGGCCCGGCGGGTGCGGATCGAGTCGCCGAGCACCCAGGCCAGTACGAACGGCACGGTGAACAGCACCATGAAGAAGACCACGGCCCAGACCGGCAGGTGGACGGGGCCTTCCCGGAAGCGGAGTTGGGTCAGGCCGGGGCCGACCAGCGCGGCGGCCAATGCGAGGCGTGAGGCCCAGCGGCGGGCCGCGGTCTCCGAGGCGACGGTGTAGATGATCACCATCATCGAGAAGTCGCCGATGTTGGGCGGGACGTTCAGGATCAGCTGGCCCACGCCGAGGCCGATGGCCAGCAGCAACATCTTGACCGGGTACTTCCGGCGCAGGGCGATGACCAGGCACAGGCCGATGCCGAAGACCAGGCCGATGACCTTGCCCTCGAAGCCCGGCCGGGAGATGACCCACAACCCGGTGATCCCGAAGAGGAGGAAAGCCCAGAAGCTGTCCACTCCCGTCGGGTGCCTGCGGAGGAAGTCATAGAGGCGCTGCACGTAACCCAGCGTAGGCAGCGCAAGCAGGTAGAAGAGTCAACCGGAGGGGCGATCCTCTTCAATAGGGCCTACTCCGCTAGGTGGAGGCGGTCTGCGCCAATTGTGTCGCCCCTGGGGTCGATCCGTGGTCACGCTGCCCCGCCGAGCCCATGCCGTTTGCAGGAATACGTCCGTGACCAGGGGATTCCTCTCCTGCCCGGCTCGTACCCCAGGCCGACCGCCCCACCACGGGTCGATGCCGACGCCGCCGACCGCCCCCGTAGGGGAGGTGACCGCCTCCACGTACGGGACGCGCCGGCCCCCGTACCGTGGTGCCCGTGACGACAGAGGGACAGGGGCAGGCACGGCCACAGGCGCAGGGGCAGCCGCAGCCACAGGGGCAGGCACAGGGACCGGGAAGCGGTTCAGCGGCGAACGAGCACCAGCAGGCCCGACGAGAGCCGGCCGACGCCGACCGCCTCACCTGCCCGGCCACCGGCACCACGCCCGCCACACCCACCACACCCACCGGCCCGGCAGCGCCCAGCGCCCCCGCCCCCCGCCACTCCCCCTGGCGTAGCTGGCGGGAGGCGGCCGAGGAGGCGCTCTACGGCCCGGACGGCTTCTACACCCGCCCCGGTGGCCCCGGCCCCGCCGGCCACTTCCGCACCTCGGTCCACGTGTCCCCGCTGTACGCCGGCGCCGTCGCCACCCTGCTCCGCCGGGTCGACGCCGCCCTCGGGCATCCGGACGGGCTGGCCCTGGTGGACGTCGGCGCGGGGCGCGGCGAGCTGTTGACCGGCGTGCTGGCGGCCCTCCCCGAGGAGGTGGCCGGACGGCTGCGCCCGTATGCGGTCGAACGCGCCGCGCGCCCCGAGGGCCTCGACCCCCGCATCTCCTGGCGCGCCGATCTGCCCGCGCCGGGCTCGCTCACCGGCCTGCTCTTCGCCAACGAGTGGCTGGACAACGTCCCGCTGGACGTCGTCGAGACGGACGCCGAGGGCGTGCCGCGCCGGGTCCTGGTACGGGCCGACGGCACGGAACGGCTCGGCCCGCCGGTCGACGGCCCCGACGCGGAGTGGCTTGCCCGCTGGTGGTCGCGCGCCGCGCCGGGCGCCTCCGGCGAACCCGCCCCCGGGCTGCGCGCCGAGGTCGGCCGCCCCCGGGACGCCGCCTGGGAGCGCGCCGTCCGCGTCCTCCGTGCCGGGCTCGCGGTCGCCGTCGACTACGCCCACCGGCGCGCCGACCGGCCGCCCTTCGGCACCCTCACCGGCTTCCGCGCGGGCCGCGAGGTCCGGCCCGTCCCGGACGGCAGCTGCGACCTCACCGCGCACGTCGCGCTGGATGCCTGCGCCGGTCCGGACGCCGAGCAGCTGACCCAGCGCGCCGCGCTGCACGCCCTCGGGGTGACCGGCCGCCGCCCGCCGCTCTCCCTGGCCACGACCGACCCGGCCGGCTACGTACGGGCGCTCGGCGCGGCCGGTGACGCGGCGGAACTGACCGATCCAGCGGGTCTGGGCGCCTTCGGCTGGCTGCTGGAGCCGGTCGGCGGGACGGCCTGCGCCGGACTGCTCACCACCAGCGCCGACAACACCGACCACACCAACCATGCTGGCAACACCACCAGCGCCGGCAAGACCGACAGCACCGGCAACACCGCCGACTGACGCACCGAACGCGACACCACCCCACCCCGGCACCCCCGCCCGCCCCTTCCACACCACGGACCGCGCCGTTCCGCATCGTCCCGTCCTGCGACACTGTCCCCATGACGGAGACGACGGTCGGCATCGGCGGCGCGGCGGAGAGCACCGACATGGTGCTGAACATCGGCCCGCAGCACCCCTCCACGCACGGCGTGCTGCGGCTGCGCCTCGTCCTGGACGGCGAGCGCATCCGGCACGCCGAGCCGGTGATCGGCTATATGCACCGCGGCGCCGAGAAGCTCTTCGAGGCCCGCGACTACCGCCAGATCATCATGCTCGCCAACCGCCACGACTGGCTGTCGGCATTCTCCAACGAGCTGGGCGTGGTGCTCGGCGTCGAGCGGATGCTGGGCATGGAGGTGCCCGAGCGCGCGGTGTGGACGCGCACGCTGCTCGCCGAGCTGAACCGCGTCCTGAACCACCTGATGTTCCTCGGCTCGTACCCGCTGGAGCTCGGCGGGATCACCCCGGTCTTCCACGCGTTCCGGGAGCGCGAGGAGCTGCAGACCGTCATGGAGGAGATCTCCGGCGGCCGGATGCACTACATGTTCAACCGGGTCGGCGGCCTCAAGGAGGATCTGCCCGCCGGCTGGCTCGGCCGGGCCCGGCAGGCCGTCGCCGACGTCCGCTCCCGTATGGACGTCTTCGACAACCTGGTCCTGGGGAACGAGATCTTCCGCGGCCGCACCCGGGGCGTCGGCACGCTGGCCCGTGAGGCGGTGCACGCCTACGGCGTCTCCGGGCCGATCGCCCGCGCGTCCGGCGTCGACTTCGACCTGCGGCGCGACGAGCCGTACCTCGCGTACGGCGAACTGGGGTCCACGCTCAAGGTCGTCACCAGGGAGGAGGGCGACTGCCTGGCCCGCTTCGAGTGCCTGCTGGAGCAGACGCACAACTCCCTCGACCTCGCCGACGCCTGCCTGGACCGGATCGCGGAACTGCCGCCCGGCCCGATCAACCAGCGCCTGCCGAAGGTCCTCAAGGCCCCCGAGGGCACGACCTACTCCTGGACCGAGAACCCGCTCGGCATCAACGGCTACTACCTGGTCTCCAAGGGCGAGAAGACGCCGTACCGCCTGAAGTTGCGCTCCGCGTCGTACAACAACATCCAGGTGCTGACGGAGCTGCTGCCGGGGACCCTGGTCGCCGACATGGTCGCCATCCTGGGGTCGATGTTCTTCGTGGTCGGCGACATCGACAAGTAGGCGGCGAGGGCCCGCGGTCGGAGGCGACGGAGGCCGGGAGCAGGACTGCTCGACAGCCGGGGCGTCCGCATACGGCACAACGGGCATACGGCACAACGGCGGGGAGGCGTCCGCCCGTCCACAGGCTGTGGACGGGCGGACGCCTCCCCGCCGCTCACTACGTTCTGCCGCCCTACGTTCTCCTGCTTTCTACTGGCTCCGCTGTCCTGCACCGCGCCCCGCTGCCGCCTTCCGGCGTTCAGGAGATGGCGCTGCGCAGTTCGGCGAGGTCGAGCTGTTCGGTCTCGTCGTGGGCGGTCAGGTCGATGACCTCGCCGGCGCCGTGCGTCGTCTCCCCGTCGGCGACCGCGCCACCGGGCGCCTCGTCGCCGGAGGGCGCTTCGCCGGACGCCTCGCGCCCGACTATGCCGCCGTGCTCGGCGTCCGCGGAGTTCCCGGAGTCGCCCGGGTCCTCGGAGCCCTCGGACTCCGTACGAGCCTCCGTGCGGGCCTTGGCGCGTGCCGTCTGCTCGGCCACCGCCTCGTCGCCGACGACGTCCGCCAGGTCCTCCTCCAGCGGCGCGGGCAGCTCGTTGCGGGGGACGGTGGCGTTGCCGAAGAAGTCGAAGCCGCCCAGCGTGCGGGGCACGGACGGGCGGGCCGGGGCGATCGCGGCGGCGGCCGGCACCGGGCGGAGCGCCGATCCGCCCACCCCCTGCGCGGCGGCCGCCCCGGTCTTCCCCTGGCCGGTCGCCTCGGGGTTCTCCGGGGCACCGGTGTCGGGCCGGCCGGCGCGCTGTGCGGCGGCGCGCTGCCGGGCGGCGTTGCGGGCCAGCTCGCGCAGCGCGCGGTCCGCCTCCGCGAACGTGGCGGTGGGTCGGCCCCCGGCCGCGCCGTCCGTCCTCCCGGCGTCCGGCGCCGGGCGGCCGCCGCCGGTCTCCGGCTCACGGCGGGCCGGTACGAGCCCGCCCTCGGGGGCCGGCTGCCCGGCCTCGATGGCGAGCAGTCGGCGGCCCTCCAGGGCACTGGCCCGCTCGGTCTCGGCGTTGGCGTAGCGGCGCAGCAGGGCGGCGTGCTCACTGCGCAGCCGGGCGAGTTCGGCGCGCTTGGCGCGGAGCTTGGTGTCCAGGGCGGCGCGGATCTCGCGCGACTCCTCGACGTCCGTCTCCAGCTCCGCGATCCGCTCCTCGGTGCGCCACTCGTCGCGCGCCCGGGCCCGGGTCAGCTCGGCGACCCGCTTGCCGGCCTTGCGGTCCCAGGTCCGCAGCAGGACGGCGCCGGTGACCGCGGCGGCCGCGGCACCGGCGGCGAGCACCCGTTGCACGAGGTCGTCGCCGACGAACCACGCGCCCGTGGCACAGGCAATTGACGCACCGGCGACCGTCGATGGAGGAAGCAGCCGGTGGAGGGGTGGGGAATGGCGGTGGCGTCCTCGTGGCATGGCCAGAAACTTACCGTGCGTGCGAGACCTATGGGGCCACGCATACGGATCCGTTCCCGGCTGGTTACTTCTTGACCAACCCCTTGGACTCCAAATATGCCTGCGCCACATCGGCGGGCTTCAAGCGCTCGGCATCGACCTTGCGGTTCAAGTTGATCAAGTCCTCGGTGGTGAGCGTCTTCGTGATCTTGTCGAGCGCGGCCGCGATCTCCTTGTCGCCGGCGCTCTTGGCATTCAGCACCGGCAGCACATTGTCGGCGTTCTGCAGCTTCTTGTCGTCCTGGAGAAGCACGAGGCCGAAGTTGTCGAGAGTGGCGTCCGTGGTCGTGGTCAGCACGAGTTGGTCGGTGCCGTCCTTGACCGCCTGCTTGGCCTGCGGCGTCCCCACGCCCTTGGGGTCGATGCCGGCGACGGTGATGCCGTAGGTCTTCTCCAGACCCGGTTTGCAGAACACCCGCGTCTCGCACTCCTCCCCCGCGGCGAGTTTGACCTTCTGATGAGAAAGGCCCAGGTCGGAGAGTGTCCGAAGCTTGTTCTCGGCGGCGAATTCCTTGGTCACCGCGAAGGCGTTCTGGTCGGTGGCCGCGCCGGCCGGGAGCACCTTCAGTCCGCGCGGCTCGGCCAGCTTCTCCAGCGCCGCGACCGTCTTGGCGATGTCGCTGGAGGCCACCGGCTTCGCCTTGGCGCCGTTCTTCTTCGCGTTGAGGAATTCCGCGAGGGTGGAGGCGTATTCCGGGACGACGTCGATCTGGCCCTTCTCCAGGGCCGGTTCATACAGCTCGCGATTGGCCAGCGTCTGAACCCGTGGGTGGTAACCGGCATCGGCCAGGACCCGCGAATAGATCTCGGCGAGCACCTTCGACTCGGTGAAGCCCGCCGAGCCTATGACGATCTCGCCCTTGCCCCCGTCCTTGCCGCCCTTCTGCTCCAGGCTCTGCCCGCCGCACGCGGCCAGCCCGGCGGCCAGCGCCACCACCGTCCCCGCGGCGAGCGCGGTACGCGCCGTGCGGGCCGTACGTGCTGTGCTGCTCATGGAATTCCACTCCGTCCGTTCGGGATCAGGTCGGTCGAGACGTCTCGGGCCGGGGCCGGGCGGCCCTGCCGTCACACTTCCGTCGCCCGCCCGGGAGGCGGGCCGGGAGTCGAGCCGGACGGGGCCGCATGGGCGCCCTCGGCGAGCGCGCCGGCCCCGGAGAGCCTCCCGCCCCCGGCCGGGGAAGCGCCGGACGCGGCCTGGGGGTTGACGGCCGGGCCCTGGGCCGGAGCCGGCGCACCGGCAGCCGGGCCGCCCGAGGCCGGGCGGCTCCCGCGCCGCGCCCGCCGCCGTCCCCGCATCGGGTCGAAGGACCGGTCCACCAGCACCAGCACCCCCTCCACCAGCAGGGCCAGCAGCGCCACCAGGACCGCGCCGGCCACCACCTGCGCGGTGTCGTAGTTGCCGAAGCCGGCGGTGATGATGCGGCCCAGGCCCCCGCCGCCGGCCAGCGCGGCCAGCGTCGCCGTGGCCACCACCTGGACCGCCGCCGAACGCAGTCCGGTCATGATCAGCGGGTAGGCGAGCGGTATCTCCACCCGCAGCAGCAGCTGCGGCCCCGACATGCCCATCCCCCGGGCGGCCTCGACCACATCGCGGTCCGCCTCCCGTATGCCCAGATGGACGTTGGTCAGCAGCGGCGGCACCGCGAACAGCACCAGCGCGATGATCGTCGGCCAGTCGCCGTGCTTCCCCAGCGGGCTCAGCGTCAGCAGCACCAGCACCGCGAAGGTCGGCACCGCGCGCCCCACATTGGAGAGGTTGACCGCCAGTGCGCCGCCCTTGCCGATGTGCCCGAGCCACAGCGCCAACGGCAGGGCCGTCAGGCAGGACAGCAGCAGGCAGAGACCGCTCAGCCAGAGATGCTCGCCGAGGCGGTGCCATACGCCCTTCTCCCCGGCCCAGTTGGCGGCCGTGGCCAGCCACTGCCAGGCACCCGTGATCGCGTCCACGCTCACCCCACCGCCTTCGCCACGGCCGCACCGCGCCGCACCCGGTGGCCCTTGGACCGCGCCCGCGTCCACGGCGTGAGCAGCCGCTGCACCCCGAGCAGGAGCAGATCCGCCACCAGGGCCAGCAGCACGCACAGCACCGACGCGGTCAGCACCTCGGCCTTGAAGAAGCCCTCCAGGCCGCTGGCTATGAGATTGCCCAGGCCGCCGTAGCCCACCACCGAACCGATGGTCGTCATCGCCACCGTCGAGACCGTGGCGATCCGCACACCGGCCACCAACGCCGGGAGCGCGAGCGGGAGTTCCACCTCGAACAGCAGCCGGGCCGGCCCGTATCCCATCCCGCGGGCGGCCTCCCGGACCTCGGCGGGTACCGCGTCCAGACCCGCGAGGATGTTGCGCACCAGGATCGTCAGCGAATAGAGCACCAGGCCCGTGACGACGACCGACGGCGACACCCCGAAGACGGGCGTCAGCAGCGCGAACATCGCCAGCGACGGCACCGTGTACAGCACCGTCGTCAGCCCCAGGACCGGCCCCGCGACACCGCGCCGGTGCCGCGCCAGCAGCGCCAGCGGGAAGGCGACCAGCAGTCCGAGCAGCACCGACACGACCGTGATGCCGACATGCTGGAGCGTGGCGTCGATCAACTCCTGGCTCCGGGTGTGGAGATACTCGCCGCAGATCCAGTCGTTCCGCTCCAGGCAGCTCGGGCCGCCCTGGGCCATTACCTGAGGACCTGTCAGCACTTCGGCCGCACGCACCGGTGCCTCCACCGCCGTCACCTCCCCCGCTCGCCGATACCGTGGTGACTGTCTGCGACCCTAACCCCCACCACTGACAATCGCCGCGGCCCGGTCTCC
Source organism: Streptomyces sp. BHT-5-2 (assembly GCF_019774615.1). Lineage (NCBI taxonomy): Bacteria > Bacillati > Actinomycetota > Actinomycetes > Kitasatosporales > Streptomycetaceae > Streptomyces > Streptomyces sp. BHT-5-2. The sequence continues at coordinate 1,912,787 of NZ_CP081496.1, read as the reverse complement.
ACTCGCAACACCGCGTTCACGGCACGTGCGCACGACACGTACACAATGGGCCCGTCCACACAGGGGGAAAGCATGATCCGCTTCGAGCACGTCACCAAGCGCTACGCCGACGGCACCACGGCCGTCGACGACCTCTCCTTCGAGGTCGCCAAGGGCGAACTCATCACCCTCGTCGGCCCGTCGGGCTGCGGCAAGACGACCACGATGAAGATGGTGAACCGGCTCATCGAGCCCACCGACGGCCGCATACTCCTCGACGGCGAGGACGTCGCCGACGCCGACCCCGTCGAACTCCGGCGCCGTATCGGCTATGTCATCCAGCAGGTCGGGCTCTTCCCCCACAAGACCGTGCTGGACAACACCGCCACCGTCCCGCACCTCCTCGGCCGCCCGCGCAAAACGGCCCGGGCCCGCGCCGCCGAACTCCTCGACCTGGTCGGCCTGGACCCGTCCGTCTACGGCGACCGGTACCCCGACCAGCTCTCCGGCGGCCAGCGGCAGCGCGTCGGCGTCGCCCGCGCCCTGGCCGCCGACCCGCCCGTGCTGCTGATGGACGAGCCGTTCGGCGCGGTCGACCCGGTCGTCCGCGAGCACCTCCAGAACGAGTTCCTGCGCCTGCAGTCCGCGCTCCACAAGACCGTGCTCTTCGTCACCCACGACATCGAGGAGGCGGTCCGGCTCGGCGACCGCATCGCCGTCTACGGTTCCGGTCGGATCGAGCAGTTGGACACCCCCGCGACGGTCCTGGGCGCCCCGGCGACCCCGTACACCGCGGAGTTCGTGGGCGCCGACCGCGGTCTGAAGCGGCTCGCGGTCACCCCCGTCGAGGCCGCCGACCTCGAAGAGCCGCCGGTGGTCCGGCTGGACGACCCGGCCGCGCGGGCCACCGAGGCGCTCGCCGCCGCCGGCGCCCCCTGGGCCGTCGTCCTGGACGCCGACGGGGTGCCCCACGGCTGGGTGGCGGCCGAGGCGCTCACGGACGCCGACGGTCCCGCCACCGTCCGCGGCCGGGCCCGCCCGATGGCCGAGGCGGTGCAGCTCGGCACCCCGCTCCGGCAGGCGCTGAGCACCCTGCTCCAGCACGACGCGGGCTGGCTCGCGGTCCTCGACGGCGACCGCTACCGCGGCGTCCTCACGCCCGCCGCCCTGCACGGCGCGCTGCGCCGCGCCACCACCGCGGACGCCGCCGACCTCCCGCGCGTCGAGGTCGCCCTGGACACCGTCCCGCGGGGCTGAGAAACCGCGTCCGGGCCCCGGCCGGACCCGTACGGCCCGGCCGGGCACCCGTCACGTCCGCGCCGCCCCGGGGTCCTCGTCGTCGTCGCCCTCCGGCAGCTTGCAGACCCGCTCCAGGAAGATCGCCGCGGCGACCACGGCCGCCCCGGCCAGCACCGAGAAACCGGCGTACACCGCCTGGGTGCGACGCGCACCGTCCGCCCCCGACGTCAGCAGGAAGACCCCGACGCCGCCGTACAGGCCCGCGACCAGCGAGGCCACCAGGGCGCTCGCCTGGCCGAAGACCACCGCCCGGGCGGCCACCAGCGGATCGACGCCCTTCGCGCCGGGCCGCCGCTCGCGCTGCGCCCGCAGCCGACCCCGCAGGGACAGGGCGGTGGCGGCCAGCACCGCGGCGATCAGCGCCAGCACGATGGGCGCCGCCACCGGCACGCCGGGCAGGGTCCCGAAGGAGTCCCACAACCGGGCGCCCGCCCAGGCCAGGATCCCGGCCACCACGAACAGCCCGACCAGGATCTTGATCCGTAGTTGCTTCACCGAGCGATCGCCCCTCGCACCGTCCCGGTCATCCGTGCCGCGATGACCGAGTCTGCTCTCATGGCCGCACGCACCGGTGCGGCCGCCGTATCCGTCGTGTCCGTCCGGCCGCCCGCGCACGCACTCCTGCGCCGCCGGCGTCCTCGCGCCAGTACATCAGCGCTTCCGGCCTCCCGGACGCATCGCCGCCGTACGCAGCCGGCCCGCAACCCTAACGACTACTCCGGCAGCCGCAGTTCCAGGTCCGCCCGGAGGTTCACGCCGTCGCTGCCGACCGCGGCCAGCAGGGCGGCCACCGCACCACGGCCCGGAACCTCCGCCTCCGGGTCGATGTCGTGCCACGGCACCAGGACGAACGCCCGCTCGTGGGCGCGCGGGTGCGGCAGCGTCAGCCGCGGGTCGTCGGAACGCACGTCCTGATAGGCGAGGATGTCGACGTCGATGGTGCGCGGACCCCAGCGCTCGTCCCGCACCCGCTCGAAGGCTTCCTCGATGGCGTGCCCGCGCTCCAGGAGGGACTCCGGCGGCAGCGTCGTCTTGATCAGCACCACGGCGTTGAAGTACGAGGGCTGGGAGCCGGGGTCGACGCCCCACGGCTCGGTCTCGTAGACCGGGGAGACCGCCTTGACGCGGACGCCCGGGGTGTCCTCCAGCGCGTCGACGGCGCCCTGGAGCGTCTCCAGGCGGTTGCCGAGGTTGCTGCCCAGCGAGATCACCGCGCGCTTGGGGTTGGAGAGCGTGATGTCCGCGGCGTCCACCTGCTCCACCACGGAGGCGGGCACGGGCTGGACGGTCGGGTCGTTGACGGGATCGGTGTGGGCGGCGCGGGAGGTGGCGGGGGCCGGCTGGTGGGTGGTTTTCATACTCGGCTCCGAGTGATGGTGATGGTCACGTCATCGAAGGGGACGGTGATCGGTGCGTCCGGCTTGTGGACCACCACTTCCACCTCCTGCACCCCCTCGTGCTTCAGGCACTGATCGGCGATGCGCTCCGCCAGGGTCTCGATGAGGTCGACGGGCTCGCCTTCGACGACGGCCACCACCTCCTCGGCGACGATGCCGTAGTGGACGGTCTTCGCGAGGTCGTCGGAGGCGGCCGCCGGGCGGGTGTCCAGGCCGAGGACCAGGTCGACGATGAAGGTCTGGCCTTCCTCGCGTTCCCGGGGGAACACCCCGTGGTGTCCTCTGGCCTTGAGCCCACGCAGCGCGACACGATCCACGCGAATCACTCCCACTGGTCCGGCGGCACCTCTGGCGCCACTGTTCGTCGGATTCGGGCAGCCAACCAGAGCCGTCCGGCGACGCTGCCCCATTCGAATCTACCTGCGAGCACCGACAGTGCTCGCCCATGGGGGCTATGGACAAGGCCCCGTTCTGCCGCTAGGCCGGTCCGCGCGGGCAGCCGGGCAGAGCGCGGGAGATCATCCGCGCGGCCTCTTACCCCCGCACACCCGTCCCACCCCTACCCATGCCGCACTTGGCTCGAACGGGTGCGCCCCGCCTGGTCCGCTGACGCCGGGCACGCCGGCGCACACCCCCGGACGGACATGCTTGTGAAGCCACTCACATGTCCGCGGAATGGGACACTCTCCGGGCCGGCGCTCACAGCCGCCCGGCGGGCCCGTTCTCCTCGTCCTCGTCGGCGTCGTCCCCCTCGTCGTCCTCGCGGTCGGCGAGCACCGGCGAGCCGTGGTGCGACCAGACCCGCCAGCCGTCCTCGGTCCGCCTGAAGACGTTGGTCGCCACGACCAGCTGGCCGATCAGCGGCCCCACCGAGCCGTCGTCCTCGGCCGGACCGCCGCTGAGGATGTTCTCGGTGCACGTCACCAGCGCGGTGTCGCCGATGACGTCGATCTCCACATCGGTCAGAAAGAACTGGATGTACTCGGTGTTCGCCATGATCAGGGCGTAGGAGCGCAGCACCTCGCCGCGCCCGCGCAGCACCGGCCACCCGGGATGGACCACGCTCACCTGGCCGTCCAACCACAGCTCGGACAGCGCCTCGTGGTCGCCGCGCTCGATGGTCTCGTACAGCGCGGTGTTCGCCTGCTCGACCAGCTCGATGTCCGTCCGTGGGCCCAAGCCGCTCACTTCGTCCCCGTCGTCGTCGTACCGCCCACCCGGTCCACGCCGAACGCACCGGCGCCCCCGGCCGCCCCCGCCGCGCCCTCGACGGCACGGGCCACCCGCACCGCGTCCGCGCTCGCCCTGACCTCGTGCACCCGCACCGCCCAGGCCCCCTCTCGCGCCACGATCGCCGACACCGCCGCCGTCGCGGCATCGCGCTCCCGGGCCGGCGGTGGAGCGGCACCCTCGCCGCCTGCCAGCACCCTGCCCAGGAAGCGTTTCCTCGAAGCGGCGACCAGCAGCGGTCGGCCAAGCGCCCGCAGCCGGTTCAGCTGGGCGATCAGCGCCAGGTCGTGCGGCGCCTCCTTGGCGAAGCCCAGCCCCGGGTCGACGATGATCCGCTCCGGGTCCACCCCGCCGGCCACCGCGCGCTCCAGGCTCACCGCCAGCTCGTCGACCACCTCGCCGACGACGTCGGCGTAGACGGCCCGGTTGTTCATGTCGATCGACTGGCCGCGCCAGTGCATCACCACGAACGGCACGTGGTGGTCGGCGACCGTGGGCACCATCGCCGGGTCGGCGAGCCCGCCGCTGACGTCGTTGACCAGGCATGCGCCGGCCTCCACGGCCTGTGCGGCCACCGCGGCGCGCATGGTGTCGACGGAGACCACCACCCCCGCCGCGGCCAGCTCGCGCACCACCGGGACGACCCGGCGCAGCTCCTCGGCCTCGTCCACCCGGGGCGCGCCGGGGCGTGTCGACTCGCCGCCGACGTCGACGATGTCGGCGCCCTGGGCCACCAGGTCCAGACCGTGTTTGACGGCGAGTTCGGTGTCGAACCACTCGCCGCCGTCGGAGAACGAATCGGGCGTCACGTTCACGACGCCCATCACCGCGCAGCGGTCCCAGTCCGGCAGTCCGGCCACCCGGCCGCGCAAGGTACTCATGGCACCAGCGTAGGCCGTGTGCCGACCGGCCGGATTGCCCCCGCCGACTGGGCGGACCCGCCCTCCGACGGGCCGCCCGCACACCCCCCGAAGGGGCACCGGACCGGCCCGCCGGTCAGCGTCAGGCGACCTTCTCCAGCGCCCCGGCCGCCAGCACCGACTCCTCCAGGTGCTCGCAGGGCCGCGGTTCGGCGGCCTTCCGGCGGCGCAGCACCCGCGGCAGCTCCAGGTACCCCTCGGCCTGGAGCGTGGCCAGGCCGATCCGCGGGATGTCCCGGCTGTTGCGGAACACCACGAACCGCGGCTCCCAGCGTGGCCGGAACTTGTCGTTGAACTTGTACAGCGACTCGATCTGGTACCAGCGGGACAGGAACAACAGCGTTCCGCGCGTCACCCGCATCACCGGCCCGGCGCCCAGCCGCTCGCCGCGCTGGAGGTAGGAGCGGAAGACCGCGAAGTTCAGCGAGAGCTGCTTGATCTTCAGGTCCGGCGCGGCCTGCAGCGCGGCGACGATCAGCAGCTCGTTCATCCCCGGGTCGGCGCTGCGGTCCCGCCGCATCACGTCCAGGGACACCCCGTCGACGCCCCACGGGACGAAGTACTGCATCGCCTTCAGGTCGCCGAACGGGCCCGGCTCCTCCCCCTCGGCGACCGGCAGGTGCGCGGTGGCGATCACCGCGTCGCCGTCGGCCGCCGCGTCGACCCGGCCCAGCGCCATGGAGAAGCCGCGCTCCTCCTGGGTGTCGCGCCAGGCGTCCACGGCCTTCTGGACCCGCTCCAGCTCCTCCGGCCCCAGGTCGCGGACCCGGCGCACCTGGGTGGTGTAGCCGTTGCGCTCGATGCGCTTGACCATCTGCCGTACGTTGCGCATGGCGCGGCCGGACAGCGAGAAGTCGGCGACGTCGACGATCGCCTCGTCACCCAGCTCCAGCGCGTCCATGCCGGTCTCCCGCGTCCACACCTGGCCACCGGTCTCGCTGCAGCCGTGCACCGCCGGCGTCCAGGAGTGCGCCCGCGCCTCCTCCATGAAGCGCTCGATGGCGCCCGGCCACGCCTCGACGTCCCCGATCGGGTCACCGCTGGCGAGCATCACGCCGGAGATCACGCGGTAGCAGACCGCGGCCTTGCCGGACGGCGAGAACACCGCGCCCTTGTCCCTGCGCAGCGCGAAGTAGCCCAGCGAGTCCCGGTCGCCGTGCCGGGCCAGCAGCTCCCGCAGCCGCTGCTCGTCCTCGTCCGTCAGCCGGGCCGCCGGGTGCTCCGGGCGGAAGGCGAGGTAGGCGGTGGTGGCCACGGTCAGCAGGCCCAGCGCACCGAGCGAGTAGCCCACGGTGTAGTCGACGCCGTTGGTGTAGGCGACCGGCCCCTCGAAGCCGAAGAGCCCCCACAGGACGTGCTCGGCGCGCGCCCCGAACGACGGCGAACCGACGATCTTGTGCGGATGGGAGCTGACGATCACCATTCCGAGGCCGAAACTCACCCCTCCGAGGACGACGAAGTTGACCACCGCCCGCCAGCGGCTGCGCGGATCGGGCAGCGCCGAGAATTCCCTGCGGTGCCACACCAGCAACCCCAGCAGCACCAGCGACAGCGTGGCCCCGAAGACCGAGTGCCGGTGGACCAGCTGGGCGGCGATCCCCACCGGCAGCAGCGCCACCGCCGCCACCCAGGCCCGCCGCTTGCGCCGCTTGAGCCCGTGGGCCAGGAGCAGCAGCAGGATCCCGACGACGAGCGAGGCGGAGGCGGCCAGCGGGCTCACCGCGCCCGGCAGCACCTCGGCCACCGCGTGCACCCGGCTGTGCCGGAAACGCGGGAAGATCCCGGAGAACAGATTCAGCAGTCCGACCACGACGCCGGCCGAGCCCACCAGGCCGGGGACCGCCGCGGGCCGCGGGCCGCGGAGCCAGCGTGGCGCAGACCACGCAACCTTCTCCGACTTTTCGCCATCTAGCCTGTCAGACATCACTTTCCCGTCGCCCCGGTCGAGAGAACGTGCGAGCCTTGGTCGCAGCATCTGGACTTTTGCGCCCTGTATGACGGCGTCTCAGGGCTCGGGGTTCCACTTGCGGTCCGGATGGCCCGGCCGCCCGGAAGAAAGCACGACATGGGTCTCACCAGCAAGAAAGTGCTGCTTCTTGCCGTACTGGTCGCGGTGGCGCTGTTCGTTCTGACGATCTGGCTCTGGCCGCGGCTCTCGAAGGGCAACTGGCGCGCTGTGCTCGGCCGTATCGGCCTGCTCTTCGCGACGCAGGTCTCGCTGTTCGCTGCGATCGGTCTGTTCGCCAACAACACCTTCGGCTTCTACGCCTCCTGGGCCGACCTCTTCGGCCAGGAGCAGGAGCCGGGTGTGGTCACCAACTACAAGTCCGGTCCGAACGGCACCAGCCTGAAGATGCTGGGCACCGAGCGCCTGAGCATCCAGGGCGCCTCGGTCCCGGCGACCGCCGGCCGGCTGGACAAGGTCCTGATCCGCGGCGAGAAGTCCAAGATCGCCAGCCCGGCGTACGTCTACCTGCCGCCGCAGTACTTCCAGAAGCAGTACGCGCACAAGAAGTTCCCGGCGGCGGTGGTCCTCACCGGCTACCCGGGCACCGCCGAGGCGCTCTACAAGAAGCTGCACTACCCGCAGACCCAGTACGACCTGCTCAAGGAAAAGCGGATCCAGCCGACCGTCCTGGTGATGATGCGCCCGACCGTGGCCCCGCCCCGCGACACGGAGTGCGTGGACATACCCAACGGCCCCCAGACCCAGACGTTCTTCACCCACGATCTGCGGCACGACATCAGCGGCCAGTACCGCGTCGGCAAGGACGCCAAGAGCTGGGGCATCATGGGCGACTCCACGGGCGGCTACTGCGCTCTGATGATGACCATGCGCAACCCCCACGCCTACTCCACGGCCGTGTCCCTCTCCGGTGACTACAAGGCGCCGATCGACGCCACCACCGGCCCCCTCTTCGGCGGCGACAAGCAGCTGCAGCGGGAGCACGACCTGCACTGGCGGCAGCAGCACCTGCCCGCTCCCCCGGTGAACCTGCTGGTCACCAGCAGCAAGCACGGCGAGAGCAACTACAAGCCCACCCTGAAGTTCATCGAGAGCACCAAGTCGCCGTCCAGGGTCGCGTCGATCATCCTCGACAGCGGCGGCCACAACTTCAACACCTGGCGCCGGGAGATCCCGGCCGCCCTGGAGTGGATGGGCGGCCGGCTCAAGGCCTGACGCCCCGCACGACCCGGCAGCGCAGCGGCCCGGGGCCCCGGCGATCTCCGCCGTGGGCCCCGGGCCGCTCTTTCGTTCTCCGGCCGCCGCACGCCCCGCAGGGCGCCGGGCGGCCGGTTCACCGGCCTCAGCGGGCCAGTATCAGGCTCATCGCCTCGGCCCGCGTCGCGGGATCGCGCAGCTGCCCGCGCACCGCGGACGTCGTCGTCTTCGCCCCCGGCTTGCGGACCCCGCGCATCGTCATGCACATGTGCTCGCACTCGACGACCACGATCACACCGCGCGGCTCCAGGATCTTCATCAGCGAGTCGGCGATCTGGGTGGTCAGCCGCTCCTGGACCTGCGGACGCCGGGCGAACACATCGACCAGCCGGGCCAGCTTGGACAGCCCGGTGATCTTGCCGTCGGTGGACGGGATGTAGCCGACGTGGGCCACGCCGACGAACGGCACCAGGTGGTGCTCGCAGTTCGAGACCACCTCGATGCCCTTGACCAGCACCATCTCGTCGTGACCGAGGTCGAAGGTGGTGGTGAGCACGTCCTCGGGCTTCTGCCAGAGCCCCGCGAACAGCTCCTTGTAGGCCCGGGCCACCCGCGCCGGCGTCTGCAGCAGGCCCTCGCGGTCCGGGTCCTCGCCCACCGCGATGAGCAGCTCGCGCACGGCGTTCTCGGCACGCTTCTCGTCAAACGTGCCGATCACGCCCTCGACGTCCAGCGTCACAGGGTCCGTCATGGTGCCTCGTTCCTCCTGGGCCCGCTCGAAACGCGGAAAGCCGCGCCTCCCAGGCTAAAACCTCGGGAGGCGCGGCGTGTATTCCGGGTGCCCGGTGGGGCGTCGGCTCAGCTCTCCGAACGCGGTTCCTCGGGCGCGTCCGCCTTCTCCATGGAGACCGGCTGCGCCGCGGAGCCGTTGGCCGGGGCCAGCTCCTTGGGCGACAGCACCGGCGGGCGGGTCGAGGGCGTACGGCGCGAGGAGCCGGTCCACGCCGGGCGGGCCGGGCGCTTGACCACGTGCTTGAAGATCTCGGCGATCTGCTCCTTGTTGAGCGTCTCCTTCTCCAGGAGCTCCAGCACGAGGTTGTCGAGGACGTCGCGGTTCTCGACGAGGATCTCCCACGCTTCGTTGTGCGCGGTCTCGATGAGCTTCTTGACTTCCTCGTCCACCAGCGCGGCGACCTCTTCGGAGTAGTCGCGCTGGTGAGCCATCTCACGGCCCAGGAACGGCTCGGAGTTGTCCGTGCCGAACTTGATCGCGCCGAGCCGCTCGGTCATGCCGTACTGCGTGACCATCGCGCGGGCGGTCGCGGTCGCCTTCTCGATGTCGTTGGCGGCACCGGTGGTCGGGTCGTGGAAGACCAGCTCCTCCGCCGCGCGGCCGCCCAGCATGTATGCCAGCTGGTCGAGCATCTCGTTGCGGGTGGTGGAGTACTTGTCCTCGTCGGGCAGGACCATGGTGTAGCCCAGAGCCCGGCCGCGGGACAGGATCGTGATCTTGTGGACCGGGTCGGAGTTCGGCGAAGCCGCCGCGACCAGGGCGTGTCCGCCCTCGTGGTACGCGGTGATCTTCTTCTCCTTCTCGGACATGATCCGGGTCCGCTTCTGCGGGCCGGCCACGACGCGGTCGATCGCCTCGTCCAGGAAGTGGTTGTTGATCAGCTTCTCGTCGCTCCGGGCCGTCAGCAGCGCGGCCTCGTTCAGGACGTTGGACAGATCGGCACCGGTGAAGCCGGGGGTGCGCTTGGCGACGGCCGAGAGGTCGACGTCCGGCGCGACCGGCTTGCCCTTCTGGTGGACCTTGAGGATCTCCAGCCGGCCCTGCAGGTCCGGACGGTCGACGGCGATCTGCCGGTCGAAACGGCCGGGGCGCAGCAGCGCCGGGTCGAGGATGTCCGGGCGGTTCGTGGCGGCGATCAGGATCACGCCGCCCTTCACGTCGAAGCCGTCCATCTCGACGAGGAGCTGGTTCAGGGTCTGCTCGCGCTCGTCGTGGCCACCGCCGAGACCCGCACCGCGGTGCCGGCCGACGGCGTCGATCTCGTCGACGAAGACGATCGCCGGGGCGTTCGCCTTGGCCTGCTCGAAGAGGTCGCGGACCCGGGAGGCACCGACACCGACGAACATCTCGACGAAGTCGGAGCCGGAGATCGAGTAGAACGGGACGCCCGCCTCACCCGCGACCGCGCGGGCGAGCAGCGTCTTGCCCGTACCGGGCGGGCCGTAGAGCAGCACACCCTTGGGGATCTTGGCTCCGACGGCCTGGAACTTCGCCGGCTCCTGCAGGAACTCCTTGATCTCGTGGAGCTCCTCGACGGCCTCGTCGGCACCCGCGACGTCCGAGAAGGTCGTCTTGGGGGTGTCCTTGGTGATCAGCTTCGCCTTCGACTTGCCGAAGTTCATCACCCGGGAGCCGCCGCCCTGCATCTGGTTCATCAGGAACAGGAAGACGACCACGATGAGTACGAACGGCAGCAGCGAGAGCAGCACGCCGACGAACGGGTTCTGCTTCGACGGCGAGACCGTGTACCCGTCCTTGATCTCGCCGGTCTGGTACTTGGCCTGCAGGTTCTTCGCCAGGTCGACGCCCTGGTCGCCGATGTAGCTGGCCTGGATCTTGTTGGATCCGGCGATCTTGTTGTCGCCGGACAGCTCGATCTTGATCTTGTTCTCGTCGCCGGTGGTGAGCTCGGCGGACTTCACCTTGTTGTCAGCGATCGCCTTGACGACCTGACCGGTGTCCACCGTCTTATAGCCGCCGGACGAGCCGACGACCTGCATCAACACGACCACGGCGAGGACGGCCAGCACGATCCACATGACCGGCCCACGGAAGTATCGCTTCACGTCCATCCACACGGAGCCACCTAAGGCCCCGTCCCTCCTGCCACAGTGAGGCACAACGCCCCCGGGAGGGCTGGTCGTGCGTACGGTGTGTATTACTGGCCCGAAAACAGATTGCCTTCGGACGGTACCCCAGCATTGTCACCCGGCGCCCGTGCCGGCGGGGAACAATGAAGCCCGGGATTCCCCTTCTCCCTGCTCCAACGGCGGGAAACCCCGTAGGGTTCCCGCCCGCGACACGGGCCGCCCGAGTCCTGGTCGGACCCGTCCGGCCACTGCGGCCGGACGAGCACGGGGTGGGCTCTCAGCCGCCGTAGACGTGGGGCGAGAGGGTACCGACGAACGGCAGATTGCGGTACTTCTCCGCAAAGTCCAGGCCATACCCCACGACGAACTCGTTGGGAATGTCGAAGCCGATCCACTTCACGTCGATGGCGACCTTGGCCGCGTCCGGCTTGCGCAGCAGCGTGCACACCTCCAGCGAGGCGGGCTCGCGCGAACCGAGGTTCGACAGCAGCCACGACAGCGTCAGACCCGAGTCGATGATGTCCTCGACGATCAGGACGTGCTTGCCCTTGATGTCGGTGTCCAGGTCCTTGAGGATCCGGACCACACCGGAGGACTGGGTGCCCGCGCCGTAGGAGGACACGGCCATCCAGTCCATCGTGACGGGGGAGGACAGGGCACGCGCCAGGTCCGCCATCACCATCACCGCGCCCTTGAGGACACCGACGATGAGCAGGTCCTTGCCCGCGTACTCCGCGTCGATCTTCGCAGCCAGCTCGGCCAGCTTCGCGTCGATCTCTTCCTTGGTGATGAGCACCGACTGAAGGTCGGCGCCCATGTCCTTGTCGTCCACCCGTGCCACTCTCGTTCGGTTCGGTGTGCAGATCGGTCGTCGAACTCACGAAGCGGGAACCGGTCGTGAGGTCACGAGGCAGGGCGCGATCCCGTGCGGCTCAGCCCTGCCGAATGACCAGTCTGCCACCCTGCCGTCGCACACCCACGCGCCCGGGGAGGTTGATGGCCCCCTGGCCCCTCCAGGCGGTGATCAGCCGGTCCACTTCCTCGATGTGGCGGGCGAAGAGCGAACCGGCCGGCGAACCGGCCGCGATGACGGCCCGGCGCAGCACCCGGCGGCGCACCGCGGGCGGCAGCGCGAAGAGCCCGGCGACGTCCAGCGTGCCGGCCTCGTCGACGATCGCCGTCTCGGCCTCGGCGGCCCAGGCGTCCAGTGCGTCGGCGTCGTCGCGGGAGAGTTGGGCGGTCCGGGCCAAAGCCTCGACGACGCCCTTGCCCAGGCACTTCTCCAGAGCCGGCAGCCCCTCGTGCCGCAGCCGTGAGCGGGTGTAGGCGGGGTCGGTGTTGTGCGGGTCGTCCCAGACGGGCAGCGCCTGGATCAGGCATGCCGTACGGGCGGTCTGCCGGTCCAGGTCCAGGAAGGGGCGGCGGTAGCGGCCGTTGGTCCCGGTGGCCGCGGCCATGCCGGAGAGCGAGCGGATCCCGGAGCCGCGGGCCAGCCCCAGGAGGACGGTCTCCGCCTGGTCGTCGCGGGTGTGGCCGAGGAGGACCGCGCTGGCGCCGTGGCGGTCGGCGGTGGCGTCCAGAGCGGCGTAGCGGGCGTCCCGGGCGGCCGCCTCGGGGCCGCCGGTCCGGCCCACCTCGACTCCGACGACCTCGACGGGATCGAGCTTGAGGGCCCGCAGCCGCAGGGCCACCTCGGCGGCGCGGAGGTCGGAACCCTCCTGCAGGCCGTGGTCGATGGTCACGCCCCCGGCACGGACGCCCAGTTTGGGGGCTTCGAAGGCGAGGGCGGAGGCGAGCGCCATCGAGTCGGCGCCGCCGGAGCAGGCGACGAGCACGAGGGGTGCCTCGGGCCGGTCCTGCGCGCAGTGGTGGGTGAGCACGTCGTGGAGTACGCGGCGGACCGCCAGGCGTATCGCGGCGACCGCTGGATGGGGACCCATGTCCGTTTCCAATCGTTCAGCTGGGGGACGAGCCTCGGGCCGAGGTCGGCACTTCGTCACACAGAGTGCCTAGATGGTGACAGAGGCGAGCAGTTCCCCGAGCATTGCACGCCTATCCACCGGTCACGGTCCCTCAGACGGGTGATTGAAGGGGCGCTCTTCTGCCGCGCGGCGTGCCCGGCTCGCATCATGTGCTTATGGTGCCCCGTCCGCCTTCCGGTGCACCCGCGCGACCCAGTCCGCCGGTTTGGCGATCTCCTGCTTGGTCGGGAGCGTGTTCGGCGACGTCCAGACGCGGTTGAAGCCGTCCATGCCGACCTCCTCGACGACGGACCGCACGAACCGCTCACCGTCACGGTACTGCCGCAGCTTGGCGTCCAGCCCCAGCAGCTTCCGCAGCGCCTGGTCCAGCCGGCCCGCGCCGCTGGCCCGCCGCTTCTGGAACTTCTCCCGGATCTCCGCCACCGAGGGCACGACCTCGGGCCCCACCCCGTCCATGACGAAGTCGGCGTGCCCCTCCAGCAGCGACATCACCGCGGTGAGCCGCCCGAGGATCTCCCGCTGCGCGGGCGTCTGCACCAGGTCCACCAGCGACCGGCTCTCCTCGCCCTCCTCGCCCTCCGGCTTGGCGCCGGCCAGCGACTGCGCGGCCTCCCGCAGCCGCTCCAGCAGCGTCCCCGGGTCGATGTCGGTCTCCGCGAGGAAGGACTGGACCTCTCCCTCGATGTGGTCCCGCAGCCAGGGCACGGCGCTGAACTGGGTCCGGTGGGTCTCCTCGTGCAGGCACACCCACAGCCGGAAGTCGTGCGGCGCCACGTCGAGTTCGCGCTCCACGTGGACGATGTTCGGCGCCACCAGCAGCAGCCGGCCGCCCTGCGACCCGGCCGGCAGGTCCCGCGAGGCCGGGGCGAACGTCTCGTACTGGCCCAGCACCCGCGAGGCCAGGAACGACAGCAGCATGCCCAGCTCCACGCCGGTCACCTTGCCGCCGACCGCACCCAGCACCGCGCCGCCCGGGGTCGCCGACCGCCGGTCCTCCATCTTGGCGAGCAACGGCTTCAGCACCGCCCGGAACCCGGCGACGTTGGCCCGGATCCAGCCGGGCCGGTCCACCACCAGGACCGGCGTGTCGTGCGGTACCGCCCCGCCCGCCTCACCCGGCACGCCGGGCTGCGCCATCCGGGTGAACGCCCGGACGTGCTCCTCGGAGGACTTGGCGTGCCGGCGCAGCTCGGCGACGATCGCCCGCGCCTCGTCCCGGCTCACCTCCGGACCGGGCCGTACGAACCGGGTCGCGGTCGCGACCGCGAGATTCCAGTCGACCATCTCGACACCACCGATGCTCGTCATGGGTTCACGGTACGGGGACCGCTCCGCTATGGGGTAGCCGACGGGGTCGCTGCGCTCGGCCGGCTTCCCACGTTGTCGGCTTTCCCGCCGCGGAGGTTCTCGCCGTTGCGCCTGCGGCGCGGGTCCGCTGCGCGGGGCTGTCGGGTGCGGTGCCGGGCCTCGGTGATCGGGTTAGCGGCAGCCGCAGTTGGCGACCGTGGAGGCCATGCGGTCCAGGGCCTTCTGGGCGGCCTGGGCGTCGGTGGTGCCGGTGGTCATGAAGGTGAAGGCCAGGAGGCGGCCGTCGGCGTCGACGACGGTGCCGGCGAGGGTGTTGACGCCGGTGAGGGTGCCGGTCTTGGCGCGGACGGTGCCGGCGCCGGCGGTGTCGCCCACGTAGCGGCCGCTGAGGGTGCCGGTGAAGGCGGCGACCGGGAGGCCGGTGACGACCGGGCGGAGTTCCGGCTTGCCGGGTGCGGCGGCCGCCAGCAGGAGGCGGGAGAGGAGGTTCGCGGAGACCTTGTCGTCCCGGTCCAGGCCGCTGCCGTCCTCGAAGACGGCGCCGGCCAGCGGGAGGTGCTGGGCGGCCAGCGCGTCCCGCACGGCCTTGGCGGCGCCCTCGAAGCTGGCGGGCTGGTGGGCGGCGAGGGCGGTCTGGCGGGCCAGCGCCTCGGCGATGTCGTTGTCGCTGTAGGTCAGCATCCGCTCGACGAGGGCGGAGAGCGGCAGGGAGTGGACGACGGCGATCCGCTCCGGGTTCTCGGGGGCGCGGGCCTCTTCGGGGTCTCCGGTGACGGTGATACCGCGTTCCTTCAGGAGGCCCGCGAAGGTGCGGGCGGCGTCGCCCGCGGGGTCGGTGGAGCGCGGCGCGGTGCCGTGGTCGCTGTCGTCGAGGCGGCCCTCGTCGGCCATCAGGGCGCTGACCGGGGCGATGTTCTCGTTGGGACCGATGGGGTGCTCGACGGGGCCGGTGAAGGCCGAGGCGTCGTAACCGAGGCCGACGGTGGTGAGCTTGCGCTGCCGGAGGGCGTGGGCGGTGGCGTCGGCGAGGGCGCGCAGGCTCGCCGGCTGGTCGCCGGGCCCCGGGGCGGCAGCGTGGGCGGTCAGGGTCGGGTCGCCGCCGCCGACCAGGACGATCCGGTCCTTGCCGGCCAGCACCACCCGGGTGTCGATGCGGTGGTCGGCGCCGAGCCGGGAGAGCGCGGCCACGGCGGTGGCGAGCTTGACGGTGGAGGCGGGGGTGGCCACCTGGTCCGGCTTCTCGCCGAAGACCTGCCGGCCCGCCGCGACGTCCACGACGGACGCGGTCCGCAGCGGCCCCAGCGCCGGGTCGGCCAGGAGCGGGGCGAGCGCGTCGGCCAGTCCGGCGTCGGTGGGCGCGGGCGCGGCCCCGCCGCGGCCCACCGCGCCACGTACAGGCCCGCCGAGCGCGGTCAGCACCGCCGGCGCGCTGGGCGCCGGACCGGGCGCCCGGCCGTCGTCGTGATGCTCGCCACCTGTCGCCGGAGCGGGGACCGCCGCCGCCCGCTCGGCCGTACGCTGACCGGAGTCCCACGGCCCGGCCGCCGTCACCACGGCGACCGCGACCGCCAGACCCGTGGCGGCGGACACCGCTGTCAGCTGCCAGGTCTGCCGCGTCTGCCGAGGTGCGGCCCGCCACGCCTGCCGTGCGGCACCCGATGCCGTGTGCGCAGTGCGCCGTGCGGCCCGTGCCGCGGTGCGTGCGGAACGCCCGGCCCGGCGTGCCGCCACCCGCGCGGAACGCTGCGCCGACTGCCATCTGACCTGCCACATTCGGGTCTCGGGCACTTCGGACCAGCCCCTTTCGCCACCACACACCTGCGTGGGGGACACTTAATCACCAGACGTATGTGTTGATCATGGAGGAGCCACCCGTGGAGTTCGACGTCACCATCGAGATCCCGAAGGGTTCGCGGAACAAGTACGAGGTGGACCACGAGACCGGTCGGATCCGCCTGGACCGTCGACTCTTCACCTCGACCAGCTACCCGGCCGACTACGGCTTCGTCGAGAACACCCTCGGCGAGGACGGCGACCCGCTGGACGCGCTGGTCATCCTGGACGAGCCGACCTTCCCCGGTTGCCTGATCACGTGCCGCGCCATCGGCATGTTCCGGATGACCGACGAGGCCGGCGGCGACGACAAGCTGCTGTGCGTCCCCGCCTCCGACCCGCGTGTGGAGCACCTCCGCGACATCCACCACGTCTCGGAGTTCGACCGCCTGGAGATCCAGCACTTCTTCGAGGTCTACAAGGACCTGGAGCCGGGCAAGTCCGTCGAGGGCGCCGACTGGGTCGGCCGCGCCGACGCCGAGGCCGAGATCGAGCGCTCCTACAAGCGCTACGAGGCGCAGGGCGGGCACTGACCCGACCGACGGAGCGGGTCCGGCGGCGACGGGGTTCCCCGGGGCTCCGCACGCCCGCCGGCGCGCTCTGATTTTCGTACGCGAACGGGCGGCACCCATCTGGGGGCCGCCCGTCGTCCGTGTCGTGGGTTCCGGTGCCCGGGCCGCTCAGAAGCCGCGGGTCCGCTTGGCCGCGCGGCGCCCCGCGCCGGCCTCGGTGAGCCCTGGCGCCCGCAGGAAGAGCCGCGCCACCTCGCCTCCGAGGTTGACCCCGACCGCGATCGCGAGCGCCAGCGAGGCGGCCTTGATCAGCGACGAGAAGCCCTCCAGCAGGTTCCCCTGGGCGAAGTTGAGCAGCCCGAAGTAGGTCGCACTACCGGGGAGCAGCGGGCCGATGGCCGCGGTCACGTAGGGCAGCGCGGAGGCGTAGCGGTACCGGGAGAGCAGCTGGCCGAAGAGGCCGACGAGGCCGGCGGCGATGGCCGTGGAGGGCACCGCGTTGAACCCGGCGGTGGCGGTCAGCGCCCCGTACACCACCCACGCGACCCCGCCGTTCATGGTCGCGAACGCGACGGTGTGGCGCTCCTGTTGGAGCAGGACGCAGAACGCCAGCGCCAACAGCATCGACGCGATGGTCTGCACCACCGGCTCGTTGTAGAGCCGCAGCGCCTGCTCGGGGTTGAGCCGTTGGAGGCCGGGGTCGGCCTGGAGTCCGATGTAGAGCACGGACAGCACGCCGACGACGATGCCGACGATGAGATAGCCGACCTCCAGCAGACGTGCGGCGGCGGTGATGTAGTAGCCGGTCAGCCCGTCCTGCACGGAGGCGACCAGCGCCCGTCCCGGGATCAGGGCGAACAGCCCACCGGTGATCACCGCGGAGGACTGCACGTTGGAGTGCGCCAGGGCGAAGACGACCCCTATCGCGGCGGGCGGCATCGCCGCGACCACGAACTGGTAGAACTCCGGCAGCCCGCGCGCCGACGCCAGCCAGGCGATCCGGTCGCCCAGCATCGAGCCGAGGGCCGCCGCGATGAACACCAGCGTCCCGCCGCCGACGAGCATGCTCGCCGCGCCGGAGAGCAGCCCGGAGGCCACCGTCAGCGCCCAGC